>LADT01000081.1 GCA_000961765.1 Clostridiaceae bacterium BRH_c20a | reverse complement strand
ATATTAGCATATTTCCACAAAATATTCAAGATTGTTTAGGAAACTAATTATTAACAAATATTAACAGTATAGAAGAATCTATCTATTGCTAATAGTTTTAATAAAGTTTATTATTAAACTTATAGCTCAAAACAACTTCATCTCGGGAGGACAAAAAATTGGCTTTTATCAATGTGATTTTACCTATTGTTATTATGTCTGTATTTGGGTTTGCACTGCAAAAAAAGTATAGACTTGATTTAAAAACAGTTTCTACAGTTAGTTTATATGTTTTTTTACCTGCTTTAGTTTTTAAAACTATTTACGAAACAAGCTGGAATATAAATTACCTGCATATAGGTATATATATAATTCTTTTAACCCATGGTTTAATTTTAATCAACTATTTAATAAACAAGTTGTTAAAAAACAATACTAAAGAAAGCACTGCATTAATATTATCTACATCCTTTATGAATAACGGAAATATAGGTGTTCCTTTAGCCTTACTTGCCTTAGGCCAGGTAGCTTTTGAATATTCTGTGGTAATTATGATAGTTCATACAATTTTTATGAGTACGACTGGAATTTATATTGCAGCTAAAGGGAAAGCATCATGGAAAATAGCCTTAAAGAAGGTCTTGCAGAACCCTATTATTCATGCGGTATATATTCCGATTTTATTTAAATTATCAACTTTTCCTTTTCCCGATCCATTATTTAAATCCATTGATTTTTTTGCCCAGGGAGCTATTCCCCTGATAATGATAACTTTAAGTATGCAGTTAGCAGAGATCCAAGTCACTAAATTTGACTGGGTTAAAACATCTCTTGCCTTAAGCTTAAGGTTAATAATATCTCCCTTGTTAGTTTTTTTTGTTTTAAGTTTTTTCTCGCTAGATCCCCTTTTGGAAAAAGTCATGATTTTACAAGCAGCTATGCCTACAGCTGCAATAATCACAATTTATGCTTTGGAGTATGATGTATTACCAGATTTTGTCTCTAGTATTACTTTTTTAAGTACTGTATTTAGTATGATTACTTTATCAATAATTTTGTCCTTTATGGTGTAATAATATCTTTCGTGGAGATGATTAGATGAATTTTTTAAAAAAATTAATTAGGCTCGTTTTTGGACTTTTTGTTTTTTCTATAGCTATAGTTCTTACAATTCATTCCCAGCTTGGTGCAACTCCTTGGGATGTATTACACCTCGGGATAACTAATTATAGCACCTTGTCCTTGGGGCAAATCAGTCAGCTGGTAGGAATAGTATTGTTATTATTATGTGTACTTTTGGGTGAAGTTCCCGGAGTTGCCACCGTTTTAAACATGTACCTAGTAGGTTTGTTTATTGACTTAATACGGGATTATAATTTAATTCCATTAGCATCATCTTTAGGTCAGCAATTATTTATGCTGTCCTTAGGTTTATATCTCTTTGGCTGGGGAACCTATTTTTATATGGGCGCAGGC
The DNA here is from genome assembly GCA_000961765.1 of Clostridiaceae bacterium BRH_c20a. Lineage (GTDB taxonomy): Bacteria > Bacillota > Peptococcia > Peptococcales > BICA1-8 > BICA1-8. Next base: position 32,583 of record LADT01000081.1, on the reverse strand, counting down.
TTAGGTTCAGGTCCTAGAGATGGCTTAATGGTTGGTTTACTTAAAAAGACTAAACAACCTGTCTGGAAAATAAGGGGCATTTTAGAAACTTCGGTCCTTATAACTGGTTATTTCATGGGAGGATTAGTAGGTATTGGGACATTTTTAGCCGCCTTTCTAATCGGTGTTTCAATTCAGCATGTCTATACTGTAATGAAAGAAGATCCCGCCCAAATTCAACATACTAGTATTAAAGATTATTATTATTTATTTAAAAAAGCTAGACTTACCAAGGATAACCTTAAGGAAACTTTGTAGTTTTTAAGAATATTTATATTTAAGACTTTTTTGTACAATTTTGATTTTTTTACAAAAAATACAACCTCCAATTATACATATTATTTTTAAAAAATCACAAAATAGTACTGAACTTAAAATAAAAGGAGGTTAAAAACATGGCAAGAAACACAAATAAACCTGCAGTTCAAGGTGCTAGTAATTTTTTAGACCAATTTAAATTTGAGGTTGCTAACGAATTAGGTATGTCAAATTACAACCAAGCCGACAAAGGCTCATTGTCTTCCCGTGAAAACGGTTATGTAGGTGGCTACATGGTTAGAAAGATGATCCAGTTTGCCGAACAAAATATGGGTAACAAATAACTATAAGATAAAATAAAAAAGTCAGGACTTAAGGTTCTGACTTTTTTATTTTGTTTTTACCTATTTAATAGGGTATTATAATTAATAAATAAAACGAAAAAACAGGAGTTTTTATGAGTAGAAATAAGTTTTTACCCATTGATAAATATGATATGGAACAATTAGGTTGGTCCAACCTTGATTTTATTATCGTTTCTGGAGATGCTTATATTGATCACCCCAGTTTTGGAGCTGCTCTAATCGGTAGGGTCTTATTAGCCGAAGGGTTTAGTGTGGGAATTATCTCCCAACCCAATTGGCATACAGTGGATGATTTCAAAAAGCTAGGAAAACCCAGATTAGCCTTTTTAGTTACCAGCGGTAATATTGACTCCATGGTTAATCACTATACTGCAGCCAAAAAGCCAAGGTCTACAGATTTGTACTCACCAGGCGGAAAAAAAGGACTGCGTCCGGACAGAGCCACAATTGTTTATTCCCATAAAGTCAAAGAGGCATTTAAAGATGTACCGGTAATAATCGGGGGTATCGAAGCTAGTTTGCGGCGTTTTGCCCATTATGATTATTGGGATGATAAAGTAAGAAGGTCAATCCTCTTTGATGCAAAGGCAGATTTATTAGTTTATGGAATGGGAGAAAAACAGATTAAGTTTATTGCTAGGGCTTTAGAGCAAGGTGCTACTATTGAAAGTCTTACAAATATAGCGGGAACCTGTTATATTAGTACTAGTCTTCCAGAAAAGCCAGGTTATATATTAGCAGCTGGTTTTGAAGATGTTAGTGAAGATAAAATAAATTATGCTAAAGCCTATATGCAACAATATCGAGAACAAAACCCCTTTTTGGGAAAAAAAGTTATTCAACCTCATGGAAGTCGCTTTTTAATCCAGCTGCCGCCAGCCGATCCCTTAGCACAAAAAGAACTTGATGAAATTTTTAGTTTTCCTTTTGAGAGAACCTATCATCCTGTATATGAGAAACAAGGTGGCGTTCCCGCATTAGAGGAAGTTGAGTTTAGCATCACCAGCCATCGAGGCTGTTTTGGTGGATGCTCCTTTTGTGCTCTGAATTTTCATCAGGGGCGGATTATCCAAAACCGAAGCCAGGAGTCCATAATTGAGGAGGCCCAGTTATTAACTCAAGCACCCAGTTTTAAAGGATATATCCATGATATAGGTGGTCCTACTGCAAATTTTAGAAATATGGCTTGTAAAAAACAAAAAAAATTAGGGGCATGTCAAGACAAGCAGTGTCTTCATCCTGAGCCATGCCCTAATTTAGATATAGACCATCAAGAATATTTACAGTTGTTGCGTAAAGTTAGGACAATCCCGGGCATTAAGAAGGTCTTTATCCGTTCTGGACTGAGGTATGATTACATTGTAAATGACCCCAAGGAAAATTTTCTGAAGGAATTATGCCAGCACCATATCAGCGGGCAGTTAAAAGTAGCGCCAGAGCATGTTTCAGCTCGGGTATTAGATATGATGGGTAAACCCCGCAAAGAAGTATATGAAAAGTTTACAAATAGGTATCAGGTTATGAATGACAAGCTAAAGAAAAAACAGTTCCTTGTACCATACTTTATTTCTAGTCATCCTGGCAGTACCCTAAAAGATGCTGTGCTTTTGGCAGAATATATTAGAGATATGGGTTATAATCCGGAACAGGTACAGGATTTCATTCCAACACCTGGCAGCCTTTCTACAACAATGTATTATACTGGGCTTGATCCAAGAACCATGAAAAAAGTTTATGTCCCCCGTTCAGCTAAGGAGAAGGCTATGCAGCGGGCTTTATTACAGTATCGAGACCCCAAAAACTACGGTCTTGTTTTAGAGGCCTTAATAAAGGCTGAACGCAAGGATTTAATAGGCTATGGCCCTCAAGCGTTAATTAAACCATCAAGAAAAGAAACCAGAACTTTTAAAAATAGAAAGCCCAAAAAATAAATCTTTATTATGAAAGCTACTGATTGTTGCTGTGTCATCCTGAGGGAGGTACGACCGAAGGATCTAAGGTTCTTGACTACATAGGATCCTTCTCTATCGCTCAGGATGACAGTAATCCTTCGGGCAACACTTGATAATTCTGAATGAAACAAAATGAAATGAAAAATGCAGGAATCTTAATACTTGCAGATTCATAATTGGAAAGTTTCTAAATGGAGTGGAGGTAAATACTGAGTAATGCAACAATATCTTCTCATTTTCTTTGCTATGGCTATTTATGTTTCATTGAACACAATCCGAGTTATTATGGTTATCAGAGGTAAAAAGGGTATTGCATCAATTATTGCTGCTACGGAAAACTTTATATATATGGCAACATTCGCTTATGCAATTGGAGGAACAGGCAATAATAATATTATTGGTATATTAATAGCTTCTGCTGGTTATGCAGCAGGGGTTTTAACAGGCTCAATTGTTGAGAAAAGACTTAATATGGGACATTTGATTGTGCAGGTTATTGCTGAGGGGAATCTAGTTTGCCTAGTAGAAGCCTTAAGACAAGACAATTATGCTATAACAAATTGGAAAGTCAGTGGTTTGAAGGGTGACAAGGATATGCTGTATATTCTTGTTAAGAAAAAAAGGTATGCAGGACTAGAGGCAAGAATAAAAGAACTAGAGCCTAATGCCTTTGTAGTAATGTATGAACCTAAGTATTTTTATGGTGGCTATGGGAATTAAGAGATTGTGGGGTGGACCCTCTTGCCGATAAAGTATTTTGATCGCGAAACTAAGAATATAATAGAAGAAAAAATAGCCGGAGAGAAGTATTTGAAATGGCTTTATGAGCACCCTATAGGGATGGGTTTATTAGAGCTGCTTTTTAAGAAAAAGCTATTTAGTTATTTTTATGGGAAGCTTCAAGATCGGGCAATAAGTTCTAAAAAGATAGCAGCCTTTGTAAAGGATTATGAAATAGATATGGATGATTACAAGGTACCAATAGAAGAGTATAGTTCATTTAATGATTTTTTCTATCGGGAGCTAAAAGAAGGGGCTAGACCAATTGATTCAAATGCTAACAGTTTAATTTCCCCATCTGATGGACGGCTTTTGGCTTATGCAGATATTGATATTGACCAGCTTATTCAGGTTAAGGGCAGTAATTTTTCCTTGAGTGAGGTAATAGGTGATCAAGAGTTGGCCCAAGATTATAGAGGCGGTTTTTGTTTTGTTCTTCGTTTATGTCCTGTTGATTATCACCGTTTTCATTTTCCTGCTGATGGGATTGCTGATGTAGCCCAGGAAATCAAAGGGGCTTATTATTCTGTAAACCCTATAGCCCTTAGAAAAAAGGCTCAAATTTATTGTCAAAATAAAAGGCAGTTAACCCTTTTTCATTCTGATAATTTTGATGATATTCTAATAATTGAAGTTGGTGCCACTTGTGTAGGAACTATAATCCAGACCTATTCACCTAATAAAAGGGTAGCCAAAAGCGAAGAGAAAGGCTATTTTAAATTTGGCGGGTCAACTGTAATAATGTTTTTGAAGCCTGATACGATAACTATTGATGAAGACCTGATTAATAATACCCTTAAGGGAATGGAAACTAAAGTAAAAATGGGTATGGGTATTGCCCAGAAGGGAGTTGAGCAAAATGCCATATGACATGCCTTTATATCGCCCGCCTAGTGAGGCAGAAAGCCTAATTCTGCAAATTACCCAGGGCTGCTCCCATAATAAATGCACCTTTTGTTCTATGTACAAGACAAAGAAATTTCGTATTTTATCTGAGCAGGAGATTGAAAAGCACATCAGTTGGGCTAAAGACTATTACCCTATGGCTCGCCGGATTTTTTTAGCAGACGGTAATGCTCTAGCAATAGATTCAAAGTTACTTAAGGCAATTGTAAAAAAAATATATAATGATTTTCCGAATTTAGAAAGGGTTACTGCTTATGCGGGTCCTAGGGACATTCTGGAGAAAAGTGAAACAGAGCTTAAGGAGCTACGAGCTAGTGGGATTACTATGCTCTATTTAGGGGTTGAAAGTGGAAGCGAAGAAGTCTTAAAGCTAATAAATAAAGGTGTTACAGCCCAGGAAATGATAGAAGCAGGTCAGAAGGCAAGGAAAGCTGGCTTTGCATTATCAAGTACTATTATTTTGGGATTAGGTGGAAGAGTACTAAGGCATGAACATGCCCAAGAGACGGCTAGAGTTATAAATGAGATTGGACCAGAATATTTAGGAGCCTTGACCCTGATGGTTGAAGATATTACTCCCTTAGCTAGTCAAGTGAGAAGGGGAGAATTCTTATTATTAGAACCAATGGAAATTATTGATGAATTATCCGGACTTATTCATAATTTGGATTTAAGAAATTGTGTGTTTAGAAGTAACCATGCTTCGAATTATCTAGCTTTAAAAGGAACTTTAAATCAAGATAAAGAAATGCTTTTGAGTATTCTTAATGATGCAAAAAAGGTAGGAGATAAAGTTTTCCGCCCTGAGGGATGGCGTGGATTATAAGTTTATTGAATATTATTTTTGATAGCGTGAAATGATACAAAGGAAATATTATCTAATTGGGGTGATATAGATGCAAGATTTACGGATGGAAGTATTTCTTTATGAAAATGAAGACCCTCGGTATAATAGTGATGCAGATATATTAGCTCAATTTTTGAATAGTCTCCGAGAAAAATATCCCCAGATGATTATCGAGGTGTATGAGGGCAATAAAATGGACCAATTGTCACAACACATGGATATTGATTACCAAAACCTAAAGAATTACCCACTATTTATTTTAAATGGGCATATTGTATCCGTTGAGGGTAAAGCAACCATAGAAGATATTGAAAACTATATTGAAGAAGTTCTCTAATCCCAGGAATTAAAAAACACTTAGGGGCTATACTAAGGGTAACATAGCTAAGTGGGGTGATATTATGTTACTTGATATGACAATTGCTATTATGGATAAACTTGAAAAAGAATTACAGGAAGCGGACCCTGAAAAAAGAGATCATTTTATCCAAAAGGCTGTAAGCCTTTTGGAGTTATCAGCAGAAAGCTTAATCAAGAAGTAGTTAACTTAATACAAACCCTTTATAAACCAGCCAGCCTTGTGCTGGTTTTTTTGTACTTTAAGTAATGGAGCTAATAAAACGGAGGTCTTTCTTGTTGAAATTTGTTGAAAATTTTGAAAAGGTAATTTTTAAGTTATGGCGAAGAAGAGTTGCAAAAGGAGGTGGTATTTATGAGCACTGACTTTAAATTAATTTGCCAGAATTGTCATGAAGAAGCGTTAATAGTAAAGGGACAGAATTGTGGAGTTGTTGATGAATCCCTTATTGAGATAAACATGGAATTAGATGAGAACGAAATATACAATAGTGAAATATATATTACCTGCAATAATTGCAGTAACTCTACCCGGATATATTATTAGGATAAAAATATTGTCATTTCGATAGCTAAAATTTAACTCTATTCAATAAGTAATAATTGATATATTATGTTTATAAATAAATAAAGATTATGAGGCGATCATCATTGAAATTATTTAGTTTTCTATCTGAGGCTCTTAGTACAGTTGCTCTAGCCCTAGTGATAGCTGTAATTATTAATCTTTTTATACTTCAGCCCAGTAATGTTTTCGGCTCCTCTATGGAACCTACCCTTCAAGAAGGCGATTTGGTGGTTATGTCGAAAATCCTGAACACCTTTGATATAGAGCCAGACTATGAGGAGATAGTTATCATTGACAGTCAGGTTAAGAAAAAACATACTTTAAAAGATGACCTGGTTTTTACCTTTAAATATAATAAAATCTCCTCACTCTTATTTAAACAAATTCCAGAAGATAAATATTGGATAAAAAGAGTAATCGGTAGGTCCGGAGATGTTATCGAATTTAAAGATGGAAGGATATACAGAAATGGAGAACTTTTAGAAGAAAAGTACATTAAAGAAGAAATGTATACACCTAATTATAAAGTAGTTATTCCAGAAAGACATATTTATGTCTTAGGTGATAATAGAAATCATAGTGCAGATAGCAGAATAATAGGTAGTGTTCCTATTGAAAATGTACTAGGTAAATTAATATTTACACTTTAAAACCCTATGATTCATCGAGGGTTTTATTTTTTATACTTAAATAGGAAAATAATATTTGGTAACGAATAATATGGTATTGAATAAAGTTAGGGAGTGTATTTTGTGTATAAAAATGGCGCAGTATCAAGTGCCCATGAACTAGCAACAGAAGCAGGTATTTCAATTCTAAAATTAGGTGGGAACGCCGTCGATGCTGCAATAGCTACTGCTTTTGCTTTAAGTGTCGTCGACCCCCAAAATTCCGGTATAGGAGGTTTAGGTGGTTATGCAACAATATACCTCAAAGAAAGAAAAGAGGTCCTAGTTGTTAATTTTGGTCCTCAAGCTCCACAAAATAGTAGTCCTGATATGTTTATAAATAGTTCTAATACAGTGGGTCATAAAGCGGTAAGCATTCCGACGGTACTAAAAGGCTTAAGCACCATTTCAGAAAAATATGGCAAGCTACCCTTGAGTAAGTGTATTGAACCAAGCAGGCTATTAGCTGAAGACGGATTTAGAATAAATTCTGCTCTATACCGAGCAATAAATGAAGATCACCTAGACTCCGAAACTAAAAAAGTATTTCAGGTTGGCAATGTTAAAGAAGGAGATATCTTAAAACTACCCGATTATTCCAAAACTTTAAAAAAAATTCAAGAACAGGGTGAAGAAGTATTTTATCAAGGTGAAATTGCTGAATCTCTTTTAGCCCTTATCAAAAAAGGAAAGGGTATATTAACAAAAGAGGATCTAATTAACTATGAGGTTAAAATTGAGACGCCTGGCAATATTACATATCATGGCTATGACATTTATTTCCCTTTGTTTAATTCAGGCGGCATCACAATGGCGCAGATATTGAAAATCATTGAAAATATAGAATTAAAAGAGCTTACGGAACTAGAACAGCTTGATGCTATGTATCATGTTATGCAGGTAGCCTTCGAAGATCGGTTTAAAGTATTAGAAAAAAGAACAGTTAACCAGGCTGAAATTTTACACTTAATAAATGAAGAATATTGCAAAAAAGCTGCTAAAAAGATAAAAAGGGGTGAATATAGTACCTATTTTAATAAGTCGGAGGATATAGGTCATACTACCCATCTATGTACAGTAGACCAAGAAGGAAATATGGTATCACTAACACAAACCAATGGTCAACTCTGGTTTGGTTCAGGTCTAACAGTTCCGGGAACGGGGATAGTACTCAATTGTGGGATGTCTCAATTTAGTACAGATCCTCTGCATCCTAATGCACCACAGCCAAGCCGTTCTAATTTATCAAATATGACCCCAACCCTTGCTCTAAAAAATGGCAGGCCATTTTTAGCGATTGGCACCCCAGGTTCGAGAAGAATAATTACTATTGTTGCAGCTGTAATTATTCAGATAATAGAGTTAAATAAAACACTAAAAGAAGCCTTGGATGCACCAAGAATTCATTATGAGGGCAGTGCTCTTTGGGTTGAAGAAGGAGCATGGGATTTACAACTGCTTAAACTTATGACAGATAAATACTCCTTGGAAAATTTGTCTTTAGAGCATTTCTATGGTTCTACTACGGCCATCCAGGTGATTGAGGATAGCTATTACCCGGAAGTTGATAATAGATTCCCAGGTTCAGCCGGTGGATATTAAAAAGAGGAGAGGAACGAAATTAGTTCCTCTCCTCTTTTTAGTGTAAATATAGGGCTGGTCAACTTTAATACAATTATATTTTAGAAGATATTTATAGGTAATGGATTACAATTTCTATATTGTTGAGATTTTCTTATCTTCATTTAAGATATGATATTCAATCCATTTTAGTACGAAATCTAAAACTTCCATTATTGCAATATCCTGTTTTTCATCAACTATTTTTAGATCTATATTGTTAATTTTTTCAATAAAATCATTATGAGAAACTTTTTGAGATAATAGTTTTTTATAACCAATCTTTTGCATGTATTCTTCTTCAAATTTGAAATGATATATTGTATAATCTTTTAATTCATCTAATATTTGGATGATTCTGTCATACTTATCAAGGTAAATTTTATTTTTCAAAAGTGCATAGGCTCTATCACAAATCTCAAAAAGTTTTTCATGCTGTTCATCAATTTGTGGTACGCCAATTTTATAATCATCTTTCCATTTAATCATATACGTCAACCTCCTGTTAAATTATATTTCTATTTTAAATATAATTACCTAAATTATAAAGAGTTTAAACAATTAGTTGGTCCTGCCGTATTATATAAAAATAAAAAAATCCAGTAAATATATACTGGATTTTCAAAAATTAATTAACTAATATTTCAAACAATTGCGCTTACCTTTCGGCCCTTGTTATTACATTTACTCAAAACATATTAGCATTTATGACAGGATATTCAAAAATATGGAGCTCCCATCCTTTGCTTTTCTTCTCTTGTTCAAACCTATATATTTCAGCTTCGTCCCTGTTAGAAAATATCCTGTCGTCTGATACAACACCATTTGTATCTACAATCTTTACTACATATTTTTTCATAATTCACCTCCTGGTTTTTTATTTTACTCCGATTCAAAGCTTATAAGCTTTTATTGTATTTGTTATGTTGTTTTACTTAACTTTTAAAATTAATGTCTTATAACATAGTATATAAAAATTTCGTGTATTCTATAATAGCTTCCTGCATATTTTTTACTTTTCTTTCATAAAAGTTATTGATTACTATGATTACTAAAAACGTTATTAATGTTAATTCAAGATTGAATTAACATTAATAACAGACTTATAAAAAAAATTTATTATATAACCATGTAATAATTATATAAAAGTAAATAAAAAATTCAGAATAATATAGAAAAATAAAAATTTTTCGTATAAAATATATATAAAGATTATATAAACATTATATAAATATTACTGTTATAGCTAAACTAAAAAATAATTAAAGTTCTAATATCCTACGAAAAAGATAGGAGGTACATTTATGTTGAAGGTTTTTGTAGTTAAGCTGATAGATACTAATGGAGTTGTTTCCTTAGATCGGATATTTATCAGAAAAAAAGATGCGGAATCCTACATTTATGAACAGGAAAAAAGAAGTAAGGGATGGGAACTGCAAATATTTGAACACCACTTAATAATGGAGACATGTATTATCTAGATTTATTTCTACCGTTTTTAGTTTCCTTTAAATTTGAATATTTAACCCCTTAGATACAAAAAATATACCATACCTATATAACTTAAGGGGGGTTATTTTATGAAGGATAAAATTCAAATGGACCAAGGAAAGGCTTTAAACCAGATAAAAAAAGAGAAAAAAATTGATAAGGAACTAAGAGATGGTAAAAGAATGGAGTCTGTAAAAGATCCTGTGGATACTATAACTGCAATGCAGGATGGTGAAAGCAGTATTAAGAAGGAGTTATAGAAGGGCCGCAAGGCCCTTCTCTTATTTTTTTATTATGGAGAATAATAAAATATTTTTAACAAATAATAATAAAAAAGCTAGGAGGAATGACATATGAGCCAAATAACAACTGCTGAAATGCTTCAAATTCGTGAGTTATTGCAAATGGAGACCAATTCAGTCGCTAAAGCAAAAGCTACCCAGACCCTAATTAAAGATGATGAATTTTTAACTTTAGCAAAATCTGGAGTTCAAGCAAGCGAGGCCAGAATCAAGGCATTAAAGCAATTTATAAGTGAAAACGATATAATAACCTCGGAGGTGCACTAATGGCAAATCTTATCCAAAATATTCTCGGAAGTGATAATGATATTAAACTTAATGATCAAATAATTGCCAACGATACTCTAATGGGTCTTAAAGGAGCATCAGTTGCTTATCTTGGTGCTACCTTAGAATCTGCAACCCCCGAAGTTAGAAGAATATATAACGAATTCTTAACTCAGAATGTTTTGGCTCATGAAGCAATGACTGCCTTATCACTAAAAAAAGGCTGGTATAATCCCTATCTTTCGCCTGAAGAGCAGATTAGTCAAACATTTAAACAAGCTGACTGGGTATTGAATGCCAATACTTAAACAAATTTTCGCCTCTGGTTTTCCGGGGGTTTGTTTTATTCAATAGATTTAGAAAATCCTACGGGAGTTGAGGGAAATTGACGGCAGTTGTTTATGAAGGAATAAAAGATGTTAAAGTAAGAAATGTCGATGACCCTGTTATAACTAAGCCTGATGATGCAATTATCAGAGTTACATTTACGGCTATATGTGGCTCAGATTTGCATTTATAGATTGTCTGGGCATGGACGGTAAAATGTCAACTATAGAAATGCTCGAGACTGCACTTAAGCTACAGGGAGACTCGAAATCAGCTATTGAAATAGCATCCCAGGCAGTACGCAAAGGGGGGACAGTTTCTTTAGTAGGGGTATAGTTATAAAAAATTAGCAGGTAACTATACCTGCTAATTTTTCTATTTCTTTAAATGTTAAACCGCTGTAAAGAACTTTCATATGTACTAGGATCCATTGTTCTGGGATCAACCATTGGAGCGGAGGTTCTCATCATTCCTTGTGCAAAATTATGAGTTGGTCCTACATTTATATCAGTATTTGAGTAAGTCCCTGTCCCTCTTAAGCTATTTTGGGAAACTAGGCTTTGGTTAAAAGTACCTTGAATTTGATTTTGTAGATTTTGTACTGCTCTATTACTTTGCTGTAACATTTGTTGAAGTGTTTGTATTTGCTGAACGACGTTTGCTTCCCTTTGGGCAAGTTGATTTAGCATTTGACGATTACTTTCTTCCATTTGCCTCATTTGTTCTGCCATTTCGTACATTTGATTAAGAGTTTGACCGATTTGGCTTACTTCATTATGAATCATTGTTAATCCTCCTTATTTTTAAAATACATAAGTATTATTTACAATACAAATTTATATTATATATGGAAATATTAACCATATAATGCGCTGGTTATTATATATCTTATTTGTAAATAATACTCATGGTAGTTATAAAAAAAATTTTCAAGGGGGTAACCACTATGAGCAGAACAACACAGGCCTTACTGTTAAAATTTATTATGACTTTTGCTGCTGCATGGGTTGCATTTGGCTTTATTGACAATAATACATTAACTAGTATATTTATAGTAAGTTTATTGGGTACAGTCCTTAATTATCTATTAGGCGATCTTGTGGTACTGCCAAGGCTTGGTAATATAGTTGCTTCTTTAGGTGATGGTTTAATGGGTGCTTTAACAGCATATATTTATAGCATAATAATACTTCAATTTACTACAAGCTTTTTTTCATTATTATTATTTGCAGGAATTGTCGCGGTACTAGAGTACTTCTTTCATAAATATCTACTTAGTGCAAAGAAAGTTGCACCGAGTAAATAATATTAACCTTTCAATTTGAGAAAGATAAAGGTACTTAACGAAGGTGCCTTTATCTTTTTTATAAACCTTTTTAACTGCTCGCGCATTTTACATTCCTCCATTTTCCAATTATTCTTTAAATAGAGTAAATATTATAATAGCAAAAAAGCTACCCCGCTTTAGCTTTAGGGGCAGCCTAATGTTTCTAGTTTTGTATTTTTTCGATGCTGGTCAGTACATATAAACCACCTTTTCCTTTTTGATTTCGTTATTTAGTAATATTGACGTTATCATTGCTTATTAAGTTCCGGATCGGGTTAATTCATTGTAAATAAATGTTTTATTAATTAGTTTTCCCTTAAGTTTGTAGAAGATAAAGATTCAATAAATAGAACTAATTTAAAGGAATTTATCAGTTGTAAAAAGAAGTAAACTCCTTGTGTATGACCGCAAATTATTTAGTGTACGGGGAGGGGTATTAATGAGTAAGCAATACCAGGAGAGTTTCATTCGTAATATTGGTATATTTACGGAAGCAGAGCAGGAACAACTGAAAAAATCAACCATCGCTGTAGCTGGTGTAGGTGGGGTTGGTGGTCTTTTGGTTGAAAGACTGATTAGACTAGGTGTGGGCAACATAAAGATTACCGACTTGGGAACCTTTGAACAAAGCAACTTAAACAGGCAGCATGGTTCCACGATGCTCACATTGGAGCGAAATAAGGCTGAAGTTGTTTATCAGGATATCAAGGATATTAACCCCGAGGCCAGCATTTACTATGATAATAATGGTATTACTTCAGAGGAGAGTGCAATCCAGTTTTTAGAAGGCTGCGACCTGGTTATTGACGAAATGGACTATGGTGCGTGGAAAGAGTCCATTTACTTACAGCGGGCAGCCAGAAAAAGAGGCATCTATTACTTCTTTGCCGGGGCAATCGGTTTTGGGGCACTTCTGACCAATTTTGATCCCCAGGGGATCACCCTTGAAGAATATAATAAAATACCGCTAAACGAGGACTTGGAAAATCTCGGGGAATTGTCTGTACCGACTGAAAGGATCCTGCCCGTTGTTCCCTCTTATGCCGCCCACGCCATGTCCCTTGAAATGCTTCAGGAAATCATTGCGGGGCAGAGACCGGTTCCAACCTGCAGCGTTGGTGTTGGACTAGCTTCGGTTTTAGCCGCAGGTAATGCAATCAACATACTTTTAATGAGAAAAGAAATCATTAAGGCTCCTCAGTATATTTACATAGACCTGTTTGATCAGACGTTCCTAACCGGGTCAGTATCAGAGGCCACGGAGAATCGTTGAGGAATATAAAGCTTATTGATCAAAAAGATGTGATATTCAATTTCCGTTATCTGTGTTTTCAGAGGATAAAAAGAAAGCCGTCCAAAGGTATATCGAGTTTGTAGAAAATAAAGATACAATAAAAGAAAAACTAGTTATTAATTAATGTCAAACTCTTCATAGTTTTATCAACATTATGAGGTATTTTAAATAATGCGTTAAGATGTAATTGGGTTTTCTGGGCCTCAGGCCCTTTTTTAGCATTAAAAAGAAAGCGTAAGTTTGAGGTGGCATAAGTCGAAATAAGGCTTCCACCTTCGCCAAAGGCTTGGCTAAAAGGGTGGTGGGTTAAGTGAGTTCTTATTTAGAATATAAAATATATGTTTTAAGACAAGAGCTTAATAATTTGTACCAGGCTAAGGGAGATTTTCAAGATCAAGAGGTTTTAAAAAAGAGTATAGAATTAGATAAATTAATTATTGAATCTTTAAAAAAAAGTGAATTATCACCTCCCTTAACATAAGAAGCGAAGGATTAGCCCTTCGCTTCATTTTTGAACTCTGTAAGCAGGTTATTAATTAAAATGCTTATATCTATTCCTCTTTAATTTGTAAGGGGAACTCCGATAAGTTCAACTAAAATACGCAAAAATATCATAATTTTATCACATTTTAATAAGACATTAGACACTATTAAAAGGTATTATCCATTATATCAGTATACAAAGTATATTTTAGGAGGAGTTAGCTTGAACCATAACAAGAAACATGGTGTATTTCATGGATTATTAATGTTAATATGTTGTTTAGCTCCAATCTTGCTTTTAGTATTGTTTGCTCCACAGCTGAGAAACCTTGCTGGCGGAGGGAGTAATCTTTATTGGCTTATTCTACTGTTATGTCCATTAATGCATATAGGAATGATGTTCTTTATGAAAGATAAAGGTGGCAGCTGCCATGGACGTGGCTCTGAGACTAAAAAATTAGAAGAATCAAATAACCTTCAAAATGAGCAGTAAAAGTGAACTGTTTTAAGCGATTTTACCCCCTAGGATACCGTTGGTAGACACAGCGGTATCTTTTTTTACCAAAAAGTTCAAAGATTAGACACAGTTGGTTCATACTTCATTCAAATTTGTCGTTTTTAATAGTGAAAAGGAGTTAGAGGTGATTTAATATGAAGCTTTCAGGAATAATAAATAGAAAACCTTGAATTATTTAATATTATTTTTTAGAAGCATCAGTTTAATGGAATGGAAAGGATGATTTAAATGGAGAAAAGTAGTTTAAAAATAAAAGGAATGACCTGTGCAGCCTGTGCTGCCAAAATTGAAAAATCCTTAAGCAAGATGGCTGGTGTGACAAATGTAAATGTAAATTTAGCTATGGAAAAGGCAGCCATTGAGTATGACTCAACAAAAATCAAATTAATTGATTTTGTAGAAAAAATTAACAAATTAGGATACCAAGTTGTAGCTGATAATGTTGATCTCAAAATTCAAGGAATGACCTGTGCTGCCTGTGCTGCAAAGATAGAGAAAAAACTCAATTTATTACCGGGAGTAGCAAGGGCAACTGTCAATTTGGCAACAGAAAAGGCCTCAGTAACATATTATAGTTCCGTTGTTTCAACCGTTGACTTAAAGGCAGTAATAGAAAAGTTGGGTTATAAAGCTCAGGTCGCAGGAGACAGGGTGGACAGTGATAAAGAGAAGGAGTCAAGGGAAAAAGAAATTAGAAAGCAGAAAATGTATTTTATCTTCTCGGCAGTTCTTTCTCTACCTTTAGCACTATTTATGTTTGCTGAGCTGTTTAAATGGACCTGGGTGCCGGATATTATTTTTAATATGTTGTTTCAGTTAGCTTTAGCAACACCTATTCAATTTATCGCTGGTGCCCAGTTTTATAAAGATGCCTATTATGCACTAAAGAATAAGAGCGCAAATATGGCAGTCTTAGTTGCCTTGGGAACATCTGCAGCATACCTATTCAGTGTTGTTGTTACCTTTTGGGGTCAGCAAATTGGAGAGATGCACGTTTATTATGAGACCTCAGCAATAATTATCACTTTAATAATCTTAGGTAAGCTATTAGAAGCCATTGCTAAAGGAAAAACCTCTGAAGCAATTAAAAAGCTAATGGGACTGCAGGCAAAAACAGCCAGAGTAGTCAGAGATGGTAAGGAAAGTGATATTCCTATTGAGGAAGTAGTTGCAGGCGACTTAATTGTGGTTCGGCCAGGAGAAAAAGTACCTGTTGATGGTGTTATTAAAGAAGGTTATTCGGCATTAGACGAGTCTATGTTAACCGGTGAAAGTATTCCTGTAGATAAGAAAGCAGGGGACAAAGTTATCGGAGCAACTATAAATAGACATGGTACCTTTAAATTTGAAGCAACTAAGGTAGGCAAAGATACGGCTTTGGCCCAAATAATAAAAGTAGTGGAAGATGCCCAAGGTTCTAAGGCTCCTATACAAAGAATGGCTGATATTATTTCTTCTTATTTTGTTCCTGCGGTTATAGTGATTGCAGTAATCACTATAGGTGTTTGGTATTTTGTTGTTGAACCTGGAAATTTCACCAGAGCACTAATTAATTTTACTGCGGTGCTGGTAATAGCTTGTCCTTGTGCCTTAGGCCTAGCTACACCTACTTCCATTATGGTGGGAACTGGTAAAGGTGCAGAGAACGGTATCTTAATTAAAGGTGGAGAACACTTAGAAAATACCCATAAGCTTGATACTATTGTTTTAGATAAAACAGGTACGATTACCAAAGGGAAGCCGGAGGTAACTGACATTTATAGTATAAATGCTTTAGCTGACAATGATATTTTAAGGATTGCTGCAATAACTGAGAAGGGTTCGGAGCATCCCCTAGGTGAAGCTATAGTCATTAAAGGAAAAGAAGTTTTTGGTGAATTACCGGACCCAGATGAATTTAATGCCATACCGGGTCATGGTGTGGAGGCCGTTGTGGATGGGAAAAAGATATTAATGGGTACCAGAAAATTAATGAGGGATAGGATAATTTCTATTGAAAAAATTGAAGATAAGATGAGTGAATTTGAAGATCAAGGTAAAACTGCAATGCTTATGGCTGTAGATAATTCTATCGCTGCTATTATTGCGGTAGCGGATACTATCAAGGAAACCTCCATAGAGGCGATCAAGGCTCTTAAAGACATGAATATTGATGTTGTAATGATAACTGGGGATAACAAACGAACTGCAAGGGCTATTGCGGAACAGGTCGGTATTACCCATGTTTTAGCTGAGGTATTGCCTGAGGACAAAGCCAATGAAGTAGCAAAATTAAAAGGGCAAGGTAAAAAGGTTGGTATGGTTGGGGATGGTATTAATGATGCCCCTGCTTTAGCAACTGCTGATGTTGGAATGGCCATTGGTACCGGAACAGATGTTGCCATGGAAGCGGCAGATATTACTCTGATGTCAGGAGATTTAAGGGGTATCCCTGCAAGCATTAAGTTAAGTAGAGCAACAATGCGTAACATAAGGCAAAATTTATTTTGGGCATTAATTTACAACACACTAGGTATACCTGTGGCTGCCCTGGGTTTGTTAAATCCTGTAATAGCAGGCGGCGCTATGGCCTTTAGCTCAGTTTCTGTTGTAACTAATGCTTTGAGATTAAAAAGATGGAAGTATAAAAAATAAACGGGAGGTATTTTAAATGGAAAAAGAAGTTTTGAAGGTAAATGGAATGTCCTGCACCCATTGTAAGAAGTCTATTGAGAACGCTTTAAAGGAAATTGGTGTTAGTGGAACAGTTAACCTTGAGGCAAAACATGTAGTTGTGGAATATGACAAGGAAAAAATAAGTTTGAAAAAAATAATTTCAGAAATTGAAGATCAGGGGTATGAAATAGTTTAATATTCATAAATTGTTCACTTTTTTACCCCTGAGGGGTAATTCGCAAGAATCAAGAGGCAAGAGGCAAGAATAAGCTTTTATCTTGCAGCTTGCCTCCTGCTTCCTGTTATGAGGTGTGTCTCCTTTATTCGTTGGGGACATTCCTCAGTAGCGAAGCATAGCTCACCTGAGAGGTGTGTCTCCTTTATTCGTTGGGGACATTCCTCAGCAGCGAAGCATAGCTCACCTGAGAGGTGTGTCTCCTTTCATTATATTCATCATTTAGAGGTGACAGTATTGAAAAAAATTTTAATGCTTATACTGGTAATATTAATTTTATTAATTACCGGATGTGCACAGGACCAAGAAAAAATATTAGTTCCTAAATTTTCAGAGACAATTACAATAAAGGATATTCAAATTAAGGCATCACCTACAAAGTACCAGGATAATAATTTAAGGTTTGAACTATCCTTTACAACTCATGCTGGAGATCTGACTGAGAATAATTGGAAAGAAATAATTAGTACTGAGATAGATGAAGAAGAGTTTAAGATTGTAGAGTATAAATACCTTCGTAAATCGGAACACCATCCAGTGATAGAAGTAGTAGCGGAGTTAGATAAAGAGACTCTCCAAAAAGGTAAAGAACTCTCTTTAAATATAACGGGGTTAGCCGGCGGTAAAAATGAGAAGATAAGCTGGTCCCTTAATAAACTAAATAAATTTTTATTTCCGTCTCAAATTGGGATTTTAGTAAACGATATTAAAGGGGATTCATGGCTATTAACAAATCAAGGTGAAAAGAAATTAGGATATTCAGCTTCTATAAATAATATTCTAAAAATCAATAATAACAACTGGCTAATCTATGATAAAGAAAATGGCGTTTTGGATAATATTACTTTAAATGAAGACTTTAGGATAAATTCAAAATCAATTAAAACATTACCTTCCTTAAAAAATATTGTGTATTTTGAGTTAGAAAAATTTTTATTTGCTATCAGTGAGAACGGGGATAACATTTTGGTAATAAACTTAGAAAACGGAGAAACAATTTTATCCTATAAGGATTTAATAAAGTCTGCAAGTAATATAGAGGTGATAGGCAATCAATTGTTTGTTAGTGAAGAAGATGAAATAAAAATAATAAATTTTGAGAGTTTTATGTTAGATAAAAGTATGTCTTTAGGTAATAAGAAAATTACAGATATTAATAAAAGTACAGATGGAAAATATCTATTTGTTACGGATGAGGATAAAACCTTAAAAATATTAAGTTCTGTTGATCTACAAGTTATCAAAGAAATATATTTCAGCAGAGACTATAGCTATGACTCTATTTTAGATAAAATCTTAGTGTTAAATAAGGAAGGCAATGGAATTATTGAATATAATTTCAAAGATAATAATAAAAGAGAGATTCAACTGGATTATTCATTACAGGATATAGTAGTAATACCTAACAGCAAATATATATATGGCAGCCTGGCAGATAAAAATGAGTTAGTGTTAATAAACAGTGAGTCGGGGAAAATCATAAAAAATATACTGGATAAGGCAATAGAAAATCTTAACGATAATTT
This sequence comes from Clostridiaceae bacterium BRH_c20a, assembly GCA_000961765.1. Classification (GTDB taxonomy): domain Bacteria; phylum Bacillota; class Peptococcia; order Peptococcales; family BICA1-8; genus BICA1-8. The sequence goes on along the minus strand of LADT01000081.1, from coordinate 13,799 downwards.
TATTATTCTAAATACTAATTAAATCGGCTTATATTTTGGGGATTAGGTAGGGCTAAGTATCTGTGTCAAGGAAAGAAAATGTAATTGCCAAGTGTCCTTTATGTAAAAGCAAATTAATTGGAAGATTATCAACAAGAAGCTATTATTGTCAAAATTGCAGTATCGAATTAATTTTTAATAAAGGGTTTATCGACGCATTCTATATTTATTCAGATGGAAATGTTAGACTAGTTCTAACTCGATTTGGTAGTGTTTGATAGTTGTTCTTTGAATTTTATCTTCTAATAAAGCAGTATTAATCTTTTGTTCAATTTTATCTAATTCTGAAATTTGCTGAGTTAATTCTTCAATCCTGGATTGAAGACGGATAATTTGATGATTTATCTGATAATCATCAAATTCATGGGAAAGATTAATGGTTTTTTGTTTCTTTAGTTTTTTAATATGCTCAGAAGTTTCATGTATTAATTTATTTGTCTCATTTCGTTGGTGATTAACTTTAGATAATAATGAATAATAGTCAGTTTTGTTATCATCAAGAGTGTCCCCAAGAATAAGACTAGAAAACAATTCTTTTAAAGTAGCCATAACTATCCCCCTTTTCCATTAGCTAGCTATTTGTTGATAGGTATTTTTATGATTTTTATTTAATTGAGAATATGCATAATTTAGTAGCTTAATATCATCATCTATTTCTGCTAAATCATGTTTTATAGTGAAGAATATATTATTGTATTTATGTAATGTAATTTTAATTAATGATTGTTTTTGGAGCCAGAAACGAGCATCCTCTTCATTATCTTTGATCAGAGCAGCCCTAATTTGTTCACGGCATTCTTTATAATCAGTTTCTAAGTCAACAATAGAGCTTTCCAGCGCCCGTTCAATTTTTTTTGTTTTTAAATGAATATCATTAAATTCCTTATAAATACCGGCTTCTTTATGAGGGCTAGTTTCTTTAAAGTCCTTTGTCGGTGTTGAAATAAGGTTAATAAATAAAAAGAAAATATTTTTAATTAGTTTCATTTTATTCCCCTCCAATTTCTACCTTAATACTATATAAATTTAGTGACAGTTTTTTTATAAAACTATGATAATTTTGTGTAATTTAACTCTTAAAAAACAATCTCATCTACAATAGGTTCAACTTTTGAAGAATTAACACCTTGGGATGTGATATAAATTACAGTTTTGTTGGGCAGACATACAATGCTTTGCCCAACAAAACTTATTTTGCCTGTTTGGACACAAATTTCCCTTGGGCAAATAACGGTTTCATCGTTTACCCAAACTTCGATTGTATCATAGTATACACCGTCAACCTCAATAATCACCTGTTTTGAATCATTTTCTTTCCATAAGTTATTTACAAGAAGCCAAGATAAGCCTGCGAAAATAAGTAGAAATACTATTATTAAATAATCACCTTTTTTCATAAGCATCCCCCCACCAGTAAGTATACAAGAAAGTTTTGATTAAACTTGAACAAATTAAAGGGCCAATATGGCCCTCTAATGACAACTTTCAAAACTCAATCTTAGCCTTAACCTTAACCTAGCGAAGCGAAACCTAAAACAGCATCAGCTGTTTTCTCCATTCTACAAGACACAAAAATTAAAAGGAATAGACTTCACAAATTCTACACAAATTGTTACCAGTTAGTACAAATTTAGCTTATAAGTTCACAATTTACACAAAATTAATTCAAAGCTTAGACAAATTAGCGCTATATAATTCATATATTCAGTAAAACATTGGCAGAAAAGGGAGAGGGTGATTATTGTTTAATGAATATAGTACTGGTAGTCATAGTACTGGGCTTTCTGGGTGCCTTTATTGCAGGAATGGCAGGCATCGGTGGAGCAATAATAATGGTTCCTTTATTATATTTTGTTCCTCCCATTTTAGGATTTGAACAATTAAGCATGCAGACTGTGGCAGGTATGACAATTGTCCAGGTTTTAATTGCCACGGGAACTGCTGCCCTTGTACACAGGGCAAATAATTATATAAACAAAGAGTTAGTAAAATGGATGGGAACAACAATAATAATAGCCTCATTTATCGGAGGGTTAATCTCAAAATATATCACTGAATATATAATGCAGCAAACTTTTGCTGTGCTTGCTCTTATAGCAGCATTGATGATGTTTATACCTAAAAAAGAGAAAAATGAAAACATGCAGATTAATTTTAATAAGGTATTAACCGTAGCTTCTACTTTCATTGTTGGCATTTTATCAGGGATGATTGGAGCCGGGGGAGCTTTTCTCCTTGTTCCCATAATGCTTTATATTCTAAACATTCCCTTAAGAATAACAGTTGGAAGTTCTTTGGCAATAGTATTCTTTTCTTCTTTTGCAGGTTTTTTAGGTAAAGTCTATACCGACCAGATTGTATGGAATCTTGCCGCCGCAATTGTTATAGGTGCTATACCAGGGGCATATTTGGGTGGAAAAGTAAGTAAGCATATACCGGCTAATTTATTAAAAGGGTTCTTAGCATTTTTAATAAGCGGAACTGCCTTAAAAATGTGGATTAGTTTTTAGTATTTTAATTAACGGAGGATGAAAAGAATGAATAAAAGGATAATTTTATTGCTGGCAATTTTAACTATAGCTTTAGTAGTGGTAGGCTGTAGTAGTAGAAATAAGGATAAAGGAGAAGTACAAGTTCAGGGAAATGAACAGCCAATAAATGAAAATATAATTGAAAATATAATTGAAAATATAATTGAAAACAATAATGAAAACAATTTTGGAGCAGAAGAAAAACAAGAAATCGGTAAGACAGAAGATGCCAATATAAAAAAAGAAACAAACGTAGAACAAATGACAGAGCAGAATAAAGATACTATCAAAAATACTAAGAGTACTCTTAATTCCGGAGACCTAGAGCGTTATAATGGCGAGGGAGATATCCAGATGGGAATTATATTTGCAAATCCTTTAGGACAAGGAAAAGAAGGCTACTTAACATTCGTAGTACAAATGGACAATCATTCCTACAATCTTGATGAGTATAACTTGAGTAAATATGCAACTCTTCTTGATGACAAGGGTAATAGCCCACAGGGCGATGCAAAATGGGAAGTATACAGTGGTGGAGGGCATCATGTAATAAACTATTTGCTGTTTCCTGATAATGGTTTTATTACTGCTGAAACCAAGTATGTCAAGCTTATAATAAAAGATTTTATTGATCTTCCGCTACGGGAATTTATTTGGGAAAAAGAATTTTTAGGTTTGTAGTCTTGGATAGAAGGACTTAATCGGACAAGTTTTAATAGGTATTGGTATTAATTAAATAATTAGTAGCAATAAATTGCTAAGAAAAGAGGGTGATAACAACTATGCACTGTAGTTTGTGGCACCCTCTTTTTCCGTTAAAGGAAACTCTGTCAGTAACTACGTCAATACTTCCATTGTTATTTTGAGTTATTAATTATAATATGGGATTTAGGTTAATTATTAAGGAGGTTAAAATGCTTTCAGCAGAGTGGTTGGCCAATATATTAGAAAATCTAGGCTACTGGGCAATTATTATTAGTTTGCTTCTAAGTATTTTAGTTGCCATATTGGGAGTACTGCCATCGATTTTTATCACAGGAGCTAATGTTTTAGCTTTTGGTTTTTATAACGGTCTATTGATTTCCTGGATGGGTGAGGTGCTTGGAGCGGGAATTTCCTTTATACTCTATCGCTGGGGGATAAAAAGATATATTGAAAAATTAGGCTGCACCTATCCCATTATTAAGAAGGTTACTGAGGCTAGAGGGATAAAAGTATGGCTTTTAATATTTGAGGCAAGGTTACTGCCATTTGTACCTTCAGGCATAGTAACTTTAGCTGGAGCTATAAGCATTATCGGTTTATTCCCTTTTATATTAGCAACAGCACTAGGAAAATTACCGTCAATTCTACTAGAAGTATTAATTAGCCATGGATTAATAGTAATTAACCACGGTTGGCTGACTGTGATTTTGACCGTTTTAATATTACTAACGCTTATCTTATTTAAATTCAAAAAATAAAAGGGACGCACTATACATATTTCTTATATAAGGTTCGTAGATTTATCAAATATTATTTAAGAAAAATACAAATCTAGTATATAAGATTAGATTAGTCCAAAATATAGCTCCAAAGGAGTGTAAGGAGAATAATATAGGTTATTTTGAACATCTTTTAAATATTAGGTGTTCAAAATTCGAAAGAGCAGGGATTGATAAGAAGTCCCTGCTCTTTGTTTACAGGTTTATTTCATAAAACAAGGCTGAGGCTCAACTGTCGGCACAAGATCGTTTAATGAATAGTGTCATTCTAAGAATTAAATAATAATAAATACATACTTCAATTAGAAGAGAATTCAAATCCACAATAATTATAGGAGGACTCAAAAGTGAAAGTTACTCGAAATATTATTATTGGTCTTTTGATTTTTATTGGTCTGATTACAATACCATTTTGGTATAACTTGTATAAGCCTGTTAAACAGCCTGAAATAAGCTTAGATACTCCAGAAATTCAAGCATTAGAAGTCAAACAGTGTATTGAAGAAACAGATTATATGAGAGCCAAGCATATGGAATTACTAGCCGATTGGAAAGTAGAAGTTGTTAGAGAGGAGAATAGAATTTATATTGCAAAGGATGGTCGGGAATTTTTGATGTGCGTTGAGCAAACTTGTTTATACTGTCATTCAAATAAAAGCGAGTTTTGTGATGCATGTCATAAATATGCAGGTGTTGAGCCTAATTGTTGGAGTTGTCATAATGAGAAGCAGTAAGAGGGAAAGTGACTATAATTAGATAAAATTTTTTTAGAGTTGGAAGCTATGTGATATTCATGGCTTTTATTTTTTTTACTAGTTATATTTGTCCGCTAAATATTCTTCTAAAACCAAATAAATTTAAATAAAGTTCAAGAATTATTCAAAATTAAATAATATCTTTAACAAACATTCCTACTATAATCTAAATAAGTAATAACTCCTCATTGTTTCCGGAGGTGATATTTTCAAGCTAGTAAAATAGATAGATGTTAGTTCAAGAAGTTAAAGTAAAATGTTTAATATTAGGGTGGTTGGAGGATGAAAAAAAGTGAAAAAAAAGAAAAAGAATTTTTAGGTATAAAGGAGTAGAAGAAGATGTCAGTATATATAATAGCATTTTTAGCTGGAATAATTTCTTTTATTTCCCCGTGTATCATACCAATGCTTTCAGTATATTTTTCCATGATAACAGGGCTATCTTTAAAAGAACTTCGCAATTTACCATCGGATAAAAATCTAAAGAAGTATGTCCTTGGAAACACTTTAATGTTCATTTTAGCATTTACAATCGTCTTTACCTTAGCAGGTGGGGCAGCAGGGCTAATGGCAGGATTTTTAACTAAGTATGAGAGATATTTCGAATTTGTAGGTGGTACTCTGGTAATAATTCTTGGACTTAATTTGGTTGGAATTATAAAATTAAGCTTCATAAATAGCTGCAATATGCCGGGAGATAAGGCTAAATTCGGTTCGGGTTATCTTTCATCATTTGTAGTTGGTATTATATTTGCTGTTGCTTGCTCCCATTGTATTGGTCCAGTACTTTATTCAATTTTGATTATGGCTGGTTCCCTCGGTTCTGTAACAAATGGAATGTTAGTAATGTTTTTATTCTCTATAGGTTTAGCAATACCTTATATAGTTGCTGGATTGTATATGGATAAAATCATTAAATTGATTCATAAAACCCATAAAGTTTCTAAAACACTTAATATTGTTACAGGAACAATAATTATTGCCCTTGGTATCCTGATTTTAACTGGAAATTTTAATCTACTAACCACTTTTACAGCTAAGCTGATACCCTTTAAACTTCCAGTAGGTATGTAATAGTATAATGTTTAATACTAAAAATCGCCTTTCAATGGCGATTTTTTCCTTTTTAGCTCTGCTTTCCATGCAGTATCCTTAAATATTTTCTAACCATAAGATATTATAGGGGATACCCTATAACCGAAAATGAAAGGGGGAAAATGACTATAATGAATATGCAGAATAACTTAGTAAACACCATACAGCATTGTGAAGCTGTTTGTGAACACATGACTACCTTAGTTCACTGTTTACCAAATCTACACTTAAGGGTGGCACAAATGCGGCTTTTGCGTGATTGTGCTGATATCTGCTCATTAACAGCTAAATATATTGCTAGAGGGAGCAATTTTGCTAGACACGCCGCCCATTTATGTGCCATGATTTGTGAAGCCTGTGCAAATGAATGCTTAAGGTTTCCTGACCATCATTCTCAACATTGTGCACAGGTCTGCTTACATTGTGCACAGCAATGCAGAGCCTTTGCTATGATGCCAATGGGTGAGATGATGATGCCTATGGGTGAAATGATGCCACCAATGGGTGAGATGATGATGCCAATGAATCTATAAAATCTATGCTGCCATAAATAAGAAGCACGAGGGGCGTATCGAAATTAAGTTTCGATACGCCCCCCAATATTTATAAATAACCTCCCATAACTTTAATCCATTGCCAATCATACTTCTGAAAGAAGCTATCCCTAAACCAAATAATTATTGAAACTAGAGTAGATAAGCCAAATAGTATTAATTTTTTATATCATTTGGATATTCTGTCTATAAAAATACTAAAAAAGCAAACAATAATCCAAATTTTTTTTGATATGAGCATTATCTTAGGAGAAGTCATATGACACATTAAAGCAAGGGCAGTTCACCCTTGCGTCACACTTCAACTAATAATTGCTTAAAAGCAACTGTTAAGGCTAAGGATAAATATTTTTAGCCTTTGATAATCCCCACTGTAAATGCGTAACAACCTAATAGGTGTTACGCATTTTAGTTGGTAGATAATCTATTAAGTTCAAGAAGCACAATAATGCAAATGCATTATTCCAAATTAAGTCGTCTACTTAAAATAAATTTTGATGTTGTCAATACTTAACCATAGGTGTATTTTTAGGCACCATTTCCTGTCACGCTAAGCACATTTTAGTGGACTAAATGTAAAATATAGTTGACATTAAGAAAGGTGGACCCTATTTATGCTAAGTTGCCTAGGAGTTGGTTTTAGTTACTTCAGAAAAGGGTTGTGGGATTATCATACAACTCCTTCCCTCAAAACTTATTTTATTACCAGCTTAATAACTACTTTGTTGGTAGGTACTTTGTTTGGGATTACCAAGTATAAAAGTTATGAAGTATTCCAGGAAGATATATTTGGGATGTTGCTACCTACAGTATTGATTTTTTCAGGATCCGTATTTGTAGTAGTCTTTGGGGCAGTGTTTGCAGTGGGCCAATTAACATTACGCAGAAGAAAAAGACTGGAAGGAAAATATAAGGATGAATAAAGAGTAAAGCGTGTTGTACGGCGGTATTATTGAGGAATTGATAATGCGACTGTTTTTAATGTCTCTTATAGACTTTATTTTATTAAAACTGTTTGTAAAATTAAAGAATAGTAAATTTGTACCAAATTGGGTTTTTATTGTAAGCATTGCGTTGACAGCAATCATTTTCGGACTTGGTCATTTACCGGTGACAGCGCAGACTATTACCTATTGTCGTTAGAGCTGTTGTTTTGAATGGTGTTGGCGGTATTGGTTTTGGCTATTTGTATTGGAGAATTGGCTTGTCACACGCAATTTATGCTCATGCTTTAACCCATGTCTTTAATCAACTTATACTAATGCCACTATTTTTATAAAGATATTACCATCATAGAAGATTAAGAATTGGAATACAATTGATGTAGTTGGGGATATGTAATTAAAAATGTCTTATTGCATTTAATGGAACCTTAGGGAAAAAATTATCTCTATTTAAAATCTTACGTGGATAATATATTTTGGATTCTGAGAAATGACGTAGAAAGTGTGTTGAAAAGCTATACTTATGTGGGTGCATTCATGCAACATCTTGATAATCAGCAGGAAGAAGCAGCCGGGTTGTCCGAACAGGAGGACGGCTTTGGCGAACATGGTGACGATTATGGTTTTGAGCCATAATAATTTCAACAGCCATAGAAAAGAACCGTGATGTTTGTCTGAACGTCACGGTTCTTTCCATTTTAAAACAAGAAATCTATTCTTCCGATACAATCCATTCCAGATACTACGCGGCAGTCATGGTACGCGGGCGCTCCATATCAAGCCTCAGGAAATGTTTATCTCCGCTGATAATGATGTCAACATCTGCGACGATGGCGGCATTGAGAATCGGCTGATCCTTTGGATCGCTTATAAGTTTTTGGGGATATTCAGGCGCAGGTACTAAATCATAAGCGAGCTCGGCAAGGAAAACATCAACATCGGCTAAAGCCTGCGGTGCCTTGCGTCCCAGCACATCCCGCAGTTCAAAGATATTTCGGTCGCATAGCACCAATTCATGATACCTTGCGGCGTGGAGCAGAGCGGCAGCAGGTTTTGAGTTAGGCCAGAGTAATGCGGATATGAGGATGTTTGTATCGGCCAGTATCTTCATTACTTTGAATCCTTTCTGTAGCGTACTTCATCAACGAGAGCCTGCACCTCGTATTCATCCTGGATACCGGCTTTTTCAGCCACTCCTTCAAACGTCTTTTGAGCCTTTAGAATTGCCGTGGCAGACGCATTGTTGATGACAATTTCACCGTTTTCACGCTCAATAAAAAGTATTTTATCGCCTTCCTTGAGCTTAAGCTTGCGGCGAATTTCGATAGGAACAGTGACCTGACCGTTTGCAGATACCTTTGCAAGGTTCATCATATCACTCCTTTCAATTCTTGAAATATCAAGAATTCTTTGTCTACAGTATATGCCATAAATAGCAATTTGTAAACGAGAAAGCCATTAATTAACCAGAAAATGGAAGGGAAATCACTAATAATCACATTTTAAAGAGGTGAACCATTGACCAAGAAGGAAAAGCTGATATTAAGCAGCATTATCATAGGCCTGGGTACAGTTTTCAATCTCTTTTTCACTTCCGCCCTGCATGGACTGCTTGCGCGTCAGTACGAGACATTGACACTGATGCTTTTTTGGGATTGACTTACCGGATTGATTGCTCAAAAGCAACACCGTATGCTGTTTCTTTCTTTTGAAGGTTTTACCGTCCTTGCCTGTCTGCTGTTTTTTGTCCAAAACAGCCGCAGTTACCAAAGCCAGCCCATAAAAGTAACAGAAGATATTTATACTCCTGCGCCTGTAGGGCAGTACCAGCACGGATCGGCGCGGTGGTTCACGGAAAAAGAAAAAGAGAAGGTGTTTGATTGCTACACCTTAGACCCCCCAAAAACGAGGTTTTCTCAAAGCTGATTGAAACCGGCTGAGATAACCTCGATATTTTATCCGAGGAAACGGAGGGAAGCACGGAAACCGCCAAGCCGGACACAGACAAGGAACATCCCTTGGAAAGTGATAAAAGTATGTTGTCACAAACGCCACAACCCAAAAAGGAGGAACCGCTGGAAAGTGAAGCAGGGGAATCCAGCTTTGAAAAAGTGGATTATCAACTTGACACCCATTTTATAAAGGAAAAAGACCCTCAAACAAAGGCAGACCAAAGTATTCCCAAGCAGGACCGCTATAAAATCCTTAAAAGCGGTGGTATCGCCGTAGGTATGACAAAGGAGGGGGATAAAGAGAAAATCTACTACATTTCCGATGATACCCACACTCTGACCATCGGAGCTACCCGGAGCGGCAAAACAAGGAATTTGGTCATTCAGTCCATCTGCACATTGGGGCTTGCCGGAGCTTTATCCGCGCTATGGTTGTGGCGGTGAGCTTTCCCGTTCTCTATTCCTGGATGGGGGGATAGTGGAAGACCTCATCGACAAGCTGATGACCGCAATCGGCACCTCGACAAATTATAACTGGCAGGTCTGGGCAGACATTATCACCTCTCTCGGGATTGTGACCTCCATCTTCACGTCAGCAGGGTAGGAGTTTGTCCACGACAAACAATAAATACCCCCAAGAATGGGGGGAGGGGGGTTGATAAGGGGCTGGGTGACTGACTATTGCGGCTAGCATGAAGGTTATGGCAAGAGTGGAATATTAAGAATATTAAGGGGAGTGATAGGGTGAATATTAAGAAGATTGTATGTGCTGGGATAATTTTCTCAATGTTAGCGACACCGTGCTATGCATCTGAGAGCTTATGGGAGAGGGTCCCCGTAAAAGCAAAAGTAGTAGTTGTTGGACTGGGTGCAGTAGTAGGCTATGGCATTATGACTAATCCAAAAGGCTTGTTTAATATCATCCAGTTATGGTGCTAAAAGTCAAAAGGTTTATACTAGACAACAGGCTGCAGCGTTTAAGCGGTTAGTGCAGACAGGGAAACCGACCATGACTAAGGGTACTGTTTTTAAAGAAACTCCTGAGTATTTACAGTTTATAAAACTAAAAAGTGCTACAACACAGCAGAAGCAAGAGTTTTTAAGGTTATCCCGGAAAGCTCAAAGATGGGTGCTGGATGAATTGGGGGTGGATTGATTGAGTGGGTTTAGCATGGGTAATTACAGCGAAGTTGTGCTTGAACTTGCTATTCGCAATTTTTCAAGGCTTTTCAGATACCGTCCAGGGCGTGAAATAATAGGCCGTGTCGAAGATACATTTCGGGCGTGTGGGATAAAAAAAAAGAGGATAAAATACCCATGCTTAGTCATTACCATAAAGAAAGTAATGAGATAACATCTTATTGGAGATTGCCACCTGGTACTAATTTTAAGCAGGTCCTAGATAAAGCAGAGTTTTTTGACGATAGCGTGGGTGCCTATTGTAGTATTAACCAAAATAAGAAAGGTCAGTTTGAGTTAAAAATTACTCTTGGCGATATACCTAATGAGGAAAGCTACTATTTTAATCCGGACGATTATCCTAATATGATTCTCCCTATACCTATTGGCTTGTTGCCTGGTGGTTATTATTGGTAGTAGACTTATCAGAAGTCGAGGAAAAAGAATATAATAATGCTAAAGGATATCTAGTTGAAGATTTAGGTCAAGTTGCTGTAATTGGTGTTGTTGGAAAAATAATTTGGGAAACATGCAGGGAATGTATGGCTATGTGGTAGAATATAGATAAAAAATTCCAATTCATGGGGGAAATGTCAAGTGAGAAAGATATTACTAATAATATGTTTATTGGTGCTGGTGGTTACACCTGTTTTGGCTGCTAGCGGGATCAGTATTGTAATTGATGGTCAGAAGGCTGATGCTGATGTAATTATGAAAGATGGTCATGCGTATGTTCCGCTAAGGTTTATTTCTGAAAATTTTGGTCATAAGGTAGATTGGGATGGCACTACTCAGACGGTTAATATTGATACTGGTGCTATAAAACAAACTTCACAGCAATATACATCTTACATTCAACAGGTTGAAGATTTAATAAATAAATTAGAAGCAAAAAAACTACAAGTATACAATTTAATAAATAATACTATAGACAACCAGATAGCCGAGACTAGAAAAACTATAGATTATAATAAACAATTACTCGCGGAAGCATTTAAGCAAACTTCTAATGAATTAGGTGGATTTCCTTATGAAAAAGAGCTGCTAGAAGAACTAGCAAAAGAGGAAGAAAAGTTTGAAATCTTCAAGCAAGATGCTGAGTTGCGAAGGAAAGAAGGAATTGATGCTTATAACGTTTGGGCAGTTGAGGTAGATCAAATAATAAAAGAATTAGGCTGGTTTAAAAGTTCTATTAATGAAAACAGCAAAGAGATTTCTTTTAAAAGCATAATTGATGGATTCTATAATAGAGCAGAAGATTATTTGAATGTCGGAGAGCAGGGATAAAACCCCTGCTTTTTTTATTTACTGAGGATCAGAGAATAGAAAGTCAGATACTAATGTATAAAGCCAAAGTAGAATCTAACACCAATTTTTAGCTACCCTGAAAGGGTAGTTTTTCTTATACCTCCATAGGGTATATATATTAATAAAAAGTCATATCGGAAGGTTACATCGGCAGGTTTTTGAGTAAAAGAAAAATCAAGGCATTAGAAGCCTTGATTTCTATGGTGCCGAAGGCCGGACTCGAACCGGCACGCTTTTGAGGGCGGTGGATTTTGAGTCCACTGCGTCTGCCAATTCCGCCACTTCGGCATATTTTGTTGACAAAAAATAGTATAGCACGGGCAAATACCTTTGTCAATATTGATTGGGACTTCTAGGTATGTAATTAATAGGTATGTAATTAATTCCCAAGTGCTATGATACTTTCCAGTATAAAATATAAAAATTAAGTGAGGGGAGAAATCCCCTCACTTTTGTTGTCCTTATGTTTTCTTTTGCTGTTTTTGAGTTTTTTGCATTCCTTTTTCCTGCATTAATTCTTCCGAAGCTTCTTGTAAATAATTTTGAGATTCGTTTACATTAGTTTGCTTCGTGCCCTTTTGTGGCTGCTGGTTCGGTTTTTTCATTAAGCTCCCCCCTTTCATCAATATAATTTCCACTTTTTACTCATATATCCTCAAATTTTTCTTTGTGGTAAAATTAATTTAGAAATTAAGGTGGATGTGGTACCATGGAAAGAAGAATAATTCATGTTGATATGGATGCTTTTTATGCTGCTGTAGAACAAAGAGATAATCCCGAGCTGCGGGGTCAACCGGTAATAATCGGGGGAAAGCCGCAGTCACGAGGCGTTGTTTCCACTGCTTCTTATGAAGCTAGGAAATATGGTATTCGTTCAGCTATGCCTTTAATTGAAGCATACCGACTATGTCCTCAGGGAATATTCGTCCCGCCGGATCATAGCAAATACCGTAGAGTATCTGATGAAATAATGCAGATATTTCAGCACTATACGCCTTTGGTTGAGCCCATTTCACTAGATGAGGCTTTTCTAGATGTTACCGGCTGTCAAAGGCTTTTTGGAGATAGCCTGCAAATAGCCCAGGGAATTAAAGCCCAGATTAAAAGCCAATTAGATTTGACAGCTTCAATTGGTATTGCAGCTAATAAATTTTTAGCTAAAATAGCATCTGATTTGGAAAAACCCGATGGACTGGTAGTAATAAATAGAGAAAATATAGCCAAAATAATTTGGCCTTTATCAGTTCAGAAGCTTTGGGGTATAGGCAACAAATCAGCAGCTAGGCTGGTAGATTTAAATATAAAAACTATAGGGCAGTTAGCTAGATCAAGCCCAGATTTATTAGCTAAAACTTTAGGCAGTTGGGGTTTAGAAGTTTATCATTTAGCAAATGGGATTGATGAGAGGCCTGTGATTCCTGAGAGAGATGCTCATTCAATAGGGCATGAAACTACTTTTAGCCAAGATATTAAAGATCAAGAGTATTTAACAAGGGTTTTATTGGAAATAGCTCAGGATGTAGGCTGGAGGCTAAGGCGAGCAGGACTCTGCGGGAAAACGGTAACTTTAAAAGTCCGCTACCCGGATTTTAAAACAATAACTAGAAGTCATACCTTATCCACGGAATTTAATCAGGATGATGTGATTTATCAGGAGGCTGTTAAGTTATTAATAGTTAATCATCTATCACAGAAAAGCATTCGATTAATAGGTATTACTGTTTCTGGTTTAATCCGGGAGGAGCAGGTGAAACAGCAATTTTCATTATTTACAGAAAAAGAGGATAAGTCAAAAAATTTGTACCAAGCTTTAGACAAGATTAATATAAAATTTGGCAGAAAAACAATAACTAGGGCTAGATTGTTAAGGGACGATGAAAAAAATAAACGTTCAGATGAAATATAATTAACATCTGAACGAAGTATCACTTTGCCCGAGGGCTAACAACTCTAAAGCG
>LADT01000009.1 GCA_000961765.1 Clostridiaceae bacterium BRH_c20a | reverse complement strand
GTAACAAAGGATTTATCTGGTATCGGCGAAATTGCAATGGAATCCCTAGAAAAAAATCAAACTATTTCTGAATTTACGGTACAACAAGTTCATATCATAGAAAGTGTTTCTGAATTAAGCCAAAGCATTGCTCAAATGGCTACTTCCCTTGAAACGGCTACAACTAAATAGATTGGGGGAAACACCATTCCGATATTAAATTAAATATCATTTCATAAATCTATAATATAAAACATCTCTGGAAAAGGGTAATAATATAAATATATAGGGTAGGCATCCATCCGGGTGTCTATCTTTTTCTAGTAGTGTCAAAATTAAAACCTCCTTTGACACAGTTGACGCAGTATTTATTTTTATATATAATTTCATTTGACTAAATAAATTTAAAGACTGTGAGAGGAAGTAGTAAATCGTTTAACTTTCAGAGAATTGTCGGACGGTGCGAGACAATAAGAATTAGACGGTTGAACTCGTCCTTAAGTTATGTAGATGAAATATAAGTAATTTACATCGGCTGCTAACCGTTATTTAGCCTAAAGAGGATAGTTAAATTATTCTATTAACTTGGGTGGTACCGCGAGATGGCCTCTCGTCCCAAATAGGGATGAGAGGTATATTTATATACTAAAGTCTATAGCTGATAGTAAATTGTCAATAGTATTAGTGATTGCTTTTGGCTATCGACCATAGACCATAGACCATAGACCATCGACTATAGACAGACAGTCACCAGTCACTAAACAAGGAGGTATTATATATGGAAGAAAGATATAATTTTACGGCCATAGAGGACAAATGGCAGAAAAAGTGGGCGGAGGAAAATGTTTATAAAGTAGTAGAGGGTGGGGACAAGCCTAAATACTACTGTTTGGAAATGTTTCCTTATCCATCAGGGAATCTTCATATGGGCCATGTCCGGAATTACTCTATAGGTGATGTTGTTGCTCGCTTTAAAAATATGCAGGGTTTTAATGTTCTACATCCTATGGGCTGGGACTCCTTTGGACTCCCTGCGGAAAATGCTGCGATCAAACATGGTGTAGCTCCGGCCAAGTGGACTCGGGAAAATATTGCCAATATGCGTCAGCAGTTAAAATCCATGGGGATCAGTTATGACTGGGATAGGGAAGTTGCTTCCTGTCTTCCGGATTACTACAAATGGACCCAATGGCTCTTTTTACAACTGTATCATCAGGATTTAGCCTATAAAAAGAAAGCAGCAGTTAACTGGTGCCCCTCCTGTCAAACGGTTTTGGCTAATGAACAGGTTGTTGAAGGAGCCTGTGAACGTTGTGAAAGCGAAGTTGAAAAAAAGGCATTAGAACAATGGTTCTTTAAAACTACTGCTTATGCTGACAGGCTATTGGACGATTTAGACAAACTCCCTGGCTGGCCGGAAAAAGTGAAAATCATGCAGGAAAATTGGATTGGACGCAGTGAAGGTGCAAGAATCAAGTTTACTGTAAAAGAAACTGGGGATGACCTAGAGGTATTTACAACCCGGCATGATACAGTTTTCGGGGTTACTTATATGATACTAGCCCCCGAGCATCCTTTAGTAGAAAAACTGACTAAGGGTACTGAATATGAGACAAAGGCTCAAGAATTTATTAAGAATGTGCAAAAGCTCAGTGAAGTAGATCGGACTTCTACTGAGTTGGAAAAGGAAGGTATATTTATAGGTGCCCATGCCATTAACCCCTTAAATGGTGAAGCAATCCCGATTTTAATTGGAAACTATGTTTTAATGGAATACGGTACAGGTGCTGTTATGGGTGTGCCTGCCCACGATGAGCGGGACTTTAAGTTTGCTAAGAAATATAATCTGGAAATTAGAGTAGTAATCCAACCAGAAGGACCAGAATTAAAAGTAGAAGAGATGGAAGAAGCAAGTACAGAAGATGGAATAATGGTTAACTCCGGTGATTTTTCCGGCCTTCCTAATCGTGAAGGTATGGTTAAGATCGTGGATTACTTGGAAAAGAATAACTGTGGCCAAAGGCAAATTAACTATAGGCTTCGGGATTGGCTAATATCCCGGCAGAGGTATTGGGGAGCAGCTATTCCCATTGTTTATTGTGATGAGTGTGGGTTAGTGCCGGTGCCTGATCAGGATTTACCGGTATTACTTCCTGAAGATGTGGAGTTTAGACCTTCAGGGGAATCACCCTTAAAATATTCTCCAGATTTTGTTAATACTACCTGCCCAACCTGTGGAAAGCCTGCCAAACGGGAAACAGATACTATGGATACTTTTGTTTGCTCTAGCTGGTATTTTCTCAGATTTTGCGATCCAAAAAATACTGAAGAGGCCTTTAACAAGGATAAAGTAGATTATTGGATGGCAGTTGATCAGTACATTGGTGGTGTTGAACACGCTATTTTACATTTGATGTATGCCCGTTTCTTTACTAAGGTATTTAAGGATTTAAACTTAGTAAGTGTAGATGAGCCCTTTACCAACCTTCTAACACAGGGTATGGTTTTAAAAGATGGATCAAAAATGTCCAAATCCAAGGGCAATGTAGTAAGCCCAGAAGAAATCATAAATAAATATGGTGCAGATACTGCACGGATGTTTATTTTATTTGCTGCTCCACCAGAAAGAGATTTAGAGTGGAATGACCAGGCAGTAGAAGGCTGCTACCGTTTCTTAAATAGGGTCTGGCGTTTGGCTTTTGCTTATAATGAGGGCATTAAGGGTGTACAGGGAGAGATTGGTCCACTAGAAGGTGCTGATAGAGGACTGCGCCGCTTAACCCATTTAACAATCAAGAAGGTTACGGAAGATGTTGCTGGGCGCTTTAATTTCAATACGGCGATCAGCGCTGTTATGGAATTAGTCAATGGCTTATATAATTATAAAGATAAAGAGCAGGGAACAAACATGGCCGTAGTCAAAGAAGCTATAGAGAGCATTGTTTTATTACTGGCTCCTTTTGCTCCCCATATCACAGAAGAGCTTTGGTATTCCATTGGATATAAGACAAGTGTTCACCAAGAAAAATGGCCTGTTCATATCCCGGAAGCCCTTGCAGTTGATGAAGTTACAGTAGTTGTTCAGGTCAATGGGAAAGTCAGAGATAAAATTACTGTCCCTGTGAATATGGATAAAAAAGAAGTTGAAGAAATAGCAAAATCTCTGCCTAAGGTGGATGAATATCTTAAAGGTAAAGATATTAAGAAAGTTGTAGTAATCCCTAATAAGCTTGTCAATATTGTTGTAGGGGAAAAAAATAGTTGAAAAGTGGGCGAGTGAGCGAGTGAGCGAGAAAAAGCCAGCAGTTCACTCGCTTCTTTTTTTGGAAAAAGAGATTTTAACGCGCTCACTCGCCCACGAATAGACGCATTGGCGAAAATATACTTAGCATAAAATTAAATTATTTTCAAAAACTGAAGCTTTTCTGGTATAGTAAAAAAGTGAAAAGAAATTGGGCAGGGAATAATTGTTCTATATTTCACAAAAACAAATTGGAGGTTTTCCTGTGCTAAAAATACCTCGCCTGGTAGTAGGGGCTTGCCAAGGCCGTTCCGGGAAGACTACATTTACCTTGGGTTTATTAAAGGCTTTAAAAGATGGGGGTACAAATGTACAGCCTTTTAAAAAAGGACCTGACTATATAGACCCCAGCTGGCTTTCCTATGCCGCCGGAAAAGAATGTCGTAATCTAGATGCTTTTATGATGGATAAGGATAACCTTGTCAGGACATTTATCAATAATTCTCATGACAAGGAGATCAGTGTGGTTGAAGGGGCTATGGGTTTGTTTGACGGATTAGATCTGGAAGGAACCGGCAGTACGGCAGAAGTAGCTTATATGATTCAAGCACCGGTAATTTTAGTCGTTAACTGTCAGCGCATGACCCGTAGTGTTGCAGCACTGGTGAATGGTGTAGTGAATTTTGATCCTAGGATAAAAATTGGGGGAGTAATTCTCAATAATGTGGCTCGTTCACGGCATGAAAACATGCTTACCGCTGCTATTGGTAAATACTGCCAAGTGCCGGTTGTCGGTATACTACCTAAGTCTAGTGATATAGAAATTCCCGATAGACATCTAGGTCTAATACCTGCTACCGAAAAGGATGAATTGGTAGGACGAGTTGCCAGACTTGGTAAACTTGTTTCAGAAAATGTGGATATTGAAAAGATTCTAGAAATTGCTCATAATGCTCCGGATTTACAAGATATGGTTTATGACCCCTTGCCGGAAAATACTAGTTCGGGTGTAAAGATAGGTGTTATTCGAGATAAAGTTTTCAGTTTTTATTATCCTGAAAACCTGGAAGCTTTGGAAAGACAAGGGGCAGAGCTAGTTTTTATTAATTCTCTAATAGACAAGAGTTTACCTCAAATAGATGCTTTATATATTGGCGGCGGTTTTCCGGAAATGTTTGCCAAAGAATTAGGGGAAAATATCTTGCTTAAAGAAAGCATAAAAAATTTAATAGAAGATGGATTACCGGTTTATGCTGAATGTGGGGGTCTCATGTATTTAGGACGCACCATAATATGGGCGGATAAAGCTTATGATATGGCGGGAGCCCTGCCTTTTGATGTGAGTATGGAAAAAAAGCCTCAAGGACATGGCTATACCATAAACACGGTGAGGGAAGGTAATCCTTATTTACCTTGTGGTTTAGAAATAAGGGGTCATGAGTTTCATAATTCCAGATTAATTAATTTAGATTCTTCTCAGATAAAGTTTGGTTTAGATGTAAAAAGAGGTAAAGGTATAACCGGTAAAGAGGACGGTATTGTATATAAAAATGTTTTTGCATCCTATAATCATCTCCATGCTACCTCAGTACCCCAGTGGGCTGAAGGCTTGGTAAATATGGCAAAAAAGTGGAGTGCTCAAGGTTAAGGTTTCGCTTCGCTAGCCACTAGCCACTGCGATAAGTTGCACTTATCACAAGCATAAGAAACCTTAACATTTAGAATAAAGGAGTTTGCAATATTATTCCGAAATATAGTATATAGTTATTATGTGATTATTTTTGCATGTGTCCGTGAAGGTATTCACAAAGTAAACAATTAAATATCACATAAACTCAGTCTGAAATAAACTTATCTTGAAGGGGGATGTGTCCAATGTTTGTTGTTACAGTAGATGCTGAAAAATGTACTGCCTGTGGTGAATGTGCAAGTGCTTGTCCTGGGTCAGTTTTCGAAATGGAAGAGGTTGCTGTAGTAACTGATAATGAATGCATGGGCTGTGAAAGCTGTGTGTTGATTTGCCCTGTTGGTGCAATAACTCTAAACGAGTACTAAAATCTTTTAGTATAACTTTTGGGTTGGCATAAAGGCAGCTAAGGTTTTCGCGTAAGCAAGGCTTTTGCGTAAACCTAGTTAACTCTAAATATAAATAAAAACGGAGGTGTATCGATTTGACTGAGAAAAAGAGACCCTTGCTTGATGAACTAAAAAAGGGTAAATGGCCCTCTTTTGTTACCGAAATGGAAAAGAGTGCTGAAACAAAACCAGTAGTAAATTCTTTACTAAACCTACTTGAACGTTCCTTTGAAGAAAAACGTGTCCATTGGAAACACGGCGGTATTGTTGGTGTTAGAGGCTACGGTGGTGGCGTAATCGGCCGTTACTGTGATTTGCCCGAAGAATATCCAGAAATTGCAGAATTTCATACCATTCGTGTTAACCAACCTTCTGGCTGGTTCTACGATTCAAAGGCAATACGTACCTTATGTGATGTTTGGGAAAAGCACGGCAGTGGTTTAACTAACATGCATGGTGCGACTGGTGATGCTATTCTTTTAGGAACAACTACTCCTCATTTACAAGACTGCTTTAATGACTTATCAGATGCTGGTTTTGACCTAGGGGGATCAGGTTCTAACTTAAGAACCCCAAGTGCTTGTTGTGGTCCAGCTCGTTGTGAGTATGCATGCTTTGACACATTAGATTTATGTCATAATATAACAAATTCATATCAAGATGAATTACACAGACCAATGTGGCCATATAAGTTTAAAATTAAAATTTCCGGATGTCCAAATGACTGCACTTCATCTATTGCTCGGGCCGACCTTTCCATTATTGGTACCTGGAGAGACAGCATCAGAGTAAATCAAGAAGCTGTTGCAGAGTATGTAGATAATGGGTTGCCAATTAAGTCTGCTGTTTTAGATTACTGTCCAACAAAATGCATTTCTTTCGATAAAGAAAAGAAAGAAATGAACATTGATAACGAAAATTGTACCAGATGTATGCATTGTATCAGTGTAATGCCTAAAGCTTTAAGGGTTGGTAAAGAAAAAGGTGCAACATTATTGTTAGGTGGTAAAGCCACTATTGTTCAATCTGCTTTCTTATCTTGGGTAATCAAGCCGTTCATCAAACTTGACAAAGAAGATAATTACGCAGAATTAAAAGAAATAATGGAAAAAATTTGGGAGTGGTGGGATGAAAACGCCAAAGTCCGTGAAAGAGTTGGCGAGTTGATCTACAGAAAAGGAATGGGTGAATTCTTAAAAGCTACTGATTTAGAGCCAGTACCGCAAATGGTTCACCACCCACGTACTAACCCATATTTCTTCTGGTATCCAGAAGATTTTGCCGCTGAAAAAGAGGCAAAAGATGCTAACAAAGAAGTTGCTGGATCGGAGGTGTCTGAATAATGACCAATCCATATTACGCTAAAACGGATATTGGACCCCCTAATTTTTGGAATATGCTACCCCAGGTTATTAAAGATAACTATGGTAATTGGTTATATCATGAAAAGGTAAAACCAGGTGTTTTAAAACATGTTGGTGAAACTGGTGATGAATTATTTACAGTTCGTGTTGGTTCACCCCGTTTGTTAAGTATCGAGACTTTAAGATGGTTTGCGGATATTGCTGATAAGTATTGTGATGGTCACTTGCGTTTTACTAGCAGACACAATGTAGAGTTTTTATTAGCTGACGGCACAAAAGTTGATGCTTTAGTAGATGAACTTGAAGCTGCTGGCTGGCCAGTTGGTGGTACTGGTAAATCCTTAAAGAACCTAATCCATACCCAAGGCTGGATCCACTGTCATAGTGCTGCAACTGATGCCTCTGGTACAGTTAAAGCAGTTATGGATGATCTATATGATTATTTCAAGAAAGATGATCTTCCTGCAAAACTAAAAATTTCCATGGCTTGCTGCTTAAACATGTGTGGTGCTGTTCACTGCTCAGACATCGCTTTCGTAGGTGTGCATAGAAAAATACCTACAATAGATGATAACGGTGTAGCTAATGGCTGTGAAATTCCAAACGTTGTAGCATCCTGTCCTACAGGAGCTATCCGTCCAAATCCAAAAGCAAAATCTGTAACCATCAATGAAGAAAAATGTATGTACTGTGGTAACTGTTACTCAGTATGTCCATCACTATCAATAATGGACCCTGAAAATGATGGTATAGCTATATTTGTAGGTGGTAAAGTTTCTAACACTAGAAAAGGCCCTGAGTTTAGCAAACTAGTCATTCCATTCATCCCCAATGAACCACCAAGATGGGATTCGTTAGTAGCGGCAATTAGAAACCTAGTGGAAATTTGGGTTAAAAATGCTAAAAAAGGTGAAAGATATGGAGAGTGGATTGAGAGAATCGGTTGGGAGAAATTCTTTGAGGTAGCTAACTTACCATTCACTGATAAACACATTGATGACTTTACATTCTCCGTACCTACTTTCCGGACAACTACTCAATTTAAGTTTACAGATAAAAAATAGTAAATATATAGTAAAAAAATTATTTAGGTGGTGTAAATATGGCTGATTTCACCCCAGAAGAATTACGAGCTAAGATCTTAGAATACCTAGGAAAAAAAGATAAAGCAAAGAACAGAGACATTGCTACTGCTTTAGATACTAATAAAAAAGAAGTAGACAAAATGGTAAACGAAATGGCAAAGGAAGGTATCTTAGAGTTTTTATACCTGGGAACTTCTTATGTCAAACTTAAGGACAAAGAGTAATTAAATAAAACCAAGTCACTTGTTCCTCGGCTTTATATGCCTTACTATTGGGGGTCATGAAATGCAACTATCGGAAGACATTAAAGAGTGGATTGCCTTTTGTGATGAACTGGTCTATCAAATGAAAGATTTTAAATCCAGCGAATACAAAAAGGGTGTAGCTGAAGGTATTGAAATGGCTGTTGATATGTTGAAGGGATATTTAGAAGAGTATCCTGAGTTTAATGACCCCAAACAAAACAAATAACACGGAGGTGCTTAACCTATGGCTTTTCTTGAAGCAAATGGCAAACAAATTGAGCTTGATGAAGATGGTTTTATAGTTAATCTTGATGATTGGAATGAAGAAGTTGCCTTAGCTCTAGCTAAAACTGAGCAGGTTGAAGAATTAACTGAAGATCATTGGAAGGTAGTTAACTACTTGAAAGAATATTACAAAGAGTTTGGTATTGCTCCAATGGTTCGTAAGGTTGTAAAATCAACTGGTTACAGCTTAAAAGAAATATATGACTTATTCCCAACTGGTCCCGCTAAAGGTGCTTGCAAAATTGCCGGTCTGCCTAAGCCAACTGGTTGCGTATAAAATAACTTTAATTGAGACCGGCATAAATGCTATGCCGGTCTTACTTTTTTGTGTAAATACTATATACAAAAAATTAAAAATGTTATAGTATAGTCAATATAAAGTTGATCTTATGTAATACAGTTCCTGGGGGTGAAGTACAAAAAAGCTATAGAGGATTAAAAATAGAAAGCAATTTAATTAAACAATATTTAGGGGGACAAAATTATTATGAATAAAAAATTCCTTGCACTTATTTCAGTATTATTATTACTTACCTTTGTGGTAACCGCCTGTGGGGGAGCTTCTAATGAACCTAAAAATGAGGCACCAAAAACAGAAGAGCCAAAAGCTGAAGCACCTGCTAGTGAACCAATTGTAATTAAACTTGGTCATACTGTAAATGAACAAGATCCATATCATTACAATGCTTTAAGATTTAAGGAACTAGTAGAACAAAGAACTAATGGTCAAGTGAAAATAGAGATATTTCCGAACGGAGTAATAGGGGACGAGCGTACCTTAATTGAAGGTATGCAGGTTGGCACCGTTGACATGGGTGTTATCACAAATGGACCTATTGCTAACTTCTTACCTGAAATTGCGGTTTTTGAAATGCCTTTCCTTTTTGCTTCTGAAGCAGAGGCTTATAAGGTTTTAGATGGTGAAGTTGGACAGAAACTATTAAATAAACTAGAACAAGTAAACATAAAAGGTTTAGCCTTTACGGAGCGAGGATTTAGAAATCTTACTAATTCCAAACGCCCGGTAAAAACACCAGCGGATGCAAAAGGTTTGAAAA
Organism: Clostridiaceae bacterium BRH_c20a; assembly: GCA_000961765.1. GTDB lineage: Bacteria > Bacillota > Peptococcia > Peptococcales > BICA1-8 > BICA1-8. Next base: position 64,243 of record LADT01000009.1, on the reverse strand, counting down.
TAAGGGTTATGGAAAATCCCGTATATATTGATACATTCAAAGCTTTAGGTGTTAATGCAGTACCTATGGCTTGGCAGGAAGCTTTGACTGCTTTCCAATCAGGAGCTGTTGAAGGTCAGGAAAACCCTATTAATGTTGCATTTGCTTTTAAATTATACGAAAGCCATAAGTATTTGACATTTACCAGACATTCCTACGCTCCTGCAAGTATATTAATGAGTAAAAAACTTTTTGACTCCCTGGATAAAGAAACTCAAGAGATAATGGTTAGTGTTGCAAAAGAAACTGCTCAAATGACTAGGGATTGGATTGCTGATGAAATGGAGAAGCAATTGCAAGTCCTAAGAGATAACGGTATGGAAATTGAAGAAAACGCGGATATTCCAGCCTTCCAGGAAGCAGTAAAACCAGTATATGAAAAATATGGCAGTAAGTTTGGATCTTTGATTGAGGAAATTAACAAAGCTAAATAGAAATAAAACTTATTGGCACCTTAATACAACAAGGTGCCAATAAAAATATTTTTTATAACCGGGGGTAGTTTATGAACAAAGTAGTTGACTTCTTTGATTTATTAAGCCAGAAAACAGACTGGTTGGTGACACGGCTGGTTTTTGTAATAATTGCAGGATTAGTTCTTGTTACCACATCTCAGGTTGTTTTTAGGGTTTTCTTTACAGCTTTATCATGGAGTGAGGAGTTGTCCCGCTATTTACTGGTATGGGGAACATTTTTTGGTGCCACCATGGCCTACAAAAGGGGAAATCATATTGCTTTAACCTTTTTTATTGAAGCCTTTGGGAAAAAGGTAAAGAGTATGTTTAACATTCTAATGAATATTTTATCCATTGTATTTTTTAGTTTTGTTGTTTATTATGGGTCACAGATGATTAAAATGCAGGTTTTTCAAATTTCCCCTGCTCTATCATTACCAATGAAGTATATATACTATTGTATCCCCGTTAGCTTATGTATTATGATAATTCATTCTTTAGCAGGTATTTCTAAAGAATTTATTGGGTTTAGAAATGGGGGTGAAGTACAGTGATTACCCTCTTATTTGGAACTTTTTTAGTATTGCTATTTTTAGGTGTTCCTGTAGCAATCGGTATAGGTTTAACATCCATGGTAGTATTAATGAGTCAGGATACCTCATTAATTGTTTTACCCCAAAGGATGTTTGCCGGGGCTGACTCCTTTCCTTTAGTTGCAGTGCCCTTTTTTATTTTAGCTGGTGATTTATTGGCCCATGGTAAGGTTTCAGAAAAACTGGTGCAGTTTGCCGATTCTATATTAGGGTTTTTAAAAGGCGGATTATGGGTTGTTGCGGTAATGGCCTCTATGTTTTTTGCCGCCATTTCCGGCTCAGGAGCAGCGACTACGGCCGCAGTAGGTACACCTTTAATACCTGAACTTCGCAAAAAAAATTATAGTGGTGAGTTTTCTGCTGCTTTAATCGCAGCTGGTGGATGTACCGGTGTAGTGATTCCACCTTCAGTCCCTATGATTCTCTATGCAGTTATCGCTGACCAATCAGTAGCAAGGTTATTTTTGAACGGGTTTATTCCAGGGGCTTTGATGGGTTTGAGTTTAATTGCCGCAGCCCTTTATGTTGCCCATAAAAACAATTATCCAACTGGTGCTAAGTTTTCCGCTGCGAATATCTGGAAGACTTTTAAAGGTGCAGTATGGGGCTTAATGACGCCAGTTATTATCTTAGGAGGAATTTTCACCGGATTTTTTACTCCTTCGGAAGCTGCGGTAATTGCTGTTGACTGGGCCTTATTTGTAGCCATATTCATTTATAAGGATATGCAGTGGCGGGACATATTTAAGATAGTTACTCGTTCTGCTATTACCATGTCGGTAATAATGTTTATTATTGCAACATCTAGTACTCTAAGCTGGATTTTAGCTAATTGGCAGATTCCTTCCATGATTGCCAATACTATCCTATCGTTGTCGGAAAATAAGCTAGTCCTTTTGTTATTAATTAATGTTATAATTTTGCTAGCAGGTATATTTATGGAGACAGCATCAGCCTTAATTATTCTTACTCCCGTGTTTTTACCATTGGTAAACCAACTAGGTATAGACTTAGTTCACTTTGGTCTAATTATGGTTATGGGCTTAGCGATAGGTATGATAACTCCTCCGGTAGCTATCAACTTATATGTAGCCAGCACTATTTCAGAAATACCAATAGAGAAAATAAGCAAGGCTGTAATCCCACTAATGGTAATTTTGGTTTTTGTTTTACTTGTAATTACCTATGTACCCTTGTTCTTTGATGTGATTATATAAAAAGTATTGCAAAATAATAACTCATTGCTAATTGTCGATAGTATAGTCTATTGTCCATTAGCTTGAAGATTATATAATTGGCTAATTATTTAGTAAAAGGAGGCAAAATTGATGAGAAGTCATGAAGTAACAAAAGGAATTGCCAGAGCACCCCATAGGTCCTTGTTTTATGCTATGGGCTATCTGTCAGAAGACTTAAAAAAACCGTTAGTTGCAGTTGTTAATGCCCATAATGAGGTTATTCCTGGGCATTTCCATTTGGATGAAATAGCACAAGCTGTAAAACTGGGAATAGCTTCCGCTGGGGGTACCCCTATAGAATTCCCCACAATTGGAATTTGTGACGGAATTGCTATGAATCACAGTGGTATGAAGTATCCTTTGGCTAGCCGGGAATTAATAGCTGATTCTATTGAGGCTATGATGATGGGTCATATGTTTGATGCCATGGTTTTAATAGGCAATTGTGATAAAATAGTGCCCGGAATGCTGATGGCTGCTGCGCGGTTAAATGTAGCTTCAGTTTATGTCAGTGGTGGTCCTATGTTAACCGGCCGTTATAAGGGTGAAGATACAGACCTGATAAAAGGAACCTTTGAGGCAGTGGGAACTTGTGCTAGTGGTAAAATTAGTGAGGAAACTCTAGAGGAGATGGCCCAATCAGCTTGTCCATCTTGTGGAAGCTGTGCTGGGATGTATACTGCCAACACCATGAATTGTTTAGCAGAAGTTTTAGGATTGGCTTTACCTGGTAATGGGACTATTCCAGCTCCTTATGGTGCTCGGAGAGCCTTAGGGAAAAAAGCAGGTATTACCATTATGGAACTTTTAGAAAAAGATATTAAACCAAGAGACATTATGACTGCTAATGCCTTTAAAAATGCTATTGCTGTTGATATGGCCATTGGTGGCTCAACCAATACTGTGCTGCATTTGATGGCAATTGCCAATCAGGCTCAAGTAAGTTTGGACTTAGAGGAGTTTGATAAAATTAGTGCTGTAATACCCCATCTTGCTAAACTAAGTCCGGCTAGTGAACACCGGATAAGTGACCTCCATGAGGCAGGTGGTATACCGGCAGTTATGAAAAGACTGCATGAAGCCGGGTTAATTGATGGTCAAGCTTTGAATGTTAGCGGGCTAACAGTAGCGGAAATAGCTGAACAAGCCTATGTAGCAGATGAAGTGGTTATTAGACCAATAGATAAAGCCTATTCCAAAACAGGCGGGATTGTTGTTCTAAAAGGAAACTTAGCTCCCGAAGGTGCTGTTATCAAGCAGGGTGCAGTCGCCAAAGAAATGTTTGTCCATGAAGGTCCGGCTAGAGTCTTTAATTCTGAGGAAGAAGCCTTTGAGGCTATCATGGGTAAGAAAATTCAAAAAGGTGATGTAGTGGTAGTCCGCTATGAAGGGCCTAAAGGTGGACCAGGTATGCGGGAAATGTTAAGCCCTACTGCAGCTATAACCGGTTTGGGGTTGAGTGCCCATTGTGCTTTAATCACAGATGGTCGCTTCTCCGGTGGCTCCAATGGAGCTTCTGTAGGTCATGTTTCGCCGGAAGCTGCCGAAGGTGGACCTATTGGTTTACTAGAAGAAGGGGATATTATTCAGCTAGATATAAACAAGCGTACTTTAAATGTTAAACTTTCCGATGAAGAATTGGCAGACAGAAGGGCTAAGTGGGTAAAACCAGCTACTCAAGCTATGCCTAATTCTTATCTGAAGAGATATGCTGCTTTAGTTACTTCAGCTAGTACAGGAGCAGTAATGCGGGACGACATTTAGTGGAAAGGGGACACACCCTACTCGACGAGATTAGATGTTTGATTTTAGAGGTTGGATTCATGTCATACTACGGAGCATAGCTTAAATCAAATTTAGAACTTCAAACTTGGACAGGTATGTCCCCAATGATATATAATATAAATAATAAAGTAGGGACGGTAGTTACTTGCCTTTTATGGATAAGATAACTACCGTCCTATTATATTGGTGCGTAAAGGAAGTTTGGTACTATGAAACTGAAATATCTTTCTACTAAGGATGATCTAAAAAAATTCATAGGGTTTACTAAAGAAGTATATAGAGATGATCCTTTGTATCGGGATGCTATGTCTTCTATTGCTCAAATGTTTCTATCTAAGAAAACAGCCTATTTAGAGCATGCCAGGGTTTATCCTGTTTGGGTGGAAAACAATGGTGGAATGTTAGCTAGAGCGGCATTTATAATTGATTATAAACAGGAAGATATGCTAATAGTAAGTTTTTTTGAGGCGAAAAGAGATGCCCAAAAGGCTGTAAATTTAATTATCTCAGAAGCAAAGAAACTAGCAGAAAAAAAAGGATTGAAAAGAATAGTTATTGGTTTAGATGCCCATTTGAATTATAGGGTGGGTTTCTTAGCTTCCCATTTTAATGAAACACCTACCTTTGGGCTGGCCTATAATCCCGATTATTATTCCTCCTTTTTTTCAGGATGTAGAGAATATAATTTTTCTTCGTTTTCGGTAGAAATTGACAGGTTTAATATGGAAAAAGAAAAGCCAATTCTTAGTAGAATTAAACAGAAAGGGTTTACCTTTCGCTTTGCTGATTTGTCTCGATTGGATAGAGAAATAGAAATATATACCTATCTCAATAATTTATGTTTTCGTGACCATCTTTGGTGGGCAGATCGGACTGTTAAAGAGGATCTAGAACTGTTTCACCCTTTTCGATGGTTTTTAAAAGGTGAAAACTTAATTTTTGCCGAAAAGGAGGGTCAGCCTATAGGGATGATGCTCTGGTATCCTGATTTCAATCAATTACTCCCCCAGGGAAAAGGTTTAGGATTAAAAGCCTTGGTTCAGTATAAAATGGGTTTAGGGAAAATTGATAAGTTTAAAATTGCGGAGATTGCTGTGGGCCAAAAGTACCAAGGCTCCGGTGCAGTGCTGGGATTTTTTGATTTATTATATAGTGTAGTAAAGGATAAATATAAAATCTGTGAGGCGGGTTGGGTAGAGGAAAACAATATCAAATCCCGGAGCTTGGGTATTCGGTGGGAGGATTTTGGCTGCCAGGAATATAAAAAGTTTAAAGCCTATGAGGTACTCATATGAAGTGGTTAACAGTAAATTGTACGGAAGAACTTCCAAAACAGTGGGACCAACTGGCTGGTGAAAATATATTTCTCAAGAGACGCTTTCTCCAACATTTAGAAACGGTCAATCCCTGTCAGCAGACATATAATATGTTGCTGGAAACAGATCAACTGAAGGCGGCATATGTTGATTATCGCTTAAAGCCTGATATCTTTACCTATAGTATTTTTACTTTAAAAATTCCGGTAACAATTATGGGCATACCCTGCTCTGTTGCAAAAGAGGGATTTAGTGTTTGTTCAGGGTATGAGAAGTTTGTATTAGCTCATTTTCAGGCAAAAAAAGGAGCCAAGCTGATTTTAAACAGTGCTTTAGGCCTTCCTGCTAAGGGGGGAAATACCCTGCCTAGCTGTAAAATGGAGGTGCTTTGGTCAAGCTTTAATCAATATTTAGAATCTCTACGTAGCCCATATCGTTATAGAATAAAAAAAGCTAAAAAAAAATGGCAGGATGTTAAAGTAGATTATATTAAGCCCCATGCTTTTGATAGAGATTATTATCAGCTTTATGAAGAAGTATACTTAAATTCCCACGCAAAGCTTGAAAAATTGAATTTTGAATTTTTCCAACAACAGCCTTTGCCATCAATAATAATTATAGCCACTCATAAAGAACAAAAACTGGGCTTTGCCCAAGTCGTGGATAATGGTAGAGAATTAATCTTTCTCTTTATTGGATTTAGCCATAAATTAAACAGTACCTTTGATATTTACCTTAATTTACTCCTAGAGATTATTGACTTTGCCATTGATAATAGGTTTAAGACCATAGATTTAGGTCAAACGGCGGAAGAAACAAAGCTAAAGCTAGGCAGTGAGCTCTTTACTAAGGGCATGTATATTAGTCATTCTAATTTCTTATTGGATAAGCTTGCTAATCAATACATTAATTTGTTTAGTTATCAAATACCTATATATGATTTTCGTGTCTTTAAGATGGGGGAAACAGATGAAAATTTTACTAGTTAGGCCCAAGCCCCAAAATTTATTTGCTAAATTAAAGACAGTCCGTTTTGAGCCTTTGGAATTAGAATATCTAGCTGCAGTAGCGAATGAACTGAATTTTAATTATAGGATATATGATGGTTTATTGGAGAGACAACCTTTCTCTTCGTTTTTAAAAGATAACCAGCCAGATGTTGTAGCTATTACTGGCTATACAATCCACGTTAATTTAATTAAAGAATATGCTGAAATTGTAAAAGAGTATGGAACAAATATTAAGGTTGTGGTGGGGGGTATCCATGCCGAACTTAATTGGCGGGATTTCTACGATTTTAATATTGATATAATAATACATGCTAATCCCTTACAAGCCTTTCGGGATGTTCTATTAAATTTGCAAAATCAAGGCTGTTGGCAGCCGGTTAAAAATATATGTTTCAAAAAAGATAATGAATGGATTAAAAATCAAGGTGAGTCATTAGTTCCTAATACTCTACCTCTCCCTGATCGAACACACTTGCACCTTTATAAAGATAAGTTTCGATATTTTGGGAAAGAACAATGTGCCTTAGTAAAAACAGCCTGGGGCTGTCCTTACAGCTGTAATTTTTGCTATTGTGCTTGTCTCAATGGTGGAGAGTATTCTACTCGGGATATTACTAAAGTAGTTAGGGAGATAAGTGATTTAGAGCAGGAGAAAATTTTTATTATCGATGACGACTTTCTAGTAGATAAAAATAGATTATTAGAATTTTGCAGATTGATTTCAGTGTATAACATTAAAAAAGATTTTAGCATCTACGGCCGAGCCGACCTTATTTGTGCCCATCAGGATATTTTGTCTAAGCTTAAGGCTAGTGGGATATCAGAGATAATAGTGGGCCTTGAGGCTGTAGATGATGAAACTTTAAATAATTATAATAAAAAGACTTCCACTCACAGTAACTTGCAGGCAATTGAACTTTTAAGGAAGAATGGCATTAAGAGCTGTGGATTGTTTATAGTTAATGAGGATTATGGATTAGAAGATTTTAAACGCCTAAGTGCTATTGTGAAAAAAATGGCACTGGATTTATGCATGTTCTCTATTTTTACCCCTCTAAAAGGAGTACCTGGCTATGAAAAATATCAAGAAAGGCTAATAATCCCAGAGAATAAGTATGAAAATAACGACTTTTTACACTTGAATATCAAACCAACAAAATTGAGTGTTACTAGGTTTTATTTGGAATTTTATAAATTATATTTACTGGCTTATAGTGATGTTAGACGTTTGAGGAGTAATATAAGACCTATTATTAAATCAATTCTTAATTTAATAATAGGTGGCATCAGATGAATGACAGTTTTTTGGGATGCATCTGCTTTTAAGCAATTCTGCACGATGCATCCGATGATTGTCAATTAGCATCCCTTAAGCTAGACCTTTGAGTAGATGCATCCTGTAATCTTAACTTGCATCGGATGCATCCAAATATCCCAACCCAATAGTCGATGATTTGGAGGTTTCCCAATGTCACAAAATATCTGGGATTTTTGGGCTGACCGTTATGAAAAATTATGGGTCCAAAAATATTCCCTAATGCCTACTCGAGATTTAGTAGTAGCTGAACTTCAGAAATATATAGCTGCTGATTTTGAAGAAGAGATTAACTTGCTAGATGTGGGTTGTGGTACTGGACAGCTTTTGGAGGATATCAAGGAGGAACTTCGCCATCATAATTTAGCGTTAATTGGCATAGACAGTTCAGAGCAAATGATAGCGCTTGCTAGCAAAAAGGTTACCAATGGAAAAGTAATTGTTGGAGATGCGTTAAATTTACCTTTTCTTGATAACCATTTTGACTTTTTGACCTGCTGTCACTCCTTTCCCTATTATCAAAATAAACTAAAGGCCCTACAGGAGTTTAAGCGGGTGGTAAAGCCCGGGGGCTATTTATTTTTAGTCCAGGCCTCGGAAAATAATTTTTATGATAAAGTAGTAATGAAGCTGGTGAAATTAACTACCGGTAAGGCATCTTATCCTTCAAATGGGCAGGTTAGAGAATTAGTGCAAAAAGCAGAGCTTAATTTATTAAATCAAAAGGGATTAGAAAATAGTTTTTTCGTGCCTAGTATCTTTTTAAGCACACTACAAAATGGAGATAAAAAATGAGGATTTTATTAGTTAGACCCAAACCCCATAAGGATACTATCGGTTTACAGAGTATTATGATTTGCGAGCCTTTAGAGCTTGAGTATTTAGCGGCTGCAGTAAAAGGGAAGCATCAGGTTGTGCTAGTGGATATGATCTTAGAAAAAAGGTCTTTAGCTTATTTTATAAAAGATTATCAGCCGGAGGTAGTTGCATTAACCGCATATATCTCCCATGTAAATATTATTAAAGAGTATGCTGGGGTCATCAAGAAAATAAATCCAGGGATTAAAATAATTGTAGGCGGTGTCCATGCTGAGGTTGTTGCCGAGGACTTTTTTGGTAAAAATATAGATTTTATTGTTACAGGTAATGGGATAGAGGTTTTTTCAGAGCTGGTGGATGATATTGAGCAGGGTGTATATAAAGAACAGCAAGATACTCTTTTCTACGGTGAAAAAGCTGAAAATGTACCAAATATTCATCCTAATCGCAAGATAACACAACGGTATCGCGCTAGCTACTATTATGTTTTTCATAACCCCTGTGCATTAGTGAAGACATCATATGGCTGCCCCTATACCTGCAGCTTTTGCTTTTGTCGGCAGGTTACTGGGGATAAGTATTATGAGCGAGATGTTGCCGATGTTATTGAGGAAATAAAAAGGATTAAAGAGCCAGAAATTTATATTGTTGATGATAATTTTCTCTACTCAAAAAAACGGGTGGAAAAATTTTGTGATTTATTAGAGCAGGAAGGAATAAAAAAAAGATTCCTAATCTACGGGCGGGCTGACTTTATTGCCCAAAATGAAAAAACAATAGAGAGATTTGCTATTATGGGCTTACGGGCAGTGATAGTAGGACTAGAAACAGCTAAAGAGGAAGAATTAGAGCTATATAATAAAAAAAGCAGTAAAGCTGTAAACGAAAAAGCCATAGAGGTCTTGGCGAAATATAATGTTGACTGCTACGGAACCTTTATTTTAGGAATAGATTGGGATACAGAGGATTTTGATTATTTATATAAGTGGCTAAAAAAATGGGATTTGCAGTTTATTAACCTCCAGCCCTTCACTCCCCTACCAGGGACCCCTCTCTATGATCGGTATAAGGAGCAATTAATAATACCTAGAGAGAAATATGAACAGTGGGATTTGGCCAATTTGGTCGTTAAGCCCAGCAAATTATCCATAAGAAGTTATTATTATAATATCTTAAAGATTTATTTTAAGCTAACTCTAAAGCCAAGGAGTCTAAAGAAGAATATGAAGTACGGCCTTCTAGCCAATGTTAAACTCTCACTGGGGGTTAGTCGAATTATCTGGCAATATATTAAGAAGATACTTTCAATTTGAGGCTATACTGGATGTAGGTGTGACGGCTGAAGGTATATACCGTATGACAGTGCTACAGTGCTACAGTGCTACAGAAAAAGATTACACTCCACTTCGTTACGTTAGATTAAGATTTCGCTTCGCTAGATTAAGTATTTCTTGTGACACGTGTTGTCGTGTATCGTAATTGCCACTACTGACTTGTAAAATATCCTTCAATGCTTGTGTCAGACGCAATATGTTACCCGGTAGTATGCAGACCTTTAAATTTGACTTCCCGGCAAATTGTCAGACGCAACATCTCAACCCATTAGCTATTGTCCTTGTGGGCACTGAACACTGGTCACCGGGCACCAAACCCCAGAGACTGTCTAAAAAAATAGCCACTGAGCACGAGACCCAAAAAACTGGCCAAAAAGTCAAAGCGAGGAGCTTTCCATGCGTATTCTCTTAGTAAGACCAAAAAGAAGAAAAAAGTCCATAACTCTAGGGGAATTTATGTTTTCTGAGCCTTTGGGTTTAGAATGTATTGCTGCTATATTGCGGGACAAGCATGAAGTAAAAATACTGGACCTAATGGTTGGGAAGGAAGATTTTAGCCAAGAGCTGATAGGCTTTAAGCCACAGATAGTGGGCTTTACTTCCCTATGTGTCGATGTTCGGGGTGTCAAGGAACTCGCCCTTAAGACTAAGGAAATTGATGAGAGAGTTATTATTTTAGCAGGGGGTACCCAAGCTTTTCTGGCCCCGGAGAATTTTTTCTGTGGAGAAATTGATCATATAGTAAAATATACAACCCAAGATAATATCAGGAAGCTGTTTTACTATCTGGAAAATGGAGAAAAGGTTCCTTTGATTGATGGAGTCCATAGTAGAGAAAACAGCTTTCAAAGTACTGATGTATCGGGAATTAATGAGTATATTACCCCTGACCGGGAAGCTACTGAAAAATACCGCAGCCACTATACCTATTTTGGCTATCAGCCCTGTGCATTACTCCAGACCTCCCGGGGATGCAGCTCCCATTGCAGTTTCTGTCTGCGCTGGAAGATAGAAGGGGGACAAGAGCAGGATGAGCCTATGGAAAATATTATAGCTCAGATCCAAAGAATAGCTGAACCAAGTATCATGATAATCGATAACAATTTCCTTTACAGCCAAGAGAGATTAGAAAATTTTTGCCATTTATTGGAATCAGACAATATCCAGAAAAACTTTATCTGCTACGCTAGTGTAGAGAGTATTATTCACCACCGGGAGACTTTAAATAGGCTAAGTAAAAATGGCCTGCGGGCTTGTCTGGTAGGCTATGAATCCTTTAAAGCGGAAGAACTAGCAGGTTATAACAAAAAGGCAACTATAAAAGAAAATATCTTAGCTGCGGAAATTCTTAAAGAACTGGGCATTGCTTGTTGGGCTTCCTTTATTCTCAATCCCGATTGGAATACTAAAGACTTTTTGCAGTTTAGAAAATATGTAAAAGAGCTGGCCCCGGAAATATCTACCTTAACTCCGTTGACAGCTTTACCCGGTACTTTACTATATAATAAATATAAAGAACGGATTTTATTTGCTCCGGATGACTATGACCAGTGGAGTTTTTCTGTTGTCAGCATCAAACCCAGTAAGCTTAGCCTACGACATTACTATTTTGAAGTTCTGAAAACTAATCTTTATGTCAATTTGCTGTTAAATAACCCGTCTTATGTGATTCAACAATTTGGTCTAGGCACTGTTTTAAGATTGATAAAGGGTTCACTGAAGTTTTTATTGATTTATATCAAATTAATGGTGAAGGGATAGTTATGAAAAAGAAACTATTACTGATTCAGCCTACTCCCTATGTTAAAAATGGGGAATTAATTAAAAGAGAAAAACTGTATTTCGTTGGGTTATCTCTTCCTCTTTTGGCTGCATTTACACCAAAGGAATGGGAGATTGAGCTGATTTTAGAGACTATTGAGGATATCCCATTTGAAACCGATGCTGATGTCATTGGTATTAGTAGCATGGGCCATGCTGTTATTCGTACTCTAGATATTGCTAAGGAGTTTAGAAAACGAGGGAAAACTGTAATTTTAGGTGGGTATATGGTGAGCCTGATGCCAGAAGAGGCAAAAAAATACTGCGATAGTGTTGTTATCGGAGATGCTGAAGGGGTGTGGGGGGAAGTACTCAAGGATATTGAAAAGGGTACTTTAAAGCCATATTACCGTCAGGAACTTATTTCTCTGGAAAAAATGCCTCTACCTAGGTATGATTTGTTACAAAAGAAAAATATTGGTGATTTTCTACCGGTTCAGGCTGGTAGAGGCTGCCCAAATATTTGTTCCTTTTGCTCGGTATATTGCCTGTATCGAGGGAGATATATCCGCAGAAGTATACCAGAGGTAATAAGGGATATACAGCATATAAAATCTTTAGGATTTAAAAAAATACTTTTACTAGATGATAACATAGCTTCAGATGAAGCATATATGTATGAGCTATGCCGGGAAATTAAAAAGCTCAAAATGCAGTGGATGAGTCAATGCTCTATAAATGTAGCTAAAAATGATAGGCTGCTAAAAATTATTGCCGACAGCGGCTGCATTGCCCTCAGCTTTGGTCTTGAAAGTATTAAACAGGAAAGCCTTACAGAATTAAATAAAGGCTGGGCAAAAACTTCGGAATATCCTGAATTAATTACCAAGATTAGAGATGCAGGTATCGAAGTTAGTACAGAAATGGTTGTAGGTACAGATGCCGACACGGTGGAAAGTATCCTAGATACTGCCCGTTTCATTGATGAAAATAAAATTATTGTACCCCGCTTCTATATTCTAACTCCCATTCCCGGAACCGATTTGTTTAAGAAATTAGAAGCAAAAAATAAAATCTATAATAGAAATATTTATTCTTATAATGGCACCGAGGCTGTGCATATTCCGGGAAATATGACACCTGAAGAGCTGACAGAGGCCTATTGGAAACTATATAATCAGGTTTTTAGCCTGCGGTCAATTATTAATAGAACCCTGATTAACAAAAACTTCTTTAAAAAGCCTTTAAATCATTTGTTTTATTTTTTTGTAAACCTGGTTTATCGGCATGATATCAAAAAAGGTATTCCTCCTAATATTTTTTAGAAAATATTGTATTTTAGCAGGATTTATTAAGAAAATATAGTATTTTCTGTCTAAAGGGTTTTTGCGATATAGAGGTGGAGATATGTTCGAAGATATTAAGCTAAATAAACAAGGTTTAGTAGTACTTCTAGTTTTAACGATCGCTTTCTCATTTTGGGGTGGAGCAAAATATGCCCAAGGGAGACTTATTAAAACCCCCGTAGAGATAGTTATTGATGAGCAGACACAAGAGGTAGAACCAGAATTAGAATCAGCGGAGATAAAAGAAAAAAAGAAAATATTTATTCATATCGCCGGGGAGGTAGAAAGACCCGGTATTTATGAGTTGGACGAGGGAGCAAGATTAGATGAGGCCCTTAAATTAGCTTTTCCTACAGAAGAAGCAGATGTGGATACCTATCTTAACCGGGCAGCAATTTTAAATGACCAGGATAAGATAACCGTTTTTAAAAAAGGCGAAAACCTTGTAACTCTACCAGCTATCAATAATAATTCGCCAACTAATTCTTTACCGGTACCAACCAGCAATGGAAAAATAAGCTTAAACAGAGCTACGTTGGATCAGTTAGACAGTCTTACAGGAATAGGACCAGTTAAAGCCCAGGCTATAATTGACTATCGTAATAGCCAGGGCGGATTTAAATCTGTGGAAGAATTAATGAATGTCAAAGGAATAGGCCAGGCAACTTTTGATAAAATCAAAAGCGATTTAACCATTTAAGGAAAGGTGACACACCAGTTGAATAATGGATAGTTATGTAAACAGGAGTGTCCCCAACAAATCGAAGTTTATTATTTTATTGTAATCTATCAGTTATGGTTGTAGTTCCATCCTTCTCAACTATTTCTGAAAATAAATCTTGTATATCTTTAGTTTGGCTAGGTTGATAGTTGTTGGGTATAATAGGTATTTTCGTATTTATTAGAGTAATCAAATTTAGAATATCTCCTTTCGTAGCGGGTTGGGCCTTTTCCATTAATAAAACGGCTATTCTACCATTAGGCTCTATTGTGGCCCATTTAACATCACCAATTCTATTAACGCTTTGCTGTCTTAACTGCATCTCCAGTTGATCCACTGTTAAACGAAGTTTACTTAGATTTTTTTCATTAAGAATTCCGTTTTCTATAATAACTTTAGACTTGCCGGTAAGCAACTTTTCTGCAAAATTAAATTTTAATTGGGTGTACTCCAATACAAATAAAGTTGTTACAAGTAGACCAGCTGTTAGAAAGGTAACCCAAATATTTCTCCCGCTTATCGGTTGAATCAGTAGTGTTCCAATGGCAATCATGATTACAGTTTGCGATGTGGTCATTTGGGCAATTGATTTTCTGCCGGCGAACCTTAGTAAAGTAGTTCCAACAAATACGATAATTACTGCTTTCCAAATCCAAGAATAGTCCAGTAGTTTCAATCCTTTCTTTAAAAATTAGCCTATTATATTTATTATTTTCAAAACTCAAATTAATATCCAAAATGGCAGGAGTTTTGCTAATAAAACACCTATTAAATAAAAATCGAGGTTTGATGTTGTGAGGGAAGTATGAGCTTATTAAAAGAAAATTTAAACTTAAACAGAAATCTGGTCTGGGCTTCTGTTTTTTTGATATTTGGAATAATTGCTGGGCATTTTACCCATATCAATTATATTTGGTCCCTATGGGTTTTATTAAGCATACTTCTAGTGTCCGTGTTTTTATTTCTACATAAACCATACTTAGTAAAAGTTATGCTAATAGCCTTACTCTTTGTAACTGGTTTTGCCTGGATAGACTGGAATGAGAAGGATTCACATAGTTTAGAGGACTGGGATAATCAAATAATTAAGGTTACAGGCCAAGTTGCCGATATTACCCCTCGAGATAACCAGGTAGTTTTGGAAATAACAAGTATCAACGGAGCGCCTTTAAAAGCTGCCGTTGAAGTTGTTGTGAAAACTGCCTGGGGTGACTCCAATATTTATCGGTGGGGGGATCGATTAGAAGTTCAGGGTAAGCTAGAAAAACCCCTACCTCAAGTTAATCCCGGCGGTTTTTCCGAGCAGGAATATTGGCGGCAAAAAGGAATAGGCTATAAACTTAGTGCCATTAAAGTAGGACAGGTATTAGAAAAGTCTAGGGGATTACAGAGATATACAGCATTAGCCCGGGAAGAAGTCTACAATTTAATTAATAATAATCTGCCTAAAGCGGAAGCGGGTATGCTGATTGGACTCCTTCTGGGGGATAAGAAAGCGATAGATGCAGATTTCTATTCTACTGCCCAAAGGATGGGCATAGCCCACGTATTTGCAGTTAGTGGATTACATGTAGGGGTAGTTTTGGCCTTTTATCTAGGAACAGCCAGATTTCTTAAGCTTTCACCTACTATTACCGTTACCGGGGCAATCATCTTATTAGGAAGCTACAGTTTGCTGGTTGGATTTACTCCATCTGTTGTTAGGGCTTCAATAATGGGGATGCTGGCAATACTTTCGGTCAAGTGGCTTAAGTTTAAAGATTTTTATACGATTTTAGCTGCGGCTGCTTTGCTAATTATCTTATCTGACCCTTTGAGTATATTCACTATTGGCTTTCAGCTATCCTTTATAACTACCTGGGGATTATTTTATTTTTTACCCTTAGCCCGAAGGCTATTTAGTTTTTTGCCGAATAAAGGAGCATTAGTTATAGGAGTGCCCGTTGCAGCACAAATGGCAGCATTACCTATAACCTTGTACCACTTCAATACCCTTTCCCTTTTAGCACCTCTAATGAATCTGATCGTTGTACCAATAGTATCAATTCTGGTTCCTCTATTATTTGGTGCGCTTTTATTTGCATCTATCTGGGTAAAACTGGCTCAGCCTTTTATCTTTCTAGCTGGAGGAATAGCCTATACCTTATCTGGCTTTATTGACTATTTTACCCGGGTTTTTTCTGAAGGACATGTCTACTTAGCTCGGCCCTCCTTAATATTTATTGGTTGTTATTATTTGTTCTTAATTGGTTTACGAGAGGTCGATAGATTCAAGGAAAAAATTCCAAAAATCCCTTTTAAAATAAAGCTGTCTTTAGTTTTTATTCTGATATTTATACTCCTGGTTGGGACTATACCAAGACCTTTGCCTCTGGAAGTGGCTTTTCTCGATGTAGGCCAGGGTGATGGAGCCGTAATAAAAACCCCCTATAACCAGTACGTTATTATTGATGGTGGACCCGGTAGTACGACAGTTACCCAATATCTTCGGTATAAAGGTGTTAATAAGGTGGCTTTAGTTATTCTCTCCCATCCTGATGCTGACCATATTAATGGGCTTTATAAGGTTATGCAGGAGTTTACTGTGGAAACGCTGTTGGTTCCACCTGATGTTGACCAAAGTCAGGAACTAGCGGAATTAAAGGATCTAGCAGAAAAAAAGGAGACTCGGATAATAGAAGGGAAACAAGGTATAACTTTAAAGCTCCAGCCGGAGGTGAAATTTCAGGTAATTGCACCAGATATTAATAAAATGGAAAACTTAGATAGTAATAACGCTTCATTAATCGTTAATTGTATTTACGGAAAACAGGATTTTCTATTTACCGGTGATGTTGATAAAGAAGTATTGTTGAAATTATTACCTTTAAATCGGGTGATAGAGATAATAAAAATTCCCCATCATGGGAGCAGAGGTTCATATGTAGAAAATTTTTACCAAGAATTAAATCCAGCGGCAGCTGTTATTTCCGTGGGCAGGGGTAATAGGTATGGTCACCCCCATAGTGAGGTTTTAGAGGGTCTAGAGGATGCTGGGATTAATGTATATAGGACCGATAAACAGGGAGCGCTTATTTTTGAAACTGATGGTGAAGATATTTGGGTAAAGACAATGCTTTCTGGGAAAAGTTCCATTTGAGATAGTTTTTGATGCAGGAACTTTTCCGAGTCTACAGTGCTACAGTTATACAGAAAGAAGATTACACTCCACATTCGTTTCGTTAGATTAAGATTCCGCTACGCTAGATTAAGGAATATATTTCTTAATCCAAAAGACTTTCAGGGCACTGTGCACTGGTCACTGGGCACGAATATAATTAACTAGCCACTAGCCTCTAGGCAATTTACAGAATCTGCTTAATCAATAGAGGGATACTTTATGCTATAATATTTTATGCACTAAAAGTAGCTTCGAGAGGTGATGAGTTTGCGCAGAGTCTTGGTAATGTTTTTAGTATTATTATTTGTAACAGTGGGAGTAAGTATGAAATTGTGGGCAGCACCTAACATAGAGGGAAATGCGTACATACTGATAGACGGAAAAACGGGACAGGTTTTATACGGTAAAGAAATTGACCAAAAGCTTAATCCAGCCAGTACTACTAAAATAATGACAACAATTATAGCTCTGGAGAAGGGCAACTTGCAAGATATGGTAACGATTAGCAAAAATGTCCCGTTAGTTGAGGGAACTAAAGTGTACCTCCGGGAAGGAGAGAAAATTGAGCTAGAAAAGCTTCTGAATGCTGCCATGATTCATTCCGCTAATGATGCAGCTTTGGCTATTGCTGAACATATTGGTGGCAGTCAGGAAAAATTTGCTCAAATGATGAATGAAAAAGCTAAGGAAATAGGTGCTGATAATTCTAATTTCATTAATCCTCATGGTTTGACTGCTGAAGGTCATTTGACCACAGCCTATGACCTGGCCTTGATTAGTAAGTATGCTATGCAAAACCCTAAATTTCGGGAGTTGGCCCAAGGGAAAACTTATGACTGGGTGGGTGAAGAATGGCAAACCCGACTAATTAACATTAATAAGTTTTTGTGGCGAATGGATGAAAGCACGGGAATCAAACCGGGATATACTAGTGCAGCTCGCTACACCTTGGCAGCTTCAGCTAAAAGAGATAATCAGGAGCTTATATCCGTTATTCTAGGGAGCAGTGATGCTAGAATATGGGATGATGCTAAAGCACTTTTAGAATATGGCTTTGCTAATTTCCAGAATCTAAGCCTTACTAAGGGGAATGAAGTGGTAGCTACCTTAAAGGTAGCTAATGACCAGGAGGTCAACCTGGTGCCTGCTCGCTCAGCATCTATTGCCGTTAATAGTAATGAAGAAACTAATGTGGAAAAAAGATTAGTGCTTAGCGACTTATCTCTACCAATTGAAGCAGAGAAGGTTCTAGGAGAGTTAATAATCTATATCAATGGTGAAGAAACAGAGCGAATTCCTGTAAAGTCCCAGGATGAAGTAAAAAAGCCTTTTGACTGGACTAGAGCAATAGTTAACGGCTTGGCCGCTTTATTTGTTCTGCAGATTATCTTCCGGCTTAGCCGGCGGTATTTAAAACGTAGAAACAAAACAAGTATGTTTGGATCATCAAGAAGAGTTAGCCCTTATCGATATTAGTTTATTTCAAAGACTATTGTCGATAGTCCATAGTCAATAAACTAAAAAAACTGCAAGGCCGTTTTTTAGGAGGATTTATATGGAGCATATAGCATTATTGAAGAGCATAAATAGGGGCGTTTTAGCTCCTGTTTATCTTTTTTATGGTACGGAAAAGTTACTGATGGATAGCTATTTGGGTAAATTAAAAGCCAAACTTTTACCTCCGGAACTGGAGGCTTTTAACTTTGATAAAATAGATGGAGAAAAGGTAAGTATCCATCGAATAGTTGACTTGGCTAATACCATGCCGGTTATGGCTGAAAAAAGGGTAGTGGTTGTAGATAATGCAGTGTATTTTACTGCTACTACTAAGAACTCTGAAAATAAATTTGATGAAGGTCCATTACTACAGTATCTAGCTAACGCTAATACCGCCTGTTGTTTGGTTTTTCGTATAATAGGTAAAGCAGATAAAAGAAAGAAAATTTTTAAAGCTGTGGAAGAAAAGGGGCAGACTGTAGAATTTGCAGGCTTGACGGGAGAAAATCTGGAACGTTGGGTTGAGGCTTTTCTTAAAGATAAAGGGAAAACAATAGAGCGTGCAGCATTTAATTACATAGCATTATTAGCCGGTGAAGGCTTAGAAACAATGCAAAACGAACTGGAAAAGCTGTCTTTGTACTGTCAAGATTCCCCTGTTATTACCCTGCCTATGGTTCAAGAAATAGTAACTAGGAATTCGGAAATAAATGTTTTTAATTTAATTGACAGTATTGCGGAAAGAAAAGGAGGAAAAGCCTTAGAGCTATTGCAGATGAGCTTGGTTATGGGTGAAGCACCTATGAAACTCTTAGGGCTTTTAGTCCGCCAGTATCGTTTAATTTTAGCAGCTAAGGATATGATTAGTCAGGGTTTTTCGGAAAAGCAAATCCGAGAAAAGCTCTCAATCCAGCCCTTTGTACTCAATAAGGTATTAAGTCAAGGCAGGAATTTTCCGGTGGAACAACTGGTAAAAGCGCTGGAGAAGCTCTTAGAAACGGAAGTCCTTTTGAAATCCAGCGGTGGGGACCCTTCGGAGTTAATGGAGAATTTGGTTATTGGGCTGTGCTATAAGTAAATAAAGTGACTGGTTACTGGTGACTAGTGGATTGAAAATCGGGCTAATTATTTGGCTCGATTTTTTTTGCGCAAATTCAGACAAGGAAAACGAAGTTTCAGACAAGCAAAAAGAGGATTGGGACAAGCTGGAAAGGAAAGAGGCCTAGTTTGCAAGAAATTGGTAAATATGATTTCGCAATTAAATGATATTTGGAAAGGAGGTGGAGAAATGCAAAGAATTATGGATACAGAATAAAAAGCTTTATTCTAATCTAAAAGGCATTAGTTTTAAATGATGATCTTTTATATAATGAAATTTTTTTACTAAGAAAGGTATCATAATATAGTTTAGGTTTTTACGATAAATTTTAAAATTTTTATCAGGAACACAGGAGAAAATAAAAATTATACCAATCTATTATAGAATAGTATATAAAGTAAATATATTTTGGATTTATTCATAATATATTTATACGCTAAGAAAACAAATTAACTCAAGGGGGAGGAAAATTGGACATTGGTATATTGGAATCTATTTTAATCCTTACTTCGTTAAGTTGTGCATTCTGGGTTTTTTTTGATATCAGAAGAAAAAATGTTAAGCATATTCAAGCTATTTTTTGGTTTGTATTTACATTAGTTTTCTTTTTTCCATTAAGTTTTTTGATTTATTTATTATATAAAAGATATATTCTAAGTAAGAAAAAATAAACAGTTGCTAGTATCCGCTTAGTTGAGCTTTTATGTGCCCAAATTTTCCGTTAAAAATTATATCTAATTTGTCTTTTGCAGGAATGAGATTTCCTGTATTTTTTTATATATTTTTACAAGAAACGACAAACTAAATGCCCGGTTGATGTTATAATTAACAAAAATAAACAATTAAATCTTTATTTAAAGAAGTGGGGAAAATTTATTTTCTTGTTACTGGTAAACCTGATGAAAGTCAGGGACACAAAGCTACGGATCTAAAGTAGATGATTTCTACCATGACCGCCGGGCTGCCGAAGGAAGATATTTTTTATCTGTTCCATCGGTTAATGGTGGGGCAGATTTTTTATTTTGCATTGTTACTGCAATTTCAGACAAGGAAAACGAGGATTCGGACAAGGAAAACGAGGTTTCAGACAAGGCAAGTAGGATAATTAAGAAATTTAGATAATTATTGTGGGGAGGGGAATTTAAAATGGATACAATGCCATTGATCACAGTACTACTAATTTCATTACCGGAGGAAATACTCCTGACAGCAGTGGGTTTGCAACTATTTGGGATAAAGTTGAGTTTCCGAAGGCTTGTATTGATTGGGGCACTCCAAGCTATGGTTTCCTATTGTATTCGTTTATTGCCGCTGGCCTTTGGTATTCATACCATGTTACAAATACCCATATTTGCTTTGGTGATCTGGTTAATAATTAGAGTTCCTTATCTTATTGCCTTAACTTGCATACTGGTCAGTGCTTCCTTTTATATGGTTATTGATGCTACTTTAGGGCCACTATTATTACACTTAACGGGAATTCCATTAGAGCAGGTACTGGCTACCCCTTCCTTACAAATATTATTTTTTTTACCTCAAGGACTGATAGTTTTCTTTATCGTTTTGCTTCTGTATTTTTATGACTTAAAAATTATAGATTTAGGAAGCTATTACTCTAATCGTTGTAAAGGAAGATTTGAATGGATAGATTAAACAATATCATTCCCATAATAATCATTGTTGTGTTTGAGCTATTAATCCTGGCTCTTTTAAATTTAAGCGTATATATAGCTGGAACTAATGCATTTACTACAGGTAATTTGACAATTTTAATTTTCCCTATGAACGCAGTTCTTTTTTTGTTGGCAGTAACTAGTGTAATAATGTTTATTCGAATTTCCGTTAATATCCAGGAGGAGGCCGAAAACCGGGCTAGATTAGAGAGCCTAAAGCATTTAGAGGCTTTAATGCAAACGATGCGCAGACAGCGGCATGAATTTAACCATCATCTGCAAACCGTATACGGCTTTTTATGTGTAGAAGCATATGTAGAAGTTAAGGATTATCTGCAAGGAATTTTGGAAGAAGTAGCAGTAACCAATGCCATTATTAGTGTAGATAATCCGGGAGTAAGTGCTCTATTGCATGTAAAAGCTGCCCAAATGGAATCCCATAATGTGCAATTTGAGGTTACTAATACAGCCAGTCTGAAAAAAATCCCTGTAAAAACCTCGGAACTAAACGAACTATTAGGAAATCTTTTGGACAATGCATTGGAAGCAGTTACCGAGTGTTCCATAAAAAACCCCAAGGTCAAACTAATTATTTCTCAAAGGGGAGAGGAATACATATTATCTGTAATTAATAATGGTTTACCCATAAGCCAATCAGCCATCAATAAAATTTTTGATCCCGGTTTTTCCACTAAAAAAGAGCATCTAGGGATGGGACTCTATATTGTTAAACAAATTGTCGAGAAGTACGGTGGAACTCTTAATATTACCAGTAATGAGCGGGCCACCAATTTTCAAGCATTTATAAAAATGGTTTAATGGAGGGACCATGGGAATAAACAAATTATCTCTAACACTGGCAAATCATCTGGCTGAAAGACTAAATTATGATGAAGAGGAAGCGGATGTATTACGGTATGGGTTCGAAGTACTAATCGGAGAGGTTATTAAAATAACCGTCTTGGTTTTACTCTCCCTTGTTTTAGGAATTTTTCCTTATGTTTTGCTAATTACGTTTTTCTCTGTTAGCTACCGCTCCTTATCTGGAGGAATCCATTTTAATACATACGGACGCTGTTTTGTTTTCAGTTTAGTTCTAATCTTATCCCTAGGCAAAATTTCTCAGGAATTTGGCAATATTGCATTTCCTTTATTCATTTTTTATTTGTTGGCAGGTGCTGTGTTTCTCATAAGTTTCTACATAACCCTTAAATATGCACCGGTGGATTCGGAGAATAAACCACTTTCTAAAAAGAAAAAAAAGGAAATGAAAAAGCTTTCATTAATATGGTTAACCATTTCTTTTATCGTCATGGCTATAAATCTGATGATAGTTCCTATAGAGGTTATAGAAGTTATTCGGTCTTATATAATAGCTGTACTATTTGGTATACTGGTTCAAGCTTTGGGTCTTTTACCTGTAGTATCTAGAACAGTTACAGCTATTGATTTATACCTAGATAAAACTATTCTTAAAAGGGGGTGAAAATATGTTTAAGATTAGTCATAAGCTATTATTAGGACTTGCTGCTGTGGTTACGTTTGTAGCTCAAATCGCAGTTGTGCCAACTAGTTTAGGTCTCTGGCATCAACCTAGAGTCCCTAGAAAACTGCAGGGTTAGAAAGAGGTTTTTCATGAAGTTAAAAGTACTGGTCGTAGAAGACGATCCTAATATGAGTTTGATTCTAAAAAAAACCATAAATAGTATTTCGGGTGTGCAAATAGTTGGAGAAGCGAAAAACGGCAATGATGCTATAAATTTAACTGTTGAATTAGAACCCGATGTAATCTTTATGGATATTGATCTTCCTGAAAAAGACGGAATACAAGCAGCTAAAGAAATTCTAGACATTCAGCCAGATGTTTTTCTTATCTATGCAACAGGATATAGTGAATACATGCCAGAAGCTTTTGAGATGTATGCCTTTGATTATCTTATTAAGCCGTATAAATTAGAGCGAATAGAACAAAACATTGAAAAAATTCGTGAGCTGATAGCGGTAAGAGAAAGAGCTGTTTCCAGGCAAAATAGTATAGCATTCTCCGGTGACATTTCAAAAAAGGTCGGAATTAAAATTGAAGGTATTGTGGTTTTTCTGGAAAAAGAAAAAATTGTATTTATCTCCAGAGAAAAACGCAAAACCGTAATTCATACAATGAATGAAGAAAAAATGTCAACAAACGAATCTCTAGACATACTAGAGAAAAGATTGACAAGCAAAAATTTTTTCCGGTGTCACCGAAGCTATATTATAAATTTGGATATGCTTCAAGAAATTCAGCCTTGGTCTAGAGGGAACTACCTGGTAATATTCACAGATAAGTTTAAAGAAGTAGCATATATGACGGAAGAAAAATTCAAAGTATTACAAGAAAAACTCAATATATGAAGTTATTTATAGTTATCCGGGGTGTCGCCCCGGATTTTATTTTTATAGGATGCAATTTCAGACAAGCAAAACGAAGTCTCAGACAAGGAAAGCGAGGATTGGGACAAGCCGGAAAGGAAAGGGGGCTATTGTGCAAGAAATTGGTAAGTGCAACTTGAAATTAGACATTTTTGAAAGGAGGTGGGAAAAATGCTAAGGATAAGGGCCCCCGATAAAGAAGCTTTATTCCCCATCCAAAAATGCCGAGCAAGGCATGAGATTTGGAATGACTAATTTAAATCAATTTATTCGTTTATGGAAGGAGAATGAATTATTATGATGAAAACAAATAAGTATCCTATTATTATTTCTTTGGTTACTTTGTTAATTATGGTTACAGCAATGCCGGTTATGGCTTCTGATAAGATATTAACACCATTGCTTCCATATGGTGAACATGAAGTGCAATTTAGTACCGACGGCACAGCTATCATGCCTCTTGCAACTTATGATGTTTATGCGGATAAAGGGGATACGCAGACGTCCAGTGGTCTATGGTACGCTTGGGGATGGACAAGATTAATTGATCAAATATCTGGAGAAGATATTTATCATTACACAAAAGTAACATATTACATGAATGATGGCATTGAAGGGGTTGAGTCTGGTAGAAATTGGGGTTACGGTAAAATATGGAATGAGACCGAAGAAACTTATAAACATTCCGTAGTAAGAGTTTGGTACGGCATTAGTTAATTTGTAAAAAAATTTAGGTGGTGTTTTACAACATGTGCTGGTGATTAAAACCAGCACATGCCACAATTCCTTGGATATAGATTGGATGGAGTAATTTGAATAGATTATACCGTTTTGGATTATATGTATTGATGTTTATTTTTATGAATTTAATTCTTCTTAATGTTCTGGCTCAGACGATAATAGAAGAACAAACAAAAATCAGTAATTATTATAGAAGTAATAATGCTGTGAAATTTATCATTCGGCAGGACTTAGATAAAGAGGATATTCTTAAGCTTTATCAAGTAATGGATCATACAGTATTATATTGTAATATTTGCAAAATAGATGGTGGCAAGGTTATAGGAGTTTTGTTAAAAGAAAGTATATTTGCCCCCAATCTTATTGAGGGTAGATTATTTAATGAAGATGACTTTGCCGGAGAGACCTCTGCAGCCATTATTGGTAAAAATATAGTTGATTCACCATATTATAAGGATCAATTTATTGAACTATTTGAAAGAAAATTTCAAATAATTGGAATTACGGCTTATGATAATAACGCTGCTTTGGATAATGTCGTATTTCTAAATTTAACTTCGTTGAATACCCTGCCCAGGTACACATATTTTTATTTGGACGGACAGTTTACTACTAAAATTGACTCTACTATAGAAAAAATTAAGGATTGTTTTGATATTTATGTAATAGATGAAAACCATAATCCTTTAGACCGGATTATTACCCTCTCTGACCAATATGAAAATATAAATAAAATGATTATTTTAATACTCAGCTTGTCTATAATATTTTATTGTTCATTCGCCTTTCAAGCACTAAAATGGGAAATATATATCGGAATTCTCTTAGGCTTCAGCATATGGAATTTGTTAAAATTTATTACAGAAAAGTATCTTATTAACAACATTATTGTTATACTGGTTATTTTGTTGGAATGGTTTATTCTATATTTGTTGGGTACCGGGTTGCCGTTGTTGACTTTATTAATTCAGTTATTTTTATATTTAATAATAATAAATATAGCATTTTTTATTTATGCATTAGGTAAATTCTATAAGAATTAGGGGGAGATAAAGAATGTCCTTTGCTTTAAAAGATAAAAAACTGTTAGTCGGTTCAATTGCTATTATTACCTTATTAACTCTTGTGATAACCTTAATCTTAAATTCTTTTTTAATAAATGATACTATAGAGGAAAAATCTAAAAAATATTACCATACCTATGTTGATAATCAATATATAAAAATATCCGATACATATGATTCTAAAGGGAGTAGTTTTACCGAGGCCTTGAAAAAGGAAGGATTTCTCACCCGGCTTAAGCAGTTTAATCATGACTTACAGACAACAGATGGTCTGAATTTTTTTGAAATAACTAAACAGCATGTTGCCTATTGGGGTTATTATAATGGAAAGAATAACTTTGTCGTTGCTTATGACATGGATCCAACAATGAAGAATCGATTGATTAAAACACCTGCTGGACAAGTCTACATAACGCCTTTATATGCAATTCAGGTTGACAGTAAAGCTTACAATCTTTTTTTAAAAAATATTCTAGCTGCTGGGGAAGATTTTAGTGATGATGCTTATAATTACCAACCAGATAAAACTACAATACCATGTATTTTAGGCAGTAATTATTCAACAGTTTACGAAATAGGTGATTTAATACAGATAGAATATCTGACTAAAATAATCAATTTGGAGGTTAGTGGTTTTTTTGACAAAACCGCATCTATTCCCATCAATGGCAGCATACTTTATTTGGACAATTATATTATTCTGCCTTCATTAAACTGTCAATATGATCCCCAAGACCCGGAAGAAGAGTTTTTCCAAAAGATACTATATGACCAGAAAAATTCAGGTTATTTAATAGATGAAGGCCTGGACTATTATGCAATTGTTCATAGTATTGCCAACACTTATGATCTGAAATATACTGTGGGAACTAATAAAAAGGATGTCAGCATGGTAAATCAAGGAGTTACGGCTTTGCTTACTAAAAAGATTGTTTTTATCATTAGTATCTTCTTATTGTTACTTGCGATCTTTACATTAATCCTTGTTTTAATGCAAAAGTTTCATCGAGAGGCTAAAAAAATAAGCATCAATTTAATCTGTGGTGCTTCTTTAAGTATAATAAAGGTTAAAATGTATTCATATGTTATATTCTGTTATTTAATTAGTCTAATTATGGCTTTATTAATTATTGGAAGGGATTTCTTTTACATATCTTCTGAAAACATGGCCATGGGTTTTACTATTATATTTTTTAGCCTTATAGCAGCAATATTTACTCTTAACCTGCTTGTGAATAATTACCACCTAGGTAACGCATTAAGGAGGCGCTAAAATTTGATACAGTTGGATAAAATAACAAAAATATATCATAATTTTGGGGGAAATAAAAAGTATGCTTTAAAAGAAATCGACTTATTTATAAAAAAAGGTGAGCTAGTAGCAATCATAGGTCCTAGCGGGGCTGGTAAATCTACATTACTAAACATTTTGGGTGGAATTGATAAGCCAAATAGCGGTCACTACTATTTTGATAATACGTTGATTGAGTTTAAAGCAAATAAGCTAGCTCACTTTAGAAGAAATAATATTGGTTTCATCGTTCAGAATCATGCCCTTATCGAAGATATGACAGTCTACGATAATATCGCACTTCCGTTAAAATACAGCCTAAAAAGCAAAGCTCAACTTGAAAATTATGTCCTGGAAATCGCCAGCTATCTAAATATAAAAGACCAATTATCCAATTATCCTACACAGCTTTCCGGGGGAGAGTGTCAGCGCGTAGCAATAGCAAGAGCCATAATTAACAAACCTCGCCTAATATTAGCGGATGAGCCTACCGGATCATTAGATAGTGAAAATAAAAGAAATGTAATGAATATTTTTAAAGATATCCATAAAAGTACTACCACAATAATAGTAACCCATGATTATGAAATAGCTGACAATTGCCATAGGGTAATCGAGTTAAATAATGGTGGGATTATTGAAAATGAGAAGATCTAGTCCAGGTATTTCTCATCCTTAGGCCTACTACCTCTTTAAATTTACTTTTAATAAGATTAACATAGCTGAAATTAATATAAAAAAATGAAGAATAAATTCTTCATTAGCGATGGAGCTTGAACGACCTGTCCTACTTATTTCAGGTTTTGAAATTTGATTGCCATTTAGATCTATGAAAATTGACTTTAGATGATTATTGTTAACAGGAATCTCATGTATATAAAATAAATAATTATCTATAGTAGTTTTATATTTTGGAGGATAAACATTTATGCCATCGGTTAAAATTACCGTTTTTATATTGCCGGGGTTTTTACCTAAAATTACTTGATATTGAGCTTTATTAGTGCCAAATCCAGTTGAAGTGATTTTATCTTCTTCTGCATAATGAGTACCAGCTATCTTAAGTCTTCCGTTAATACCTTTTTCTAATGTAGCTTCCGCGAGAGTATTTTTATTGAATTTAAAAAGAATCGGATAGTAGTTATCAATTTTCTTCATGTCAAGCAGCTTAACATTTTCCCCTTCAACATATTTCTCGAGATAGTTTTCTATACTTTTTGTATTGTTAGGTACAGAGTATTCCATGTAATAAAGTATAGTTAATAGCATTAGGGTTATAAAAACAATTATAATACTAGAAGAAGACGATAGTAAAAAAAGAAGTTGCAAGTCTACTACCCCTTTAATTAAGGTAAATGAAAGAAAAATGCCAAATTATTGGTTAAAAAGGGTATATATGCAATTAAAGTGGGAGGCAAAAATATGAGGTATAGTTATAAGGCCTTTTTTGTTATTTTAAGTTTTATATTATTATCTCTAGTTATGCTACAACCTAGAAGTATCCACTATAGCTTAAAAATGATTCCCGTAAATGAATGTAGTGAACAAATTAAAAAATGGGTAAATGGTCATAATGAAAGTAAGGAAGAAATCCATATTACCAAAATAGAAAAATCAAGGAAAAGTGATGAGTACTATATTTATGTCAGCGGGAGTATAATTAAAAGCTTTAACGCCGGCAGCGATAAAGAAAGTATTAATATGGAGATTAGTAGGAAAGAAGCTCAATTTAATGATAGAGTAATTTTGATATCAACCTATAACAAAAAGGCTAAGAATATTATAATTAATGGAAATAAAATAAATGTTAATCAAATACCAAAGTTAGAAATTTCAGTCTATGGGAAAACTGGGAAAACCGGGGGCGGTTCTTGTCTTGCTTAATATTAAGCAAGACAAGAACCGTCCCCCGGTTGCGTTTAGGAGGCCTAATATGAAAACTTCTAAAAGGTTTTTAAAACCATTAATAACTGTTTTATTTTTTTTATTCATAATAATTTTATTGTTGGAGTTTTTCGGCTTGCCATTTGGTAGTTTATTTGTTAGAAATGTAGTTAATAGTTATATAACTAATCAATATCCGAAGCAAGAATTAAGTATAGATAAAATATATTATAATTGGGTAAATTCTCAGTATCACACAAAAATTTTAAATAAAAATGGTAGCGTTTATACCAATATCGAATACTATTGGAAGGTTAACGCTTTATCGGATGGTAGGTATAATCAAATAAAAGATAATTTATTTGATGAAGAAATTAAAAGGATAATAAAAGAACATTCTCCTGCATTATTAATTAAGGAAAGCACCTTATTATCTAGATTAAAGATAAATATTTTTAGAATGAATAATTTAAAAAAAATGGATATTATATATATAACACTGCAAAATAAGGATGAAACTTACGTTCAAACCAAAAAAGGTTTCATAGAGCTTGTAGATAATATTTTAAATTATCTTCAAAATAATGAATATAATACTGATAAAATACAAATTAATTATGTAGATAAAAATTATATAAAAGATAGATCATTTTTTTTAAAGCTCTACAAAGCACAAATGAATTTACCTATAGAGAGGATTATTAAATATGTAAATAGCCCATCGGGTACTATATATAAATAGCTATAACACCGACTACCCATGGCTTATAACGAACATCTTACTGGTATATAATGAGTATTGGCAGTTCCCTGCTGATCAAGACATTAATCAGTGGGGGTCATGGTACATTTAAAACTTTTAATCCTAATAAAAAATGTAGAAAAGAAACAATTACACTTCTTAGAATTTTGGGATTGGTTTGGATTTTAATTGCCTTTTTTAAAATATTTAATATTTGGCACTATTAATTGAAACAAAAAAGTCGCCTTAGGGCGACTTTAATTAACCAGCTATCTTATTAACCAGCTTTGTTAAGCGGGATTTTTTGTTAGCAGCGTTATTTTTATGCAAAATACCTTTAGAAGCAGCTTTATCAATAACTTTGATAGTTTTTTGCAACTGTAATTTTGCATCATCAACATTAACAGCTTTCACAGCTTCTTCTAAACGTTTGATAGAAGTTTTAACTGTGGACTTTGCTGAACGGTTTCTTAAAGCTCTCGCTGTTGCTTTTTTTGCGCGTTTTAATGCGGATTTAATATTAGCCAAGGATGTCACCTCCCTCAAAAATATAAACATATCTATCTAATTCCATATTTTTTCAACAGACTACATTGTACCATGCGCTTCTTTAAAATGCAACTATTAAGCGGATAGTTATGCGGATGGCAAATAAAAAGATTATATTAATATAATCTTTGGTACAAACTATTGATAAATCTATAAAAGCTTATATGCTCTAAGTTTTAAAGATTGTATCTGATTAAAGGATTAAAGGAGGTGAACATTTTGATTGGCACAATAGTAAGGTTTATTGTATCTGCTTTGGTCTTATTGGTAGTTAGCTGGGTATTACCTGGAATAAGTGTAAATGGTTTCTCGGGTGCATTATTTGCAGCTGTAATAATTGCTGTTTTGGGCTGGGCAGCAGAAAGTTTATTAGGTGAGAAGAGATCTCCTAAAAGCAGGGGTATTATTGGTTTTTTATCAGCGGCAGTTGTAATTTATATTGCCCAGTTTATTATTCCTAATCAGCTTTCCGTGTCTCTAATAGGCTCTCTTTTAGCAGCTTTAGTCATAGGCTTAGTTGATGCTTTTGTTCCAACGGAATTAAGATAAGATTAGAAAAAGCAATACATAACCCCTTCCTCTAACACATATATATCAACTATAGTTGCGTATCAGACAGGGAGGGGTTATTTTTGTTTCTAAAAAAGAAAAAACTGTCTTTAAATAGATACGGAAAAAAAAGGTCCAAGCTGTACTTTTTTCTGGGTGCAGGCTTGCTTTTTATTTTAATCATGTTGTTAATTAACAATTTAAATTGGGAAAGGACATTATCTGTTAACACGGATAATTTAAATTATAAACCTAAACCTATCCTCTTGGAAATGGCTAAAGTATTAGATCTTTTAGACATTTCAGAATTAAAAATGAGGGAAATATTAGGAGAAGGTTGCCCTTTGGTCTACATGCCGACAAAAGGCGGTATTAGCTTAAATCTTCAAAGGCTGTTGTTGTTAGGATTAACATATATTACTGATTTAAATAGTAGTGACCCCACTACGATTTTAAAATCTGAGATGGCAGTCTTAGCAAGCGAGGATATTTTGGCTGTTCAAGCCGGAGATGAATTACTTCCTCCAAATGAAGTCGGGGAAGAGGACTTTTATTTAGATACACCGCCAGGACTTAACGACTGGCATTTTGAAATTGACCCCGGCCAACCGGTAGAATTGACAAAGGACCCGGTCGTTCTCCTATATACCACCCATAATGCTGAAACCTATCAGCCAACAGATGGAAAAAGTAAACTGGAAGGAAAAAATGCTGGAGTAGCTAAGGTGGCTAAGGTACTTGAAGAAAGTCTGCAGGAGAGATATGGATTAAAAACAGTTCGTTCGGAAATTATCCATGATTATCCTGATTGGGCCAGGTCATATATTAATTCCATGCAGACAGCACAAGCTTTATTAAAAGCCAACAAATCCATTCGGGCAGTTTTTGATATCCACAGAGATGCAGGATTCAAGGAAAAATCTACAACAACAGTAACTATAAACGGGAAAAAAGCAGCATCCATTATGATCGTTTTAGGTACCGAACATGAAAAATGGAGGCAGAATTTGGCTTTCGCTCAAAAATTAGAAAAGAGAGCTAATGAGCTTTATCCGGGGTTACTAAGAGATTTGAGAATTTTAGATAACCGCAGATATAATCAGAATCTTCACCCCGGCTCTCTTATTTTAGAGATGGGGAGTGACCTAAATACTTTAGAAGAGGCTCAATACAGTGCAGCACTTTTCGCCCAGGTAATAGCAGAAGTAATTAAGGCGCAGTAAAAAAGACAAAATAAGGATGATATTACATATCTTATTAATCCTAATCAAAGGCACTGAAAAAGCCTCGATTTGTGTCTGAATGAAACGAAGTGAAATGAAGAATCTTTAAAGCCGCTTAAATACTCAGATCCTTCGATCGTTCCTCCCTCAGGATGACACAAGAACCACCAGTAGCTCTCATAAGCAATGACAATCTTGGTTATTTGCCATATTGTTTGAATTTTTCAGAGGTCTCCTTAGCTTGTTTTTGATATTATTATATTTTTGTTAGAATAACTTAAATCACATATGGCAAAAATATGAAATATGCAAATGAGGTTAGACAAAATAAATATGTAATCTTAACCTAGCGTAACAAAGTGAAGCGAAACCTTAATCTAGCGAAGCGGAACCTTGCCAAATTGCACTGCAATTTGGTACAGGAGGTACTAAGATGGATTGGAAATATTACTGTAAGATTATTCTTTCTATGTTCTTTTTGCTATGCCTGGTAGTTATAGGAACTAATATTTCGGCAAATCAACTAGTGGTTGCTACTAATTGGGATATAAAACCTCCATTTATGCTCACTTCTTTTGAAAGCAATATTATCTGTCTAGATGTTTTGGGGGATAGTTACCAATATTCAATCGAGCCTGTTCTAAAAAGCTATTCTTCTGTTAAATCTTCTATACAAAATTCCTGGGGTACTGTAAAATTTAACTTAGCGCCGCGGGCTGATTATCTGCTTCAGCATTGGGGTCAAGGCATAGAAAAATTACGGCAGGATTTATCAAAAGCAGGTAAAGATTTTAATTAAAGCTAGGTGAAAGAAATGACAAAAATTAAATCTGGAGGAGTAGCCAGGGCCGCAGGGACTATTATGGTTGCTATGGCCCTTTCCCGTTTATTTGGATATATTCGGGATGTAGTAATTTATACGAAATTCGGACAGGATTTCCGGACTGATGCTTATAATGCTGCTTTTTCTATTCCTGATTTCTTATACTATCTTTTAGTTGGTGGAGCTCTTAGTTCCGCTTTTATCCCTGTGTTCTCTGGATACATTGCTACCAATAAGGAGGAGGAAGGCTGGGAGGCTGCAAGTACAATATTTAATATTGTAATGCTACTTATGCTGTTAGGTATAACTCTGGGTTTAATTTTTACGCCTCAACTTGTCAGGATATTGGTTCCCGGCTTTACTAATGAAGCCTTTAACCTTACAGTGCTTTTAACAAGGGTTATGTTTGCTCAAAGCTTTTTTATGGCCTTAAATGGCATTTCCCAGGGAATACTGCACTCATACAAGCATTTTTTTGCTCCAGCTCTCGGTTCGGTTCTGTATAATTTAGGTATAATAATTGTGGGTATATTATTGATTGAGCGGTTGGGAATACTGGGCTTCTCCATTGGCGTGGTCATAGGGGCTGCTCTTAACTTCCTGGTTCAGGTTCCTGCTTTAGTTAAAATTGGTTTACGTTATAAGCCGTTAATCAACCTAAAGCATCCTGGTGTACGAAAAATTTTTATTCTTATGGTGCCTGTTTTTATAGGTTTATCTGTTACCCATTTTAACCTTTTTGTTAATCAGTTTTTAGCATCCTCGTTACCTCATGGGATGATTTCGGCACTTCGGGCAGCTCAGAGGATAATGCAGCTGCCAATTGGGGTTTTTGCTATTGCTGTTGCGGTAGCTGTTTTTCCAACGTTAACAGGCCACGCTGCCCGTAATGAGGACAAGGAGTTTAAAAAAACTGTGTCTTTAGGGATTAGGACGGTTATTTTTATAACTTTGCCGGCAGCAGTAGGGTTAATTGCTCTACGGGTACCCGTTGTTCGAGCTATGTTTCAACAAGGGGAGTTCACTCCCCTTAATACTCAAGCTACCGCTTATGCTTTATTGTTTTATTCCCTGGGTCTTATCGGATACTCGGCTCAGCAGGTACTTAATCGAGCCTTCTATGCTCTTCAGGATACTAAAACCCCTGTAACTGTTGGAATAATAACAATATTGATTAATATTGCTTTAAATTTTATGCTTATCAAACCCCTTGGTCACGGTGGTCTTGCTTTGGCTTATTCGATAGCTGGTTTGGCTAATATGGTTTTATTGCTCTTTTATTTGCGCAACAAAATTGGTCATATAGATGGCAGGCAAATGCTGCTATCTTTTGCTAAAACATTGACAGCGGCACTTATTATGGGAATAGCCGTCTATTTTGCTGCTTATCTATTTGAAATTAATTTTGATATGCAAAATAAACTGATGCAAATATTGCAAGTGCTCATAGGTATAGGTACCGGTGCAGCTGTCTATATAGTCATTGTTACTCTTATGAAGATGGAAGAAGCTGAAATGGCTGTAGGGATTCTTATGAGGAGATTTAAGAAGAAAAAAAACGTGCCCAGTGCTCAGAGTGACCAGTGACAATGTCCCTAACGGGACAGGTTAAGGCTCAGGTTAAGGTTAAGTATAAATAGTATTAAGACTAAGATTGAAAATTCCGCTTAGCTAGACGAAGAAATAATATCTAACGATAAATATACAGTAGTGAAATTCAAGTCACTAGTTATTTTCTCAACCTTAGCCTAGCGAAGCGAAACCTTAACCTATGGGTATACTGTAGCACCGACGTGCAGTATAGCCTTTAAGTTATAAGAGTGCTGGTAACTAGCGCACATATTTGTTATAATAAATTTTAATGTTGTTTAGCTTCGTTTAAATAAAGGAGGGGCCCAGGTGAAGCAAGAAAGAGTAAGGAATTTTTGCATTATTGCCCATATTGACCATGGTAAATCTACCTTGGCAGATAGAATTTTAGAATATACCGGTGCACTAACCAAGAGAGAGATGGTTGAGCAGGTTCTAGACACTATGGCCCTAGAACGGGAACGAGGTATAACAATTAAGCTACAGGCAGTAAGGTTGAAGTATAAGGCTAGTGATGGAAAGGAATATGTTCTTAATTTAATTGATACTCCAGGTCATGTTGATTTTACCTATGAGGTATCACGGAGCTTGGCAGCCTGCGAAGGGGCCATCCTTGTTGTGGATGCTGCTCAAGGTATTGAAGCCCAAACTTTAGCTAATGTTTATCTAGCGTTGGATCATAATTTAGAGATAATACCAGTCATTAATAAAATTGACTTACCAAGTGCTGAACCCGAGAGAGTTAAAAAGGAAATAGAAGATATTATCGGTTTGGACGCTAGCGAGGCGATTCTTTGTTCTGCTAAAGAAGGTATCGGCATTCCAGAAATTCTAGAAGCTATTGTTAAAAAAGTTCCTGCACCTGAAGGGGAAATAGAAGAGCCTCTCCAAGCTTTGATTTTTGATTCCCACTATGACCCCTATAGAGGAGCAATTTCTTATGTTAGAATTGTTCAAGGAAGCCTGAAAAAGGGTATGAAAATTAAGATAATGTCTACTGGAAAAATCTTTGAAGTAAATGAGGTTGGTGTTTTTGCACCAGCTATGACTTTAGTTGACGAGCTAAGCCCTGGTGAAGTAGGATTTGTGGCTGCCAGTATTAAAAATGTTAAGGATACTCAGGCGGGAGATACTATAACCAGTGCTGAGAACCCTGCTTTAGAGCCACTGGTTGGTTACCGTAAAGCAACTCCGATGGTTTTTTGCGGCTTATATCCTGTTGAGAATAATCAATACACTGATCTAAGAGATGCTTTGGATAAGCTTAAACTTAATGATGCTTCTCTACTTTATGAACCGGAGACATCTACGGCCTTAGGCTTTGGCTTTCGGTGCGGTTTTTTAGGACTTTTGCATATGGAAATAATCCAGGAACGCTTAGAGCGGGAATATGATCTAAATATGATAACAACAGCACCTAGTGTTATCTATCGGGTGGTTAAAACCAATGGGGAAATCTTAATGATTGATAATCCAGCTAATCTCCCCGCTGTCCAAACCATAGAAACTTTGGAGGAGCCCATTGTAGAAGCCTCCATGATGGTACCTTCTGATTTTGTCGGCGCGGTTATGGAACTTTCACAGGAAAGAAGAGGTACCTTTACCAATATGGAGTATCTTTCTGAGACCAGGGTTATGTTAAAATATGAATTACCTTTAAGTGAAATTGTTTTTGATTTTTTTGACCAGCTTAAAACGAGGACTAAAGGTTATGCTTCACTAGATTATGAACTTAAGGGCTATAAAGAGTCTAGCTTGGTTAAACTGGATATTCTAGTTAATAATGAACCAGTCGATGCCTTGTCTTGTATTGTCCACAAGGATAAAGCTTATCTTCGGGGTCGAGCTTTGGTAGTTAAGCTGCGGAGCATAATCCCCCGTCAGATGTTTGAGGTCCCTATCCAGGCAGCCATTGGCTCTAAAGTTATCGCCCGGGAAAGTGTAAAGGCAATGAGGAAAAACGTTATTGATAAGTGCTACGGCGGTGACATCAGCCGGAAACGTAAACTGTTAGAAAAACAAAAAGAAGGTAAAAAGCGGATGAAACAGGTGGGTAATGTGGAAATACCCCAGGAAGCGTTTATGGCAGTATTGAGCCTTGATGAATAATTCTATGAATTATTCATCAAGGCGTGCTAAAGCTCATGGGCTATACAGAATGTCCGTTCTACAGTGCTACAGTGCTACAGAATAAACCCTAGGTTAAGGTTTCGCTTCGCTAGGCTAAGGTTGAGTAAAATCAACATCAAAAAAAACACCTGCTTAACATTAACCTCGACTTTAACCTGTCCCTTTAGGGACTATTCTGGGCACTGAGCACTGGGCACTGGGCCCTGGGCCCGAATACTATAACTAGCCACTAGTCACCAGTCACCAGTCACTAGTCACTATTCAAGGAGACAAGAGATGAAGGTAGAAGCCCTTTACGTGCATATCCCTTTTTGTAAGGTCAAATGCAACTATTGCGATTTTTTAAGTTTCACTGGATGCACCGATGAGCTACAGCATAGATATATAGAGGCTTTAAAAAAGGAAGCTCTTCTAAATAAAAAAAAGCTGGATTTAGAAGTCAACTTAAAAAGTATTTTTTTTGGCGGAGGAACGCCCACTTGTCTGTCAAGTGGGCTTCTTGTTCAATTGCTTGAATTTATTCAGGCTAATTTCCCAATAGATCAAGGAGCGGAAATTAGCGTCGAAGCAAATCCGGGAACTGTTAATAAAGAAAAGCTTCGGCATTTATTTGAGGCAGGAGTAAATAGACTTTCCTTTGGGGTACAATCATTTAATAAGGAAATGTTAAAAAAGCTAGGAAGGGTACATTCACCTGAAGATATATATGCAAGCTATGCCTTGGCTCGAGAAGTAGGGTTTACTAATGTTAATTTTGATTTAATGTATGGATTACCGGGTCAAGACCTCAAGGATTGGGAAAGAACACTAATAAAGGCTCTAGAGTTAAATTTGGAACACATCTCCTCCTATCAGCTTAAAATAGAAAGAGGCACACCCTTTGGACAACAGATGGAAGAAGGAGCATTGCAGGAGTTTGATGATGAGCTGGCGCTAAATATGTATAAACTAGCCGACAGTTATTTAGGAAAGAACGGGTTTAGGCACTATGAGGTAGCTAATTTTGCTAAACTGGGCTATGAATGCCGTCACAATAGAATTTATTGGCATACTAAACCTTATCTGGGGCTAGGCCCTGGTGCCCACTCTTTCTTACCGCCACATAGAGTAGAAAATTTAGGAGTGTTATCCTCGTATATTAGTATGTTAGAAAAAGGCGATAACCCCCCTAGTATCAGCGAAGAATTAACTTTACCTACCTTGATGTCAGAAACTATGTTTATGGGATTACGGCTACTTGAAGGAGTTAACCTGAATGATTTTTATTGCCGCTTTGGCCAGGATGCCCGCAGTGTTTTTCCTAGAGCAATAAAAAAATGCTTATCTAAAGGATTAATAGAGTTAAATAATGGTTATATAAAGCTAACACATTTGGGACTCTATTTGGGTAACCTAGTATTTGAAGAATTCCTATATGACAATTGACAAACTAGGGGAAAAAGTGATATTTTTTAATTAGATATTAGCACTCAACTAAGGAGAGTGCTAACAAAGGAGTGATTCCTGTGGAATTAGATGCTCGTAAGCGCAAGGTATTGGAGGCTATAATAATAGACTATATTGCTACCGCTGAGCCCGTTGGTTCCAGAACAATCGCCCGTAAATATAATTTAGGAGTCAGTCCTGCAACTGTTAGAAATGAGATGGCTGATTTGGAAGAGTTGGGATTTATTGAACAGCCCCATACTTCAGCTGGAAGGGTACCTTCTGATGCGGGCTATCGTTATTATGTAGACTGCATAATGGAAAGGAATGTTCTGGCCAAAGAGGCTAAAGTTCTTATTGAGCAAAGCTACCAAACGAAAATGAAGCAGATAGAAGAGCTGATACAGTTATCCCTGAAGATATTGTCGTCTATGACTAGTTATACTTCTTTAGTAGTAGCCCCTCAATTTGGTAAGAGTACCCTCCAGCTTATTCAGTTAATGCAGGTAGAACCGGGAAAAGCTTTGATTATTATTGTAACTAATGGAGGCAGAATAGAGAATAGAATAATAGATATTCCCGAAGCGGTAACAAAAACAGATTTAGAGATTGTTTCTGCTGTGTTAAATGAAAAGTTTAAAGGTATAGCGGTAAAGGACTGGGATAAAATTATTTTAAAAGCGGTACAGTCCCAGCTTTTAGGACAGCATAAAGTATTTTCTTTAGCGTTAGAGTTCTTGGATTCCCTTTTATGTGATGAGGCAGAAGATAAGGTATATCTTGCTGGCGCATTAAATATTTTGAATCAGCCGGAATTTAAGGATATTTCCAAGGTCAAAAACATTCTGGAACTTTTAGAAAATGAGGATGTAGTTTCTAGTATGCTAAAGGACGAAGGAGAAGGGGGTATCCAGGTTAGAATAGGTACCGAAAATAAACACGATAGCATTAAAGAGTGCAGTATAATCACTGCAACCTATAAGCTTGATGGAAAAACTTTTGGAACAATTGGTCTTTTAGGACCAACCCGGATGCAGTATGCTCAAGCTATGTCTATCTTGGAATTTTTAACGGAAAATCTTTCTATCTCATTAAAAAGATTATAATTGGAAATATATATTAAGGGGCTTCGACCCATTAAACCCTAGGTTAAGGCTTCGCTTCGCTAGGCTAAGGTTGAGTAAAATAACTAGTGACATAGATTTCACTATTGTAAAATTTAGTTTGATTATTATTTCTTCGTCTAGCGAAGCGGAATCTTCAATCTTAGTATTAATCCTATTTTTACCTTAACCTTAACCTTAACCTTAGCCTTAACCTTAACCTGTCCAGATAGGGACACTAGGAGGGACCAATTTGAATGTAAAAAGTATAATCACAAACTCCGAAGTCGATACAAAGCATAGTGCTTTAGAAACTAACGTTAATGCCGTCCGGGCTATTGCGGGAGCAGTCCAAGGGACAATTGGACCTAAAGGTCTCGATACTATGCTTGTTGATCAGTTTGGGGATGTAGTAATAACTAATGATGGGGTAACA
This sequence comes from Clostridiaceae bacterium BRH_c20a, assembly GCA_000961765.1. Taxonomy (GTDB): domain Bacteria; phylum Bacillota; class Peptococcia; order Peptococcales; family BICA1-8; genus BICA1-8. Next base: position 25,123 of record LADT01000009.1, on the reverse strand, counting down.
ATTCTAAACTTAATGGAAGTAAACCACCCGGCAGCTAGGATGATGATAAATATCGCCAAGGCCCAACAGCAAGAAATTGGTGATGGAACTACCACTGCCACATTAATGGCCGGAGAAATGGTTACGGAAGGCTTCAATCAAGTTGCACAAGGGGTACCTGTTGCACGGGTAATTGAAGGATTGCGTAAGGGAGTAAAGGCTGCTATTTGTGGTATTCAAGAAAAGAGCCAAGTACTAAAGGGTCTAGATGATCCACTGCTACATAATATAGCTATGATTGCGGGTCGTGAGCATGAGGATATTGCCCAGTTGGTTGTCAAGGCTGCTCAAATTATTGGTCAAGAAAAGCTTGCAGATTCTAATCTTAAGCTTTCAGATATCATTAAGGCAATAGAAGGGGCAGAAAATGAAGTTTTCTTAGGAGTCTTGATTAATAAAGAACGAATTAATAAACAGATGCCTAGAGAGATCTCAGGTGAAGTAAAAATTCTAGTGATCGATGATGCTCTAGAGCCAGAGGAAATGGATGATGAAGCTTTAGCTACAGAATCTGGTTTTGCACGATATCTTGAGATTAGGGAAGAATTTAAGACAAATTTGCTTAAAATAATTAGTCTGGGGGTAAATGTAGTTTTAGTAGACCGGGGTGTAGATGATTTAGCTGAGGAGATTTTGGCTGATGCGGGGCTTATAGTTGCTCAAAGAGTAGCCAATAAAGAACTGCGTAATGCAGCTGAGCATACCGGTGCCCGGATGATTAAAAGAACTGGCTTAAAAAAATCTACTGAGGAAATAGCCAATTTCTTAGGTATGGCAACTGGGGTTTATGAAAATGAAAAATTAGAACATATTCGGGTTTTAGGTGGTCGGGCTAAGCCGATGGCAACAGTTTTAGTAAGTGCTTCTACTCAGGAAATAGTGGGTGAAAGGGAGCGAATTGCCAAAGATGCTGCATCTGCTATTCAGGCAGCTATAAAAGGAGGGATAGTTCCTGGCGGGGGTTCCTTGGAACTTCAGGTGGCCAGAGAAGTTGATGAATTAAAGAAAGATTTGCGAGGTATGGCAGCCTTTGGGATTAACTGTGTCACCGCTGCTTTACAGCGGCCCTTTCTCCAAATTGTTGCTAATGCCGGTTTTAACCCATTGGAGAAATTGGGGGATGTTACTCAAGCTCAGGTTGAACAACATAAATTCTCCTTAGGAACTAATTGTGATTCCGGAGATGTGACTGATATGCTTGAGCTTGGTGTTGTTGACCCGACCCTGGTTAAGATATATGCTTTAAAAGCTGCTGGTGAAGTTGCAGAAGCTATTTTGCGCATTGATACAATCATTCGTAAAAAAGAAACTGCTGCCCAGTCTGATTTGAAAGATGATAAATAAAGATTTATAGGTGGTGACGAAATTGACGGAAAAAGCAGAAAGAGATTCAGATATTTTAGAACAGGAAGTTGATGAATCGCGAAATTTAGAAAGTGAAAATGAAGGTCTAGCAGTTGATTGCCAAGAGGATCTAAGTGAAGTAGAACAGCTTCGAGAGCAAGCCGCAGATCTTAATCAGCGTTTAATGCGAATTGCTGCTGACTTTGATAATTTCAGAAAAAGGACCAGGATAGAAAAAGAAGAGCTGGCTAAATATGCAAATAGTAATTTAGTCTCTGAGCTATTGCTAGTTCTTGATAATTTCCAAAGGGCTTTAGAGGTCAAAGACCCAAGTGAAGATGTAAAAAGGTTTCTCGCTGGTATGGAAATGGTATATAAGCAGTTGATTCAACTTTTATCTCAGGCTGGCTTGGAGCCAATTAATACTATTGGCCAAACATTTGATCCACAAAAACACGAGGCTGTAATGCACACTGAAGACGAATCAGTTCCCGATAATGCTATCATAGAAGAGCTTCGTTGTGGATATATGTTTAAGGATAAAGTGCTTCGCCCTAGTATGGTTAAGGTAGCAAAGAATTAAGGAAAATAAATAAGGCGTGGTCGATGGTCAATTTAAAAGTAAGTCTATGGTCTATGGTCTATGGTCTATAGTCTAGTCTATAGTCTATAGTCGATGGTCAATTAATATTTGTCTATCGACTATCGGCCAAATAAAATTTACAAATTTTATTTATATTAGGAGGTAATGATAGATGGGTAAAGTTATAGGTATTGATTTAGGAACTACAAATTCATGTGTTGCAGTAATGGAAGGTGGCGAGTCTGTTGTTATTCCAAACGCGGAAGGCAATAGAACTACTCCTTCGGTAGTTGGATTTTCTAAAACTGACGAAAGGTTAGTAGGGCAGGTTGCTAAGCGGCAGGCAATTACTAACCCTGATCGTACAATTGCTTCCATAAAAAGGCATATGGGTACGGACTATAAGGTGAAAATAGATAATCAGGTATATACCCCCCCAGAAATATCTGCGATGATTCTCCAAAAACTAAAGGCTGATGCAGAGGGTTATCTGGGTGAAAAGGTTACCCAAGCAGTTATCACTGTACCAGCATATTTTACAGATAGCCAAAGGCAAGCAACAAAGGATGCTGGGAAAATTGCCGGGTTGGAAGTATTAAGGATTATTAATGAACCAACTGCTGCAGCTTTAGCATATGGTATTGATAAAGAAGAAGATCAGACGGTTTTGGTTTATGACCTAGGCGGAGGTACCTTTGATGTTTCTATTCTAGAACTAGGTGAAGGTGTTTTTGAAGTTAAAGCAACTAGCGGTAATAACCGTCTAGGTGGTGATGATTTTGATGAAAGAATTATTAACTGGATGGTGCAGGAATTTAAAAAGCAAGTAGGTTTTGATTTATCAAAGGATAAAATGGCTGTACAACGTTTGAAGGAAGCAGCAGAAAAAGCTAAGCATGAGTTATCTTCCGTAACTACTACCAATATTAATTTACCATTTATTACAGCTACCGCTGAAGGACCTCAGCATTTAGACTTGAATTTAACAAGGGCTAAGTTTGAAGAATTAATAGCTGATTTGGTTGAAAAAACTATGGGACCTACTAGGCAGGCTTTGTCCGATGCCGGATTTACTCCAAAAGATATTGATAAAGTTCTCCTTGTAGGGGGGTCTACCCGTATTCCAGCAGTACAGGAGGGAATCAAGAAAATTTTAGGCAAAGAGCCTCACAAAGGTATTAACCCCGATGAATGTGTAGCTGTTGGAGCTGCTATTCAGGCGGGAGTACTTGCGGGGGAAGTAAAAGATGTATTATTATTAGATGTTACACCACTCTCTTTAGGTATAGAAACACTAGGTGGAGTATTTACAAAACTAATAGAGCGTAATACCACGATCCCTACTTCAAAAAGTCAAGTTTTCTCGACCGCTGCTGATAGTCAGACTTCGGTAGAAATTCATGTTTTACAGGGCGAGAGGGAAATGGCTGCCTATAATAAAACATTAGGGCGTTTCCAATTAACTGGAATTGCTCCAGCGCCTAGGGGTATACCGCAAATAGAGGTTAAGTTTGATATTGATGCCAACGGTATTGTAAATGTATCGGCCAAAGACTTAGGAACAGGAAAAGAGCAGAAAATTACAATTCAATCCTCTGGCGGACTTTCAAATGATGAAATAGAAAAAATGGTTAAAGAAGCAGAGGCGAATGCCACAGAAGACAGAAAACGCAAAGAAGAGGTAGAAACCAGAAATCAGGCCGAATCCTTAGTATATCAAACTGAGAAAACTTTAAAAGAAGTAGGCGATAAGGTTGATGCTCAGGAAAAAGAAGAAGTGGAAAAAGCTAAGGATGAATTAAAGAAGGCTTTAGATGCTAATAACACTGAGGATATTAAAGCTAATTCGGAAAAACTAACTGAAGTTTTGTATAAACTCACTTCGAAAATGTATGAGCAAGCTAACCCTGAAGGTCAAGGTGCGCCAGGTGCAGAACAAGGAAATTCTAAAGATGATAATGTAGTAGACGCTGAATTTGAAGAGGTTGATGAGGATAAAAAGTAGCAGCTTAGGGGCTAGTGACTGGTAACTAGTTCTTGGGATACTCAGCAAGATACAGGTTTACAATAGCAAAAGAAAATTGGCAGGGAAATGCCCTGCCCAATTTTCTTGTATGATTAAAAATGTTTTGTAACCACGAAATACCCATGTCACCTTTCGGAAACACCAAAAATATAGGGAAATATCATCTCTTCTTGTCATCGCGAGGGTAGCGTGGCGATCTCCGACCTAAGAGATTGCCACAGGCTAAAGCCTTCGTAGTGACATTAGAGGTTTGTTAATAAGGTATTTTCAATGATATTCTAAGAAAACTAATGTATGAGTTACAATAACTAGGTTTTGGGCATTTCTAGTCACTAGTCACCAGTCACTAGTAACTAAAAATTGTCCTTTAGACAATTTTTTAAGAGGAGGTGAACCGGGATGGCCAAGCGCGATTATTATGAGGTACTAGGTGTTGGAAAAGATGCCAATGAGACTGATCTAAAAAAGGCTTATCGTAAGCTAGCCCGGCAATATCACCCTGATGTTAATCCGGGGGATAAAGAGGCGGAATCAAAATTTAAAGAAGTGACGGAGGCTTATGAGATACTCTCTGACCCGGATAAAAAGGCTAGGTATGATCAGCTAGGTCATGCAGGCTTTGATCCAAATGGTTTTGGCGGGCAGGACTTTGGAGGCTTTGGGGACATATTTGACATGTTTTTTGGCGGCGGTTTTGGCGGGCAGACCCGCAAAGGTCCCCGTAAGGGTGCAGATCTCCGTTATGATTTAACTATTGAGTTTGAAGAGGCTGCTTTTGGTACTGAGAAAACTATAAATCTTCCCCGTTGGGAAATCTGCTCTGAATGCGAAGGTTCAGGAGCTAAAAAGGGTACTCGCTCCGAAACCTGTTCTCGGTGTCGCGGTACAGGTCAAGTAGCCCAGACTCAGCGCACCCCTTTAGGACAATTCCAAACAATTCGTACCTGCCCAGAATGTGAAGGGGAAGGTAAAGTAATAAAGCAACCTTGTCTTGAATGTAACGGTAAAGGTAAAATAAGGAAAAATAAGAAGGTGCAAATTAAAATTCCTGCTGGTGTTGATACTGAATCACGCTTGCGAATGGGTGGAGAAGGTGAAGCAGGTGAATTAGGGGGACCTCCAGGGGATTTATATATCTTTATTACTGTTAAAAAACATAAGTTCTTTATGCGACATGAAGATGACATTTATTATGAACAGCCAATTAATTTTGTGGAAGCTGCTTTGGGTGCGGAAGTTGAAATACCCACTTTGCACGGAAAGGTTAAATTTAAAGTACCTGAGGGTGTCCAAACTGATACTGTATTTCGATTGAAGGGTAAAGGTATTAAAAATGTCCAAGGTTATGGTACTGGCGATCAACATGTTAAAGTAAAAATAGTTACTCCCAAAAATTTAACTAGTGAACAAAAAGAGCTGCTAAAAAAGTTGGACAGTACATTTAATGAAGAACAGAATAAGGTTGAGGAAACCGGGGCAAACAAGGAAAAGGGCTTTTTTGAACGGGTTAAAGATGCATTCAAAGGATAAGGGAGATATATTATGGATTGGTTAGAGGTTAAAATAACCACTGGGCAGGGTGTAATTGAAGGTATTGCCAATATTTTTCATGAGCTGGGGGCTGGGGGAGTAGTAATTGAAGACCCCCAGCTAATTGCTATGTATGCTCAGCGGGGGCAATGGGACGATCATGAGTTTTCCCAAGAGATTTTACAGCGCCAAGAGGTATTAGTAAAAGGTTACTTACCTATGGATAACTTTTTAATTGCTAAACTAGAGGAATTAAAACAGGAGCTTGAATATCTGAAGGTAAGGATGGAAGGTGCTTCCATAGAACTTAATGTTACTGAGGTTCAGGAAGAGGATTGGGCTAATTCCTGGAAAGCTTATTTTAAGCCGGAAAAAATAGGTGAAAAAATAGTTATCAAACCATCCTGGGAAAACTATGAGTCAGGTCCCGGAGATTTGGTGATTGAGCTAGACCCGGGAATGGCTTTTGGTACTGGAAATCATGCTACTACTGCTTTATGCATAAAATTATTAGAAGAGTATGTTAGACCAGATATGGAGTTATTTGATGTAGGGACAGGCAGCGGTATTCTAGGTATTTCAGCAGCTCTATTGGGTGCTAAATCAGTACAGGCTTTGGATTATGATACTGTAGCAGTGGAAGCTGCTTGTAGTAATGTTGAACTGAATAATCTGCAAAATATTATAAGTGTAAGTCATAGTGACCTTTTAGCTAAAGCCTGGGGCAAAGCTGATCTGATTGTGGCTAATATTGTTGCTGATATTATAAAACGTCTTATACCAGATGTCGTGGGAAAGTTAAAGCCACAGGGTTTGTTTATTGCCTCTGGAATAATTGATGAGAGAAAAGAAGATGTACTTGAGGCTTTGGAACGATATAATTTTAAAATAATTGAAATAAAAGAGGAAGCAGGCTGGGTAGCTATAGTAGCCCAGCGGTAGGCTGGGCTACTGCGTCTTTCGCCTATTCGTGAGCGCGTGGGCGCGAATAGAAATAAACTCTTTTTTAGACGCGCTCACGTGCCCACGTTAATACGAATAGACGTGACCCCAAGAAATGGCAGGTGAGCTAATTGCGGCGTTTTTTCGTTTCCCCAGAAAATATAAAAGGTGAAGAAATACAAATCAAAGATTCAGATGTCCATCATTTAACACAGGTTTTACGGTTAAAGGAAGGGGAAAAGGTTATTGTTTTTGATGGGACAGGGCTGGAGTATGAAATAATAATCAGGAGTTTAGCTGTGGGTTTGGTGATTGGGGAAATTCAGGGTGTAACATCCTCGACCAGAGATTCTCTTATCGGTGTTACCTTGGTTCAAGGTATTCCCAAAGGAGATAAAATGGAGCTGATTATCCAAAAATGTACTGAAGTGGGGATCGCTAAAATAATACCGGTTTTAACTGAGCGAACTGTGGTTAAACTAGATGATGGAAAAAAAGGAAAACGACATGAAAGATGGCAGAAAATTGCTCAGGAAGCCAGTAAACAGTGTAGGCGGGCTACTGTACCGCAAATTGGGGAAATTTGCACTTGGGAGGAATATCTAACCAAAGTCAGTAATAATGAGCCTGTTCTGGTTTTGTGGGAGAACGAAACTGCCCGTGGTATCAAAAGCTACCTTCAAGAAAATAATGGTTTAAATAAATTAACCATAGTGATAGGGCCAGAAGGCGGACTCGCTCAACAAGAGGTGGATAAGCTTCTTGCTATAGGAGCACAAACGGTTTCCTTAGGACCAAGGATTTTGCGGACTGAAACAGCGGGTTTAGCGGCATTAGTTATGGTTTTATATGAATTAGGTGATCTGGGGTGAAAAATGTGGCAAATCCCAAAGCTGCTTTTTATACATTAGGCTGTAAAGTCAATCAAAATGAAACAGAAGCCTTAGGAGCATTATTCAAAGAACATGCTTATCAGGTTGTGGATTTTGATGAAGTGGCTGATGTTTATATTATCAATACCTGTACTGTGACCCATTTGGGTGATAGAAAATCCCGTCAGGTTATTCGACGTGCTATTAATACTAACCCAGAGGCGCTTATAGTTGTGACCGGATGCTATGCGCAGACCTCTCCAGGTGAACTGGAGCAGATTTCTGGTGTTGACTTGATAGTAGGGACCCGGGATCGCGCTCGGATTGTGGACCTTATCCAAGAGCATAAGAAGGGGAAAAAACCTGTCACCCATGTGAGTAACATACTAACAGTCAGTGATTTTGAAGAGCTGCCTGTTGATCGTCTGATTAATCGGACCAGGGCATTTTTAAAGGTTCAAGAGGGCTGTGAACAGTTTTGTACTTATTGTATTATTCCCTATGCCAGGGGGCCATCCCGAAGCCGTAGTATAGAAAATACTCTCCTAGAGGCGAATAAGTTAACTGCTGCTGGTTTTAAAGAAATAATTCTCACTGGGATTCATTTAGGTGCTTATGGTAAGGATTTGCCCAATAAGGTAGACTTAGTCTATTTATGTAAACAGCTTTTAGAGCAAACAAATATTGAACGATTGAGGCTAGGCTCCATTGAACCAACTGAAATAGTCGATGAATTGATTAGCCTTATGAAAGAAAACCCTCGGTTTTGCCGCGATTTACACATACCACTTCAAAATGGTGATGATGAAATCTTAAAACAAATGCACCGTCCATACACCACAAAGGATTTTCGGGATATAGTAAAAAAAATCAGAGACAAAATCCCTGATATTGGTATTTCCTCTGATATAATGGTTGGCTTCCCTGGTGAAGAGCAGAATAATTTTGCAAGCAGTTTATCCTTTGTAAAGGAAATAGGTTTTATGGGATTGCATGTATTCAAATATTCACCCCGTAAAGGAACTCCTGCTAGTAAATTTCCGGCACAGGTTTCTTCCCAGGAAAAAGAGAAAAGAAGTAAAGCCATGTTAGAATTGGCGGAGCAGGGTTTTAAGTCCTTTGCTACTAATTATCTAGGCGAAACACTAGATGTGCTGGTTGAAACCGCCTGGCCACAGGGTGGCTGGGAAGGGCATACCGATAATAACTTAAGGGTTGTTTTTTCGGGTGAAGGTGAAAAAGGTATAATTGTTCCTATAAAATTAAAAGCTCTGGAAAAAAATTATGTTCAGGGTGAGCCTAATTACAGCAGGAACTAAAACAACTTATGTAGAAATAAATAATAAGAGTAGTTATTACCTTATGGAGTTTTAAAGAGTATATTATTATTAAGTGAGAGAATGGGCTGTGGGTAATAGTCGATAGTTGATAGTTGATAGTTGATAGTTGATAGTTGATAGTTGATAGTTGATAGTTGATAGACCATAGACCATAGACCTTAACCTTAACCTAGGTATTCTTCTGTAGCACTGTAGCACTGTAGCACTGTAGGTTCTGTAGTTTATGCATGGGGAGGTGAAAGTATGTCCGATTGCATATTTTGTAAAATAGTAAATAAAGAGATTCCAGCTCAGATTATTTATGAAGATGAATCAGTACTAGCTTTTAATGATATCCAGCCTCAAGCACCTATCCATGTATTGGTCATTCCCAAAAAGCATATTAGTGATATGGCTTCCGTCCATGGAGAGGATTTTCTTCTAATTACTACTCTATTTAAAACTATGCAAAAAATTGCTCAAGAAAAAGGGATTGAAGATGAAGGCTATCGCATTGTTAATAATTGTAGGGATAATGGTGGTCAGACAGTAGGTCATCTTCATTTCCACTTAATTGGTGGTAGAGAAATGAGATGGCCGCCAGGTTAGTGCTTGATTATATTTGCAAATTTTAGTATAATTAGCAATGTGTAATTTTTAAAAATCCCCTAGTTGGCTAATCCGTTTAATTTGAACTTACTTAAGGGTTAGTAGTGGAGGGAGGGATATTAGTGAGTGAGGTTTTTGTAGGTAAAAATGAAACTTTAGATAGTGCACTTCGTAGATTTAAAAGGTCATGCCAAAAATCCGGAGTATTATCTGAGTGCCGTAAACGTGAACACTATGAAAAGCCTAGTGTTAAACGTAAGAAAAAATCAGAAGCAGCGAGAAAAAATAAAAAGAAATTTGCATAAAATCAGATTAATAGTGAGTTATTAAACTAAGGCAGTCTATTTGGACTGCCTTTTAGATTTTATATTTAAATTTAATCTTTGAGCTTTATTTTAAATCATTGGTAACTAGTTACTATTTTAGGGTATAATTAATAGAAGCACTAAAATAATTGACGGAAAGGGGTGATTTTATTTGTTCAAAAGGATTATTGCCTTAACCTTAGCTCTACTGATATTGCTTGTCTTAATTTCGCCCATAGCTCAGGCTGCGCCCAAGAAAGTCATGATTGTTCCTATAGAAAAAACAGTGGAAAGGGGATTATCATCTTTTGTGCAAAGGGCATTTACAGATGCAAAGGAAGAAAATGTAGATTTTATAATTTTAGAAATTGATACTCCCGGTGGGAGAATTGATGCTGCCAAAGAAATTAAGGATATCGTTATGGGTTCAGATATTCCTACTGCAGCCCTTGTGAAAAGTCAGGCTCTTTCTGCGGGATCATATATAGCCTTAACTAGTGATCATATTGCTATGCAGCCAGGGTCAACCCTAGGTGATGCAGAACCAAGGGTTGGCACAGAGCGGGCCGATGAAAAAATCCTTTCCGCTTGGAAAGAAGAACTGGCATCAGTAGCTGAAGCCCACGGTCGCGACCCGGAAATAGCCAAAGCTTTTGCTGACCGTGATATGGAAATCGAAGGTATTATTGCCAAGGGTAAATTATTAACCCTTACTCCTAAAGATGCTGTCAGATTAGGTATGGCTGATTATCAGGTTGCTAATCGAGCAGAACTCTTAGAAATCCTTGGTCTCGAAGACGCCCAAATTATTTCTGCAGATCCTACTATTGCTGAAAGAATCTCACGTCTGATCACAAATCCATTCGTTGCTCCCGTTCTTTTGACAATAGGTATTGCCGGTTTGATTATTGAAATAATTAGTGTTGGATTTGGCTTATTTGGTATAGTGGGACTTGCATCACTGGTTTTGTTTTTTGGAGGGCATCTTATTGCCGGGTTTTCCGGGTGGGAAGCTATTCTGCTTTTTGTATTAGGATTAATCCTTATGGTAGTAGAAGCTTTTGTTCCTGGTTTCGGTATTTTCGGGATAGGGGGACTATTGGCTTTTATTACAAGTATATTTCTAGTTTCTCCTAGCTTGGAGGCAGCCTTAGTTTCCTTAACAATAGCTATAGTTGGAACAATTATTATAATCCTGGTTAGTATGAAGTACTTAACAGCGAGGAACTTTTGGAAAAGAATTATTTTGGGTAATAAATTAGTTACTGAGGAAGGTTATATTGCAAGTAGTCAGGATTTATTAAAGTATGTTGGTCAAGAAGGCAGGGCGTTAACAAACCTAAGGCCGGCAGGAACTGGGGAACTAGCAGATGGTACACGAATAGACGTTGTTTCTTCAGGGGAATATATCGAAAGAGAAAGCAGGATAAAAATCATTAAAGTAGAAGGTAATAGGGTAATAGTTAAAAAAATTATTGATTGAGGAGGAATTATATGTTTTTAGACATATCCCTTTTAGTTTTGTTTGTTTTTGCTGTTTTGGCGGTTGTCATTTTGTTTACCTTTATTCCGGTAGGGCTGTGGATTTCAGCTTTGGCTGCAGGTGTTAAAGTAGGTCTATTTACTTTAATTGGAATGCGTTTAAGGAGAGTAGCACCTTCGAAAATAGTAATGCCACTTATTAAAGCTGTTAAAGCAGGTATTGATGTAGACACATCCAAGCTGGAAGCCCATTATCTAGCTGGCGGTAATGTTGACAGAGTTGTTGATGCTTTAATTGCGGCTCAAAGAGCAGGAATTGACCTTAATTTTTCTCGGGCGGCGGCTATTGACCTAGCAGGTAGAAATGTAAAAGAAGCTGTTACTGTTTCTGTTACGCCTAAGGTTATCGAGACTCCTATAGTAACTGCTATGGCTAAAGATGGTATTCAAGTAAAAGCTACAGCTAGGGTCACAGTAAGAGCAAATATTGAGCGTCTAGTAGGGGGAGCAGGTGAAGAGACTATCATTGCCAGGGTTGGTGAAGGTATTGTCACAACTATTGGTAGTGCTGTTTCCCATAAGAATGTATTAGAAAACCCCGATAGCATTTCCAAAACAGTACTTGCTAAAGGATTAGATTCTGGTACTGCCTTTGAAATATTGTCCATTGATATTGCAGATGTAGATGTTGGTAAAAACATTGGAGCAGAACTGCAAACCGACCAAGCAGAAGCCGATAAGAAAATAGCTCAAGCTAAAGCAGAAGAGCGTCGGGCTATGGCTGTGGCCACGGAACAAGAGATGAAGGCCCGTGTTCAGGAAATGAGAGCAAAGGTTGTAGAAGCGGAAGCAGAAGTGCCTAGAGCAATGGCTCAAGCTTTACGGGAAGGCAAAGTTGGAGTAATGGATTATTTTAACATGCAAAATATCTTAGCTGATACATCGATGCGGGAAAATATAGCTAAAACTACAAACTCGGATAACCCTGGCAAGGAATAGATAATAAGCTAGCTGAGTAGTTCGTGTGACCATGAATGTTAAGATTTGTTGACGTGTCACGATGCATGGCATATTACTGGGATGTGTCATCGAGTATACCAAATTATTTTTCGGTGGCACTGTGGCACGGACGATATGAATTACCCAAGAGCCGCCACACGGACAATCTGTATAGTATATAAGCTTACCCACTGATAACTAACTAAACCCAAGAGAAATTTTTGGAAGGTGGTGGTGGACCTGAAGTTTGATGCATTAGGGATTATTATTTTTCTGTGGTTTATTTTCAGAGGCCTACAGAATAGTAAAGTTGCAAAGAGGAAGTCTGAAGATCGCCGCAGAAGTGAACCATGGTCGAAAAATACGGTCAGGCCTCTAGTTAAAGAACAAGAGAGTAGAGAAGTGAGACGGGAAGCTAGGCCGGAGCCTAAAGCAGAGCCAATGTCAATGCCGAGTTGGTTTCCGTTTCCCTTAGAGATACCCGGTGGGGATGTTGTAAAAGAAACAAAAAGACAAATTAATGCAAAGAGCAAATCGGTTTTTAATGAAGATAAAGTGGAAAAATCACCAGTTAAACAAATGCCCAAGGTAAGGGAAATGACTGCTCCTACAGTTATTGAAATTCAAGAAAGCCAGTGGCAGGCTAAAGGTCAGAGTATTGCTTTGGATAAAACATCAGTAATAAACGGTATGATCTGGTCTGAGGTATTAGGACCGCCGAGGTCAAAAAAGAAATTTAATTATAGGTAAAAGGATAAGTCTGCATATGCAGGCTTATTTTTTTTAGATGTATAGGGCAACATATCAATATGCAATAAAGTGTGGATCGAGGGTTAATAATGAATCTATTGCTGAAAATTTTACTTCAAACTTGTTTGGCCTTCTTTACAATTTTATTTATAACAAAACTATTGGGCAAACAGCAAATTTCCCAACTAACCTATTATGAATATATCACTGGCATTACCTTTGGTTCTATTGCTGCAACAATGGCAACTGATACGGATCAACTAATGTGGCAGCATTTAATTGGTTTAGTTTTCTTTGGGTTGTTAACTTTTTCCATGTCCATTATTTCCTTAAAAAATAGGCCATTAAGAAAGATAATAGCTGGTGAGCCGGTGATTGTTGTACAAGATGGCCAAATTCTAGAAAATAACTTAAAAAAAATGCATTATAACATTGATGAATTCACTTCAGAGCTTCGTGCTAAGGATATATTTGATATAAATGATCTAGAGTATGCAATTATTGAGACAAGCGGGAAAATAAGCATTTTAAAAAAAGCAAATAAGGATACTCCAACACGAGAAGACTTAAATATTGCCTATGATTCTGAAGGTTTACCAGTAGAAATTATTATTGATGGACAGTTGATTTATTCTAATTTGGAGAGAATGGGTTTAGATGGCAAATGGTTGAAAAAACAGTTAAATAAGCAAGATATTTTGTCTTTAAATAAGGTTGCTTTAGCCAGTGTTGATAAAAACCATAATTTATACATAGATTTATATGAAGATGATATCAAAGGAATGATTGATGTTTCAGATGACCCTAAAATACCCTTTACCATGGATACTATAAATATTGGTGAGAAAGATGAGAAATAGAAATTAAAATTTCGCTACGCTAGGTTAAGGTTTCGTTCGCTTGTGGCTCACCACCAAAAACTAGCCACTAGCCATTTACTTATTAGCATATCCCCCTTTTTTCCTGCATAAATTTATTAGGAAAAGGGGGTTTTCTTATGCCTTTTATGAACAAGAATAAGCTAAAAAATAGATTTTCTAGTGTTTTAGATATTCCTAGAGATGTAATGTTAGATTTACCTAAACTAACTATAATCGGAGATATTCAAATTTATATTGAAAATCACCGGGGTATTATTGAATATACAAGTGCATTAGTAAGGCTGAGTACCTCATTGGGGCAGTTAATTATTAAGGGGGAAAATTTGGTTTTGCGAAATATTAGTGTTGAGGAAATATATATTGAGGGGAGAATCCAGGAAGTAGGCTTTGGGAGATAGTTCCTGACGGAACAGGTTAAGGCTGAGGTTGAGGCTAAGAAAAAGCTTAACCTTAACCTTAACCTTAACCTTAACTGAGGAGGTTGAAGAAAATTGAGATGGTATTCCTATTTGGTAGGTTATTTGATTATAATAATTGAAGGTCAATTTCCCGAGAAAGTAATTAACATGGCTTTAACACGGGGAATTTTTTTATGGGATATTGTACAAATCGGAGAAAGGAAAATTAGTCTGAAAATTAGGCTTTATGCATTTAAACCACTGGCTAAAATAGCCCGAATGTGCAGATGTAGAGTTAGTATTTATGAACGCTGCGGCCTACCTTTTCATATAAAGAGGGTAAAAGCCAGAAAAACCTTAGCTATGGGAAGCATGATGTTTTTACTAAGTCTATATATTTTAACATCATTTATTTGGGTTATTGAAGTTAAAGGCGCAGAGGATCTAACAGTAAATGAAATAAAAAATTTAGCAGCACAATGGGGTTTGAAGTCGGGGACAGTTATAAAAAGGATTGATTTGGATAAAATTGAGGCTGGTATGCAGGATTCACACCCAAAGCTGGCTTGGGTAGGGATTAGTATTCAAGGCACAAAGGCAACTATAGAAATATCGGAGAAGGTCTTAATTCCTAAAACTAATGAACATAAATTTGCTCATTTAGTAGCTAAGGAAGCGGGAACGATTGCTGAAATGCTGGTACTTTTGGGCACTCCTCAAGTTAAAGAGGGGGATAGGATCGAAAGGGACCAAATTCTTATTTCAGGTTATGTCTATCCCGAAATACATTTGAATGATGATGGCACATATACTCATGGAGGTCAACCCCAGTTAGTGAGATCTAAGGGAATTGTAAGAGCTAAAGTAATGCATGTCAGAAGAAATTCCTGCTCCCTTGTAGAAACGGAAATTATAAAAACAGGGGCTAAGCTTGAACAAGTAGTTCTAAAAATCGGGGAAAAACAGATAGTATTAAAAGGAGAAAAGACACCTTCTTATGAGCATTATTCATTGGAAACTAATTCCAATAAAATTATTCCTTGGAGGAATATCCATGTGCCTGTCGAATTAATTACAAATATCTATTGGGAAGAAAAACATTTGGTAAATAGTTATGGGCTTGAAGGAGCCTATCGGGAGGCTATTAAGAGGGCAGAAAAAGATTTAACGGCTATTTTATCTACGGATGTTAAGGTAATACAAAAATCCGTTAATCTTCTGCCTAGTGAAGATAAAAATTCCGTAGCAGTAGAGGTTATCTGGGAGTGCATAGAGAATGTTGCAGTACCCCAACTCATAACAGATGTTGGCGCCCGTTGATTTAATGGGGTATAATAATATAATAATGTCCCCTCGGGACAGGTTAAGGCTGAGGTTAAGGCTAAGCAGGTGTTTTAATGTTAATTTTGCTCAACCTTAGCCTAGCGAAGCGAAACCTTAACCTAGGATTTTTCTGTAGAACTGTAGCACTGTAGAACTGTAGCACTGTAGGGTCTAGCCACTAGTCACTTATTTAGGAGGTCATGTAAATTTTGTCCAATAACCATCAAGTAAAAATATCCTTAAAAGATAATAATCAAGCAGCAATGCTTTTTGGTATGCAGGATATGAATCTTAAATTTATCGAGAAAAATCTCTCGGCAAAAATTGTTACTCGGGGTGACGAGATAGTATTATCAGGCTCTCAGGAGGAGGTCCACGCGGCTAAACAATTATTTGACCATTTGATTGAGCTAATCAATAGCAAAGCAATTAATCTAACCGATATAAATTATGCTTTAACTTTAATTTCCCAGGAAACTGATGAAAAGATTTCACAGTATCTATCGGAAGTACTGCAGATTACTTCCCGCGGCAAACAAATTCGCTCTAAAACACTGGGGCAGTATAAATATATCAAAGCTATTAAGGAAAATGATATAGTTTTTGGTATTGGTCCGGCTGGTACCGGTAAAACTTATTTAGCTGTTGTTATGGCTGTCAAAGCCCTTAGAAACAAAGATGTTCAGCGGATAATTTTGACGAGACCGGCTGTTGAAGCTGGAGAGAAGCTGGGCTTTCTGCCCGGTGATATGCAGGACAAGGTAGATCCATATTTAAGACCTTTATATGATGGTCTCTACGATGTCTTGGGTATGGAGACTGCACAGCGCTATATGGAAAAGCGGATAATCGAAATTGCTCCATTAGCCTATATGCGGGGCAGGACCCTTGATGATTCCTTTATTATTCTGGATGAAGCCCAAAATACCACCCCGGAACAGATGAAGATGTTTTTAACCCGGATTGGTTTTGGTTCGAAGGCTGTTGTAACTGGTGATATTACACAGGTAGACCTGCCTAAAAATAATGTGTCTGGTTTGGTTTTGATCCAAAAAATTCTGCATTCCATCTCCGACATAAGTTTTCAGTATCTAACCCGAGCTGATATAGTAAGACATCCAGTTGTTTCTAGGATAATAGCTGCCTATGAGTTATACAATGAAGAGGTGGATGAGAGGAGGTAAACTCCCTATGGCTTTTAAAAAGTTTGATATAAAACCGCCTAAATTAGTGACCCATTGGTTAGGATATACTAAAGTACGAAGGTTTCTTTGGAGTATCCTATTTTTCTCAATAACACTGGGTATTTTTGCCTTGCATTTTTTACCTGAACAAATGCCGTTAGAGGTTGGACAAGTTAGTCCTATTGATATCTCCGCCAATAGATATCTTACTTTTGAAGATGAAGAAGCAACGGAAAAAAAGAGGCAGGAAGCTTATCAAAAGGTTATGCCTGTTTATGAGCTCAACCCTGAAGTTGGCGAGAAAATGAAGAATCCAATCAGCTCTAACTTCAAAAGGGTTTTAGGGGTAATAATTAACCCTTCATTAACTGAAAATGAAAAAATAAATGCTTTGCAGTCCTTGAAGTGGACTGTTACAGAAAAACAATGGCAGGAAATTCTTAATTTAGAACCTAAACAAATTGAAAGTCTGGAAGCCCAGGCAATAAGAATAGTGAGCAATACTTACAACTCCGGAGTTAGTAATGAGAATTTACAGATAGTTAAGGATAAAATTTTATCTGAGGTTGAACTTTTGGAAATAAACAATTCCTACCGGGAATTAATCAAGGGTGCTTTAAGCGCAATTGAATTTAGACCTAATTTGGCCTTTAGCGAGAAGGCTACTGAGGAAAAAGGACAACAGGCTATGGAAGAGGTAGAGCCTGTTAATGTAGTAATTCAAAAAAATGAGCGAATAGTAAGTGCCGGCGATGTTTTAACAGACCGGCAGGTTAACATTTTGACATGGTTGGGGTACAAGAATAATGCTTCACCTACTTATATTCTTTTGGGCCTTGCCATTTTTACAGCACTACTGATGATCTTGGGGGCTTTGTTCCTTAGGCATTATAAGAAGGACCTATACCGTAATGAGAATTATTTAGTTCTTATGATGCTTTTAGTTGTTGTGACTTTAGTTCTAATGAAATTAATTTTGGCTATTAATCTGAGCAATGTTCCTGAGCGAGCAGAACAAGTAGGCCATATGATTCCTATCGCGGCAGGAACAATGCTAATAGCTATTCTTTTAGATACGAAGCTGGCTATTTTTACTACTATAGTTTTCACTATGTTTGTTGGCTTATTTACAGGAAGTATGACTTTTGTTTTAACTGCTCTTTCAGGCGGTTTAGTTGGTGTTTATAGTGTTTCCCATCTGAGCCAGCGCTCTGATTTAGCTAAGGCGGGTCTTTGGATAGCATTGGTTAATATTGCCAGTGTGCTTTCTTTAGGTCTATTAAACAACTTAAGCTGGCAGTTAATTATTATTGGCTCTGGCTTTGGAATTGCTAATGGTCTTCTTTCTTCGATATTAACTATTGGCTTATTGCCTTATTTGGAGAGCGGTTTTGGCATTACTACTTCGGTACGGCTGCTAGAATTATCAACTCCTAATCATCCACTTTTAAAAAAGGTGCTTATGGAGGCACCTGGCACATACCATCACAGTATTTTAGTTGGCAACTTAGGGGAAGCTGCTGCTGATGCCATAGGAGCTGATTCCTTGCTGGTAAGAGTAGGTGCATATTATCATGATGCGGGAAAAATAAAAAGACCTTATTTCTTTGTGGAAAACCAAATGACAGAAAACCCCCATGATAAAATTGCTGCTCCATTAAGTACTCTGATTATTACATCCCATGTTAAAGATGGTGTGGAACTTTGTAAAAACTATGGTTTGCCCCAAATAATTATTGATATGGTAGCTCAGCATCACGGTACCAGCATGGTGAAATTCTTTTATCATAAAGCACTTGAATCGGAAAAAGAAGATACTGTCAATGAAGAAGATTATCGCTATGATGCTCCTAAGCCACAAAGTAAAGAGGCTGCTATCATAATGCTTGCTGACAATGTGGAGGCAGCAGTAAGATCCATGAAACAATCTACACCCGGAAAAATTGAAGGGCTAGTCAGAAATATTCTTAAGGACAGGTTAAATGATGGACAGTTAGACGAGTGTGACCTTACCTTTAAAGACTTAGATAAAATAGCTAATGCTTTTGTACGGGTATTAAACGGTATTTTCCACCATAGGATAGAGTATCCTGAGAATATGCTAAAAGCAATGGAAAAGAAAGGTGAAAAAAGTGTCGCTGATAATAACCAACCACCAGAAAAAAATCCCGCTGCACCCCCAATGGGAGGCTGACCTTTCAATAATTGCTGAAAAATGCCTGTCTTTAGAGGATGTTGATCCCCAGGCGGAAATCAGCCTGGTTTTTAAGGATGATGACGGAATTCAGGAATTGAACAAAGAGTATCGAGGGAAAGACATGCCCACTGATGTTCTCTCCTTTGCCCTTTTAGAAGCTGGCGAAGATGAGTTGACTATAATAGATGGTGAAGAAGAACTTCTTTTGGGTGATATAATAATCTCCCTTGAAACTGCTTGGAGGCAAGCTCAAGAGTATAATCATTCTCTGGAACGGGAAATTGCCTATTTAATGGTGCACGGTTTATTACACCTTCTAGGCTATGACCACATGACCGATGAGGATCAGAAGGTTATGCGCCGCAGAGAGGAAGAACTGCTAGAGGCAGTAGGGCTGACTAGGGAGTAGCGGATGACTTCTATAGGGATAGACTATTGCGTCTGACAATTACTCCTGGGTGAACATTACGCGTCTGACATTACTTTGGGGGCATACTATTGCGTCTGACACAAACTAATAAGTGACTATAAGCTTCAAAAGGCTACGGAATAGACATGCAATGCTTGTGTCAGACGCAAGATATTAACCCCAAAGTATTGTCAGACCGATAAGGTTGCAGGGGTGTATTTCAGACGCAATATGTTCGCCTAGTAGTATATCTGGCAATAAGTGTCCATGAATAAGCGCTTACAGAGGTATTTTCTATGAAAAACAAATCAAACTTTATAAACAGTCTCACTAATGCCATACGTGGTATTATCTACTGTGTCAGAAATGAAAATCATTTTCGCATTCACTTAAAATTGGCTGGACTAGCACTAGTCCTTTCTTGGTTTTTTCAGATATCTGCTAGTCAATGGTTGTTAGTATTATTTAGTGTTACTTTAGTACTCACTTTAGAAATGATAAATACCTCAATTGAGAGAGCCATAGATTTATATACCGGTGAGCATCATCCTTTAGCTCAGGCAGCCAAAGATGTAGCAGCAGGAGCAGTTTTAGTGGCCGTCCTTAACGCTTTAGTAGTTGGGGCGGTTGTTTTTCTACCTGAATTATATAGGTATTTTTCAGACCTTTCCTAATAACACTATAGATAATGGCAACTAGCCATATTTGCTGACGTTATATTAGAAGGCACTGAAAAAGTTAAGTAATATGGCAAATAGCCAAGCTTGTCATTAGGTGAAAAAACTAAGCGATGCAAACAAAATCTGAACACATGATTTTGATACCCTGCTTACCTGAGCGACAGCGAAGGATCTTACGTAGTGAAGAATCTTAAGATCTTTCGGTCGTTTCTCCCTCAGGATGACACAGCAACAATCAATAGCTTCATAGCAATGACACGGAATTGGACTTTTTCAGTGGTCTCGTTATATTATGGGGGAAGGGGATTTTTTTTGAGTATTGATATTTTACTACAAACATTTATTCTTTTTATATTAATAATTTTATCTGGCTTTTTTTCATCAACTGAAACTGCTTTGTTTTCTCTCAACAAAGTTAGAGTGTTACATATGGCAGAGGAAGGGAATAAAAAAGCCCAACTTATTATGAAAATGCTTGATGAACCAAATCGATTGATTGCTACAATCTTAATTGGCAATAACATAGTAAATATTGGGGCATCCGCCATAGCTACCTCTATGGCTATTGATATTTTCGGGAGCCGGGGCGTGGGGATTGCTACCGGGGTTATGACTATCCTAGTGCTAATCTTTGGTGAGGTTGCGCCTAAAACTATTGCAGCTCAGAATGCTGAAAAATGGTCTTTAAATATAATTGATATTATTAGAGTGTTAAGCATAATTTTAATGCCCATAATTAAGGTGCTGGCTGTCTTAACTAATTTAATGCTTAAGTTAACTGGCAGTGATGCAAAACAGGGTCCCTTCATCACAGAGGATGAACTCAAGCTTTTAGTTAACGTTGGTCAAGAGGAAGGCCTCATAGCTGAAAGTGAGCGAGCCATGATCAACAGCATTTTTGAATTTGATGATACATTAGTTAGAGAAATAATGACACCTAGAATTGATATGATAGTAACTGATGTAACTGAGTCATTTTCTATTGTAGTTAATATCGCTATTGATGCAGGGCATTCTCGTATTCCCGTCTATGAGGATACTACCGATAATATAATTGGGATAATTTATGCAAAGGATTTGTTAAAAAACATTAACAAGGATTTTACTGCATTAGAAATCCGCAAGCTTATGCGTCCTGCCTATTATATTCCGGAAACGAAAAAGGTAAGGGATTTATTGGCAGAGCTCAGGCTGGCGAAAGTACATATGGCTATTGTTATTGATGAATATGGAGGTACTGCCGGGCTAGTCACAATTGAAGATGTTATTGAAGAAATTATTGGTGATATCCAGGATGAGTTTGATATCGAAGAGGAATCTATTGTCATGCTTACTGATGATTCTATTAGGGTTGATGCTCGGGCAAGTATTTATGACATAAATGAATCCTTAAATATAGATTTGCCTGATGATGATTTTGAGACCATAAGCGGCCTGGTATTTCATTTATTAGGTCATCTTCCCAAAGAGGGGGAGGAATTGAGCCTAGGAAATGTTAAAATAAAAGTAGAGAAAACCTTAGGCCGGAGGGTAGATAAAGTTAAGGTTTGGAAGGAAAAAGATATATAATAAGGAGTTGTTGGTGTGTGATTAAAAAAATACAAAAATATTTTCTGACAGGGTTGGCAGTTCTTTTGCCCACTGTAGTAAGTATTTATGTTTTTTTACTTTTGTTTAATTTTATCGACAGTTTAATATTAGGAAAAGTCCCTTTTGCAAAGTACATTCCGGGACTTAATTATCTCCAACAGCTTAGCAGGGAATTTTCTGGTGTAGGTTTTGTAATTACTATTATCTTCATTATTTTAACTGGTATCTTAGCTAGAAATTTCATGGGTAAAAAAGTAATCAGCTTTTTTGAACGCATGATGCTCTCTTTGCCAGTTGTTAAATCTATTTATAATGCTGTCAAGCAGATTGTGGAAGCATTTATGAGCCAGGATAAAGGTGCTTTCCAAAAGGTTGTACTCTTAGAGTATCCCCGTAAAGGTCTGTATGCTTTAGCTTTTATCACAGGAACTTCTAAAGGGGAAGTCCAAGCAAAGACTAAACATGAAATGGTAAATGTCTTTCTGCCTACTACGCCTAACCCCACCTCAGGATTTTTATTACTTGTACCTAAAGAAGATATAATTCCTCTAGAAATGACAGTTGAAGAAGGGATAAAACTGGTTATCTCTGGCGGGGTATTTGCACCGCCTTATGAGGAGGAGAAAAAAGATGAACTGGCTTAAAAAAAATTTTGTTATTATTATTTTATTAGTTTTTGGGATAATAGCAGGAGTTGCAGGCTTTACTTATATAGGTGATTTGCTAAAACCCCATCAGCAGGTTGAAGAAGAGGTAGAACCAGAAGTAGAATTGCCTAGTTTACCGATTACAGAGGAAGTAAGCGAGGAAGATGAGAATTGGCTAGAGCTACCTAGAAAAAGGAATCTGGTAGTAGTAATTGATAATGACCTAAATGCACGCCCCCAATCTGGTCTTAATGAAGCTGATTTAGTTTTTGAGTTACCTATTGAAGGGGGAACTACTCGTTTTATGGCAGTTTTTTCAAGATATGAACCAGAGCTAATCGGCCCCATTAGGAGTGCCAGGGATTATAATATAGATATTAGTAAAGAATATGATCCTATTTTTGTTCACGCGGGAGGGAGTCCCCAGGCCTTTGCAAAATTTGGTGAGATTGGTAATTTGAACGGTTTAGAAGGTGGCGTGGACCGGGCTTTTTGGCGTATTAATGAAAGAGAAGCTCCCTATAACCTTTATTCTGATGCTAATACTTTACGGCGTGTAGCGTTACAGGAGGGTTTTAGGGAAAATGGTCAAATTTTTGATTTTAAATATTTAAGCTCCAAAGAAGAATTTAAGGGTAATATATCTAACAAGATTAGTATTAGTTACCAACATAGCGATTTTCGGGCAGAATATCTCTATGATGACAACACTAAACGATATTTAAGATTTACCGGTGGTGTCACCCATTGGCTAAATACAGGTGAACAGCTTACAGCGAAAAATGTTATTATTCAGATGATAAATGCCCGGGTAATTGATGATGAAGGTCGCCTAGAGCTAACTCTAAATGGTACCGGCAAGGCTGTCTTCTTTTCAGAAGGTCAGGTTATTCAGGGCATTTGGGAGAAAAAAGCCGGTGTGACTAAGTATTACCAGAGCGAAGGAGAAGAGGTTGCTCTGAAAGAAGGTAATACTTGGATAAGCGTAGTTCCAGTCAATGTTAATGTAGCGTATTAGCTCAAGGGTTATACAGCACGTCAGTGCTACAGTGCTACAGTGCAACAGAAATAATGCATAGGTTAAGGTTTCGCTTCGCTAGGTTAAGGTTAAGAAGGACCTAAAGAAAATCTATACTACTACAAAATAAACATGTAATGCTTGTGTCAGACGCAATAAATAACCCTTAAGTAATGTCAGACGAGTAATATTTACCTGATAGCAATTGTCAGACGCAAATTCTATCTAATATAATTGCTTATAATTGCTGAATACTAGACACTGGTCCCTGGTCCCTGTATACTGAGCACCGACCAAAAGATAGTACTCCAGAGGAGGAAAATGATGATTAGCTATGAAGAGTTAGTACAAAAGGCTGCAGAAGCTAAAGAAATGGCCTATGTTCCTTACTCTCAATTTCGGGTAGGGGCTGCTATTTTAACAGAGGATGGGCAGGTTTTTACCGGCTGTAATATTGAAAATGCGAGCTACAGTCTTACCAATTGTGGAGAACGAACTGCAATTTTTAAAGCCGTTTCGGAAGGATTTAGAAAATTTAAGGCTATTGCAATATCAACTGATACTGAGGAAATAACTTCGCCCTGTGGTCCCTGCCGTCAAGTATTTATCGAGTTTGGTGAGGATATAGATGTCATTTTAGCTAATGTATCTGGTGAATATAAAATTTATAAAGCTAAGGAATTATTACCTTTAGCATTTAGCCCTGCTAAACTTGAGGAGGAACGAAAGTTATGAAATCTGGCTTTGTAGCCATAATCGGCAGACCTAATGCCGGGAAATCCACCCTTTTAAATAGTATCCTGGATAGAAAAATTGCAATTATATCTGATAAGCCTCAGACTACTCGCAATAGAATAACCGGTATTCTGACTCAGGAAGAAGCCCAAATAATTTTTTTGGATACTCCCGGCATCCATAAACCCAAGCATAGGTTGGGACAATTTATGGTGGATATAGCACAGAATACTTTAGAAGAAGTTGATATCATATATTATATGGTAGATACTAGTTCTAGTTTTGGAGCTGGTGAGCAGTACATAATAGATAAGTTAGCTAAGATTAAGACACCGGTATTTTTGATTCTAAATAAAACCGACTTATTTAGGCCTGAACAAATACTTGAAAATATAAGTTCCTGGCAATCAAGAGGGCATTTTGCCGAGGTTTTTCCTATATCTGCTCTCCAAGGCGATAATATTGCAAGACTTATTAATAAAACTAAGGAATATCTACCTGAAGGACCTAAATATTATCCCGATGATGCTGTTACCGATCAACCGGAACAGGTAGTAATTACTGAATTAATTAGAGAAAAAATATTGCGCTCTACTCGGGAAGAAATACCTCACAGTGTAGCAGTTATATTAGATATGATGGAAAAACGCCGTAATGATACTATTTATATTGGAGCCACCATCTTTGTAGAAAGGGATTCACAGAAAGGTATTGTCATTGGCAAAAAAGGTGAATTGTTGAAGAAAATAGGTTCAGAAGCCCGCAAGGATATAGAGTTTCTGCTAGGTAATAAGGTATTTTTAGAACTGTGGGTTAAGGTTAAAGAAGACTGGCGCAATAAAGATAATGTTTTACGCAATCTGGGATATCAAAAAGAACTCTAAAAAGATATCCTATTGGATAGATTTTGCGTCTGATTTACACCACTGTAACATTACTGGTCTGACAATACTTTTAAGTTTAAATATTGCGTCTGACACAACCATTGCATGTTTGTTCTAGAAGTCTGCATCTGAAACAATCTTTAGCAGACGCAAAAGTATGCCCCAAAAGTAATGTCAGACGCATAATAATAACCCAGTATATAAGTGTCAGACCCGTAATCTTAATCCAGTAGTAATTGTCAGACGCAACATCTTAGCCTAAAAGTAATTTAAAGCATTAATAGTTGACGCTAAATAAACGAATTGATAAAGTCAAATAAGACCATAGACCATAGACCATAGACCATAGACCATAGACCATAGACCATAGACCATAG
>LADT01000004.1 GCA_000961765.1 Clostridiaceae bacterium BRH_c20a | reverse complement strand
GTGAGCGAGTGGGCGAGAAAAGAGTATGGATCATTGTTCTTTTTTAGGAACTTTGACTATAGTCTTTTTTCTTTTTCCTGGGCAAGAAGCCTAAAAAATTGTCTAAATAACCTATTGTTTGTGTCAGACGGAAAATATTCACCCAAATAGTGATTTATATTTTCTCAAGAAATTTGAAAGACTAATGTTAAGTACCAAGAAAGGAGAAAAATATATGATAGGAGAAAAATTAAACACACCGGAAACTAATAGAAAAGTTAAAGGAAATGCATTTGTACCAACGGAGGAAGGTTCTGCTACATTAGAGAGTCTAGATGCTGAGGGTGTAACAGTAAAATATGAACAGGGGCCAACTGAATATACTCAAGGATTCCGTGGTGCACCCTGGAGCAGGGAACCCAGCCTGAAGTTTATGTGTGAAGAAGTAGGTGTAAATATGGACAACCTTATTTCAGGAATTGAAAAAGACATGTCTGATACAGAAATGGCTAAGGAATTAGGAGTATCTTCAAAAACAGTTCAAGGCCTCAAAGAGCATTTTATGACCCATGGTTTAAGTTCAATTGAGGGGCAGGACTAAATAAATAAAAAATGTGTGACTATGTAGTCGCACATTTTTTATTGATAATGGTTATCACTATTTTTTAAAACCGTTGACTAATTCCAACTTAGTAAAATGCTGTGTAGGTTTGCTTAGTATTTCAAAGTCTTTACGGGCTTTACTAATCCGATCAACAGCTATTTTGTCGTTGAAAAAACTCATCCTCGCCACCTCCTAAATGATAATTATTGTCATTTGCTTATATTTTACAGCTAATTATATTTTTATGCAAATAGCAGTAAGTAGTAATAAATGTTTGAATTGGACCAAATTTAGACATAAATGCGAAATAGATCCTATTTGCTTATAAAAACGTCAATATACTAACTAATTTATAGACAATTAATTTAAAAACTAGGATTTAATATTTCAAATAAGCTAGGTACGTGGTAAAATAGCAATTAAAGAGCTCTAATGGGGGAATATTTATGAACCAGGAGCAGTTATGGGTTGTAGAAAAAATTGCTGATGGCTTGGTTTATTTTACAAATGGTCCGGAAAGAACAATAGTTCCCTTGGGTTTAATACCTGGCAAGGCTATTCCCGGTGATATTGTTAGGATTGATTATGATCAAAAGGGCAATCTGCTTTCCTTGAAGGTTGTCTTAAAAAATATTGCTGGACGAAAATAAATATAAAGAATTTTTAATATTAGATAAGTTGGGTATATATCTTAGTAATTAACTAATCAATTTAAGGTGGGGAAATTATGCGACAGAAGTTCCATAATTTTATCAATGTATTGGAGCCGGAAGATAGTTTGTCTTTAAGTCTATTTAACTCCGAAAGTTTTTACTGGCTTACATCTGCAACTGCAATTGCTTTTGCGACAGAAGAATTGCTAAAATACCAGGATAGATTTCCTGATCTTTCTCTAAAACCCATTAAACCTATGAGTAGTGAGCCTTTAATTAAGTCCTTCCAAGAAAGTGTAAAGTCAGGAGAGACTACTGACCAGGTAAAAAAAGAAGCTCAGGAGGCGGCTTTATATAATCTTGCAATTTTAGTATCCTTTGCGAAAGGCTCCCTAACCTTTGATCCTATAGCAGGCTTAATATTAGGCAAAACATTCGCAACATATTGGCTTATATATAAGTTGATAGAATTAGAATGGCAGCAGATTCTAAATCTTGAGGAGATTAATGAGACCTACCTTTTACTGGATACAGTTATTCTTGATCACGAAGAGCTAGATAATCTTGAAAAGCACTGTTTAGATGGAAATATTAGTCGGGACGACAGGGTTTATTTAAGTAGTCACTGGGAGAGGGTTAAATATTTTTGGGTAAATCTCCATGAGGACCTTCAGTTATTAACAGCAGGATATATAAAATTCAATCCACCCTACTAAAAGATAAAAATAAAATTAAATATTCCACTAGGGGAGCTTATAAGAGTATAGGCTGAGAAAAAACCGCGCTAAAGGTTTTTGACCCTTTGGACCTGATCTGGTTAATTCCAGCGTGGGGAAGTGAGATTTTGGTAAAAAGCCTCCTTCTATCCATGTAAGGAGGTTTTTTTATATGGTTTATTATTAAGTAAAAATGCATAGCCGTTTTTGAAAGGGGATGGTGATAACGGAAGTAAAATTAAAGGAAATTTATTATAGTTATCAGGGGATGGAGCATCCGATCTTTGATAAGCTTTCCCTTACCGTGCAGAGGGGGGAATTTGTTACTTTAGTTGGACCTAGTGGTTGTGGTAAAACAACACTCTTAGAAATAATGGCTGGGTTAATCACGGATTTTTCAGGGGGTATTCTCCTGGATGGATTAAAAAAGTTGCCTTTAGGAAATATCAGTCTAATGCCCCAGGAAGATTTGCTCTTACCTTGGCGGACCGTACTAGAAAATGGAGCCCTGCCTTTAGAGATAAAAGGAGAAAAAAAAAGTGCTGCAAACCAGCAGGTTCGAGAATTGCTAAGAGAATTTGGCTTGGAAGGGTTTGAAAATTACTATCCCCATCAGTTATCCGGTGGCATGCGTCAGCGAGTGGCTTTTTTGCGAAGCATATTGACTGGTCATAGGGTATTGCTTCTTGATGAACCTTTCAGTTCTTTAGATGCATTGACAAGGCTAAAGATGCAGGAATGGCTGATAACTATGTGGCAGAAATTTCAACCTACTATAATTTTTATAACCCATGATGTCGAAGAAGCAATTTTTTTAGGGCAGAGCATATATATATTCTCTATGGTTCCTAATAGCAAGTTAAAGCATTATCAAGTGCCCTTTGTATATCCTAGAAATCACTCTCTGTTGGGCAACCTGGATTTTGTCCAGTTAAGGCAGCAAATTTTAGCTGACATGGTCTGGGGTGGTGCTGATGAATAACATGAAAAAAAGTATTTTAAATAAAATTGGTATAGTGTCTGGTATCCTTTTTTTAGCTGTCTGGGAATTGGTTGTGGTCTTTTTAAAAGTACCTATATTTATTTTGCCGCCACCTAGTAGAATTTTTATAGCTTTATGGTCCCTTAAAAAAGTGCTTTTTTTGACCCATTTACCAGTTACCTTAGTGGAGGTTATTGTCGGTTTAGTAATTTCAGTAATTATTTCTATTATTTTATCTTTGCTTATGCTCAAGGCGCCCATCCTAGAAAAGAGTATATATCCTTTTCTGGTAGCCTCTCAGACTATACCTATTATAGTTTTATCTCCTGTGGTAATTATGTGGTTTGGTTATGGCCTGCCTGGGAAAGTTGCTATAACAATTTTGATTACATTTTTTCCGATAGTTGTAAATACTTATGACGGTTTGAAAAATGTTGACTATCGCTATATAAATCTTTTAAAGACTATGGGGGCAAATGCGAGGCAAATTTTTTGGAAGGTTAGGGTTCCTGCGGCCTTACCTGGGTTTTTCACAGGACTTAAGGTAGGTGCTGCAGTAAGTGTTATAGGAGCTGTAATTGGCGAATGGCTAGGGGGTAACGCAGGCTTAGGAGTTTTCAGCAGGCGGATGGCAAGTAATCTCCAGGCCGATGCAGTTTTTGCCGCGGTTTTAATTCTTGCCATGTTAGGCATGGGTCTTTTCAAGTTTGTGAATATTTTAGAAAAGAACCTTATGCCTTGGTATTTTCAAACTAAAAAAAATAGGAGTGAAAGTTGATGAAAAGAGCCTTGATTATTTTAATTATTGTAATAACAATGTTTGGTTTAGCAGGTTGCAATCAAAAGGAAGAAGAAAAAGGGCTGCAGGAAGTATCGATTATGTTGGATTGGTATCCTAATGCTGTCCATTCTTTTCTATATGCTGCCTTAGATAAAGGGTATTTTGCTGAAGAAGGTCTTAATGTCCAAGTTCTTATGCCTGCGGATACCAGTGACCCATTGAAATTAGTGGCTGCAGGACAAACAGATTTTGCCATCAGCTATCAACCCCAGCTTGTTATGGCTAGGGCTCAGGATATCCCGGTAGTTTCAGTGGCGTCTATAGTAAATCATCCTTTGAATACTTTAATGGTGGGGGCCTCCGGAAATATAATAAGACCTAAGGATTTAGAAGGTAAAACTGTTGGCTACTCTTTACCTGTATACGAGGCTATAGTAAAAACGGCGGTTAAAAATGATGGTGGGGATATTGCTAAGCTGAACTTAATTGATATAGGCTGGGATTTAATACCAGCCATGGTAACAAAGAGAGTTGATGTCATTAGTGGCGGATTTATCAACCACGAAAAAATACTTATCGAGAAGGAAGGGTATAGTGTTAACATAATTGACCCTGTCCAGTATGGTGTTCCTGATTATTATGAATTGATTTTAATTACCAGTGAGAAATTACTTCAGGAGAATAAGAACCTGGCTAATAAGTTTTGGCAAGCAGTCAAAAAAGGGCAGTCATATGTTCAGGATAATCCTAGAGAAGGACTTCAACTGCTCCTAGATAACCAAAATGATCAGTTTCCCTTAGATGCTGAGGTAGAAACCGAAAGTTTAGAGATATTACTGCCATTAATGCAGGAATTTGGTCAACAGGAGCTCAAAAGATGGCAAGAGGTAATAGACTGGATGTATGAGCTTGAGCTTATTGATAAGAAACCAGAAGGGGAGAAAGCCTTTATTGAACTGAAGTAGGTACGGGACACACCTGCTGAAGCTCGGAATAATCCCTTTAGGCAGGAATGTCCCGAACTAATGGGACACACCTGCTGAAGCTCGGGATAATCCCTTTAGGCAGGAATGTCCCGAACTAATGGGACACACCTCGTTCGGAGGCTCACTTTGAGTAGAGGAATGTCCCGAACTAATGGACACACCTGCTGAAGCTCGGAATAATCCGCTTAGGTGGAATATAACCAACTAATGAAAAACTTTGGCTGCCATGAATTGGCAGTCTCTTGTTTAATTTTGCCTAGAAATAGGTACATATCAGATATAATGTTAATAATTGGAGGTTTTCGAAATGGTCAAGAAAAATTGTTCTTGCTGTAAAACGGTACCTCCCGGTGAAATTGCTAATCAAATATTAAATCCATTAACTACAATCAAAGGTTTTCTGCAACTATATCTGCTGAAAATGGAAAAATCATTAAATGACGAGGTATTACACCTTCTTCTTAATGAAATAAATAAAATAGAAACTATAGTAAATGATTTGGAAAACAACTGCAAAAAGTGTTCATGATAAACCACAAATTGGCAACAACTAGTACCCATAGAAAAGTTGGGGCAATACGAATATCTATAGTAAACAAAAAACATCAGGGGGTAAGATCCATCATGAAAAAGTTGTTGTCAATATTTTGTTTTGGGGCGTTCACAAAGCGTATTAGCAAAATGTTTCTACTTGCGTTATTAGTATTAATTATCTGGACAAGCACTGGTATGGCGGCAGTTTCCGGTGAGGCGGATTTGGAAAAGCAAATGCTGGATTTAGTAAATAAAGAAAGGTCAACGGCAGGTCTGGCACCACTTAAGATGGATGCCAAACTGGTTGATGTAGCTAGATTAAAGTCAAAGGATATGATAGATAAAAACTATTTCTCCCATACTTCGCCTACATATGGTGATCCTTTTGCGATGATGAAAGATTATGGCGTGGATTACTCGATGGCGGGTGAAAACCTAGCAGGTAATTCCAGTTTGCCTGGGGCCCATGAAGCATTGATGAACTCGCCTGGACATAGAGCAAATATCCTCAAACCGGAATTTACCCATATTGGCATAGGTGTTGTTAAAGGTGGACCTTATGGCATGATGATTACTCAAATGTTTATTAAATCCCGAAGTGATGATTCTAATCCTTTGCCAGTAAAAGTTCAGGAAATCCCAACTCCAGCACCTATTATTAATGAGAGCGTTAATAAAAAACAGATACAACCGAGAAAAGATGATTTGCAGATTTTCTATAATGCTAAAGAAATTACTTTTCCCGATATAAAGCCCTACATAAATGAAAATGAAAGAATAATGGTACCCTTAAGGTTTATTTCTCAAGAATTAGGTTACCGGGTAGAGTGGGAAATGGTGGACCAAAAGATTATTATTAAAAAGGACGAAAACAGCATGAACTTATGGATTGACAAAAAACTAGTTTTTAAAAACAATCAGCTTTTAATAAGCGATTCCTCACCAGAGATACGCCAAAGTCGTACTATGGTACCACTGAGATTAGTATCTGAGCTTTTCGGGGGAGAGGTAGTTTGGTATCCGACACTTAATAAGGCTGTAATTAATCATGAGTAATTGAAAAAGCATTCCTCCTCAAAAATAAGGGGGGAGTGCTTTTTAATTAGACCATAGACCATAGACCATAGACTATGGTCTATGGTCTATGGTTACTAGTGATTGGTAGATTTTTTAGTGGGTTGAAACAAATCTATTTTTAAATCGTAATTAACTATGTACGGGTTTAGGAAATTTATGATAAGCTATTTAAAAAAGAACAATCAAAACTTACACTAGTAATTTAGGATACAAAATGGCGAAGTCGTTTTTCAAAGGGGGGAGTTTAAAGTGAAAAAACTTTATCGTTCAGTTAATGACAAAAAAATCTTTGGCGTATGTGGAGGTTTGGCCAAATATTTTAACATAGACACCACTATTTTAAGGCTTGCTTGGGTTATATTATCCTTAATACCTGTTGTTGGGCCCTTTTTGGGTATTTTAACATATATTATCTGCGGTATTGTAATTCCTGTCGAGCCCGACTATATAGATATTACTGATATAGAAGATATGGATGAATAGTGAGGTGTTTTAGTTGCAGGGTAAACTATACGGTATAGGAGTGGGTCCGGGAGACCCAGAATTATTAACCTTAAAAGCAGTAAGAATATTAAAAAAGATTGATTATTTATGTTATCCTATTTCTCAGCCAGGCAAACCAAGTATTGCTTTGGAAATTGCCGCAGGTGCGGTAAAAAAGAATTGGTGTGTTGCAGAACTTTATCTACCAATGACTAGGGATGACTCTGTACTGGAAGGACACTGGCAGGAAGCCGCCTTGAAAATATCAGATATACTAAGGTCGGGGCAGGACTGTGCATTTATTACACTAGGGGACCCATCCTTATATAGTACCTTCGTGTATTTAGTACGGAAGTTAAAGGTGATACTGGCTGAGCTTGAAGTTGAGATAGTTCCCGGTATAAGCTCTCCTAATATTTTGGCTGCTCAGGCTCAGGTGTCACTGGCAGAAGGCGAGGAAAGCTTTTTAATTATTCCGGGCATAAGTGATTTAGATAAAATTGGTCAAGCTCTAGATAGCTTTGACAATATAATTTTCTTAAAAGTAGGACGGACCTTTTCAGAAATCTATCCAATTTTACAGGAGAAGGGTTTGGAAGAAAAGGCGGTATTTGGGGAGCGCTGCGGTTTTTCTGATGAATATCTATCTTTTAATCTTCAAGATGTTGCACAGAGGCAGCGTGATTACCTCTCATTATTGTTTGTAAAAAAAGGTGGCTTTAAGTAAGGGGGAGAAGTATTTGAGTGGAATAATCTATGTAGTGGGTATAGGGCCTGGAGATAGGGACCATATGACCTTTAAAGCCTGTGAAGTTTTAAAAAAAGTAGATGTAATTATTGGTTATGGTACATATATAGAGTTAATTGAGGACCTCATAGAGGGCAAAGAAATAATAAATTCGGGAATGACTAAGGAAATCGAAAGAGCTCGGCAGTCTGTGAAAATAGCACTAGAAGGAAAAGAGGTGGCTGTTATTTCTAGCGGTGACCCTGGTGTTTACGGTATGGCCGGGATAGTATTAGAACTAGCCCAAGATTTAGTTCCCGTTGAAATAATACCAGGTGTAACTGCAGCCACTGCTGTCGCTGCTGCATTAGGGGCACCCCTTATGCATGACTTCGCAGTGATCAGTCTTAGTGATTTGCTGACTCCTTGGCATAAAATAATGACCCGTTTAGAAGCCGCTTCTCTCGGGGACATGGTTATAGTTTTATACAATCCAAAGAGTAGGGGACGGATAAAAAACATTGAAACAGCTAGAGAAATAATACTTTGGCATAGAGACCCCCAAACCCCTGTAGGTCTCGTGAGGAATGCTAAAAGGGGTGATGAAGAGGTAGTAATTACTACTTTGAAAGATATGTTAAGTCATCAAATTGATATGCTGACAACAGTAATTGTCGGAAACTCAGAAACCAGTATTGAAAAGGGGAAAATTATCACCCCTCGGGGGTACCAAAAGAAACAAAATTACAGTAAAGCCCAGGAGGTATAATAATGAAGGATGGAATTATTATCTTAGGTCACGGCAGTCGCAGAGAGGATGCCAATGATGAGATTAGGGATATTACAGCTAAGCTGCAGGAGAAAAATCCAGATAACAAATACCAGGTAGCTTTTTTAGAATTTGGTAAGCCTTCCCTTGTTGATGCTATTGAAGGACTATTAGAAGAAGATAAATTTGAGAAAATAATAATTATGCCTATGTTTTTAACAGTGGGAAACCACATGCATCGGGATATTCCAGGCAAAATATTAAGGCTTAAAACCACTTACCCGGATATGAAATTTGCTTTTGCCCGCCACATAGGTCCTGATCGGCGAATCGTAGATATTGCCGAGGATAGAATTAATGACGCAGTAGAGCTGTTGTAGCTGTAGTCTATTTCGAAGAGGGGAAGCTTACATGAAGACCATAGACTTAGAAGATTTAGTTTTACAATATAAGAAAAATAAATCCGAAGAGTTATTAAATGCTATTTTACATAAAATGGAGCCTCTTATTAAGTATTGGTGCCAAACCCAGTGCTATCTTCCTTGGGAAAAGGAGGACCTGTTACAGGTAGCCAGGATAGCTGTTGTTGGGGCTCTAGATAGATTTGACCCTGAGAAGGAAATCCGGTTTAAAACCTATGCATATAGAACAGTTACCGGAAAAATCTTAAACTACTATCGTGATTATACCTGGCGCGTAAGTATTCCCCGTAAGTACCGGGAGCTGAGTACAAATATTACTAAAGTAGAAGGGGAAATTTATCAACGGACAGGACAACCCCCTAGTGTTAAGGAAATTGCTTCTACCTTAGGTCTTAGCGAGGAAGAAGTAGAGAAGGTTTTAGAGGCTAAGCGCGCATCTAAAGCTACTTCTTTATCAGAGCAGTTAGAAAAGGAAGATAATAAAACAGAACTTATGCAATTTATGGGTCGAGAAGACGTAAATTTGCAGTCCATTGAAGCAAAACAAGATGTAGCTAATGCTCTAAATAAACTAGAAGAGATTCAAAAGAAGGTAATTTATATGCGCTTTTACGAAGATTTGACCCAAAGCAAAGTGGCCCAGCTCTTAGGTGTATCGCAAATGCAGGTTTCGCGGTTAGAGAGAATGGCTCTAGGTGAATTGAAAAAATCTCTGTCGGGATAGATTATATATTAGAATAATGGTAATACTAAGAAGATGAACAGGCATAACCCCAACTTCACAGAGTTCAAGGAAATCAGTTCCCGCCCTATCGGCGGGAACTTTTCTGTTCAAATCAGACTATAGTCTATAGTCTATAGTCTATAGGCCATAGACCATAAACTATAGTCTATCGACCAAAGACTAAAGCTATTACAGCTCGATTCTATTAAATATTTCACCGCAGTTTGGACAGTAGTCCACTTGGTAAACAGATCCATTACTCCTATGGGTCTCAATTTTATGCTCTAAAGCAATTCCGCAGCTTAAGCACAAGGGGGGTCTAAAGTTAAAGGAAGTCATAGTTTTGGTACCCCTTTTTTTTCTTAGTGTTTACTATATAAAAGAAAAAATGCATGCATAAAATATATTTGCATTAACCACGGGCCCCTTGGGGCACTGGGAAAAGGATGAGATTACCACCCTTGGCACTTAATTGGCTGGAAGTTATACTTTGTAGCTGATAAAGTGCTCGCAATTATCACGTATTGACCACACCACTATAAACGAAAGCATTCCTGTCATCCTGAGCGATAGCGAAGGATCTTACGTAGTGAAGAATCTTAAGATCCTTCAGTCGTACCTCCCTCAGGATGACATAGCAAC
This sequence comes from Clostridiaceae bacterium BRH_c20a, assembly GCA_000961765.1. Lineage (GTDB taxonomy): Bacteria > Bacillota > Peptococcia > Peptococcales > BICA1-8 > BICA1-8. Next base: position 52,469 of record LADT01000004.1, on the reverse strand, counting down.
AATCAGTAGCTTTCATAACAATGACAAATAGACCATAGACCATAGACCAGTCACTAGTCACTAGTCACTAGTCACTAGTCACTAGTCACCAGTCACCAGTCACCAGTCACCAGTCACTAGTCACCAGTCACTAGTCATCAGTCACCAGTCACCAAACCAGCCCCTAGCCACTAAGAACTAGCCCCTAAATTTAAGCAGATGCTTTTCACCTTTTAGTTAGCTTTTAAATATAATAAAAAGAATAAATGATGAGGTGGTTAAGGTGGAAATAATTGATGTACGGAAGCAATTAGCTAGACACCCTTCTAAGGAATATTCTAAAAGAACGTTAGAGAGCAGCATTAAGTATCTAGTGATACATCATTCTGCTACTTTAGGGGGGGATGCTTTTAGTTTTGCTCGTTATCATGTAAATAGTCTAGATTGGCCAGGAATTGGTTATCACTATGTTATTTTGGAAGACGGCACGATTCAGTGGACTAATGACCTTAATGTTACTAGCTATCATGTTAAAGGTTACAATAGCCAATCTATTGGTATCTGTTTGGTTGGTGATTTTACAATAGAGATATTAAGAACAGAGCAAAAGGCGGCAGCCAGGGAATTAATAAGGAACTTGCTGGATAGGTTGGAACTGGGTATAGATGCGGTTAAAGGTCATAACGAATTTGTTGGTAGTGCAACTGCTTGCCCGGCGTTAGATATGGAAACTTTACGACAATTTTTAAATATGGAGCAAGTGGAGGTTTATCTAAATAATAAAAAACTAAATATTTCTGCTGAGCTAAAGAATGGAGCAACATATGTAGCTATCAGGCCTTTGGGGGAAGTATTAGGTTTTGAGGTGGAATGGGATAGCGAAAGGAACAGAGTGTATTTAATTAAAGACGATATTTTAGAACAAGTTCAACAGGAAAGCAATTACTATCTTTCAATAATTAATAATATTAAGAAGATAATTTCGGAGGTGTAAAATATATGGAATGGGAAAGCTTTATGGTCAATTTAATATTAACATTGATCCCTATTTTAGCGACAATTCTGTCTTATGTATTTATTGCTCTAGCTAGGTTTGTGATAAGTCAAACCAACAATGGTATAATAAAAGCAGCGTTAACAAACCTTGAACAAATAATTTTAGCCACGGTGACTGCCTTATCTCAGACTCTTGTAGATGACTTAAAGCATAGTAGAGCTAATAGTAAACTCACTGATGAGGAAGCAGCCCTAATTAAAGATAAAGCTATGAACTCAATTAAAAAGCAGATTAGTTTAAAGGATATGGATATTTTGCAAAGAAGCTTTGGTTCAGTAGATGAGTTGATGGATAATATATTGGAACAGAAGGTAATGGAGAATAAACTGAGAAGAGGTCATTTTTAAAGTCTAATAGTGGGCGAGTGAGCGCGTGGGCGAGAAAAACAAATATAAAACCAGTAACTTACTAGAGTTTGCTGGTTTTTATTATTAAGTGCAGTTTCCAAATTGTACTATAAAAACGGTTTAGTGCGCCCATAGGTGATAAACATGCTGGATTTTTTAGTGAAAAGAAGTATAATTTAGTAGAGCATGGCCCTACAAAGGCGTGCCCCTTCCAAAATAATGTTTTCACATGTTTAGCTTATAATAGCAATTAAAAATTATAATAACTATAAGGCAGGAGTTTCTCGTGGACAAAGCTAATAAACTAATGTTATAAGAAACTGTTTTGATTAGTTGAGAGTATGAATGTGAGAAATTGTACAAACATGAAAGGAATTGAAAAATGATTAAATTTCTATCTTCCATCCAATTAGCGATTACCTTAATTGCTGCTATGGTTTTAGCCTCTGTTTTTGCTACACTATTTCCTAAGATTGAGATCTTTAGTGCCTTTTGGTTCAGAGGACTGCTGTTTTTATTCTGTCTAAATTTACTGATATGCACATTTAAGAGCCTACCTGGCATTGTGCACAGGATTAACAAGCTTCCTGCAAGGGTTGATGAAGAACGAGCTAAAACCCTCGATTTTTCAGGTCCTGAAGATACCGAAAAAATGATGAATTATCTAAAGGAAAAAGGCTATAAAATAAAAACAAGCTCTTCTGAGGGGCAACAAAACATATTAGCTCAAAAAGGAATTTGGAATCTGATAGCACCCCAACTTTTGCATTTATCATTAATAGTAGTACTTATTGGTGGTTTCCTCACCTCCTTAGGTGTCGAAGACCAAGTAACCTGTTTTGTTGGCGAGAAAGCAGTTGTTCCTGCTAGTGTTGCTTCAGGCATGGTCATCGAAGTAAATGATTTTCAAACAATCTATGATGCCGATGGCGCTATTGATAACTGGATTACTGATTTTATTATCTACGTTAATGATGAAAAGACTGCAAGCGGTGCTACCAAGGTAAATGCCCCTTTAAAACACCAAGGTGTATCTTTCTATCAGAAATCTTATGGATATTATCATTTAATTGAGCTTACGGGGGTTCAACCGGGAACCTATGAAGTACCAGATAAAAAAATATTTAAACTGGAAGATAAGACATTTAATATCAGCTATTCCGAAGAAGGTGCAGTAGTTAGCTTTTTTGAGGGTCATAATTTAAGCGAAAAGGTTATCCTAAAGGATGGAGATAAAATAGATTTTCCTAATGATACAGTACTAACCTATCTGCAACTTAATCCTTTCACCGTCCTGGGAGTTAAAAAAGACCCAGGTACTCTAGTAGTTATGGCGGGATTCCTTTTGATGACTTTTGCTTCCTTCCTTTTCTGGACAGGTAGGTACCGAGAAGTGGCATTTTCATTGACAGAAGGAAAAGCAAACTTAATAGTTAATTGTAAAATCAAGGCTGTTCGTGATGAGGTAACGGAAGAAATAAGTGAAAGAATGAAGGTGAAATAATGGAAAGTTTACAAACACCGTTTATGGTGGCTCTTTTAGTGGCCTATGTATTGGCATTTATGTTTTACTTTATTACCTTTATTTATGCAAAGGTAGCTTTAAAAAATACTGCAAAATTGCTTATAGTATTGGCTTTTGTGCTTAATACCGGACTATTAGTAATTAGGGGGCTTTTAATCAGCGGGCTACCTCTAAGAAATCTATTTGAATTTGGCTTATTTTTTATTTGGGCCATTACACTGGTCTTTTTATTTATTGAATATAAATTTGATTTATCAGTTTCTGCTTTATTTGTATTGCCTATCGTAATTCTGCTCCTCCTATTTTTAGTAAACTTAGATGTTACGGTAAGGCCTGCAATGCCAGCCTTGAGAAGTAAATGGCTGATTATTCATGTCCTAACCGCCGTTCTTGCCTATGGAGCCTTTGCTATTTCCTTTGCCTTATCTGTAATGTATTTAGTAAAGGATTGGCTAGGCGGGGAGAATTCCCCTAATAGGCTGGCTAGTATTATGCCCCGCTTGGAGCTTTTAGATGAACTATCCTATAAGGTGATTTTTCTAGGTATGCCAGCTTTAACTATTATGCTAGTGACTGGTGCAGTTTGGGCTGAGTATTCCTGGGGTCGTTACTGGAGCTGGGATCCTAAGGAAACCTGGGCTCTAGTAACCTGGTTTGTTTACTCCGCTTATCTTCATATTCGACTACGGGGCTGGAAAGGTAAGAAAGCTGCGATAATATCTATTGTTGGCTTTATGGCTGTGATATTTACTTTTTTAGGTGTTAGTTATTTACTTCCTGGGATTCATAGTTATGCCTAAGCATGAAAAAGGGAAATAATTTTTTTCCTATTGAGAGGGGGTGAAAAGGATGGAGCAAGCAGCTTTGGATCTCAAAAGCCTTTTAACAGATAATAAAGATACCCTGTTAACAAAATGGTTCCATCTTGTCCTCGAGACTTACCCAAAAGAAACGGCAAGACATTTTGGTAATCAAAAAAGTCAGTTTGCTAATCCAATCGGCCATAATATTTTTGAAGGCTTAGATGAAATTTATGATGAGTTAAGTCAGTACGCGAATGAGGATAGGATATTTAAAGCTTTGGATAGAATTCTGCGAATTACGGCAGTACAGGATCTATCACCCTCTAAAGCTGTTTCTTTTTTATTTCTTTTAAAAAGGGTGGTACGAGAAGGCTTAGCCGAAGAACTGCGGGAAGGTAAATGTTTGCAGGAGCTACTTGATTTTGAAGATAAGGTTGACCAATCAATACTTTTGGCTTTTAATATTTATTTAGAATGTCGTGAGACTATCTATAAAATGAGACTTCATGAAGTAAAAACCAGGTGTGATATCTTAGAGCGAATTAATCAATACAATAATTAAACTGGATATATTTCATTGATTGAGGGGTGTAAAAATGGCGAAACTACCTAAAACAGAGGAACTGTTAAGAATTAATTTTCAGCCGCCCAAAACAGGCTGGCAGGAAACCCCTGTGGATTTCAAGCCAGGCACATGGCTTTATGCAGGTAAGGCAGAAAGCTTAGAAACAGTAGGCTTAGCTAATCCAAGACAGTGGTCACCGGAAGATGAAGATTGGAAATTGCCCGAAAATTGGAAAGAAATTATTTTAGAAGGGTTAAGAGAAAGATTAGGAAAATTCCGGTCACTGCAATTATTTATGGATACTTGCGTCAGATGTGGTGCTTGTGCAGATAAATGTCATTTTTATCTGGGCTCAGGTGACCCGAAAAACATGCCGGTTTTACGGGCTGAGCTCTTAAGATCGGTATATAGAAAAGATTTTACAACTGCCGGAAAAATATTTGGCAAATTTGCCGGTGCTCGGGAATTGACACCCGCTGTTTTAAAAGAATGGTTCTACTATTTCTTCCAATGTACTGAATGTCGCCGTTGTTCCGTATTCTGTCCTTACGGTATAGATACCGCAGAAATAACCATGATTGGGAGAGAACTCTTAAACCTCGTGGGCTTAAATATTGACTGGGTTGTGACTCCGGTAGCTAATTGTTATAAAAAAGGTAATCACTTAGGCATTCAACCCCATGGGCTGGTTGACTCCTTTGAAATGTTAACCGATGATATTGCTGATATTACTGGTGTGCAGCTAGATCTTTCTTTTAATAGAAAAGGAGCAGAAGTACTGTTTGTGCCTCCTTCCGGTGATGTATTTGCTGATCCGGGTACCCATAGTTTGATGGGACAATTAATGCTTATGCATGAAGTAGGTCTGGATTATACCTTGAGCACTTATGCTTCCGAGGGTGGTAACTTCGGATTATTTACTTCCCATGAAATGATGAAAAGGCTCAATTCAAAAATATATGCTGAAGCGAAAAGATTGGGAGTAAAATGGATTCTAGGTGGCGAATGTGGCCATATGTGGAGAGTAATTAATCAATATATGGATACCATGAACGGACCTGCCGACTTCTTAGAGGTTCCTGTATCTGCAATTACCGGCACAAGATTTGAACATGCTAAATCTACAAAGATGATTCATATCACCGAATTTACTGCGGACTTAATTCAAAACAATAAAATTAAGCTTGACCCTAGCCGTAATAATAAGCATGTAGTTACTTATCATGATTCCTGTAACCCGGCTAGAGCAATGGGCTTGTTAGAAGAACCGCGGTATATACTGAAAAATGTCTGCAATAATTTCTATGAGATGCCTGAGGAAACTATTAGAGAAAAAACCTTCTGCTGTGGTGGCGGGGCAGGTCTAGGTGCAGACGAAAATATGGAAATGCGTATGCGGGGCGGCCTCCCCCGAGCAAATGCTGTTAAATATGTCCATGAAAAGCACGGGGTGAACATGCTCTCCTGTGTATGTGCCATTGACCGAGCGGTACTACCCCCATTAATGCATTACTGGGTACCTGATGTAAATGTTTGTGGTGTTCATGAACTGGTTGGTAATGCCCTTGTGATGAAAGGGGAAAAGGAACGGGAAGAAAGCTTGCGTTTTGAGCCTATAGGAACGGAGGAAGATAATGATGTATAATTCCCGAAATATTATTATTGGTCTGATTATTTTTGTGGGCATCTTTACTTTTCCTTTTGTACTAGGTGCCGGTAAGGCTAATGAAGCGCCTAAGCTCAGTCTTGATACCCCTAAAATTAATGAGCTAATAAAAAAGGAACCAATTGAAACAGTGGAGTTTATGCGTAATAACCATATGCAGCTTTTAAGTGATTGGAAAGTAGCTGTAGTTAGAGACGGTAATCGAGTATATGTTTCCCAAAAAGATGGCCAAGAATATGATATGAGCCTGCAAAATACCTGCCTTGACTGTCACTCAAATAAAGAACAATTCTGTGATGCTTGTCATACCTATGCTGAGGTAGAGCCCAACTGTTGGGATTGCCATGTTGCGCCGGAGGTGATTAGGTAAATGGATATTAATAGAAGGAAGTTTCTAAAAGCTGGTGGAGTTTTGGCCTTAGGTTTGAGTATTGCACCTGCCAAGAGTGTTTTAGCCGGAGTTAAAGGCAAATATGCTCCCGGCCCTAATGCTTTAACTGCAAAAAACTGGGCCATGGTAGTTGATATGAACAAGCTTGAAAAAGATGTGGAAGCCTGTACCATGGCTTGTCATAAGGAACACAATGTTCCTAACATCGATAATAAAAAAGAAGAAGTGAAGTGGATTTGGACCGATAAATACGGACACCTTTTCCATGATAACAAACATGACTTTATGAATAAAGAAATGGAGCACAGGCATTTTTTAGCTTTATGCAACCAATGTGAAAATCCGGTTTGTGTCAGGGTATGTCCAACAAAAGCTACATTTAAAAATAAAGAGGGAATTATAATGATGGATTACCATCGTTGTATTGGCTGCCGATATTGTATGGCCGGTTGTCCTTACGGAGCCAGAAGCTTCAACTTTAAAGATCCCCGTCCTTATATAGAAGAAATTAACCCCAATTACCCAACGAGGACTAAAGGAGTTGTAGAAAAGTGTAACTTCTGTTCTGAACGTTTGGCTAAAGGTTTACTTCCAGCTTGTGTTGAGGCTAGTACAAATGGTGGATTAGTTTTTGGTGATCTAGACGATCCAAACTCAGAAGTTCGTAAAGTTCTAGACACTCAATTTACTGTTCAGAGAAAGCCAAGTTTAGGGACTAAGCCGAAAGTATTTTATATTTTATAAGGAGGGGGAGGAACCATGCTAGAAAAGGCATTAATAAAAGAAAATAATAGAATATTTTGGTACTGGATACTATCCTTAGTAGTTCTAGTGGGAGTAGGTTTTAACTCCTACCTCCATCAGTTAGATCAAGGTTTAACTGTTACTGGACTAAGTCGGGATATATCGTGGGGTTTATATATAGGCCAATTCACCTTTTTTGTTGGAGTAGCTGCATCGGCAGTTATGCTAGTATTACCTTATTATTTGCATAATGTAAAAGAGTTTGGCCGGATTACAGTTGTAGGAGAGTTTTTGGCTGTTTCTGCTGTAATTATGTGTATGCTCTTTATTATTGTTGATATGGGTATGCCCATGCGTGTACTGAATATGTTCTTATACCCAACATTTAACTCACCGATGTTTTGGGATGCAACTGTATTAACCGGCTACTTGCTCTTAAATATCTTTATTGGCTGGAATGTTTTGGAAGCTGAAAGCAAAGGTGTTAATCCACCTAAATGGGTAAAAACTCTGATTATAATTTCAATTCCTTGGGCGGTAAGTATTCATACGGTGACTGCTTTCTTATATGCTGGTCTACCCGGCCGCCACTACTGGTTAACAGCATTAATTGCTCCGAAGTTTTTGGCGTCTGCTTTTGCCACAGGTCCCGCATTGTTGATCCTAATTTGCTTTTTGCTTAAAAAGTTTGCTGGCTTTGATGCCGGCAAAAAGGCTATTCAAAAATTAGCTCTAATAATAACTTATGCCATGTCTATTAGCATTTTCATGGTTGCCGTGGAGTTCTTTACTGCTTTCTTCAGTCAAGTGCCAGGCCATATGGTGACACTTCAGTATTTATTTGTAGGTGCACACGGCTATAGTCAATTTGTTGCTATAATGTGGATATTTGTGATTTTGGCAGTGCTTGCATTAGGATTATTAATTCCCCGTAAAACACGGGAAAATGATAAGACATTAATTATTGCCTGTATATTTGTCTTTGTCTCAATGTTCATTGAAAAAGGCTTAACTTTTGTAATTGGTGGATTATCTGAAAATCCCTTTGGTGAGATAACCCCATATATCCCGGGAATACATGAAGTCTTAATTAGTATTGGTATTTGGGCGTTAGGCATTATGATTGCAAGTCTTTTTTATAAGATGGTTGTTTCGGTTAAGAGAGAATCGGATTTTGCTAATGCAAGTTTTAATAAACAGGAAATGAGGGATTGTTAATGGGTCTCAATTTTTCTTTACTCATAGTTGCGGCGCTCATTTTAGCTGTTTTTCTGGGTGTAGAGGCTTTGGGTTTAAGTTTTCTCTTCGGAGTAATAATACCCTATTTAGCTCTAGCTACATTTATAATTGGGTTTATCCTCAAGGTGGTTAAATGGGCTAAGGCTCCAGTCCCCTTTAGGATAACTACAACCAGCGGCCAGCAAAAATCATTACCCTGGATTAAAGATAATAAAATTGATAATCCAGCCACTACTTCCTGGACAATGGTCAGGATGGCATTGGAAGTATTGTTTTTTCGTTCATTATTCAAAAATACTAAAGCTGAAATGGTCGATGGTAAAAAGCTGACTTATCAATGGGAAAAATGGCTCTGGTTAGCCGGCTTAGTTTTTCACTGGTCCTTTTTGATAGTAGTAGTAAGGCACTTAAGGCTATTTTTAGAGCCTGTACCTGCTTTTGTAACTTTAATTGGAAAAGTCGATGGTTTCTTCATGGTTGACTTACAGAATTTTTATATAACTGGTGTACTGCTTTTGGCTGCAGTTACTTTCCTGTTTATCAGACGGGTTCTTATTCCCCAGGTTCGCTATATATCCCTTGCGGCTGATTATTTCCCGCTCTTTGTACTAATGGGTATAGCAACTACCGGAATTTTAATGAAGTATTTTTACAGGGTTGATGTGGTTTCCATTAAGGAATTAACTGTAGGTCTGTTTAGCTTTAATCCTGTCATTCCTGAAGGAGTAAGTGTCTTATTCTATATTCATTTATTCCTGGTATGTACTTTAATAAGCTACTTACCCTTTAGTAAATTAATGCATATGGGCGGAATTTTCTTAAGTCCTACTAGAAATATGCCAAATAATAGCCGTGCTGAAAGGCATATTAACCCCTGGAATTATCCAGTAAAGGTTCATACCTACGCAGAATATGAAGATGAATTTAGAGACAAAATGCGGGCAGCAGGTCTCCCCTTAGATAGGGACGGGGCTGAAGACGAAGCAGCTGCAACTAAAGAATAATGATGTCTAATAGACCCTGCCTGGCGGCAGGGTTTATTTAGTGAGTTCGATTAAACACTAAGATTGACAATCTTAGCTATTGGCCACTAGTTTTTTATCGGTGTTTTCAATATATATGCTCCTTGAGGGGAATGCCACCGATAGATCAAGTTCTTTAATAATATCCATTATTTTAAGATTAATATCCTCCTGAACTTCCAGAAATTCTTGCCAGTTTGTTGTATTGGTGAAAAAGTAAAGAAAAATTTCGAGGGCACTATCTCCAAATCTTTCAAAATACACAAAAATTGTCTGGGGATGAACTTCCGGGTGTCCTTCAAGCATTCCTCTCAGTCGTGCTACACATTCTCTCATCTGTTCAGATGTGGTGCTGTAGGTGACCCCAAGTCTGTAGCTTATTCTTCTCTTACCCATTCTTGACCAGTTAGTAATAGGATCATTACCCATCACAGAGTTGGGAATTGTAACAAGTGCTTGGGCGAAGGTTCGCACCCTGGTACTTCTGAACCCCATTTCTTCTACTGTTCCTTCTACATGAGGTGTTTGAATCCAATCACCTATTGCAAAGGGTCGGTCAATCATTATAGTAATGCTCCCAAAGAGATTGGCGGCTGTATCCTTGGCAGCAAGAGCAAAGGCGAGACCTCCAAGACCTAGACCGGTAAGGATGCCTGCAATTTCTTCAAACCATACCTGGACAATTGTAATACTCCCGATTATTATAATCATTGCCTTAAGGCCATTAGTTAAAAATGATGCCAGCATGTCATCAAACTTTGTTTCAGTATTCTCAGTAAACTTTTTAAATAAAATACTAAAAGTAGTTGCAGTCCGATAGGCTGCCCAAAACAGGGTAAAAAGAATTAATGAACGTGTTACTCTACCAATAAAAAACTGAACATTAAGCGAAAACTCAATAATCTGTCCGGCGAGGTAAATGCCTAAAATAATAAATGCGAAGCGGGCCGGCTTCTCAAGTATCTCAAGAAGTTGATCATCAATATTACTTTTTGTTTTTCTTGTAAACTTCTTAAATAAACCAACGATGAATTTTACAAACACCTGTCTTAATAGTAAAGTAAGAATAATGGTTCCAATAGCACCTGCTATTCTCCACATGCTCTCACTAAAAACAAACTCTTCCAAAAGGCTTAAAATATCTTCCCAGAAACTCATGCTTTTCCTCCCTAACTGTATTTATTAATATTTTTCGATAAATGCATAACGAAAATCCTCCCAAATTTTTAAAAAAGTAAAAAAGTGAATAAGAAAAGGTAAGAGTGAAAAGTGAAAATAGTGTAAAGGTGAAAATGAAAAGGCAGTTCAAAAGGGATGGATAGCTAGGCATATTTTAAGCCTAAGGCCGCAGTCGAAAATAGGAACGGGGACACACCTGCAAAAGGAGCAGGTGTGTCCCCATTATATAGAGCTAGAGCTGGTCAAATGCGAGCAAAGCTAGGCGCTGAAAAGGGGTAAATCGGAGGCGTGCTAAGGTACGCTATCAGTATCACTATCTATTTTTTTAAAGTATAGTTTACTATTTTCAGGGGGTACAATTGTATCCTCTGTATTTTTATCTTGCAACAATTACTCTGTTTTTTATTTGCTGTGTTCTATCCTTTAAAGTAATCTATTATAATCTATTCTGGTTTCTCAATATAATATAAATTATTATTTAAATCAAAACCTAATGGAGTCCCTTTATATTCTTTTATTTCTTTAGAAAAAATATCTATTAATTCAAAAATATTTCTCCGATATGTCGGATCTGCAATAAGTAGACATTTTCCATTAGGCATCCATTGTTTAATCGAATTAAAATGATAACCAGAAAAATTTCCTATTTTTTCGCCAGATAGTGCAACAATATCAATTTTATTATTTATGTAGCCTATTGCTAAATAGTCTCCGGTAGGAGACCATAAAACATATTCTCCATCTTCAAATATAAGTTGTTTCTCTCCTGAAATAAGATCTATAATATAAATATTAGATGAAAGGACGCTATCATCAATGGAAGAATTATGTACTACGGCTAATTTATTATCGGTAGGATTATAGGATGGATCCATAGATAATAGAAAGTGACTCTTAGAATATATTGGATATGTGAATTTCTTAATAGTAACAGTATCTTCATTCCTTTTGTAGAATAAATCAAGAGAATAAACACTTTCTTTTGGGTCACTAATACTAACATACGATAAATCGCCATTTGTACTTATATCGAACCCAATGATAATTTTCTCTTCCAAATCCCCTTTTATAAGCTCTCCACCAGAATTAAACTTCTTGTTACTAATCTGGAAACTATTATCAGGATACCATTTTATACCACGGGGGACATTTTCGGTTAAATATACTCTATCCCCTGTTTCCCAGTTTTGAAGCCAATAACGTACTTCAGCGACATCTCCGAAATAAGAACTCCATTCCCAAAATACTGCAAGTTTACCATCAGGGGATATTTTACCACCTATAAAGCCCCCATTAGTTTTACCTATCTCTTCTTTTCCATTATCATCGCTCATGCAAAACACACTAGTTTGTGATGCTACAATCAAATCAATACATTCAGGTATAATAATCTCATCACCATCGATACTTTTGATGTTTCTAAGATATACTTGATAAGTTTTCTTTAAATTATTAGGTGGAAAGAAGCTTACAGTTGCAATGTTCCCATTAATCCAGCTCAATTCCCACTCTTCATCAGGCGCTATTTTTTTAAATGCATTTAAAAGACTTTCTTTATCTATCTCCTTATTACATTGCACTATAACTTCTTCTCCAGGAGAAAGTGAATACACCTGTAGTTCTTTAAATGAAAGTAAAGGATATTTTTTCAAATACATTGTTAATTTTGGGTTAGAAATTTGAGTTAAGGTATTAAATACTTCAATTTCTGGCCTAGGTAAGTCTTGTGGAGTTTCAGGTGCTTGGATTATATGCAATTCTTCTTGAGACTTTGTACTTGAATCTAATTTAAATTCCTTTTTTTTATTTTCATTTTGCTTACTTGTACAAGAAAACATAAACAAAATTAAACATAAGATTATGAAAAATACAAATCTTTTTTTCATTAATGTTCACCCCAACTATTAACAAATTAACTAATAAATGTTATTGTCCCCTATTTAGGTATTATAATCTATTTATACATCAAAATGAAGTTAAAATTACTACTAGGGGGTCAACATCCATCGGGTCGGCTTTTAAAAATACCTTTAATCAAATCTTTTCTTTTTTAAAGAAATTGAAGGGAGGCTCATAACAGCTAAATTGGCCCCTTTACCTTAAAGTAACGGGGCGAATTTTTCTTTGAACTCTTCAAATTTATATCTACTCATAGAAGCTTTTTTATTATATCCCAAAAACTCAATATCAAAAGACCTGTTAGCAAGATTTTTGATCATTTTGACTTTGCTCAGATTGATTAAAAAGGACTGATGCACCCGTAAAAAGTTATTACCAAGCATTTCTTCGAAATTAGTTAGATTGTCATTGACTGGATAAACGCCATATTTAGTATGGACCAGGGTATCTCTAGATTGTCTTTCAATAAAGATAATATCCCTGGGATGAATAAAATACGTCTCATCCTTATTTTTAAAAGTTAGCTTGTTATCTTTTCTGGAAATAGCAGAATTATTCAAGCGGCTAACAATTTTAGCGATAACCTCAGTAATACGATCCTTATTTACTGGCTTTATAATATAATCAAAAGGATGCACGGCAAAGGAATCAACTGCGTATTTGGTATAACCTGTAACAAAAACAAAAATTGTGTCTGGTAAAAGGTTAGAGATAATTTTCGCTGCATCTAATCCGTTCATAGCCTCTGTTGACCCAAGTTCAATATCTAACATAGCAATTTCTGGTTTATGCTCTTTCGCCAATTTAATAGCTTCTTTACAATTTGATGTATCATAAATATTTGTTGTTAAAGGATTATTTATTAAAAGCTGTTTAAAAAACTTTCTTGTATAAGCTTCATCTTCTAAAAGCAAAATATTGACCACAGTTCCTCAATCCTTATTTCTTAAACTTGGGGGTATATCCGGTTCGTGACAAAACCACATGCTATTGGGACTAATTCCTATACCGGCTACCAATACCGCTAAACTGGCTAAAACAAAAGCAAATTTTGTTAAATATTTCATCATACGTCCTCCTTTCCTATTTTAATTTTAATTACAATAAAACAATTCGATATTTCAGTTAAATTTCCCCCTGTTTTGTCTATTTAGCCCATATTCGTGTCCATTTCGTACAAAATAGAGTCTTTTTAGCCAAACCGGGTACCTTGTTTCTGACGTAATAAATCCAAAAGATTATCTATACTTTGCAAAAAGAAATAACCTAAAGGAGTAATCAAGAAAAAGCTAGCTAGAACCCCAAAAACTACTGAAAAAGCCCAAGAAACTAGTTGATACCGCATAAAAATTAATATTATAACTAGATAGATAATGAATATTATAGAGGTTTTAATTTTTTGCTTGGTTCTTAGCTTTTTATCGGTAACTGTCTTCTTATGGGTGCCGGCAGGTACTAGTTTGATAATTGAATAAACTCCTAAACAGAGAGTTGCAAAAATAAATATAAAAAGGAAATCCACGCTTAAATTAAAAGCAGCAATTTTTCCTAATATTAATAGGATTGTTAAACTACCTGCTAAACATCTGGGGTAAGTACATAAATGCACTCCTCCGCCGAAAAACCTGATTCCCACAAATCCGAGTGTACAAAGTACAGTGGTCGATAAGATATTCAGCTGAGAAGCAATCAATAATAGTAACCCTATTTTAAAGATCCCACCCAGAATAATTTCCAGTCCATAAGCATATACTTCTAACTCATCTTCCCTAGAGGCCAACTGATTTCCCATCCATTTGGCCAGATTTTTAGAAATACCTTTAATCATCACCATTTCTCCTTTTGGGGAATTGAAACAATAAAAGTAGTCTTATCCTCTGAAATAATTTGGATGTTCCCCTGATAATTTTCAACTAGCTTTTGTATCAGGTAAAGGCCATAACCCCTACCGATGGAATCTTTTGTGGTGTAACCCGGCTCAAATATTTTCCTTTTTTCTTCTGAAGTTAACGTGGGACCATTGTTGTAAACATAAATCATATACTTATTGTCTTCCAATTTGAGTTCCATACCAACCCGTTTATGACCATTATTGCTGGTAACTGCTTCAATCGCATTATCCAATAGGTTGCCGATAATACTGCATAAATCCCAGGAAGTTATATGAATTATGCTAATATCACATTTTACGCTAAAATCAAATTCAATTTTTTTAATTTCCGCAACTTTTCTCTTACTGTTTAATAAAGCTGTCAAAGCAGGATGACCTACATTAATGATATCCTGCATGTACCAGTAATTTTCAGCAATACCATCAATATATTTTTTTGCCGCTTCAATTTCCCCCAAATGGACCATAGCCTGTAAAGTTTGGATATGTTTGGTGTGATCATGTTTTTGAGTTTGCATTGACGAGAGTAGGTTTTCAATCTGTTTAAGATGGTCCCGTAATAAATTGATTTCTACTTTTCTTCTTGCATTAATTTCTAGTTTTTTAATTGAAATTAATAAAAAGCTTACCAACAAAAACATCAATAGGTTAATAAAAGGAAGTAAGATTTTTAAGGTATCTGGATTATTAAGGATATAAATGTAGTGGTTTACAACAATAATAAGAAAAGTTTGCATTAAAACTGTTAAAACGATGGATATATTTTCCATTAAACTTATCAACCTTCATAGTAAATTTTTAAATCGTATAATATCAAATTAAACTTTTTGATTAGATAGTAAAGCAGTGTCATAATAAGCCCGGAAGGTAGAAATAATATAAGGTTTATCCAGGGCTTATCGCTAACTTCATTTACATTTATTCCGGACAAATCAATAATCAAAGGCGAAGTAATACTTTGTAATATTCCTACAATCATCATTCCTGCTAAAATGCAAATAACAGATTGGATGAGGCCGATTTTGCAAAGTAATCTGGTTAATATGACTAAAAATATTAGGAATATAAATGTGTGAACACCAAATAGAAGGGGAATCTTCCTAATAATATAAGATGATATTCCGGCTAAAATAGATAAGATTAATTTATCTTTGTTGTTAACGGGTACATTAAAAAGGCTAAACCCAAGAGACAAACACAAAAAAGTTTCAGGTATACTAACCGTTAGGACAATATACCAGGGGATAGAATGTACCATAATTCCTCCTGTGATAATAACAATCTTCTATTTTCTAATTTCTTTTTTAATTTTTTTACTCCTTTACAAAAATTACTACATATTTCGACTCATTATGCAATGCCGCAAAGATAACCTCCATGCTTTCATCCCTTAACAATCAATTCTTCATTACTACTTTATCTAAATAAACTGGTTAAATAGGCTTGTTTTTGGCTTAAATAGATACGAATATAGGCTAAATAGGAGAATCGATAGACAAGCAGTTTTCTAATTTGGTAAGGTGTAATCAAAGAATAATTTTTGAGAGGCCTCTCAAATAAATAAGAAACTAAGAAACAAGGTCTATTTAAGAGCATAAAATAATTTTTCAAAAGTTTATTAAAAAAATGTTAGGAGGAAAACCAATGAAAACAAAAAAAATATTTACAGCTATTTGCATAATACTTATTCTACAATTTGCATTGGTCTCTACCGTCTCTGCACATATTGATACAAACGATAAATGGTCTAGTAATAGAGTATATTTTAAGCCTGTTTATGCTGGCTCTGATGCAAATAACAGAATAAGAGAAGCAGCTAGCGACTGGAACAGCAAAGTACCCGGTTTTACATTTAGTGAATCCAGTTCCAGTTTCCACCAATTAGGACCTGACCCGGGAGGCATGGTTCCCTATGGAGTAGCAGCTGCAACTTATTATTGGGTTAATCCAAATACAGGATATATTGAAGAATGTGATGTCTATTACAGTACTTCACTCTCATGGCATTATGGAACTAGTAGTCCACCATCTGATAAATTTGATTTCTTGACGGTTACGAAACATGAATTTGGCCATTGGTACTCATTAGATGATTGTTATGAAAGTAGCCATTCTAGCTCATTAATGTATTATCATATTGATGTAGGTCAAAGAAAATCCATATCTTCTCATGATTACAATCCAGCTCGTATAATGTATCCATAGGAGGTGTTTAATGTGAAAAAATCTAACTTTATAATTGTCCTGAGCATTCTTCTCGCTTTTATTTTCCTTGTCTCCCTAGGAGCTAATAAAAACGCTAGGATTGCCGAAAATGAAATTAATAAATCAAATCTAATCGGCCATGTACATTCTTCTAATATTAAGTTTGATGACGAAGAAATATTTGGCTATGCTGACCTTGTTGCTATTGGCAAAATAGTTGAAGTAAGTGAAGCCAAATATGAAATCCAAGATTTCCATAGTAAGCAATTACCATATATCTACAAAGATTATTTTTTTGAGATCACAAAGGATCTAAAAGGAGACTTACCCCAAGGGGAAGTAGTAACAGTTAGAGTGCCGGGAGGAGAAATAGGTAAACATAAATTTGTAACAGATTCTATTAGCCCAGGCACTACGTATAGACAATTATTATATCTAAAAGAATGGAACCCTATTGATGATAATAAAGTAACATATACAATATTGGGTGGTCCACAGGGCAAGTATGAATTACGGGAAGGAAAAGCTGTAGGTTTTGAAAAGTCAATTTCTGAAGAAATATTTCTTGAAAAGGTAAAAGGTTTCAAAGAAAAATATGGAAATAAAGTTGTGTTGCCTCCAGGTGTTATTAAGTAATCTATTGTTGGGGGAGTAGTAGGGGGCAGGCTTAATATTTTTATAACTAGTTATAAAAATATTAAGCCTGCCCCTGAATATCCCGACTTGGAACGGAACCAACCCAGGGGATGCAAGAAATGGTTTCTTAGAGTATAAAATAAACAATAACCATCCATTTATGGTATTATTTAATAGTGCTCCTTATGCTAATTGGCATTGGTGTACTGTAAGAGGTTATGCGATAGAATCGGAAGTAATGTATAGGATCATAAATGATCCTAACGGAACTCCTAATGTTTATGTTGACTGGTATGCAAACTTTCCCAGCATGGCTAATCTGTATATTGCTGATTAATTAAAAATACCCTGCTCGGTTAAAGGGCAGGGTATTATTTAGGAGATTGTTATGAGAAGACTAGTTTCTTATTTAAAACCTTCAGTACTGTTAGTATTTGTTGGCATGTTAGGCTCTATTTGTAGTGACCTTTATAAAGGAACAAAATTTATTTCAAAAACTTTTGGGCATATGAATATATTAGGATTAAATGAAACTTATTTGAATATTGTTTTAGGTCACAGTATAGTAGGAATAGGGATTGGTATACTAGCAGTTTTAATATTTAAAGAACGTAAAAAAGGAGTAGCAACTACGACAGCAATAATGTATACATTTTTTCTATGGATTTATCCAAGAATTATTTTTTCACATTATTATAAAGATAAACCAATAATTACTTTTGTGGAAATCAAAACTTCTATTATCGTTTTTTTATCAGTTCTTATTCCTCTAGCAGTAAGTTTTTTAGCGGATAATTATTTCATGAAAGAAAGGAAAGAGGTTTAATTAAAAAACAAAAAGGGGACAGGTAAAGAACACTGAAAAACATGTCAATAATTGGCAAAAAAGGCATAAAATTGTAGTAAAATAGAGAAAAAACCCCCGTAATTTGGTATAATAGAGTTGTTGAGAAACTAATACCAAAGGGGGTTTTCCCATGCTTAAAAGTAAGGATATGCGATTAAGTATGTATACCATATTATACAGTAAGATACCGGAGAATCACATTCTTAAGTTAATAAATTCTGCAATTGATTTTAGTTTTATCAATAAACTTATAGAAAAATCCTACTGTAAGTATTATGGAAGACCTGCAAAAGAGCCTGAGCTTTTGGTGAGAATATCAATTTTTATATAATTTATCTGACGAAAGAGTAATTGAGGATGCTTCACTCTCTGCAATAGTTAAGATTATGGGTGAACAGAGGGGATAAGGGGAAAGGTACCTTGTCCCTTGTTGGCAGTTAGGAACATTTAACAGTACAATAGTAAAAGTATAAAAAAAGGTTGCTACTTGGACCATATTGGTAAAAATAACAACCTTTCCATCCTTTGATATTTTTATACGGGTTTGCGTCTTAAGGTGCGAATAGCTACTTCGTGGTCACCCAGGATTTCATGGATAGATTTTTGATCTTCCTTTATTTCGTTAACGGTACCTTGTATTTTTGCCAATTGGTGGTGAATGTTATCCAGTTCCGCTTTAGAAACCTCTGCTTTATGTTCTAAGGCCCGCAGAATTTGGGTGTTTTCCTTTTGCTGCGTTTTTAAATCATCCACAACAATTTCAAGATTATCAAACTTGCCTTCAAGATTATCAAATTTGACTCCAAGGTTATCAAACCTGCCTTCAAGATTATCAAATCTACCTTCAAGGTTATCAAACCTTCCTTCGAGATTATCAAATTTTGAATTAATTTGGTTTTTAAAATCTTTAAATTCTGTCAGAAATTCTTTAAATAACCTTTCCATACCTAACAACTCCCAAATATATTATTAAAAGGAATACATAGATTGCAATTAATGCCTCGATTAATTATAACATATTTAACTAATAATTATGGTACAATCAATCTAAAAAGTGGCTTTATTACTGTGAGGTTGGTAAGTGTGGGTCTTGTGGCTATTATCACCAGTACTATGGCAATCCGACTTCGCAATCAGGCCAATATTGCTAGACAAAGGGGAAAACAGGACCTATGCCCTGTGAACCACCCGGGATTTTGCGGGCGGCATGAAAACTGCCCCCTACAAGGGCTGTTCAAAAGGGATGGATAGCTAGGCATATTTTAAGCCTAAGGACGCAGTCAAAAGTGGGAATGGGGATATACCTGCAAAAGAAGCAGGAATGTCCCCATTATATTGAGCTAGAGCTGGGCGAAGTATTTCATCAGCTCTATTTAACTATAACGGCGGTGCCGTATACCAGCACCTCTGCCGCTCCCTGGCTTACTGAGGCGCTGGTAAATCTAATATTTACAATAGCGTTAGCACCTTTCCCTTCTGCCTCTTCAACCATCCTGCCTACGGAAATTTGCCTCGCTTCTCGCAGCATTTCCTCATATTCTGTTAGCTCTCCACCAATTAAATGCTTCAGGCCACTCAAGATATCTTTTCCTACATGCTTGGCTCTGATAGTACTGCCTTTTACTAAGCCAATAACCTGTTGGACTTCCTTTCCTGGTATATTTTCAGTATTTACTAAAAGCATAATATTGACCTCCCTAAAATTTAATTAATTTTGTATTGACAGTGAATGTTTAATCTCAAGATACAAGATTAAAATTAATAATCCTTAAGCTTATCCCAATCTTCCTTCTTTTTCTCCTGACGACGCTCTGTTATTACATGAATAAATCCTAAAATAACACCGAGGGCAAAGATAATAATAGCAAATCTTAAAAGAATAAATACAATAGATGGGTCTATTAAAAATGGTGCTATAATAGTAACTCCATATATTAGTAGTGCAGTAATAAAACAAAATATTGCAGCAGTTTTCACCATGTAAGCATAACCTCCTTTATTGGGTGTAAATGATATTATTTTGTAGGCAACGGTCCCCCACCGTTCCGTTATGCAAATAGAGGCGGAACTACGGGGCGTCGTTCCCTACTCTGATATTTTTTTATATACTAAATAAGAATAGATTGTAGTAAATATTGTCGGAATAAAAATACCACTCATTAAAACTATAAATCGTGCATTATTTTCGGTAAGCAATACTCCGATTAAGGCAATTATACCACCTAGAACCATGGCTTTTGACCCTATTTGATGGGTTTTACGCCAGACTTCTTCGTTGGCTAAGGTCCAAGGATAACGAAAGCCTACAAAATAATTATGTCTAACTCTTCCCATAATATTCCCCATGACAATAAAGAGTAGTGAAACACCCAAAGAAACCCACAGACCAATATCTACGGAATAGCCCAAGGAAGCAAAGACGGTTATAGCAAACACGAAAACAAAGAATATATGAGTTGTATATCTAATTAACCTATAGGAACCGAGAAACTTTTCATAATTTGCCCTCTTAGGATCTAGGTGGGGCAGTACTATAAAAAGTACATATAAAACAATATTCAATAAGGGTAAAAAGAAAGTTCCAAATTCTCTAGAGCTATATCTATCAACCTCTCCCTGGGTATTCCAATGGGTAGGGACCATGTCGGGCATATATGGGTAAACCAAAAACGCTGCTACTAGTGGAATGACTAAAAACAATAAATAGGGCCATTCCTTTTTAAAAAATTGATTCATTTGGGCTTAACCTCCTCTTTATCAATTATATTTAGAAAAAAACTTAATACCTCTTGGAAAACGGTAGTATTTAGTGAGTAAGAGATGCTTTGACCCTGTCTTTCATCAATAACCAGATTTGCCTGCTTTAATATATTTAAATGGTGACTAATACTAGGCTTAGATATATTAAAAGAATCAGCAATTTCTCCGGCAGTCATGTCCCTTTCTTTTAGTAGGTGCAGTATTTTTCTGCGATTTTGATCAGACAAAGCTTTAAAAATATTATTTTGGTCAGGCAAATTGACCCCCCCTATAGAAGGAAATTTAGGTAATTAGATATTTAGACAATAATCTAAATATCTAATTACAATTTATCATATAGATAAGAAATATGTAAAGTAATATTTAAAAAATTATAACTTGAAAATCCACTTAACTAGAAAAATTAAAAAAACTTGGCTTGCACCAAGTTTTTTTTAACGCTTTGGGTTTTCTTTAGAGGGAGTTTTTTGGGTGGAATGGTTATTATATGCAATAGGATCAGCAACTTCCATAGGCGTCTTACCCAGTAAATTCATTAAAGCATATTTTTCCCGCAAACTACTTTTATTTCGCCAGCTTTTCTTTGACTCCATAAAAGCACCTCCTAATCTTAGTGTGTTTAGAAATAAGAATCTTTATACTGGTGGTAAAAGTAAATTCTTACTTGAGCAAAATATTTTTAAAAAAAGGAAATTTCCGTATTGACTACAACACTTTAACAAGTTAAAATAATAGCACAATAACAAAATTTTAAAATAATATTTGGGGGTTACTTAAGATGAAAAAAAGGTTTTTATTAGCTATTGTTTTACTATTGGCTTTAGTCCTTGTTGTATCAGGATGTGCAAAAAAAGAGGAGCCAAAAGCGGAAGCGCCAAAAGAAGAGTCAAAACAGGAAGTAAAGCAAGAAGTAAAGCAAGAAGGTGATGGTTCTTGGGAGAGAGTAACAAAGGCAGGTAAGATAGTAGCAGGCTTGGATGATGCTTATCCGCCAATGGGTTTTAGAAATGATAAAGGTGAATTAACTGGCTTTGATATAGAAATGGCAGCAGAAATCAGTAAACGTATTGGCGTAGAAATAGAATGGATGCCCACAGAATGGAATGGTGTTGTTACATCCCTTATTTCCAAAAAATTTGATGTTATTATCTCCGGGATGAACATGTTGGCAGCGCGCAGAGAGGTTGTAAATTTTGCTGGACCATATGGTGTTGCTTCACAGGTAATGTTAGTAAAAACAGATAATAACGAAAAGATTGAAACATTGGAGGACTTAAAGGGAAAGGTTATTGGTACACAGCTTGGTAGTACAGGTGAGAATGAGTGCCGTGAGGCTGGCTTTACAGAAAAAGATATGAAGCTTTACGATAAATTTCCTCAAGCTTTTGCTGATTTAGACAATGGTCGTATTGTAGCAGTCGTAATTGATGGATTTGCATCTCCGGAGTGGATAAAAACCGGAAAATATAAAAAAGTCGGTACAGATATCGGCGCTGGTGAAGAATCCACAATTGGTATAGCAGTTCGCAAAGAGGATAAGGAACTATTGGATAAGATAAATCAAGCTATTGATTCTATGAAAAATGATGGTACATTAAAAGAAATTTCAAATAAATGGATTGGTTATGATATCACAGAAGGACTTGATTAAAATTGTTAAAACACTTAAGCTAATATAAAGAATACGAAGGGGGGTGATTTACACCCCCCTTAAGTTCAGTTTTAACCTTATTTTTTAAAATATTGGAGAATAATGAGCAATCATAATTTTTAATAAAGAAGTATTTGATGTATGCAAATAATAGAACTTGGTAAGGTTTCTAATTCAGGGGTGATGAAGGTGGCAACTGGTTTTGTATGGGATTGGGCATTTGTACTGAAAATGCTGCCCCTTTTACTTAAAGGTGCAGTAATGACGGTTACATTAACTGCTTGTGCTATTACATTTGGTACAGGAATTGGACTTATAATAGCTTTTATGAAGATTATAAAAAACCCTGTGCTTAATTTTATCGGTGGAATATATACATGGGTTTTTAGGGGCATTCCTCTCTTGGTACAACTATTTATAATTTATTATGCATTGCCGATGGTATTAGGTATAACATTAGATGCTTTTCCAGCTGCAGTAATAGGTATTAGTCTGTGTGGTGGTGCCTATATTGCAGAAATTATTAGAGCGGGTGTACAATCGGTTGATAAGGGGCAAATGGAGGCATCCATGTCCTTGGGGATGGGTTATTTTCAAGCTATGCGAAGGGTAATAGTTCCGCAAACCTATCGTCGCTTAATCCCTCCCATGGGTAATGAATTTATAACCCTTTTAAAGGATACCGCATTAGTTTCGACAATTACTATGACAGAGTTAACAAGAACGGCCCAAATATATTCGGCATCTCACTTCAAACCCTTTGAAATGTTCTTAACAGCCGGAGTAATTTATTTAATTCTAACGACTTTTTTTACCGTAGTATTTGGCAAACTAGAGACCAAATTAGCACAATCTGAGTAAGGGGGGAAATATCATTGATTAAAGTTGAAAGCATTTCCAAAAGCTTTGGTTCTCTAAAAGTACTAGATAACATTAATTTAAATATTTCCCCTGGGGAGGTAGTAGTTGTAATTGGTCCTAGCGGTTCTGGCAAAAGTACTTTACTAAGATGTATTAATTATTTAGAAAAAATTGATGATGGAAAAATATATATTGATGGGAAGCTTGTTGGGAAAAAAGAAATTAATGGGAGGTTAGTTGAAGCGCCGGCAAAAGAAGTTTATAAAATGAGAGAAAATATTGGCATGGTATTTCAAAGATTTAATCTGTTTCCCCATATGACTGTTCTGCAAAATATTACAGAAGCACCAGTATTAGTTAAGAAAGTAAGCAAGCAAGAAGCTTTTAAACAGGCGTTACAGCTTTTAGAAAAAGTAGGATTGGATGAAAAGGCAAATGCTTATCCTGCCCACTTATCAGGAGGGCAGCAGCAGAGGGTGGCTATCGCTAGAGCTTTGGCTATGGAACCCAAAATCATGCTTTTTGATGAACCTACATCAGCCTTAGACCCTGAATTGGTTGGTGAAGTTTTGGCTGTTATGAAGGATTTGGCTAAAGAGGGTATGACAATGGTGGTTGTCACCCATGAGATGAGCTTTGCAAAAGAGGTTGCTGACCGGGTAATCTTCATGGATGAGGGGAAAATTGTTGAAGAAGGGCCTCCTTCCCAAATATTTACCAACCCTAGCCACCCCCGTACCCGGGAGTTTCTAGTAAAAATATTATAACTCGGAAAAGACACCTAGCCGGTGTCTCTTTTTGTAGTTATAGGTAATATTATCCATGAAATTAGATAAATTTTGTTAAAATTAGAAGGTATTTTTAGGTAAAAGGCGAACTTATGAAAGTATAAAATAAAACTTTCACAATACGAGGGCTTGCGTTTAGGTTGTCATAAATAAAGGAGGGTGCAGGTAATGTCTGACTTTTTAAAGGCTTTTACAGTAGGGAGCAGCCAGATAGTGGCTGATGAATTATTGGCTGTTGTTCAGGAGGTATTTTCAAAGGATATTAGTGCTCAGGCTGTAAGTGTTGATAAGCTTTCACCCGGCACAGAGGCTGATTTATTTATTGCCTTGCCAACTAGGGTTGAACAAACAGCTCAAAGAGTTCCACGGGAGAAAATTATCAGCTTGGAATTAGTGCCGAATTCTAAGTTCTATGTACAGATAGCTAAAATACCTATTGCCCACGAAGTTATTGTGTTTAATAATAATACAGCTCAAGGTAATAAAATAAAAGAATATTGTCTTGAACAGGGGATAGACCATCTGAAGTTTAAAATTATTCCTTATGATGAAATATCTCAAGAAGAGGTTATTGAGAATTTAAAAAATGCTAAGTATATTGCTGGCTCTAGTACAATTGTAGGAGCAGGCGGAGAGATAAGTAAATATAGGAAATTCCTAAGACCGGATGTGGTGGTAATTCCAGCTTTTAGGGTACCGACTTTTGATTCTACTAAGGAAATAATGGAATATATCACCTTGTATAATTACCGGAAAATTTCCCGCCAGGTCTCAAAAATCTGTAATGAGTTAAATCAGGATATTCAAAATATCCTAGCTATAACAGAAGAGGTATCTGCATCTATTGAAGTTTCTTCAGGCACTATTTCTGATATCAGCAGTAAGATGAATGAGGATGCACAAAAGGTTAATTCCACAATGGCTTCCTCTACTGCACTAAAGGAGGCTACTGATAAAATTAGTTCTTTTGTTGATACAATTAAGCATATTTCGGGGCAAACAAATTTGCTGGCTCTTAATGCTGCAATTGAAGCTGCTCGGGCTGGAGATCAGGGTCGGGGCTTTGCTGTAGTTGCCCAAGAGGTAAGAAAACTAGCTGAAGAAAGCCGTAAATCTGTAGAAACTATACGGATACTTATGGAAGAGATATATACAGTAGTGAGGGAAATTGGTCCTTCTCTAAGCTCGCTTACTAATGATTTATTAGAAAATAGGGAAAAAATTAATAGTATTGCTCTTTCGGCAGTTGAAGAGAAAACTGCAGTGGGAATTATAAACAAAAAACTAGAAGATATTAATAACACTAGCCAGGAGCTGGCTAAGTCCATAATAAATTTAGTTGAATAATAAAGAGGATTTTGTTCGTATATCTTTCACCTGAAAGTAACAAGATAATTTTGAGGTGATTGGTAAATGAAAAACTACGTAGAAGGGGAACTAGTAGAACATGGTGTTATCCTTACGAATAAGATTACAGACCAGTTGAAAGGCTTGGGGTTCCAAATGAATGGTTCAAAGTTTCATAAGTACGGTCAAGTTGAAGCCATTGTTAATGAGCTAGTACCTTATGTAGAAAAAGAAGGTATCAATGCTTTTCGTAGTTTATATCTAGAAGAATATAGTTCTGAAGGGAAATTAGTGGGAAAGTACGAAAATGGTCAAGTTATACGGTTTGAAACCTAACAGATTAAAGATTTAGACTAAGATTAGAGATTCCGCTTCGCTAGATTTAATACTATAGAAAGTCTAACAGTGCAACCCACATGCTTTGAGTAAGAAAAAAGAGAAAGGTCTTTCAGAGAAAGGTCTTTCTTATTGACTTGAATGTCGATTTTAGGCTATAATTTAAGTAATTAATCGCATAAAAAGCCTTCTGCCTTTAAATTGGTCCCGTGAGGCCAAAAAGAGCTGAGGTAAGGTATTCCGATAGCAATACCTCCTTATTGTGCTCAACTCACGGTAAGGGGGTTTTTTGTGCGGCAAAAAGAGGAGGAGTTTTGAATGGAAAAGCAACACAGCTTTTTGTCCGCGGGAATTTTATCCTTTCAGCATGTTTTAGCAATGTTCGGTGCAACTGTCTTGGTACCTTTTATTACTGGCTTAAACCCTTCTATAGCTTTATTGGGAGCTGGGGTAGGCACACTTTTGTTCCACGCAATAACAGGTGGAAAGGTTCCTGTTTTTTTAGGCTCGTCCTTTGCTTTTATTGCAGGCATCTTGGTGGTTAAAGAAAACTTTGGCTTAGCTTATGCTACCGGCTCGTTTCTAGTAGTGGGAGCTCTTTATCTGCTAATGGCTCTAGTGGTATACTTGATAGGACCAGAGAAGGTTAAAAAAATATTCCCGTCTATAGTAACTGGACCTATCATAATCGTTATCGGCTTAATCTTAGCTCCAGTTGCGGTTGATATGGCCTCTGCTAACTGGACAATAGCAATTGTTACTATTGTAGCAATTGCCTTAACGGGTATTATCGCTAAAGGTTTTGTCAGGATGATCCCAATAATTGTGGGTATCAGCGTAGGGTACATTGCTTCCATCGCCATGGGAATAGTTGATTTCAGTCCGGTTGTGCAAGCACCGATATTCTACGGACCATCAGAATTTAAAGGAATGATGCTTCTTCCTCAGTTTTCTTTTGATGCTATGAAAATAATTGTCCCTATTGCCTTAGTTACCATGATTGAACATATTGGTGATATTACAACAAATGGAGCTGTTGTGGGCAAGGATTTCTTTAAATCCCCTGGTCTGCACCGCACACTAATGGGTGACGGTATTGCAACAGCTTTTGCCGGTTTAATTGGGGCTCCGGCGAACACCACTTATGGGGAAAACACAGGAGTATTGGCAGTAACCAAAAACTACAACCCGGCCATCTTAAGAGGGGCTGCTATTGTTGCTATTTTATTAAGCTTTATTGGTAAATTTGGTGCTTTAGTTCAAACTATACCTGTTCCTGTTATGGGGGGTGTTAGCTTTGTCCTCTTTGGGATGATAGCTAGCATCGGTGTTCGTACCTTAGTTGATGCAAAGCCTGACTTATCTGACTTACGAAATAGTATTGTAGTTTTCACTATCTTAATTATTGGTATAGTATCCATAAAAGGTGAGGCTAACCCAGCAATAATTAGTTTTGCTGAGCATGCCAGCTTATCGGGTTTAAGTTTGGCGGCTATTATAGGTGTATCATTAAATGCGGTCATTAACATTATCATACCCCACTTTATCCCAGGCGAGAAGGAAGAGGCTGCTGCTAAAGAAAATACGGCCAAGAGGATGAAAGTAGCTTTAGAAAAATCTAAGTAAGGATAAGCTAAGTAAAGATTACACTTCACATAGTTTCGTTAGATTAAGATTCCGCTTCGCTAGATTAAGAGCAATGATTAATAGCATAGATTAAAACGGTGCCTAGTGCACCGTTTTTTAATATAATAATGAAATGAAAACTAGTGCTGGACGAGCGAAGCGAAGCAATCCCTGCTTGTGTCAGACGCAAAAAGTTCACCCGTAAGTACTGTCAGACGCAAAAGTATGCCCTCAAAGCATGTCAGACCCATAAATTTCACCCAGTAGTAGTTATCAGACCAACATTTTAACCAAGGGAGCAAAAAAAGAGCGACCAAAGGGATTAAGCCATTTAATGTTGTGATATTTTGGTAAACTGTTATATAATAAATATAATTTAAATTGCTGGACAATATTGAGAAGAGGTCAAGATATGAAAAAAGCTGTAGTTAAGGCCTATGCAAAGATAAATCTTATTTTGGATGTTCTAGGGAAAAGACCAGATGGTTATCATGAAGTTGAGATGATTATGCAGGCTATCAGCCTTTATGATCGAATAACCATAAAACCCGGAAATGGGATAAGTATTACAACAAATCACCCCTTAATACCCCTAGATGAGAGAAACCTGGCATATCAGGCAGCAGAAGTATTGATAAAAGAGTACCCTGATATACCCGGTGTAGAGATAAATATAGAAAAAAACATCCCGATGGAAGCTGGTCTTGCTGGAGGAAGCACAGATGCTGCAGCGGTGCTAATAGGGATGAATGCAATGTTTTCCTTAAAGATGGATAATATAGAGTTATTAGAAAGAGGAGCTCAGCTCGGTTCCGATGTGCCTTTTTGTATATTAGGTGCCACTGCCCTAGCTAAAGGGCGGGGGGAAATAATAGAGGAAGTTGCACAATGTCCAAAACTGTGGGTAGTTTTAGTCAAGCCTAACTTTGGAGTTAAGACAAAAGAGGTATATCAGAATTTAATGTTATCGAGCATATCGAGCCACCCCGATTTGGCAGGATATCTTGATGCGTTACAGGTTGGAGATGTTCCTTACTTATTAAATAAAATTGCTAATGTACTGGAATATAGTACTTTCAAGCTTTATCCTCAGGTAAAAGAATTAAAAGAAGCTTTAAAAGCTTTGGGAGCAAAAAGTTTATTGATGTCAGGAAGTGGACCAACAATTTATGCCTTATTTGCTTCTCAAGAGGCTGCAGATACCTTTGCTAGTGATGTGAGAAAAGGATGTACTTATCAAGTCTGGGTAGCCCATACTTTAAATAAGGAAATACTAAACGAAAGGGTGGAGATATCATGAGCATGGAAAGAAGACTAATTCCGGT
Source organism: Clostridiaceae bacterium BRH_c20a (assembly GCA_000961765.1). Lineage (GTDB taxonomy): Bacteria > Bacillota > Peptococcia > Peptococcales > BICA1-8 > BICA1-8. Next base: position 23,780 of record LADT01000004.1, on the reverse strand, counting down.
TAAACTAGATGGATATAAACCATTAAGAGAAATTGTCTTTGAAACTTTAAGGGATGCCATAATTAATCAAGTTTTAAGGCCTGGTGAAAGGCTAATGGAAATTCAACTTGCTGAAGAAATGGGGGTCAGCAGAACCCCGGTACGGGAAGCTATAAGAAAGCTGGAACTTGAGGGGTTTGTAGTAATGGTTCCTCGAAGGGGAGTTTATGTTGCGGGCATTTCTATGAAGGATATTCATGAAGTATTTGAAGTGCGTTCTGCTCTGGAAGCATTAGCAGCAAGCCTTGCGGCAGAGCGTATTACTGAAGAAGAACTTGAAGAAATGGAACGGCGGCTGGTAGAAGAAGCGAAGGAAACAGAAGCCAACAATCTGCGCAGTATCGTAGAAATTGATACTTCCTTCCATGACCTTTTGTACAAAGCAGCCCGTAACGAAAGATTGGTTCACTTTGTTAACCTTCTGCAGGAACAGTTGCAGCGTTTCCGTTCAGCCTCTTTGGCGAGGCCAGGTAGGGGGAAAATTGCTTTGGAAGAACACAGAAAGATTGTAGAGGCCTTGGCTACGCGCAATGGTAAACTGGCTGGGCAGCTAGCCCGTGAACATATAGAAAGTGCTGAACATGCTATGTTGTTATCTTTGGAAAAACAAGGGTTATACTATGAGGAGGATTAACCAAGGAGAGGGGTCCTTGTATTGGCTAAAGCAATCGTATTGGCGGGGAGTTCTAATAAAGAAAGTTTAAAAGATTACCGCACTGCTCCCCATGAGTCCTTAATAAAAATTGGTAATAAGTGTATGGTTGAGTATGTTGTCGATGCATTGAAGGAGTCCTGTGAAGTAGATGGGATTATTGTCTCTGGTCCAAGGAAGTATCTAGAGGGGGTCTTGCCCGAAAACCAGGGACTACAGTTAGTTGAAAACGGGCCAACAATCATGCAAAGTCTCTTGAATGCTATAGAACTTATAGATATTGTGTCAAATTCCAAGGTACTTGTGGTTACCTCAGATATACCTTTAATAACTGGTAAAATTATTGATGGTTTTCTAAAAAGGTGTGTTGGAGAAGATGCCGATATTATTTATCCGGTGGTATCTAAATCCTTAAATCAGGCTAAATATCCTCAAGTAAAAAGAACCTATGCCAAGCTAAAGGATGGGGTTTATACAGGGGGTAATATTTTTCTGATTAATCCCCAAATTGTCAAACATTGTGCTCCAAAAGCAGAAGAACTGGTTAGACTTAGAAAAAGTCCTTTGCAGTTGGTAAACTATATCGGCGTTTTGTATTTCTTAAAATATATTTTTAGAAGTTTATCCATAAAAGATGCAGAGGAACGGATCTCTGAGCTTTTCAACATCAAAGGAAGGGCCATTGTCGTTTCCTATCCAGAAATTGGTGTTGATGTGGATAAACTAAGTGATCTAGAACTGGTGGAAAGGATATTAGGATAAATAAGGAAAAGTTCTAACCTAGGAATGGTTTTTGGGTAGAACTTTTCCGAACCTACAGTTCTACAGTGCTACAGTGCTACAGAAAAGGCAATGGAGATTAGAAGAGCTTATCTAGATTGAGTTGATTTAATAATTCAGAACGACCCTGTGTCGTTCTGAATTATACACACAACCGCTCCGGGCGGTTTTTTGTTTTCTGTAGCACAGTAGCACTGTAGAACTGTAGCACAGAAAGACCTGCTAGGATGCAGGTCTTTCTTATACCCGCTTGACGCAATCCAAGTTTTCTTTATAATGAAGAATAAGTGAATAAATATGAGGGAGATAGGAACTAATATTCGGAAATTAGTATCTCATATACAAATTTGGAGGTGAAAAGAGTGGAAAAATGGCGTAGAAGTGAACGGATGGTTTTGATAACTAAAATGCTTTTAGAAAATCCCCACCAGTTATTTACCCTTGGGTATTTTGCAGAATTATTTCAGTCAGCAAAGTCAAGTATCAGTGAAGATTTGAGTATAATTAAGAATGCTTTTCTAGAGACGGGACAGGGAAATATGGAAACTGTTTCTGGTGCAGCGGGTGGTGTCAGATACTTGCCCTACAATAGTCCTGCTGTAGAAAAGGAGTTTTTGGATGATTTGGCGCGGAGATTATCTGACCCAAGAAGGATTTTGCCTGGTGGATACTTATATATGACAGATATAATCTATAATCCAGCTATTGTGGCTAAAATTGGTACAATATTTGCTCACCGTTTTGTAGGGAAAGAGCCCGATCATATAGTTACTGTTGAAACTAAAGGTATTCCCTTGGCTTTAATGACTGCCAAGGCCTTTAATATATCGCTGGTTATTATTAGAGATGACAGTAGGGTAACGGAAGGTTCGGCTGTAAGTATTAATTATTTTTCAGGGTCTTCAAAAAAAATAGGAACTATGTCATTAGCTCGACGGGCGTTAGAGCCAGATGCCAGGGTAATCATTATTGATGATTTTATGAAAGCTGGTGGCACAGCTAAAGGTATGATTGATTTAATGAAGGAGTTCAAAGCCGAAGTATTGGGTATGGGTGTTTTGGTTGATACAAAGGAGCCTGAAGACAAACTGGTAGAAAACTATTTAGGCTTACTTGAACTAAAAGAATTAGACGAAAAGAATGAAAAAGTGACCATTCATTCAAAAAACTTAACTGAGGATGTATAAAAACTATATTTATTGGTAAATTTCTTATAGTAAAGAAGGATTTTCCAAATTATTGACGAATATCGTCATTGATGTCAAAATGTTCCGCATATCAGGAAGGTGGTGAAGCAATTGAATATTACAGATGTACGGATTAGAAAGATAAATGTGGATGGCAGAATGAAGGCGATAGTTTCCGTTACTTTCGATGATGCCTTCGTAGTTCATGATGTTAAGGTAGTTGAGGGTCAAAAAGGGCTATTTGTTGCTATGCCTAGTAAGAAGATGCCTGATGGGGAATTCCGAGATATTGCCCATCCAATCTCTTCAACAGCTAGGGATGTTATTCAGAGCGCCGTTTTAAAGGCTTATGAAGAAGCAATGTAAAGGACTCTAACCCGAAAAGGAGCGGAAAAGAGCTCCTTTTTTATTTAACTTTTTAAAAATATGTGGTATAACTATTAATAGTTGAAAACTGGGGGTTAAGGGGTGCGAAGTAATGGATTCTACAGCAATAGTTTTAGCAGCAGGTCAAGGTACGCGGATGAAGTCCAAATTGCCAAAGGTTCTCCATAAAGTAGCTGGCATTCCAATGCTGGAACATGTGCTTAATACTTTAGAAAAAGCAGGCGTAAAGAGGAAGATTGTAGTGTTGGGACATGGTGCTGAACTGATTCAAGAATGGCTGCCAGAGGGAATAGAGGTTGTTTACCAGTGGGAACAGCTAGGCACAGGTCATGCAGTATTGCAAGCTGAAAGATTATTGCAAGGAGTATCAGGGAATGTCATGGTCGTCTGTGGCGATACACCTCTTTTACAGAAAGTTACCTTAGAGAATTTGCAAGAAAGGCATATTACCAGCCAGGCCCAAGTTACAATATTGACAGCCGTCATTTCTGATCCCCAGGGTTATGGTCGTATTATCAGAGAAAATAACCAGATAAAAGCTATCATCGAAGAAAAAGATGCAAAGGACCAGGAAAAGGCTATCAGGGAGATCAATACAGGTACATATTGTTTTACAGCGGATTTTCTAATAAATAACTTAGCAAAATTAACTAATACTAATGCTCAAGGCGAATATTACCTTACTGATCTGATTAAATTGGCAGTTGAGGAAGGGCTAAAGGTTGAAGGGTTTGTTTTAGATGATATACAGGAGAGCTTAGGTATTAATAACCGGATTCAATTAGCAGAGGCGGAAAAGGTGCTGCACCTAAGGGCGCTGGAGAAGTTAATGTTAGAAGGTGTGACCATTATGGACCCTTCTTCTACATATATTGGTTGCGCTGTAGAGGTGGGAGCTGATAGCATCATTTATCCAGGAACAATTTTGGAGGGCAAGACCGTTATTGGGCAGGATTGTCTGATAGGTCCCGGAGTGAGGATTGTGGATAGTACTATCGGTAGTAACAGTCAAATTCAAAATGCGGTTATTTTAGAAAGCAAAGTTGGTAATAACTGCAGCATAGGCCCCTTCGCCTATTTAAGACCAGGGACAATCTTAGAGGATAATGTTAAAATTGGTGATTTTGTGGAGATTAAAAAGTCAGTTATTGGGCGAGGTAGTAAGGTTCCCCATTTATCTTATATAGGTGATGCTTTTTTAGGGGAAAAGGTGAATGTGGGCTGTGGTACAATAACCTGTAACTATGATGGTAAAAATAAGCACATAACTCGGATTGAGGATGGTGCGTTCATCGGCAGCAATACCAATCTTATTGCGCCTGTGAAGGTGGGTAAAAATGCTGTAATAGGTGCGGGCTCGACAATAAATAAAGATGTACCGGCAAATGCTTTAGGCATAGCCAGAGAAAAACAAAAGAATATCCCGGATTGGGCTAAAGGTACTAAGGATAATTAGGAGGTCTAGCAGGATGTCAAAAAGGCATAATAACTTAAAAATTCTTAGCGGAAACGCAAATATTAAGCTGGCAGAAGAAATCTCAGAGTATATGGGCTTGGAGTTAGGAAGTAGCAAGGTAGGCCGTTTCAGTGATGGGGAAATTAATGTTAATATTGATGAAAGCGTAAGGGGAGCCGATGTATTTATTTTGCAGTCCACCTCTACTCCGGTTAATGACAATATTATGGAGTTATTAATAATGATCGATGCAGTGCGGAGAGCATCAGCTAGGAGGATTACTGCTGTTTTACCCTATTATGGCTATGCCCGTCAGGATAGAAAAGCTAGGGCTCGAGATCCTATAACAGCTAAATTGGTAGCAAATTTGATTGTTCAGGCCGGAGCTCGCCGGGTTTTGACTATGGATTTACACGCTGGACAGATTCAAGGTTTTTTCGATGTTCCTGTGGACCACCTCCTAGGCGTGCCTATTTTAGCAGAATACTATAAAAATAAAGGTTTAGAGGATGTAGTTGTGGTTTCTCCGGATATGGGAGGAGTTACCAGGGCCAGAAATTTAGCAGAACGTATCGGTGCGCCCTTAGCTATAATTGATAAACGTAGACCAATGCCAAATGTGTCGGAGGTAATGAATATTATCGGGGAAATTAAAGGTAAGAATGTCATTATGACCGATGATATTATTGATACGGCAGGAACTATAACTAATGGAGCTGAAGCATTATTAGAACGGGGGGCAAAAACTGTCTTTGCCTGTTGTACCCATGCTGTTCTCTCTGGTCCTGCTATTACTCGTTTGGACAAGTCGCCCATTACTGAATTAGTTACTACAAATACCATACCTTTAAGTAAAGAAAAAAGTCTTGATAAATTAAAAGTCCTTTCAGTTGCTCCAATCATGGGTGAGGCAATTATCCGTATTCATGAAGATCTCTCGGTGAGCAAACTGTTTGACTAAGGTTAAGGTTCCGCTTCGCTAGATTAAGATTTCGCTATGCTAGATTGAGATCAAGGAAAACTTATAATTTAGCCATGATTAAATAAAAAATGAAGCTGAGGTTGAGGCTAAGAAAAAACTTAACCTTAACCTAGCGTAATGAAATGTAGCGAAACCTTAACATTCAGCTAAATAGCCACATACTATGTGGCTATTTAGTGAATGCATGTTTCCCTTCCTTTCTCACTGGGCATAATACCTAGATGAAAGGAGTGAATGAATATGAAGTCAATTGTTTTAGAAACTACGGAAAGAAATGCTTCGCTAGGCAGAGGTGCCTTAAACAAGTTGAGGAAACAGGGAGTTCTCCCGGGCATTATTTATGGAACAAAAATTGGAAATGCATCGGTCTTAATGGCTAAAAAGGATTTATTAAATGTGCTCAGCTCCCATGGGCTTAATGCCATAATTACGCTAAATATCAAGGGTCAATCAATCCAAGCCATGATTAAAGAAATTCAGCGGCATCCAGTTACCGGACATTATTGGCATATAGATTTTGGAGAGATTTCTATGCATAAGAAGATACGGACAGAGATCCAGGTTCATTTTGAAGGTGAACCTGAGGGTGTGAAAGATGGCGGAATTGTTCAGCATAACGATACAGCTGTAGAAATAGAGTGTTTACCCCATGACATACCAGAAAGGGTTATTTTAGACATAACTTCTTTAAAAATAGGGGATAAGCTTACTGTAGCAAATATAGTAGTTAGTGAGAATGTACAAATTCTGTCAGAACCGGAAAAGGTGTTGGTTACAGTAGTTCCGCCAATCATGGCTGAAGAAGATGAGGAAGAACAAGAAGCAAATGAAGAAACGCAGGCGGAAAATGAAACACCCTAGATTCGTGCACAATAATAGATAATTATAGAGACGAGTAATCAGTTGGGAGGAAACTGATTACTCGTCTAAAGTCGTTTGCTTATACTGCTAGACAGCGGGTCAGTGGGCGAGTGGGCGAGCTAAGGTCTTTATAACTTATTAGCAATATATTGGGCGGTGTCATGGCCAATAAGGCATTTCTGCATGATCGTGTGGCGGCTCATAAATAATACTGCATGTCCGTGCGATCGTGCCGCCGAAAAGTCATTAGAATTTTTTACGATGACACATCCCGGTAGAATGTCATCCATCGTGAAACGTCAATAAAGCTAAACATGCATGTCGGCACGTCAGGGTAGCTAGACATGTATGATGGTACGGTTTTTTAGAGAGATTGGGGGGGATGGGATTGTTCATGATTGTCGGTTTGGGTAACCCGGGGCGGAAATATGAAAACACTAGACATAATGTAGGGTTTTGGGTTGTAGATAAAATTGCTGAGCAACTAAATATAAAAATAGATAAAAAAATTGCTCAGGCTCAGGTGCAGACTTCTTTTTGGGATGCTAAAAAAATATTATTGGTAAAACCTCAGACTTATATGAACTTAAGCGGACAGTCGGTAATGCAATTGATAAATTTTTATCAGGATCAGGTAGAGGATTTTATTATTGTCCATGATGACTTAGATTTACAAGTGGGGCAGCTACGCTTTAAAGTCAGTGGTGGAACAGGTGGTCATAATGGTTTAAAATCTATCATCCAGCATACAAACTCTCAGGAGTTTGATCGTCTTAAAATTGGCATAGGGAAGCCTGAATACCATGATGTTGAAAACTATGTTTTGACTCCTTTTACAAAAGAGGAAAAAGATGCTATTGACCTTGGAGTTAAGAGGGCCGTTGAGGGTATTAAGATCTGGATGGATAGCGGTATTGAAAAGGCTATGAATAATTTTAATTAAGGCAGCTTTAATATTATTCAGATAAATAGGATGTATAATGTTAATAATAGGCTAAAACAGGAGTTTTTTCATGGCATTCTTTACAGGTTTAATAGCCGCATTTGCAGCTTGGATTATTAATCGCTCTGTTGTAAACCGTTGGGGTGATTTGGCAGTAGCATATATCGTGCCTGTAGCCGAGGAAATATTAAAGACCTTAATAGCGATAATATTTGGGGCATCAATTTTCTATGCTCATTTCAGTTTTGGTGTTATTGAAGCTATCTGGGATATGAAGGTTAATACTAAAGGCTTTAGGCCAGCAATATTCAGTCTGTTAACCCACAGCATTTTTGGGTTTATTACAATTTATATCTTTTGGCTTACCGGGTTTCTCATTTTTGGTATTATTATAAGTATTATTACCCATATTATCTGGAATAGTTATATTATAAGGAGAAGCTCATAGGCTTATGGGCTTATGGGTTATACTGGATGTCAGTGCTACAGTGCTACAGTTCTACAGTTCTACAGTGCTACAGTGCTACTGTTCTAAAAGGAAAGGGGACACACCTGCTAAAGCTCAAGATATATCTCAGGGCAGGAATGTCCCCAATAAGATTTCACTTCACTTCGTTGCGTTAGACTAAGATTTCGCTTCGCTAGATAATATTAAAGACGATTGACGATAGACTAAGCTCAGCTTTTTTTGAGCACTGGACACTGGTCACTGGGCACGAAACGCAAGAGACTGTGCCCCAAAATAACTAATAACTAGTAACTAATTGCCGTGGAGGTCCCATCATGGGGGATGTCCACTTTAGCGTGTTTGGCATAATAAGGAGGTTAGCATGCAAGTAATACCGCCGATACTATCTGTTTTAAGCAAGGGAAATGATATAAGTCTTATTCTTAACTCTTTAGCAAGAAAAGAAGAACACTTGATTTATGGATTGACTGGGGTGCAGAAAACTATTGTCGCAGCAACAATTGCCCAGGTCAAAAATAATAATATGCTATTTATCTGTGATAGCCCTAAACGGGCAAAAGAGGTGTGGGACGATCTTGCTTACCTCTTGCCCCATTTTAGTGTTTTGTATTTTCCAGCTTTGGAGGTAATCCCTTTTGAGGTTTTTGCCCAAAGTGCTGAGATACAAAGACAGCGGCTGCAGGTTCTAGCCAATTTGGCCCAGGAAGAGAAGCAAACTATTATTGTTTGCCCTGTGGAGGCCTTGGCTAAAGGTTTAATACCTCCTAAAATATTTAAACAGACAATTAGGAACCTAAAAGTAGGAGACCAGGTTGATTTGCATGAATTGCTGGAATATTTGGTTCAGTATGGTTATGAGAGGGCAGAACAGGTTGAAGGACCTGGTCAATTCAGTCTAAGAGGGGGTATTTTAGATATTTTCTGCGTTCTCTATGAAGAGCCTATTCGTTTAGAATTCTTTGACGATGAAGTAGATTCTATCCGCCATTTTGACCTAAAGAACCAAAAATCAATAGATAAAGTAAAAGAAATTAAACTTGTGCCCGCCCGTGAATTTTTTATAACGCCGGAAAATACGGCAGCAGGCTTGCAGGAAATACAAAAAGAATTTGAACAACAAAAACAGAGACTTGTGAAAAAGAAAGAGCGAAGTGCTCTAGAAAAATTAAGTAATAAAATAAGTGAAGTAATAGAAAAGGTCAATAACGGAATATATTTCCCGGGCTTAGACCAGCTGCAGCCTTTTTTCTATCCTGAACAAAGTACTCTTATAGATTATTTACCCCTGGAAAGTTATTTTTGCTTAGATGAGCCGGTTCGATTGCGGGAAGCTTTAGAGCACCGAGATGGGGAACGGAATAATAGTTTTGCTGAATTATTAACGGCAGGCTCTGTTTTACCAAGTCAAAGCAGGTTCTTTTTTGAGTTTAGTCAACTTCTCCATACTTTAGAAAAAAGAAAGAGAATATATTTATCTCTACTTCCCAAAAAGGGCCTACCAGGGTCTGTGGAAAATGTAATAGGCATAGAAACTAAATCCTTACCGCCCTTTTTTTCTAAAATTAGGCTTTTGGCAGATGAAATTAAGGAATGGAAGAGAAAAAAATATGCAGTTATTCTTTTGATTACCTCTGAGTCAAAGGCACAAAGACTGCGGCAGGCATTAAGCGATTGCGGGGTAGAGGCTCCTTGGGTTGCTGAAAATTATGAACCTAAGCAGGGCCATGTTTATATTGCTCAAGGAAATTTAAGTGCAGGGGTAGAGTTTATTAAATCCCAGCTGGTTCTTGTTTCAGAAAATGAAATTTTTCAGCAGCCAAAAAAACGCTCTCCTAAAAGGATGTTTCAACAGGATGGGCAGCATATAACTCGACTAGATGATTTAAAGGTAGGAGGCTATGTTGTCCATTCCAGTCACGGGATAGGCCGCTATATGGGTGTTGAACGGCTAAAAGTAGGCGATGTCGAACGGGACTATTTGATTATAAAATATGCCGGTGAAGACCGTCTATTTGTTCCTACTGACCAGGTTGAGCTTTTACAGAAATATGTTGCCGGGGAAGGCAGTCCCCCTAAGGTCCATAAGCTAGGTGGTACGGAATGGCAGAAAACCAAGCTTAAAGTAACTGCATCCGTTAAAAAATTAGCTGAGGGCTTGTTGGAGTTATATGCTAAAAGACAGGGTATGCCTGGATATGCATTTGGCCCTGATGATAACTGGCAGCGAGAATTTGAAGATGCATTTCCTTATAAGGAAACCCCTGATCAGCTTAAAGCAATTCATGAAGTAAAGAAAGATATGCAAAAAAATACTCCCATGGATCGCCTTATCTGTGGTGATGTTGGTTATGGTAAAACAGAGGTAGCTATTAGGGCTGCCTTTAAGGCGGTAAATGATGGTAAGCAAGTGGCTGTATTAGTGCCAACTACTATATTGGCACAACAGCACTATAATACTTTTCGAGAGCGATTTGCCAATTTCCCAATAACAATTGAAGTGGTCAGCCGTTTTCGCACTGCTGGGGAACAGAAGAAAATAATGGATGGGGCTCAGGACGGTACGGTTGACATAATTATTGGAACACACAGATTGCTATCAAAGGACGTTATGTTTAAAGACCTAGGCTTATTAGTTATAGATGAGGAGCAGCGGTTTGGTGTCAGCCATAAAGAGAAGCTAAAAAGATTAAAATCTCAGGTAGATGTGCTCACTTTATCAGCAACGCCAATTCCTAGGACACTACACATGTCTTTAGTAGGCATAAGGGACATGAGTGTAATTGAAACACCCCCTGAGGATCGTTATCCCATCCAAACCTACATTGTAGAGCACAGCCCTGAATTAATTAAAGAGGCCATTAGACGGGAAATGGGCAGAGGTGGTCAGGTTTTCTATGTTCATAATCGGGTAGAGGATATCGAAAAAGTCGCTGAGGATATTAGAATGCTAGTTCCCGAGACTCGGGTAGGTATTGGTCACGGACAAATGAAAGAGGATTTTCTGGAAAAAATCATGATGCAGTTTATGGAACAGGAGCTAGATGTTTTAGTATGCACTACAATAATTGAAACCGGCTTGGATATATCCAATGTAAATACCTTAATTATTGATGAAGCTGGTAAAATGGGTTTGGCTCAGCTCTATCAGCTTAGAGGCAGGGTAGGCAGGACTAATCGGGTAGCATATGCCTATCTAACCTATAAAAAAGACAAGATATTAAGTCAATTGGCAGAAAAACGCCTCCATGCTATTAGAGAATTCACAGAATTAGGCTCAGGATTCAAAATTGCCATGCGGGATTTAGAAATTCGGGGAGCAGGTAATCTTCTAGGTCCAGAGCAGCACGGCCATGTAGCCGCTATTGGCTTTGATATGTACTGTAGGCTCTTAGAAGAAGCTGTGCGAGAATTAAAAGGAGAGAAAAAGGCAGTAAGTATCAACGTGGAAGTGGACCTTCAGGTAAGCTCTTTTATTGCAGATTACTATATTACGGAGGCAGCTACTAAATTAGATTTTTATCAGCGTATTCGATTGGTTAAGACCTTAAAAGGTATCCAGGATTTGGAGGAGGAAATGGAGGATCGCTTTGGTGACTTGCCTTTAGAAACCAGAAACTTGTTATACCTGGCTCGTTTAAAGGTGTTAGCTAGCGGCTGTCAGGTTGATATGATTAAACAAAAGGATTCTGTAGTAACTATTAATTTTGCTGGAGACCCTGGTTTAACAGGACAAGAGCTAATGGAAGTAGCTCAGAAGTTTCGCCGCAAGCTCACCTTTTCTTTTGATAATGGCCTGGCTATAAAGTTAAATGTATCCAGGTTAAGTACGGAAGACTGTATAGGGCTTTTAGAAAAAATGTTAATGGAAATATCCACCCTTGTTTCAAACAAGAAAACTCTGTTATAATATGCCTGTTATGTATTTAAAATTTCAAACAAGGAGCGATCTCATGCAAAAAAAACGGATTATTTTAATATTATTGATAATATTAATTTTTACTGTGGTTGGTTGTAACAAACAGGATAATTCGCTGTATGTAGCCAAGGTTAATGGTCAAGTTATAACTGAAGAGGATTTTAAACTAAGGGTAGACCAGGCTGCCGCTATGAATAATTTTGATCTAAACGACCCCCAATATGCTGGATATAAGGAAATGTTTGAGCTTCAAATCCTGGAGAGAATGATTGATGAGGTTCTTTTGGAGAATGAAGCAAGAAATGTTCGCAAGCTGGTAGTGAATAAAGAGGATGTTGAGTCTGAACTAGCTTCTATTAAGGGACAGTTCGAATCAGATAAAGAGTTCCTAAGTTATTTTAAAGACCAATTAAAAATGGAAGAAAAAGATATCAAAGTAGCTATTGAGACACAGCTTCTCGTACAAGCTTTATATGAAGAGGTCACTAAAGATGTAATTACAACTGGTGTGGATATAAAACAATATTATGACGATCATCTGGAAGAATTTTATCAAGAAGAAATGGTTAGAGCCCGACATATCTTAGTTAATACAAATGAAGAAGCTCAAGAGATTATCAAGCTGATAACCGAAGAGAAACAAGACATGGCAGATTTAGCAGTTTTAAAATCCACAGAACCAGCTGCTAAAACTAGCAAAGGTGATTTAGGGTATTTCGGTCGAGGTGAAATGGTTAAGCCTTTTGAAGATGCAGCCTTTGCTTTAGAAATCGGTGAAATTAGTAAGGAACCTGTTGAGAGTTCTTTTGGTTGGCATGTTATCCGCCTCGAAGACAAATTAGGAGATAAGCAGCAAACTTTTGATGAAGTTAAGGATGAATTAGAAGAAAGGTTTATCTTTGAAGAAAAAAGTGATGCTTTTGCTGTATATATGGATGATTTAAAGAATAAAGCTGAAATCGAAAATAAAATTCAGGAAAAAATAGAAGCAGAGCAGAAAAAGGCGGCCCAAGAGGCTCCAGAGGAAAATAAAGAAGAAAGTAAGGGAGAAACCAAATAGTAGTAAAAAAGGGAATCACTTAGGTGGTTCCCTTTTTAAGGGGAAAAGATTACACTTCACTTCGTTGCGTTAGATTAAGATTCCGCTCCGCTAGATAAAAATTGGGCGTCATCTTGCCACAGGTGGCTAATAACTATTGACTATTGACTACTGATTACTGATTACTGATTACTGATTACTGATTACTGATTACTGACTACTGATTACTGATTACTGATTACTGACTACTGACTACAGCCATAGACTAACAGACGATAGACGAAATCGTATTGCGGTCCCTGATGTATATTTTTTCTTAAATAACAAATACTTCAGCTACAGGGCAAAGTTAACTTTTCATTATGTACCATGGGAAAATAATGAATAAATGTTTGCCTCTGGCTATATACTATCACTGAAAGGTTTTACCTTGCCCATCAACCTACAAAGGAGGGAAGGAAAAATTCATGAAGGCCACAGGAATTGTAAGGCGTATTGATGATTTAGGAAGAGTCGTAATTCCCAAAGAAATTCGTAGAACGCTACGTATTCGTGAGGGCGATCCATTAGAAATTTTTGTTGATCGTGAAGGCGAAGTAATACTGAAAAAATATTCCCCAATAGGTGAGTTAGGGGAGTTCGCTAAAGAGTACGCTGATTCACTGCATGAAGCCATGGGACATATTGCGTGTATTGCTGATAGAGATCAAGTTATCGCCATAGCCGGGGGCCCCAAAAAAGAATATTTAAATAAAGCAGTTGGTACAGTGCTTGAGAAGATTATGGAAGAAAGAAAAGCAGTAATGATTAATGATTTACAAACCCACCCCTACTTTAAGAATAGTGAAGGTGAAGAGTCGGGAATCGAATATAAATTTACTGCTGAAGTTATTGCACCAATCATTGCCGAAGGGGATCCCATCGGAGCAGTTATTATAGGAACTAGAGAACCGAATGCAAAAATGTCCGAACTGGAGCTTAAATTAGCGGAAACAGCAGCCTCGTTTTTAGCAAAGCAAATGGAACAGTGATAAAAAGGTGGTCAAAGGAGGCCACCTTTTTATTTGCCATTTATTACATGCTGAGCTAATATAATTATAGTGGAATAGTGGAATAGTGGAATAGTGGAATAGTGGAATAGTGGAATAGTGGAAGCGATGAAGATTAAGATTAAGATTTCGCTTCGCTAGATTAAGGTTTTTTAAAATTTAGCACTAAGCTATTCTGGTAAGGATATTTGTATCATACACTGAGCACTGGGCACTGGGCACTGGGCACTGGGCACGAAACCAAGTAATTGGCCCAAACCTTTACTAGCCACTAAGAGCTAGCAACTTTTATATGAGGAGATACTACGGTGGAGCAGAAATCTTTTTTTAAGGGTGCATTAATTTTAAGTTTAGCGGGAATTATTAGTAAAGTTTTAGGGGCAGTATACCGTATTCCTTTTGCAAGGCTGGTAGGTGATGAGGGTGTAGGGTTATATCAAATGGCGTACCCTTTTTATACAATGATTTTAGCCGTTTCTACAGCAGGGATTCCCCTCGCTATTTCCAAGTTAGTTGCGGAACGCCATTATAAAAGTGATCAAGTAGGAATAAAGCGGGTATTTAGACTTTCAATGGCTCTGTTAGTTATTACCGGAGCTTTAGCTTCTATTGGATTATTTACAACTGCCGATTATATAGCCCAAAATATTCTTAGGGAGCCTAGGGCAGCCCTGAGTTTAAAAGCTATTGCTCCAGCCATTTTATTTACTTCTGCTATGTCATCTTTTAGAGGCTATTTCCAGGGCTTCCAAACCATGACACCTACTGCATTATCACAGGTTTTTGAGCAGTTGGTCAGAGTAGCTACAGTTTTTTTTGCTGCTTTTTATCTATTGCCTCTAGGAGTGGAATATGCTGCAGCTGGTGCAACTTTTGGTGCAGCTAGTGGAGGCTTGGCAGGATTATTGTTATTAGTGATAATATATTTTTGGAGAACATATAAGTTTCGTGGTTCTAATTATGCTCAACCCCAGCTGCTTGAGCGAGAGACCAACCGGGATATTATGAAGCAGATTATTTTTCTAGCCGTACCCATTTCCATTGGTGGTTTGGTACTTCCTCTTATGCAGACTATGGATACTTTTTTAGTACCATTAAGGCTCCAGTCGGCAGGATTCACAACCGCAGAAGCAACAGGTCTTTATGGTCAATTATCAGGTATGGCGGGTGCAATTATTAACTTGCCTTTTATTATAACTACAGCGTTGGCAGCCAGTCTAGTGCCGGCGGTGGCTGACTCCCTAGCCTCTGGCCGAGTAAGTGCTGTTCGGGGTCAGTTTAGTTCTGCTATGTTTTTAGCTTTGATTATTGTTTTGCCTGCCTCAGTAGGTCTTTTTATTCTAGCCGAACCCATCTGCCAGCTACTTTATAATGAGCCTGCTGCGGGGATACCGCTAGCATGGCTGGCACCTACCGTTTTAGCAATAGGTCTTTATCAGACCTCAACAGGTACCTTACAGGGCTTAGGTAGACCGACCATTCCGGTAATAAGCCTCTTACTCGGTGCGTTAACTAAAGGGGTGTTAACCTTTATATTAACAGCAATACCTACTCTAGGAATTAAAGGTGCAGCGTTAGCAACAGTATTGGGCTTTTTGCTAGCCGCCTTAAGAAACCTCTATATGGTTACTAAAATAATTGGCTCCAAATGGTTTAGGTTTAAAGATCACTTTCTTAAGCCTATTGTTTCTGTAAGTGTCATGGGGATAGTAGTATTAATGAGCTTCCGAAAAATGTTAGCACTAGGTATCAGGGAGGAAGTTAGTACTTTGCTGGCAATTTCCTTAGGTGGAGGAGTATATTTTTTGGTGCTAGTCCTAATTGGGGGTATAAAAATCCAAGATATAAGAAAGTTTCCTAAGATAGGACCCAAACTAGCCCAAATACTGGAGAAACTAAAAATAGCGAGGGATTAACTTAAATTAATTGAGAATTGACAAATGAGAATTGAAAATTGAAATCTTTCATTAGTTTTTGTGATTTGAGCATAGTGAAAGGAATGGTAGTTAAAATGTCTAAAGAAAAAGAAGCTAAATATCCCCTTGATCCGCTTATAGAGGTAATGGACAAGCTTTTAGCACCTGATGGCTGTCCATGGGATAGGAAGCAAAATCATAGTACATTAAAAAGGTATTTGTTGGAGGAGACTTATGAGGTATTAGAAGCTATTGATGAAGGAAATATGAATAAACTCTGTGAAGAATTGGGAGACTTATTACTACAAGTGGTATTTCACTCTGCACTTGGTGACAGAGCAAATCAATTTACGATAAATGATGTCATAGAAGGAATAACAGATAAAATGGTTCGTCGCCATCCCCATGTTTTTGGTAATGTTACAGTTTCGGGTCCCGAGGATGTTTTGCATAACTGGGAAGTAATAAAGGCCCAAGAAAAGGGTCGGCAAAAGGAAAAAAGTCTCTTGGGCTCTGTTCCCAAAGATATGCCATCCTTAATGCATGCTTATAAAGTCCAGGAAAGAGCTGCTAAAGTAGGCTTTGATTGGCCGGATATCAAGGGCGCATGGGATAAGGTTTATGAGGAATTGGAGGAATTAGATGTTGCTGTTAATAAAAAAGAGGAAATCTATGAGGAATTGGGAGATCTTTTATTCTCTATAGTCAATGTTTCTAGATTTCTTAAGATTAATCCAGAAGAAGCTTTGCTGGCTGCTATTAGAAAATTTCGTTTCAGGTTTGCATTTATTGAAAATAAAATTGGTGAAAATGGTAAGAATATAGATGACTATTGTATGGAAGAACTTGATATGTGGTGGGAAGAATCCAAGGTGATTAAGAAGAATTAGGAAAAAATTTTATTTAATTGGTATTTATTGCAGGAATTTAACCAACATACCACGAATTATGGTGAACGTGAGAAACTCATTTATTGTAGGAGGGATTCATTATGAATAAGACTGAACTCATAAGCAGTGTAGCTGAAAAATCTGAACTAACCAAGAAAGACGCAGAGAAAGCCGTTAGCGCTTTATTTGCCTCTGTAGAGGAAGCATTAGCAAGAGGGGAAAAGGTCCAATTGGTAGGATTTGGTACATTCGAAGTAAGAGACCGTAAAGCTCGTACCGGCCGTAACCCTCAAACAGGGGAAGAAATTCAAATCCCCGCTGCTAAAGTTCCAGCATTTAAAGCAGGCAAGTCATTAAAGGACGCTGTTGAAAAACTGTAAGTAGGCTAAAAAAGTCAGGTTCATTTAATGAGCCTGACTTTTTTAAAGCTTCTGTGCTTAAGCCGATGGGCTAAACAGTATGTTAGTTTTAAGCTTTTGGGTTATACTGGATGTCAGTTTTAAGCTTTTGGGTTATACTGGATGTCAGTGCTACAGTGCTACAGTAAAATCCGAGGTTAAAGATTTTACTTAGCCTTGAACCAACCTTAGTTATTTCTTTTAAACCGTGTTATCCGTGTCCCCGGAGGGGCCCGTGGTTAAATAATAGATTTTCTTGTAGCTATAGACCATAGACTATCGACTAGTTTTTTCTAGTCACTAGCCATTAGCCACTAAAAGGAGGATTCCCATGCGTTTAGATAAATTTCTTAAAGTTTCCCGAATAATAAAAAGGCGTACTTTAGCTAAAGAAGTTTGTGATGGTGGGAGGGTAAAGATTAATGGTAACGTAGCTAAAGCTAGTTCAATTATTAAACAAGAAGATATTCTAGAAATAGGCTTTGGAGAGCGCATTTCTCGATATCAAATTTTGAAGGTTGAGGAAAATGTAAGAGCTGATGCAGCCAAGGATTTGTATAAACAACTTTAATTAATTATGGGTTACTCAGGTAGAATCGTGTGAACATGGATGGCAATTTACCCTGACGTGTCAACATGCATGTCTAGCTTACTCGATGTGTCACCGTGCCATCGATTACGATAAAGGATTTTGCATAAAGGATGCATCAAAACAATTTGACTTTCATCTTATGCAACATGCAGTTTAATGCAAAAGAAGATGCATCCCGAAAATATTCATCGTTACTTTTCGGCGGCACGGTGACACGGACATGCAGTATTACTTATGAGCTATCACACGGTCATACAGTTTTACCCGTTAGTCATTCCACTGACATGCAAGCTTGCAGTATAAGTCAAAAAAATGTATATTCTGCTTCCTCTCGCTTGATACTAAATTTACTAAAGATTGAGGAGGCTTTTTATGTGTAAAAGAGTAGTTATTTTTGTAGTTATGCTCAGTTTAATTCTACTTAACGGAATCGCTTGTACCTCGCCTCAGAAAAAACCTGCTCCTCCCCAACAACAGCCAACAAAAGAAGAGCCTACGATTAGCCTATATGTTGCTGAAACAGGGAACACAAAGGAAATCAAAATGGAGTCGTATTTAGAAGGCGTAGTAGCTGCTGAAATGGATGTCAACTGGCCTCTAGAGGCATTGGCTGCGCAGGCAATTATTGCCCGGACCTTTACCTTAGAAAAGATCCAAGAGGGTGGAGTAAAAGAGCGAGGTACAGATGCTTCCACTGATATTAATGAATTTCAGGCCTATGATAGGGAACGGATTAATGACCAAGTAAAAAAAGCGGTGCAAATGACTAGGGGTGAAGTTGCAAAATATCAAGGAAAATTTATTAAGGCCTGGTTTTTTGCAGATGGGGGAGGTAAAACTTCAGCTTCAGCTGAAGAGGGACTTGGGTTTAATAGAGTACCTACACCTTATATTAAAAGTGTAGATGACCCTGGGATAAATATTACTGTTGAGGAAAATAAAAGCTGGCAGGTGTCTTTCCCCCTTAATGAGGTCCAGAATGCAATTCAACAGGTCTCTGGTAAGGCCGCAACAAATATTAGTTCAGTGTCAATTGCTGAAAAGGGACCTTCGGGAAGGGCTACAAAGATAAAAGTAGGTGATGTAGTAGTAAGCGCACCTGCTCTAAGACTAGCCTTGGGAAGTGATAAAATGAGGTCTGCTTTATTGACTGGTATTAGCATCCAAGGTGGAAACTTAGTAATCCAGGGAAAAGGATATGGACATGGGGTAGGTATGAGTCAATGGGGAGCTCGAGCTTTAGCAGAGCAAGGTAAGAGCCCTGAAGATATCGTTCGCTACTTTTTTAAGGATGTAGAGATTGTAAAAGAATATAAGTAAATTAAAGAGCCGGAAGCGTCCGGCTCTTTAATTTACGGTCGATAGTCGATAGACCATAGTCCATTGTAGTTAACATTATTGTAATGAAATACTAGCAATACGCATATATGTTAGCAAGGAGTTATTTTTAAAGGGGGGGCTCTGCATGGAGGACAAAATGGGGGAGTGTGTTTTAAGTTTAATTAATAGAGAAAAAATGCAGATTACCGGTGTAAATAATGTTGCTTCTTATGATGAAGCAGAAATAGTAATACAAACCGTTTTAGGTATTCTTGTTGTAAAAGGAGCGGGTATGCACATTACTAATCTAAATCTAGAAGACGGAAATCTTACAGTAGATGGATATATAAATAAACTTGAGTTTTCGGAGGACAAAGGAGCAAAATTACGAGATAAAAGTAAAGGTATCTTTTCTAGATTGATAAGGTAGGGTGTGTCAAAATGCAATCAATATATGATCAGCTATTTGCTTTTATAGTTACTATGGGTATCGGCTTTTTAGCCGGTATTATTTTTGATGTTTACCGTGTTTTCAGAGGGCTATGGCGACCTAGGAAATTGGGGACCTTTTTTGGAGATATTTTATTTTGGCTAGTTATGACAGTTTTGGTTTTTGCTTTATTGTTATTCGGTAACTGGGGGGAAATGCGTATTTATGTCTTTCTTGGGGTTGCTTTTGGTGCTTATCTATATGTGCATTATCTTAGCAAAAGATGTCAGAAAATATTCCGGACTATTTTTCTTTATATTATTAGAATATCAGTTATTTTGTGTCGGGTTATTTCTTGGCCATTTAGAATTGTTTATAGAATTATTCTTGTTCCTATAGGATTTGTTATTTCTGGTTTAGAAAGTGCGTTTGATTTTATGCGCAAAGGAGTTAAGAAGGTTGGACAAAAAATTACCAGAGAGCTATCAAGGATTAGAAACAAACAACCCAATGACAAGGAATAAAGTTGTTGACAAATTATACCTAAAGAGCTATAATTATAATATAAAAATGTGAAGTAAGTACAGGGTAGTAGGTGCGGTCAGTAAGGTTTGGCATGTCCGGGAGATAGGTTAAATGCGAGCTGGCAAGCTTAAGAAATGATTTGTACATATCCGAAATCTGTTACTGAAAAACGTTAATTAAGAGCTGGGGCTTCTTTAGGTTCTGCGGGACATGAAGTAGGCTACATGTTAGCATGTGGTTTAGGGTGAGTCGAGAGGCGAAACCCAGGCACTCTAACTCTACTAAATGTAGAGTTAGAGTGCCTTTTTTTCTCAAAAATGTATAGTGGGGCTTCTAGCGAAAATCAGGAGGAAATGTCGGTATGAAAAGTAGTAGAAAGTTTTTAATGGGAGTAATGTTTTTATTAGCAGTTACCTTGGTTTTATCAGGGTGTGGTCAGGATAAGGGTGATGCTCTGGTGCGGGTTCAAAAAGCAGGGGAAATTAGCTTTGCCATGAGTGGAGGTTATCCACCATTTAATTATTATGATGAAAAAAATGAATTAGTAGGTTTTGATGTAGATGTCTCCAATGAAGTGGCTAAAAGGCTGGGCGTAGAATTTAGGCCTGTTACTACTGATTGGAGCGGTATAATTGAAGGCTTGCGTTCTGGGGTATATGACGGGATATTGGGAAGTATGGCAGTAACAGATGAACGTAAAGAAAAAGTAGATTTTTCTGTACCCTATTATTATTCTGGTGCTCAGTTAGTAGTGAAGGAAAATAGTCCTTATAAAGATCCAGTTGATTTAAAAGGCAAAGTAATCGGAGTTGTTACAGGAACAACCTTTGAATCCGATGGGGAAAAACTGGAGGCAGGGGAAATAAAGCTTTATAAAGATGATAACCAGACCCTAATGGAGGTAAATAGCGGAGTAGTTGATGCCGTAATTACTGATAGGGTAGTGGGTGTCAATGCTATCAATAGTGGAAAATTCCAGATTGAGCTTCTTGGCAATCCGCTGCGCAGCGAAGATATTGCAGTGGCTTTTAGGCAAAGTGATGATTCTCTGCGAGAGGCTGTTGATAAAATTTTAAATGAAATGCATGAAGATGGAACACTAAAACAATTAAGCGAAAAGTGGTTGCAGGCAGATATTACTAAAAAATAAGCTATGAATTAGTTCGGCTGAATAAGAATCAGGTGGGGTTAAAACCCCACCTGATTCAGGTTTTCTATAAAGCATAAGTATAAGATTCCTAAGGTATTATTAAATGAGGAGTGAAAGAAATGGATTACGAATTTTCAGCCTTGGTAAAATTTTTCCCATTCTTTTTGCCGGCAGCTCTAATGACAATCAAAATAACAATTGCAGGGATTTTAATGGGGTTAATACTTGGGCTTTTAACGGCCTTTTGTCGCATTTCTAACAATAGGCTTTTAAATATTCCAGCTGGTATATATGTATATATAATTCGTGGTACGCCATTGTTACTACAATTGCTTTTTATCTACTACGGTTTAAGAGGATTGTTTGGTTTTGAAGCTTTTACTTCTGCATTTTTAGGTCTGGGTATTCATAATGGAGCATATATTTCCGAAATTTTCCGGGGCGCTATCCAGTCTATTGCTTTAGGACAAATGGAGGCAGCCCGTTCTTTAGGCATGACCTACCAAAAAGCTATGGTGCGGATTATTCTGCCCCAGGCCTTTAAAAGAGCAATACCTCCCTTGGGTAATCAGTTCATTATTGCTCTCAAGGATTCTTCCTTGGCAAGTGCAATTACTATCAATGAACTGCTTTTAAAATCACAGCAGTTATATTCAGCAAATTTCATGATGATGGAAATGCTAACCGTGGCAGCTCTATTTTATTTGCTATATACCAGCATTTTCACCTGGATGTTTAATAAGATCGAAGAAAAGCTGGCAGTTAGCGGCAGCCGTTAGGAGGAGAAAAATGATTAAGGTCAAAGGTTTGGAAAAATGGTTTGGTGATTTGCATGTTTTAAAGGAAATAGACTTGGTTGTTAATCCAAGTGAAGTAGTAGTAATTATTGGTGCTAGCGGCTCAGGGAAAAGTACCCTTCTAAGGTGTATAAATTTTTTAGAAAGATTCAAAAAGGGCATTATTGAAATTGACGATGTAGTAATTGATAATAATAATGAAAAGATGATTAATAAAATGCGGACCCATGTGGGTATGGTATTTCAGCACTTTAACCTTTTTCCTCATATGACTGTTTTGCAGAATGTAATCGAAGGCCCAACCCAGGTTAAAGGTTTGCCGAAGAAAGATGCTGTAGAAGTTGGGAGATATTATCTAGAGAAGGTAGGACTGAGCGACAAGGAAGGCTCATATCCTAGTATGCTCTCAGGTGGTCAAAAGCAAAGAGTTGCTATCGCTAGAGCTATGGCCATGGAGCCATCAGTAATTCTTTTTGATGAGCCAACATCAGCTTTAGATCCTGAACTAGTAGGTGAAGTGCTCGCAGTTATGAAAAACCTAGCTAAAGAAGGAATGACTATGGTAGTAGTAACCCATGAAATGGGTTTTGCCCGTGAAGTAGCTGATCGAGTAATTTATATGGATGATGGCAGGATAGTTGAAGAAGGCTGTCCAACTAAAATTTTCGATGATCCGCAGATGGAGAGGACCAAGGAATTCCTTTCCCAAATCTGGTAAGTATATGAGTGTTTTGTAGGGGCGGGTTTCCATGCCCGCCCGATTGTATTTAATGCTGATATTAAATATTTACCGTGTTCATCCGTATGCCCGGAGGGCCCGTGGTTAAATATTTGCCCTTTGGGGCTTTTTTTTGGTCTATTTTTGTTCTTAATAGCATATAATTTATTTGGAAAAAAGAAGGATTTTAAATAATAGAAGAGAACTAAGATAATTACTAATATTGTACTAAATTTGTCCACAAACTGTGGATAATGATGGGGATAAATTCCCAAAAAATGGTGAATATATGAAAATAGAATTAAGAGGAATGGAAAAACTAAGCTTTCGTGAAAGACAGGTAGTAACCTTGAAGGAGACCGGCCTCTCTAATGAATCTATTGCTAAGAAGTTAGGGATTAGTGCAAGTACAGTTGCTACTTTGTATAATAGAGCTCGGAATAAAGGCTATGAAGTGGTTATTATTTTACCAGGCTCTGTTTTGGGATTGATGGAGGATGATGAATAATGGCATTACCTCAGAGACAGATTCGGTCTAGTGCTGAAGGGCGGGAGCAAATAAATAAAAAAAATAAAAGAGGTTTTACACCTCGAAAGTTAAGTAAGCTAATTATATTTAGTATATTAGTCTTTATGTTATTTTCATTTTCTTCAAGTTTCTATCAGGGCTATCAATTAAAAGAGGAGATCAAGGGCTTAGAAGCTCAGTTGGCTAAAGTGCAACAAGAAAATATGAAATTACAGGAAGAATTGAAATACAATTATACCCCTGAAGCTATTGAAAAAATTGCCAGAGAAAAACTAGGTCTTATTAAACCAGGGGAAATTGTGATTATGCGGGCTAAAGAGGCACAACGATAAATTGGTGTCTTGACATTTTAAAGCCTGGGTGGATATAATCCCATATTTGACAGTTGTGAGATACAAAAACTCCGGGAAGCCTTGTAAATAGGACATTCCGGAGTTTCTTTGATTTTTAAAAACTGCGTACTTTTTTTATTTTTTTGTATCCTTAAAAATTTTTTTCATTTCTTTTAAACTAACAATTTGATAATCAGTTCTAAACCCAAATACATCATGTAAAGCATCAGTAAAATCATTTCTTGTATAGGTTGGAATATAACCTTCAGCCGGAACAGAATAAAAATTTATATTCCTTAAACCACTAATGATTTCATGACTAGTAAACTTCTCACCCAAATACTTTTCAAGATATCTGTATATCACCAGGGCAAGAAAACATGTAGTAAAATGAGCCTTAATCCTATCATCACGACTTAAATA
>LADT01000084.1 GCA_000961765.1 Clostridiaceae bacterium BRH_c20a | reverse complement strand
ATATAAGTCTCTCGGAAACTCCGAAGTTATATGGTTCAAGGTTTTGACCTTGGGCCATTTTCATTTTTCCTCCAAGTCCTGCAAACAACAAATTAGGACTTGACAAATCCAAATCATCACCATAATCGCGATGGAGGCATTTTTCGCCTACTAACAAGGTTTGGATGGTGATTTTTATGTTGAAATCTTCTAGATCTCACCAAGAGTTTCAACAATTTGTTGTTGAACAATTGAAAGTTCATTACTTTTTACCAGGTTTAACTCCAACTGTTTTACTTCATCAACGGGAATTAGCTAGTGTATGGGTTACAGATTTAAGTAAAGTAGCTACAATTTTAAATAACAGTTATTCTCCTAATAAAGGGGCCCCTTCCCGGGATCCCGTAGATCTTTTTCGTTCCCTGCTCCTAATGGAGTTAACTCAAGAAAGATCTATTGATGATTGGGTCAATAACCTGAAGGCTTTTCCCATCTGGGCCATCTTAAGTGGCTTTCATCCTAATGATGTCCCCGGGGTAGGTACTTTTTATGATTTCTTAAAACGTCTTTGGTTAGCTACTTCTGCTCATATCTCAAGTAAGGTCCGTAAACCCCGGCGTAAACCTAAAAAAGGTAAGAAAAAAGGGGATAAGTCACCTCTTAAAAAACCCGGCGCTGTTAAACGTTTGGTTAACCGGCTTCTAAAGCATCCACCTATTTTCAAATCCCGTCCTCATGACCTGTTACAGCAGATCTTTAAGGAGTGCTTTGTCATCCCTTCTGCTCAAAAGGGGCTTTTGGGAAATATAAATAACCTTTCTATTGCCGGGGACGGTACCTCAGTCCGCACGGGTGCTAGCCGTTAAGGAAATTTAATTTGCAGTTGTAGAAAAAGTAAAATATTTAATTGTAATTGCCCTCGTAAGTATAGCGATCCTGATGCTACTTGGGGCTGGGATAGCTATCGGGAAGAATACTTTTATGGCCGCAGCCTCTATGCATTTACTGCAGCCGATAGCCCTTATGATTTACCTATTTACCTTTATCTCCATAAGGCTAACCGTCATGATAGTATTGCTTTTGTATATTCCTTTTTTGATGCGTTACAGCTTTATCCTGAGTTTAGTTTTAGTGAATGCATCTTAGACTCGGCTCATGATGCTTACTCTATTTATGAGTTATTGCATACTAAGAATGTCACTGCTCTCATTGATTTAAATAATCGCAATACCGGTATTTCCGCTCTTAATAATGATTTTTCCTTTAATAAAGATGGTATCCCCTTTTGCAATAAAGCTGAGCATGTTGTGGCTTATCATGGTTATTGCAAGGATCGACAACGGCATAAATGGCGCTGTCCTAAATCGCGAAAAAAATGGAATATTAATTGCTCTGCCTCTTGTTCCGATTCTTCCTATGGGCGTGTTATTTACACTAGGGAAGAGGATAATCTTCGCCTTTTTACTCGCATCCCTCGTGGTAGTACTCTCTGGAAAGAACGTTATAAACGTCGTACTTCTTCTGAACGCTTTAATAAAAGACTTAAGAAAGATTATCTTTTAGAAAAAAGGGGTAAAATCCGCAGTTCCAGAGCTTGGAACTTTAGGGTTTTTGCTGATGCCATGTGCTTACATATTGATGCCATGGTTAAGCATCTTAAGCTGGATGTCAAAGCTTTAATTCTTCAGTGGGAAAGTGAAGTGAAACATGTAGCTGCTTAATTTTTCTCACAATTTCATCCAAACATTTTCTGGCCTAGTTTTTAAAATTTCCTCTTTCTAGGTCTATTTCTAATGCACATTTTTCTGATTTAATTATTTTCTGTTTCTTAGACTTACTATTTTGCTTGTTTCATTGCGAGTTTTATCTGCTTTTTACTAATACTTTCCGAGAGTCTACGTATATATAGGTTTTTCGATCGTAACGGGTCAACATAATAACATCTTTCATATCAAGAAATAACAGCTTTTGATTAATATGTGCGACTAATTTCTGAATACCGCCTACCGGTTCAATTTCTCTTTCATTAATCTTCGCCAGTTTTTTTTCCCGTAATAATTTTTTAATTTTATCCATAGTTTTGCTAATTCTTGCAATTTTAAAAGGTTTTATTAAATAATCAAAAGCATAAACATCAAAGGCATCAAGAGAGTATTCTGCAAATCCTGTAACAAATATAATGAATATTCTGGGGTCAATATCTACTATTTCTTTAGTAGCTGTCAGACCATCCATTTCGGGCATTTCAATATCCACAAAAATAACATCCGGCTTTAACTCCTCTACAGCCTTGATAAGGGAAATTCCATCACCGACTGTTTCAATCACCTTAACTTCTTCTATTTTTTCCAAGACCGTTTTAAGTGTAAGCTGCATACGTGAATCATCTTCGGCTATAACTACTTTTACAACCACTTTGTTAGTTCGCCCCTTTAATGTTATTTTTCTAATGCCTTAGGAGTTTTAGGCTGATAAAACGTAAAAAAACTGGCTGTACTAACCCCTAAATTAGCTACAGTAATAATTACTACAGCCAAAGAACTAAGTAACGCTTTTTTCAACATACTGTTCACCTCCTTTCCTTTTGAAAATTAACATTTCTAATAATCCTACTATCTTATAAGCCTGAGGCATTAGGGTAAACCCCTGAATAAACAAAGCAAGTGCACTTGCTAAAATGAAATTGTTGTATTCCCCCCCGGAAAGGACGACAGATAAATATGCAAAACACATCCAGCACAAGACAAATATTCCTGAAAATAATTTGAATTTTTTTTTCTCTCCTTCAGTTAATTTTTTATTATAGTTTTCGGCAGGAGCTAGTTGTAAACAAATTAGGAAGACAACCGAACCGGTAAACAGGATAGTAAACTTTAGCAAATTCAGAGATAAAAGGATATGTGCCATACTTGATATCTTCCCAATTAAAAGTAAAATAATAGTCCCGATAATCAGACAGGAAAAATACCCTTTAAAGTGAACACCACCCGATAATATTCGCAAAAGAATGAAAGTTAAAAATCCCGTTAAAGTAGTCCCCAGGATACCAAAGATATAAGCGATTAATAAAATGACACTAAACTTTATTAAACTACCCAGTATTATTTCTAAACCATAAGCTATAACTTCTGCCTGTTCTTCTGCCATAGCCAATTCCCTGGCTAACGTATTTCCTAAATTTTGAGAAACCTTTTGTAACATTTTTCTACTTCTCTCCTTTGGGCAAGGTTACTTGAAATATAGTCCCTTCTTCTTCTTCACTAATTACTTTAATATGTCCATCCAATTTTTCTAAGGTCTGTTTGACACTATAAAGACCCAGACCTTTCCCCTTTTCTTTAGTAGTAAACCCTTTTTCAAAAATACGTTCTAAAAGCGGCTTTTTGATTAAAGGCCCAAAGTTAGTAACCGTAAATGTATAGTTTTCTATATCTTCATCAATATTTAGATAGACAGTTTTTTTAGCCGAGTCTAAACCGGTTACGGCCTCTAAAGCATTATCAATTAAATTACCTAAAATAACGTTTACCTGAGCAGCTGGTAGAAAAAATTGAGCAAGGTCGGTCTCGGCTAAAATTTGCAGTTTTATCTCTTTGGATTCGGCCTGGGCAATTTTTGTTAAAAGAAGAGCCAATATTTCATAATTTCTAATTTTGATTAATTCCTCATGAATAACTAAAGAGCCAAATATTTCACTTAAATATTTGCGGGCTTCGTCAAACTGCTCCATCTCTAATAACCCGTAAGCGGTCTGAACATGCTGTACAAAATCATGTCTTTGGATACGGACCGTATCTAAAAGCTGTCTAATACATTTTAGGGCTTCCAAAATAGTCTTTTCCTTGACAGCTTTCTTCTCTTTTAGGGAATAATTATGAAATAAAATAGCTGTATAGGCGGTGAGAAGAACTAACAAAAGACTTAGAGACCAGGTAAACTGCGCAAGATTATTTACTCCGAAAATCCCCAAATCGCGGATAAGAGAAGTTAGGTTAAAGAGAGCCAGTAATAGTAATTGAAATAAGATTAGCACCAAATAAGAAAACAGAGGATTTTTTTTATTCATAATCCCATCTGCTTTCAGATAAATTTAATAATTTAAACTTGGTTACTTTTAAAACAACCAGTATTAAGACTATGATCAAAAATTGAGGAATAAAATAAATAACTCGCTTTGCTGGGTCAACTAATCCTTCTTTTAAAGGAAGATGAAAGACATTTTTTAATACATTTAAAACTGAAACTTCTACTACTAAATAAAGACTTAAACTTAGAAGCATACTTGTAATAACTGAGCGTGAGGGCAGTCTGGTGAATATAAATACTAAAATCATAAAAAAAGCTATTTGAATTAGAGAATGAAGCCCAAAAACAAAAGGTAGAAATCTGATCATATAAGAAAAAAATGTTTGTAATAATGCGATAAAAATAATCTTTCTTAAAGGTACTTTTACACCTCCCAAAGTAAACCCTAATACGAGGATAATAACCACTTCAGGAAAGGAAATGGCAATAAGGGTAAAAAAACTCATTTTATCCACGACCTTTACCTCCTCTGTAATTTCTTATGTAATCCGGATTTTCCTTGTTGCTTTGTCTAAATCTAGATAATTCTTGCCTAAAACTGGATTTTTTATGTCTTAAACCGGATTACCATATTTTAAAGGGAGTTAACTATTCCTCTACTAAACATTTAAGCGATTACTAATTTCCTTTCAAAATTGGAATTACCTTCCACCAAAATATTTCACATTTCGACAAAAAATAGCCAATTGACTATTTGAAGACGCGGCGATATCAGACCAATGTCATAAAGCCTAATTTCCGATAACTTACAGTGAACGTTTTTATTAGCAGGATGTTTCTTTTTCCTCGATGGCTCCTTTCGAGGAAAACTCCTGTCCAGCCGAGGAACAAGATTTGCCATTGTCATCAAAAGCATAGGGATAGTTCTCCCGCTTCCTTCTTATGTAAATCAATTTATGATTCCCCTGCTGAAAGCAGTAAAATTACTTCTCACCACTTCAACAAGTGGTAAATTAAGGAATATTGTTCTTTTAAAATTCCATCTAGCTGTATAAATGTTTTAATATTTGGGTTTACACCTGATATTATTCACCCTTTTCAGCCTTTATCAGCCCTTTCTTTGTTAAATAGAGACAGGTATCCCTTGGTTGGAATTTAAGCGTTTTTTTTAATTTCTCTCGGATATCCCCTTTGAAAAATCTGGTTAACTGACGGAAATTATGGGCAATAAGCTTTGTTCCGATGACAAGATTACACTTTATGATACCTCACAGCATGTGTACATTATGGAAAGCTTGTCATAATGTACATGGGGATTAAAATTGGATGCTCGCCCGAATGTATGTATTACAGCTATTACTCCTGCCATTATATTTAAACTTTTATTCCGCTCTCTTATTGTCTCTATTATTACTTCTGCTGCACAATCTGAAAGGTCTTTTAATAATTCTCTATGTCCATAAATTATTGGTCGTAATTCTTCAGAAACAGTAAATATTACATGTCGGTGTCGTACCGCAAATATTATTCTTGTTACCCGCTCTACCCAATTATCTATATATATCTTAGCACAGGAGACACAAAACTTACTTTTGCAAGTAAATGCTACTTTTATTCTCTCTAGACAGTCTTCGCATATATATTCCGCAAAACCCTTTTTCAGGATCTCTACATTCTAACATCTTTGTTACTACGCTTTTTACTTGTTCTCTTACACACTCTGGAATTACTTCTTTTGATGTGGAATAAAAGAGATAAAAATGTTCCTTGAATACCTCTTTTATCGTTATCTTTGTTTTATTGGCTGTTTTTCTCTCATATATTCCCATATCTGAATTCTACTAAATTAACATAGTTATCCACAACAAAAAATTTATTTTTTCCTAAACGACCAGAAAGCCTTAAAGGATTGTATGGGCTACTGAAGAATATGGAAGTACAGAACTAATTATATTCGCTCAAAAAGATTTTTTTATATGGACTTAAGACGCACTTTAACAAATATTTTGTGTACAATACTATAAAGTATAAGTTCAAATTGAGATTACAGTATAGTTATGGTATAATTTTACAAAGAATTATGTTTATAAGGTAAAGGGGGGGCAAGAAATGGGTACTGAAATCGAAGAATTTGCTACATTTTATATAAAAAAATATCCTTTAACTTTTACGGAAGATATCCCCCGAACGGATCAATTTTTATCTGAACGTTATGAAGCTGCATGGAAAGTTGCTAAAAAATCTGCAATGGTCTTAAAAGAAAGCTACGGTGCCCAAAAAGTAGTGGTTTTTGGCTCTTTAACCAACCGTTCCTCTTTTACACGTTGGTCTGATATTGATTTAGCGGTATGGGGCATACCTGATGAAAAGTTTTATGCAGCGGTAGGAGCCGTAACTGGATTAACTAGAGAGTTCAAAATTGATTTAGTTGATGTTATAGAATGTCGTGTTTCTTTGCGTAAAGCAATTGAAATTGAGGGGATAGAGGTATGAATAAGAAATTTCTTACCTTAGCTGGTAGGATACGTGAAGAAATTTCTGAGATTAAACTTATTATTGACCGTACGCAGGGTGGCTGGGAACGTGCAAGGCAGTCCGGAGATGAATTTTATCTGGATAGTGTGGCGTTGAATCTCCATAGTTTCTATACTGCACTTGAGAGAGTTTATGAATTAATTGCTATTACAGTAGATCAAGTAAAACCACAAGGAGAGAATTGGCATCAAGAACTCTTGCGCCAAATGGCTACTGAAATTGAACTAGTACGACCAGCTGTTATTTCTAGAGAAACAAGAAATAGTCTGGATGAATATAGAGGTTTTCGTCATGTAGTAAGAAATGTATATAGTCTCAATCTTTCAGCCACTAAAATAGAGCCTTTAGTTAAAAAGTTGCCCAATTTATTTAATAACATTCAAAATGAACTGGAAGACTTTCTTTATTTTCTGGAAACACATGACAAGTCGAGGAAAAATTTCTCTTAATAAAAAACCCAACAACTATAAAGCCGTTGCGTTTTTCGAGTCGTCCGATTTGTGCCACATTTTGTAAATGATGCGTCTTAAAAGACGCAGGTTAAGGTTAATAATTAGTTGGGGACATTCCTGGTCCAAGATATATCCCAAGCTCGGCAGGTGTGTCCCCTTTCCTCAAAATATAATTTTTTGACGGCGTACATAGATGTTAAGCAACAACCCCAGTCCAATCATGTTTGTCAGCATGGAACTGCCACCATAACTTACAAAGGGCAGCGGAATTCCGGTCACAGGCATAACTCCCAATGCCATACCCACATTTTCGATAATATGAAACAAATACATGGAAACTATCCCTGCCGCTATTAGACTGCCATATAAATCCTTGGAAGCGGCGGCAATTTTTAAACCCCGAAAACATAAAATAAAAAAAGCAATTAAAAGTAGTCCCGCTCCAACAAAGCCCAGCTCTTCCGCGAATACTGCAAATATAAAGTCAGTCCACTGTTCGGGCAGAAATTGACCCATGCTCTGAGTACCCCCACCCAAGCCTTTTCCTAGAAGCCCGCCGCTGCCAATGGCAATTTTAGATTGCCATACATTCCAGCCGGCTCCTCTAGGGTCAATATTAGGATCAAAAACTACTAATATTCGGTTAAGCTGATATGCTTTGAGGGGCATCCACCAACCAAACTTCAGGTGACCTAGAATATAACCAATCCCAGCCAACGAACCACCACCAAAAACACTAATGAGAATAGTACGATTGGCCCCTGCAACAAAAAGCATACCTACCATGATAGCAATTATTACTAAGGCTGTACCTAAGTCCGGTTGTTTTAGGATCAAAAGTAACGGAATAGCTACAAAGATAAAGGCTGGAATCAAGTCTTGTAGTTTAGATAATTTACCTTGTTTCAAGACCAAATAATGGGCAAAGGTTATAATCAAAAGGATTTTGGAAAACTCCGAAGGCTGAATACTACCTAAGGGGGTTTTTATCCACGACTGAGCACCTTTAACCTCAGTACCCAGAAAAAAAACAGAAACCAAGAGTAAAATATTAATAACATAAAGGTACTTGGAATATCTAGTAAGAGCAGTATACTCTAGACGCAAAATAGCTAACACCACTACAATACTGAAGCCAATCCACATTATCTGCTTCATTATATATGAGGATGAGAGATGGGCAGTAGCACTGTTTAAAACAAATAGGCTCATCACAAGGATGAGCAGAACAGCCGCAATAAGAGTATAATCAACTTTATTTAATATCTTTTTGTAAAAACCCATAATATAATGCCTCCCAGTTAGTTACTGGTAACTAGTGGCTAGTGACTAGCTTAAGTAACAATCTCATCAAGGTTAATTATATCTATCTAATATACTCCCGTCCATACATAAAAACTGGCACTTTCTGAACTTGTAGGCTATACTGAACGTCAGTGCTACAGTGCTACAGTTCTACAGTTCTACAGAAAAACAAGGTTAAGGTTTCGCTCACTTCATTCGCTAGGTTAAGGTTAAGATTCTATTCTTAGCCTCAACCTCAGCCTTAATATTATAGATTGTGTCAGACGCAAAAGTATGACCTCAAAGAATTGTCAGACGCAATATCTTCACCCAGTAGCGATTGTCAGACGCAGAATATGTCCAAGAAGTAGTTGTCAGACCCAAATGTCTTTCCGGGCACTGGTCACTGGTCACTGGTCACGAAGCCCCAAAAACTACACCAATAATCACTATCCGCTAATTATTATATCTTTACATCCTGATATGTGCGTTTCATTTTAATAATTGGAATATTGGCTACTAACGCCACTGAGTCATCTTCCCGATTTAACTGGACTTCTAGAGCATTTTGGTCAATTTCCATGTAATTTGAGATGACCCGAATCAGATCCTCTTTCAAATTCTCCAACAAATGTGGAGATACGCTAGCTCTATCATGAACAAGAACTAAACGCAACCGTTCTTTAGCCATATTTTTACTGCCAGGCGCCTCTCTGCCCAGTACACTTCTTAGGAAGTCAATCATTTTAAAACCCCCTTATCCCTTTAAGCCCAGTAGGCGTTTAAGTTTTTTTACTAGCCCTTCTTCATATTCTAGATCTATTAAGGACACTTGCTCACCTGTAACCCGCTTAGAGATGTTGCGATATGCTTGTCCTGCCCGTGAGTCCATATCAAGTACAGCAGGTTCACCTTTATTAGTAGAAACAACTATGTATTCATCTTCTGGAACTACTCCCAATAATTCAATAGCTAGGATATCAAGCATATCCTCAATATTCATCATGTCTCCCCGTTTTACCATGTCAGGACGAATTCTATTAATTATAAGCTGGGGTCCGCGTAAACCATTTGCTTCCAACAAGCCTACTATCCTATCAGCATCCCTCACAGCAGATACCTCCGGAGTAGTAACAATAATCGCCCTTTCTGCACCTGCAATAGCATTCTTAAATCCTTGCTCAATACCTGCGGGGCAATCAACGAGCACATAATCAAATTCTTCCTGGAGTTCACTGCACAGCTTTTTCATATCCTCGATACTAACAGCAGTTTTATCTTTAGTTTGAGCAGCTGGCAGTAGAAAAAGACCATCAAAACGTTTGTCTTTAATTAAAGCCTGTTTCAAGCGGCAGTGTCCTTGGGTAACATCAACAAGATCATAAACAATTCTGTTTTCCAAACCCATAACGACATCTAAATTTCTTAACCCAATGTCAGTATCAATAAGCACTACCTTATTTCCTAAAGCCGCTAAACCGGTACCAATATTTGCCGTTGTTGTAGTTTTACCAACGCCACCTTTACCAGATGTTATAACAATAACTTCTCCCATAGCTATCCTCCTTATTTTTGCAGGTATTTCTCAATAACCACCATGCCATTTTTTATTCGAGCAATTTCTGGTTCAGAAGGCACCAGAATTTCCCCATCAGGGGCTCGAGTTATAAAGTCTGCTATCCGTAGCTGGGTGGGCTGCAACCGCGAAGCAAATACTACAGCCCGTGTATCTCCACGTGCTCCTGCATGGGCAATACCCCGTAAGTTACCAAGGACTAAAATATGCCCTAAAGCTATAACTTCCGCTCCCGGGTTTACATCTCCGAGAATAATAACAGTACCCTCGTGAAAGATAGTCTGACCCGAACGCAAGTTTTTCCTGACCATTAAGGTTGAACCTTGGGCTAAGAGGTAATTATCATCTTCAATAACCTCGGGGATAAACATATCATTTGCCTCCCCCCCCTGTTGGTTGACTTCAGGGATAAATTTCTTAATACCTAACCCCATGGAGTTAAAGAGTCCTCTTAGCTTTTGAGCTTGTCCATCATCAAATACTACTGAGCCAGAGTTAATAATTACCTCTGTGTTATTGCCTAAAAACGAATCAGCAGATTTAATTTTGGCCTCAACTTTAGTACATAATTCCTCAAAACTAAGATTAGAATTTAACTGAACTACAACCCCTTCTCTGTTACCTTTAAATGTCACTGGTTCCATTATTTTTGCTCCCTTTATGTAAATAAATATAAGCGTAGCTTCACCTAAAGCTAATTAAGACACTTCATTTGTTAAATTCTACAAAAAATATTATTATCCCTGCTTGATACTATTAAAAAACGGGGTATTTTTTCCCCGTTTTTTAATCATTTCTAGACATATCTCTAGTAAATAATATTGTATTCTAATCCAAATTAAGTGTTTCGACATTTGAGGTTTGATTTTGCGGTACTTCCTTTGGTGTTAAGCCAAAGTATTCCTCAAATACTGCTTGAGCAATTTTACCTACCGAACCGCCACCACTATATCCGTATTCTACTACACCGGCAAATGCAATTTGTGGGTCATCTAGAGGAGCAAAGGCTACAAATAAACCATCATAATACTGCTTATCCCCTACCCTATAACCCGCTTGCCCTGGTTGGGCTGTACCAGTTTTCGCTCCTACCTTAATCTCTTTTGGAAACTTACTAAATAAAGAATAGGCTGTTCCACCTGGTTGAGTAGTCGTAACCATAGCAGTCTTTATTTCATCAAAAGTATTTTGAGATATGTTGGCTTTTGAAATAATCTCTGGCTTAAACTCCTTTAAGATTTCACCGCTGGAATTTATTATTTTCTCAACTACATAGGGTTTGTACCTTAGTCCGCCATTAGCTATAGTCGCTACATAGTGTGCCAACTGCAGCGGTGTATAGTTTTGCCGGCCTTGTCCAATAGCAACATTAAAGGTATCTACATCATGCCAGTTAGTGTTCCATTTCAACTCAATTGCCCATTGTGCTTTAATATTCTTTACTTCATTTTCCTTCTGCCATTGTAACTTTTTTATCTCATTTTCATCCTGCACATTTGCTATTAAAACATCAAATTTTTCTTCCCGCTCTTGGATTCTTGCTTCAAAGCGCTTATTAACTATCATGGCTGCCCAATCAAAGTACTGTAACCGTTTGGCGATGGTCGGCAGTCCCTGCAGAGCAGAAACTCCCTTATTTTCATAGGGTAAATCTATGCCTGTAGGACCATCTAATCCGAGCTCTGCACCAATGGCAGCAATACCATCTATCCCCACCCGGCGACCAATCTCCTGAAAATAAACGTTATCTGATTTAGAAATAGCAGTATATAAATTACTAGGTCCTATTGGGGCCACACTCTTGATATATGGCGGATACCAGTATCTGCCTGGATTATAGATTGTTTCCTTAGGGGTAACCTTGCCAGCTTCTAGGGCAGCAATTCCTGTAACCATTTTAAAAGTAGAACCCGGGATATACCTGCCTTGAATAGCCTTGTTTTGTACAGTTATTTTATTTTCAGGTCTAGTTGACATTGCAAGTACTTTCCCTGTTTTCACATCTAGTAAAACAGCAGCACCAGCTTCGGCCTTATCGGATTTCGGGTTTTTCTGAAGCTCTGCTAACACATTATCAAAAGTTTCATCCATAACCTTTTGTAAATCAAAGTCAATAGTTAAAACTAGATTGTTTCCCGGTTGTGGATCAACAGTTGCGACCTCGCGAATAGGTCGGTTTTTCACGTTCACCTCAACCTGACGAAAACCATTCTTACCACGCAAATATTGGTCATATTCCTTTTCTACTCCGATTTTGCCTATTAAATCACCTAATTTATAATCTTCAAAGCCTTCCTTCCCCAATTCCTCATTTACCTCACTCAAATAGCCCAAAAGATGTGCTGCTAAATTCCCATAGGGATAGTTTCTCTCTGGCGCCGGCTCGATTGTTACCCCAGGCAGCTCTTGCCTTCTAGATTCAATAGCTGTAACGATCTCAATCGGGATATTCCTTTTAATAATAATTGGTTCAAAAAGTCGAGCTCTGTTGTTTATTATTAGATCATTAATGTATTCTGGGGTTATTTCCGGGTCGTTTAAAATCTTTGCTAGGGTATTTACTACCTGATCTTGATTTTTTAACCCCAGATAAGTGATGCTAACCCGGAAGGAGGGATAATCAGTAGCTATCGTAACGTCATCGGCAGTTATGATATTTCCACGGGTTGCCGGAACCGTAATCAACCGCATTCTGTTATTTTCAGCTTTTGTACGATAAATGTCTGTTTCAACAAGCTGCAGCCAACTTAGTCGGGCAATAAGAATAAAGAATATAAAGAATATAATCCATTTGAAAATTAAAATATCGTTTTCCAATATTTTTCTGCGCTTTCCGTTTATTCCGCCTCCCTCCTTCCATTAATTATGCATTTTGATTTCTTTTTAATATTCCTTTAGTGCTAGCCTTGTAAAAACGTCCGTAAACAAAGGGTGCAAAACACGTATTGTATATTGCAAATGGTATTGCAATTCTTACTAGCTGGTCGAAACTTACAGAATATCCAACTATATTTGTAAAAACATAATAAACTGTTGAATAAAATAAAGACCCAAAAAACAAAGTTAAAACCGGCACAGAAAGGTTATCTTTAAACATGCTCTTTTCTAAAAAACCTATTATTAGTCCAACTATAAACTTGCTGGCGGCATTCAATCCCAAATACTTGGCCAAAAAGATATCCTCTAATAGCCCTAATACCAAACCCATAAAAGCCCCTTGACGGGGCCCATTAAAAAGAGAAAAAAGGATAACGATAATTAGTATTAAATCGGGCTTAACCCCGGCAATAATTAATTCATTAAAAATAGTAGACTGCAACACTAGTCCTATAAGGCCAAAGAGAGCCAGAACAATATAACTCATTGCTCTAATGCCTCCTCACTTTGTTCTCTTAGTTGTTCTTGGATATTATAATTATCACTGACTTCTAAGATAACCAACACTTCTTCTATACGATTGAAATTAACGAAGGGTTCGATAATTGCCTTTTTCATCAAGCCGGAAGCATCATCTTCCACTTCAACCACACGACCAATTCTTATGCCAGGCGGGAAAAGTCCCGCCAGTCCCGAGGTTACTATGGTATTATTAACCTCTATATCGGCATCATGGGGCATGTGAATCATATTCAAGAGATTGTTTGCAGCACCTTCCACAACTCCCGGAGTTTCACGGTTTTCCCAAACCCTACCGCCTACAGCACCTTCCTGATCTAATATTAATAGGACCTCACTAGCTTGGGGGGAAACATTGATAACCCGTCCCACTAAGCCTTTATGGGTGATAACGGCCATATCCTTCTGAACTCCCTCATTTTCACCTCTATTAATAATTATAGTACTGTACCAGTTACTAGTATCCCTGCCAATTACTTGAGCAGCTAAAAGCTGAAAATCATTAACATGAACCTGTTTGTAATCCAATAATCTCCTTAATCTAGTGTTTTCTAGACCATAATCTCGGAGCATGTCTATTTCTTGGTTCAACTCACCAACATTTTTCATTAGAGCAGCATTTTCTTCCCGTAAAGCATTAATTTCCCCAAACATACCAAAAAAGTCAGTTGTTTTTTGGATAGCACCAGTAGCTCCGCTAGCTAGCGGAGCTACTACTATCTTTACACCTTTTTCCAGTGGACTGAGGCTCATACGCTCCATGCCAGTATATCTGGCAATGGCAAGCAAAATAATAGTTATCAATAAAACGCTAGCTACTTTGCTTAGAATCTTGTATTTGGTCATTTGAGACCACCATTCCTATCCAATTCTTTTATTGGCAATAACCACTCGCTTTAAAATATCGATATTCTCTAAAACCTTTCCGGTTCCAATGGCAACACAAGACAGAGGATCATCTGCAACATGAACAGGCATACCCGTCTCATTGGCTATCAGTTTATCCAAGCCTTTTAACAAAGAACCTCCACCAGCCATAACTATTCCTCGGTCCATAATATCGGCAGCCAGCTCCGGGGGTGTTTTTTCTAAGCAGACCTTAATAGCCTCAATAATGCTGTTTACTGGGTCCCTGAGAGCATTCTGAATTTCTTTACTGGTAATCGCAATATTTTTGGGTAGCCCTGTAACCAAGTCCCGTCCTCTAACTTGGTAAATATCTGAGGTCTCTTCCGGGTAGGCTGAACCTATTTGAATTTTTATTTCCTCCGCAGTTCGATCACCAATCATCAGGTTATAGGTTCTCTTAATGTAATGGATAATAGCATCATCCATTTCATCACCGCCAATACGGATTGAACGGCTAGTAACTATTCCACCTAGGGAAATAATTGCAACATCAGTTGTTCCACCACCAATATCAACAATCATGTTTCCAGTGGGTTCATGAACAGGCAGACCTGCACCAATAGCAGCAGCCATAGGCTCCTCAATTAAATGGGCTTCCTTTGCGCCTGCCTGCAGTGTTGCTTCTTTTACTGCTCTTTCCTCGACTGAAGTAACTCCTGCAGGTACACAAACAACAACCCGAGGCTTAACCAGAAAACTTTTACTTTTAAGGGCCTTATTAATAAAATACTTTAACATAGTATGGGTAACTTCAAAATCAGCAATTACCCCATCTTTGAGTGGCCGAATTGCAATTATATTACCAGGGGTCCTACCTATCATCTTCTTGGCTTCCTCACCTACAGCCAAAACATTTCCTGTATCTCTTTGTATAGCAACAACTGAAGGTTCGCTCAATACAATACCTTTTCCCCTTACATATACCATACTATTAGCAGTTCCTAAGTCAATACCAATGTCCTTTGCAAAAAACATTTTGCTAATCCCCTTCCGTTTGCCAGTTAATATCTTAGTCAGTTCATCGTTCATCAATAGACTATGGTCTATGGTCTATTCTTAATTCATTTTAAATTCTAAATTCTAAATTCTACATTCTACATTTTCATTTCTAACCTAACGTCTCTACGCCAAAGTCCCTTAAATTTTGCGCTACCTTATATAACGGTAATCCAACAACATTGAAATAACATCCGGAAATTCCTTCAACTAAAAGGCACCCTAAACCCTGTATGCCATATGCACCTGCTTTATCCATAGGTTCACCACTGGCTATATATGCCTGAATTTCCTTTAGTGTCAATTTTCTAAACTTGACTTGTGTTATTTCGACATCAGTTATAACCTTCTGAGATAAAGTATCAACTAAAGCAAATCCGGTCATAACCTCGTGAACTGACCCTGAGAGGAACTCTAGCATTTCCAAAGCATCCTCAGGACTTTCGGGCTTTCCTAAAATCTTCTCCTCTTTAACAACAATTGTATCAGCTCCTAGGACTAAGCCAGCCTCCATTTTTTTAGCAACATCCCTAGCCTTTTCTAAAGCCACATATTGAACCCATTTTTGAGGTTCATCTGCTTGTACTCTATTTTCATCTATATCACTAGCCTCTACAGTGAAAGCAATTCCAATTTGTCGAAGAAGCTCTGCACGACGAGGAGAAGCAGATGCTAAAACAATATTCACCGCTAAAAGACCTCCCTTTTAGAAGTTTGAAGTTAGGTGTCCCCTTGTATGATTGGGGACATTCCTGTCATTCGAGAAGCAGGAGACAAGAGGTAAGAAGCAAGAAATAAGATGTGTTTTATCCTGCATCCTGCTTCGTGTTTCCTGCCTCCTGAGTAGCAGGTGTGTCCCCTTTCCTTAAATCCGGAAATAAATAAAAATGGCAAGTAAAAAGCCGATTATACTTGCAACATTGATTTTAATTATCAGGCCAAAGGTTATAGTTAGCACTACTAAATTAATGGTAGTAGGTTCTAGCCCGATAGGTTGGAAGCTAGTTTTTAATAAAGGCAGGTACTGACCCAGGGTTTGTCCTAAAAGACTGCCAATTAATCCACCTATTACTAATAATATAACCAAAATCCATGGGCTTTTAAAACTATTCCTCAATAAAAACCCTCCCTATAGATTACAAGATTATGACTCTTCTTAAGTTTATCACCCAGGCTAGACATGTACAAGAAACAACATTATTGTAATTGTTGGAATCTACATTTTTCGACAGTAATATCTCCTATCATCCCATTAATCTCTTCGGAATAAAACAGAAAAACCTGTCCGTATATTGATCCAGAATGAATCATAGCAATTATATACTTAATAGTGAAAAAGTGAAAGAGTGAAAGAGTGGAAGTGTGTAAGAGCAGTATTAGTGGAAATGACTTTTTGCTTACTAAGTGGCAATATTTCGCTTAGCTAGACTGATGTTAAAAAAATAGATTTCACTTAACCTCAGCCTTAACCTTAATTATTAATTTTTCATCCGTGTGCCCCGGAAGGGCCAGTGGTTAATTGGGTAAACAAAAAACCAGCTTTTTACGCTGGTCTTAGTTTTTATCCTTATGGAGTTCAAGGTTAAATGTTAGTATTTCTAAGTTAACAGCTAAGTCTACGTTTCTCAGTTCTAAATCAGGGGGTACCGAGATAACTACAGGGGCAAAGTTCAAAATTGCCTTAATCCCACTTTCAGCCATAGCATCAGCAACATCCTGAGCATAAGGTGCTGGAACCGCTATAATACCAATATCCACCTTATTATCCTGAACAATTT
Organism: Clostridiaceae bacterium BRH_c20a; assembly: GCA_000961765.1. GTDB lineage: Bacteria > Bacillota > Peptococcia > Peptococcales > BICA1-8 > BICA1-8. The sequence goes on along the minus strand of LADT01000084.1, from coordinate 23,518 downwards.
CTTTTAATTTATTTATAGGACTTATAGGAATACCATTCACTGCTAGTCCTACTTTGTTCAAATCGTTATCAAAAATTCCGGTTATCTCAAATCCTCTTTCCTTAAATCCTTTATATTGCGTCAAAGCAGAGCCTAAATTACCAGCCCCTACTATAATAACCTTCCAGTTTCTATTTAAACCTAGAATTCTAACAATGTGCTGGTTTAAATCTTTTACATTATATCCAACACCTCGAGTACCGAATTCCCCAAAATAGGCTAAATCCTTTCTAACTTGAGCAGGACTTCCCCCTACCCCTTCTGCAATTTCCCCTGATGAAATACTAGAGACACCTTTTTTATCAAGTTGAGTTAGATATCGAGAGTATACAGAAAGCCGAATAATTGTTGCTTCTGGTATTTTTAGGGTCTTCAAACACATCCCCTCCTTATTCTATTAGTATAACATAAACTGGAAGATATCGACAATATTTTTATTTTCATTAATTAATTTAATTAATTTAATTAATTAAATTAATTAAGATTTAACTTTTTGTTTGTCTTAGAAATTAGATTATGGTAAGCTGCTATCAATTCTAGCAATTGTCCTTGACTGTTGATAACTGCTTCATTACTTTTGGACCCCTTAATAATGTTTAATCCTTTTTCATAGGCCTGAGTCTTTTCTTCTAGTTTCAGGAGCTCACTTTGGTAATTAAAGCTTTCTTGCCTGTTTAAAACCTTATCAACCTCACTAATTCCTTCGTTAAGTTCTATCTGTACCTTTTTTATCATATTTTCCCAAACATCAGGTTTAAATACAGTTACATTAGGTGATTGAAACATTTTCATCGAATGGCTAAGTATTATGTCATATTTTCCCAAGAGGGGTGCAAAATAATTAATCATGTATTCATCTTCCCCCGGAAATTTTAAAGCACGGTCATTGATAAGCCCTTTTCCAATAAATACTTCAAAACCTTGATTTTTAAGCCGATCTTCCAAATCCTTTCCAGAAGCCATATCACCAAAACATCCTACCCAAATTTTAAAAGGAGGTTCTGGAGTAACATATGGCCTTAAGCCTAAACTGACCAATTTATCAATACTAGCCTGAGCAGAGCTAGCCTCCTGAAAGATACCAGCTTGAATGGTATAAAAGTCTATAGGCTGCAAGCGGAGAACTTTTCTTTTTACAAGCGAGGTCTGAGGATTAACTTCACTTAACTCAAGCACAGAAGGGTTGTCCTCTACCACAAGATTATAAATGTAAAACCCTCCTAAAAGCTGCCCGAATAGCATGGATATAACTAAAGCAGCTGCAGCCGCTATTGTCAAAATAAAAAATCTCCTCATTTTTTTCCCCCACTTTAATTCTGTCAAAATAGAGAAAGAGCACCGCCGCCCCTCTTTTAACTTTATGTTAGGGGATAGTTATTTAGAACATATTGGCGACTTTCGCCAAGTAAATACAAAGAGCCGGTAATGCAAATCAAATCCTTTTCTTTAGCTATTTTAAAGGCTAAATCTATGGCTCGCTGATTATCTTCCTCCACTAATATTTTCTTATTAAATTCATTTAAGAGCAATATAAGGTCATCCCATTCACCTGCTCTGTTATTGGGAGGCTTAGTTACAATAAAAATATCACCTAATGGTCCTAAATAATTCATTATGTCCCGTTTATCTTTATCAGCAAGTACACCTAAAACAAAAACTAGACGATCATATTTGAAGTACTTGGGAATTGCCTGGGACAAAGCTCTAGCCCCCGCTGGGTTATGGGCACCGTCAAATAGCACTGGAACTTTTAACTTTAAATATTCCAAGCGTCCAGGCCACTTGGTCGTTTGTAGACCCTTGTACACATGTAAAGGATTTATAGCCCAGCCCAATGATTGCAAAACCTCAATAGCTAATACAGCTGTAACTGCATTTTCCATCTGATGATCCCCAAGCAAGGAAAGTTCTAAGGCTTCATACTTATTATTTGGGGTCACCATGTTAAATTTTTGTTTAAGAGGACTATAACTTATTTGTTTAAACCCACATTCTTTCACTAGGTAAACTTGTGCTCCTAAATCTTTTGCCTTTCCTACAATTACGTCCTCCACTCCTTGCTCCTGAATGGAGCTTACAACGGGAATCCCCTCTTTTATAATGCCCGCCTTTTCCCTGGCAATATCAAGAATAGTAGGGCCTAGATAATTAACATGGTCGGAACTAATATTTGTTAAAACAGAAACCTCTGGTACCACTACATTTGTGGAATCCAGCCGCCCGCCCATGCCAACTTCAATAACTGCTATATCCACTTCTTGGGAGGAAAAATAATTCATAGCTAGGGCTGTCAATATTTCAAATTCCGTTGGGTTCTCTCCAGTAGCCTCTAAAACCTGGGGCACTATTTCCTTAATCTTTTCCATTTCCCGGGCAAAATCTGATTGGGGAATATCTGCGCCATTAATTCGGATTCTTTCAGTATAACTGTGCAGATGGGGAGAGGTATAAACCCCTACTTTGAGACCCGAAGCCTGCAAAATAGCTGCAATTATAGCAGTTGTTGAACCCTTACCATTTGTTCCCGCTACATGAACTGTTTTTATTTTCAGGTGGGGATCCCCCAGAATATTAAGAAGCTTAACGATTCTTGCCATGCCTAAATTAATTCCGAAACTACATAAGTCGTGGAGATATGCCAGTGCTTGTTGAAAATTCATCAGGACACCTTCCTCTGCTTTAAGTTACTAGTGGCTAGTTAATTATATTCGTGCTCAGTGACCAGTGTCCAGTACCCAGAAAAAGATAAAGGATAGTCTATGGTCTATTCGCCAATTTGTTTATTTGCCATCCACTCTTCTTGTCATCGCGAGCGTAGCGTGGCGATCTCCGACCCAAGAGATTGCCACACCCGGCACTTAATTGGCTGGAGGTTATTCACATTCATCAATCTCCCACAATTAGCTTCTATACGTCCCAATCCTTGTCAACAACGCCTCTTTATTTGATTGATAATTGGCTAGTTTTTCTTTTTCACCTTCTACTACATCAATTGGTGCCTTGGCCAAAAACCCTTCATTATTCAGCTTTTTGTCTAGTCTATCAATTTCTTGATTAACCTTGGCTAATTCCTTTTCTAAGCGGACTGTTTCTTTTTCGATATCCACCAAATCTTTTAAGGATAGGAATATTTCGATTCCCTGGATAACAGCTGTAACTGCTTGTTCAGGCTTTTCATCTAATGATAATTCTAAGGTCAAATCACTTACCGTAGCTAAGGATACAATATAGGCTTGACCTTTTCTAATCATCTCTAGAGAATCCTTTTTATTAGCGACAATTATTACTTCGGCTTTCTTACCTAAGGGTACATTCATCTCACTGCGCAGATTTCTGATTGCTCTAATTATATCCATGGTTAAGGACATTTCTGTTTCCACTTTTTTATCAATTAAGTCTTCCTGCTCTTGCGGCCAGTCAGTCAGCATTATACTTTTCCCACTATGGGGTAAATGCTGCCAGATTTCCTCTGTTATGAAAGGCATAAAGGGATGTAAAAGTTCCAAAGTCCCTTTTAGCACTTCAGCCAATACCTTTTGGGCCGTTCTTTTATTCTCCAAATCCTCTTTGCTATAAAGTCTAGGTTTAGCTAATTCAATATACCAATCACAGAACTCATTCCAAATAAAGTCGTATAACTCTCGACCAGCTTCACCCAATTCATATTTATCTAAAAGACGGGTAACCTCCTTAATAGTTGAATTATATCGGCTCAATATCCATTGATCTGCCATATTATAATTACTATGGGGGGTATCTTCCTGGTAATCTTCTAGATTCATTAATACAAAGCGGGCCGCATTCCATATTTTATTGGCAAAATTCCGGGCAGCATCAAGTCTTTCAAACTGAAACCGCAGGTCATTACCTGGTGTATTCCCTGTTATTAGCATAAACCTTAAGGTATCAGCACCATACTCTTCAATTACCTCTAGCGGGTCGACACCATTACCCAGGGATTTACTCATTTTACGACCTTGAGCATCAAGAATTAAGCCGTGGATAAAAACCTCCCTAAAAGGAATTTCCTCCATGGACTCAAGAGCCGAAAAAATCATTCTTGCTACCCAGAAGAAAATAATATCCCTACCGGTTACTAAAACACTTGTTGGGTAATAGCGGGCTAAATCTTTTGTTTCCTGGGGCCAGCCTAAGGTTGAAAAAGGCCATAGACCGGAACTAAACCAGGTATCCAATACATCTTGGTCCTGTTCAAGCTTATGAGAATTACAGCTCCCGCAATATTGGGGTTCTTCCTTACTGCATATTACTTCTCCACACTCCTGGCAGTACCAGACGGGAATCCTATGACCCCACCATAGCTGCCGTGAAATACACCAATCCCTAATGTTTTCCATCCAGTCTAAGTAGACTTTGGTAAATCTCTCAGGAACAAACTTTACCTGTCCTTCTTTAGCAACTCTAATGGCTGGCTCTGCTAGAGGCTTCATTTTCACAAACCATTGCTTAGATACCATAGGTTCGATTATAGTATCACAACGGTAACAATGGCCTAAGGCATGTCCGTGCTCTTCAATCTTAACTAAAAAGCCTTGACTCTCCAAGTCTTTGACGATTTGTTTACGGCACTCATAACGCTCCAGCCCTTGATAAGGTCCGGCATTCTCATTCATAATCGCATGTTTATCCATAACAGCTATTTCAGGCAAATCATGTCTTCTAGCCATTTCAAAATCGTTAGGATCATGGGCTGGTGTAATTTTGACTGCCCCGGTACCAAATTTACTGTCAACATAACTGTCAGCAATTACCGGTATAACCCTTTTAAGAATGGGCAGCACTAAATAACTGCCAATTAAATGAGCATATCTTTTATCCTCGGGGTGAACTGCAACTGCTGTATCTCCGAGCATAGTCTCTGGCCGGGTAGTAGCAACTTCAATATAATCGGTACCATCCTCAGTAGGATACCGCAAATGATAAAGTTTGCCCTGGGCATCGGCATGCTCAACTTCAATATCAGAAATAGTTGTCTGGCACTTTGGGCACCAGTTTATGATGTAGTTACCCTGGTAAATTAGCCCCTTTTCATATAAACGGACAAAAATTTCCTTTACAGCCTTCGAACACCCGCTATCCATAGTGAATCGTTCCCGATCCCAATCACAAGAAGTACCAAGCTTGCGCAATTGTTCGGTAATCCTATTGCCATACTGCTCCTTCCAGCCCCAAGCCCGCTCCAAGAATTTTTCCCTGCCCAATTCCTGCTTAGTAGTACCTTCCTTAGTCAACTGTTCCTCAACTTTTGCCTGAGTAGCAATACCAGCATGGTCTGTGCCGGGCAGCCATAATGTATTATAACCCTGCATCCTGCGCCAGCGGGTTAAAATATCCTGTAAAGTATTATCTAAAGCATGTCCTAAATGGAGAGATCCCGTTACATTAGGAGGTGGCATGACAATGGAAAAATGAGGTTTCTCCTTTTCTACGTCAGCATGAAAATACTTATTTTCTTCCCAATGGGTATACCACTTTTCTTCAACCTGCTTAGGGTCGTATACTTTAGATAAATTGTTGTTTTCTTCCATAATAAACATTCTCCTTTCTCAATTCGCAAAGACAGAAAAAGCACATAATCTAACCACGGGCCCTTCGGGCACACGGATTCTACATTTTCTATTCTACCCCTCTGCCCCTATAAAAAAAAGCCCCATTCATCCCCAAGGACGAAAGAGGCATTCTTCCGCGGTACCACCTTAATTTCACACTATTAGTGTGACTCTTACTAAAGCTATAACGGGCTAACCCGATGAAAACTACAGTTTGTTGGCAAAGCCAACAAAAGGTAAAGGTTTCGCTGCGCTAGGTTAAGATTAAGAAAAAAACTAAAAAATATAGTTATCTTAACCTTAACCTTAACCTTAACCTTAACCTTAACCTTAGCCTTAGCCTTAGCCTTAGCCTTAGCCTTAGCTGGCTATGCCAGATACATTCAATTTCATTCCTCAGGGGCTACCTTCGGGATACCGCTGCCAGGGAATTTCTCAGCCTAAGAATTCCCCTCTCTTAGGAGCGTATATTCCTTACTCCTCCCCGTCTTTGGAGTTAAATATATACTTTTGACTTATACAAATAATATACAAATTTATTTACTTCTGTCAAGTTCAAAGAATCTCTCTTTTTTTGCTTCTTTAAAAGAATAGCCCCGGCGGTCCTTCCTAGCCATTAGTACCCTATACCCTACCATTCCTCCCGAAGTGCCTAAAAGGGCTGCTGCTACCCATTGAAATAATACCTGTTGCCAGGCAATAATGGATGGTACTATTTCTAAAAGAAATATCACGGAAAAAAATCCCAGAAATAGACCAACCCATAAACCATGCAGCCAGCCTTTAAATCCTGCTTTATAAGCTGCTATAAAGCCTCCTAGGAAAAATGTTGACCAGGTAACCAATTGCAGTAAATCAGTCATTGAATAAATATTCCCTTTACTGCTAATCAAAACCAGCAATGTACCTGCTCCGACTAATCCAATCCATAGCAAGCCCGCCGTTAATAAGCCATACCACAAAGCAGAATAACTCAGACCAATATCTTTGGCATGAGTCAAAAATTTTAACTTATTTGGTATATTATTAATTTTTTTCATAACGCTCACTCCTTTCTTTTACTTTGTAAATTTGTACGTAAAATCTAAAGGAAATATTCAAATAATAGTAAATTTTTATCCCATATTGCAATATATATTAATAATTATTCTGGTTTGGAGGCGGATGTATGTAGATGCTAAATAAAAATAATATTTATTTAATTTTATTTATAATAGCAGTACTTGTTTTGGGCTCTTGCGGCTTAAGGAAAGAAAAAGAGGTTAAAAAAACTGTTCACCTAGGCGAAATAACCCGCTCCATTCTATATGGACCAGTTTATATCGCCGCATCACAAGGTTTCTTTAATGATGAAAATTTAGAAATCGAGTTCACTACCTTTAATAATAATACGGAGTTAGCTGAATCCTTAGAAAGCAATACCACACAAATAATTTTATCTGGTCCCCAAGTCTCCATAATTAATCCTCTAGAATATCCTGCTTCTAAACTTATTAACTTTGCTCAGTTGGTCCAAAAAGATACCTCATTTTTATTGGGCAGAAAAACTGCAGAAGATTTCCAGTGGTCAAACCTGCAAAAAAAAATAATTATCGGCGGCATCGATAATTCTACACCTCAATTGGCCCTCCAATACCTTTTAGTAAAAAATGAGTTGTATCCATATAAACAGGTAGACATTATCCAGAACATTCCTAAAGGCTCTGCAATTGGAGCTTTTAAAGGAGGAGTCGGTGATTTTATCCACCTCCTTGAGCCTGATGTCTCCTTATTAGAAGAAGAGGATTCAGCCTTTATTGCAGTCGCTTTAGGTGATGAAATAGGGGAGATCGCTTATACAACCTTTATTTCCCCTTCAAAATACCTTGATGAAAATCCGGAAATAATTCAAGGCTTTGCTAGAGCTTTATATAAAGCACAATTATGGTGCACATATCATACTCCACAGGAAATCGCTCAGGAATTAATACCTTTTTTGCCAAACATAAGCCCGAATATTATTCTTTCTGTAGTAAACCGTTATCAGAAACAGGAAGTCTGGTGCCCTAATCCTATTATTAAACAAGAAGCTTTGGAGAAAATGGAAGAAATATTGATTACCAGCGGAGTAGTGGGAAATAAAGTACCTTTTGAAAAAATTGCAGATAACTCATTTGCTCAAAAGGCAGTAGATGAAATTCCTATACCCAAGGAATACCTTAAACCCTAGGTTAAGGTTTCGCTTCGCTAGGCTAAGGTTGAGTAAATCACATTAAATCATTTTCTTAACCTTAACCTTAACCTCAGCCTCAACCTATCCCGTTAAGGACAGATATGATAAAATTAAATCGCCAACAAGCGATTTAATTTTATGTTAGCAATATCCCTCACGGAGGTACTAACTTGCACTCTATTGTTGCAGATTTTCTTTTACTTTTTGTTGCATTAATTTGGGGACTAACCTTTCCTGTTATAAAGGATGCTTTAGAGGCTATTACTCCTTTTGCCTTTTTAACTATAAGATTCAGTATAGCATGCATATTTTTAGTTGTACTATATGCTAAAAGTATGGTAAAAATAAATAGATATAGTTTAACAGCGGGGCTGATAATTGGTACTGCTTTATTCGCCGGTTATGCCTTTCAAACAGTTGGTATTCAATACACATCAGCCTCAAATGCTGCATTTATTACCGGCTTTGCTGTAGTACTTGTCCCAATTATAAACATTCCCTTTACTAAGAAATTGCCTAATAAATATGCTTTATTGGGTGCAGTTAGTGCAGTATTGGGTTTAAGCTTACTTTCTTTTAAATCAGGCTTTACCTTAAATTATGGTGACCTATTAATTTTCTTTTGTGCCGTTGCCTTTGCCTCCCATATAGTATTAATAAGTTTATATGCACCCCGTGTGGACTCTACTTTGCTCACAATTATTCAAATTGGTGCCGTAGCCTTATTCAGTAGTATAGCTGCAGTAAGCTTAGAAAACTTTTCTATTGAATTATCCCGTGAAGTATTGATAGGCTTAGCAGTGTGTGCTATTCCTGCAACTTCATTAGCCTACTGGATTCAAAATAAGGTGCAGCAGTATACTTCCCCTGCGCGCACCGCCATAATATTTTCCATGGAGCCAGTTTTTGGTGCTCTTTTTGCTTACTTCTTACTTGGTGAAGTCCTTACAACAAAAGGTTTAATCGGATGTGGCTTTGTGTTCTTAGGCATGCTCTTAGCTGAATTTAAAAGCTAAAATCACCTATGTGATTCTTTATTTAACTCTTTCACCCTTTCACCCTTTCACTGTTACACTATTTCACTTTAATTTTAAGAGGAGGTATCGGAATGCGCTACAGTCAGTTACTTATAGTAATAATGTCTATATCTTGGGTTTTCTTACCTTTATCTCAAACTAACCGTTTTTTATTCTTAGGTTTTATATCAATTTATCTTGCCGCACATAATTTCCTGGGCTATCTTTGGATACGTCAGGGGAAAATCTCCTTAAAAAAATATGCCCAGATGAAAAAAAGAATGGGAGAAAAATGGGGTCCTCCTATGTATTTGATTATTTTTGTTTTTCTGCCCTTAGCCCTAGGGTTATATGTAGCCTTGACCAGCTTTATGCTTAAGATCATATAAAAAAACCTGCCTCGGCAGGTTTTTTTGTTCTACAGTGCTACAGTGCTACTGTGCTACAGAAAAAAGATTTAGATTTAGATTTGGCTTCGCTAGATTGAGATTTCACTCAACTTCGTTCGTTAGGCAAAGACGGTAGACCATAGACCATCGACTATTGACTATTGACCATAGAAATAGGGTACATGTGTCACCCTATTTATATTCTTTCATCAACCCAGCTTTGAATTTCCGCTACCCCTTCTCCTGATACTGCTGAGAATACTACAATGGGCTGATCCTTTGGAAGCTTCATTCTTTCTTTGATTTCTTTAAGATGCTTTGGATACTGTCCACGGGAGATTTTATCTCCCTTAGTAACCGCAACTAAGGTAGGTATTCCAAAATGCTGCAGCCAGTCGTACATAATAATATCATCATTTGTTGGAATATGCCTAATATCAATAATATGGATAACGCCCTTTAACACATCCCTCTGGCTTAAATATTCTTCAATGAACTTTGACCATTGTTCTTTAATGCTTGCAGCAACCTTTGCAAACCCATATCCCGGCAGGTCAACAAAATGGAAATTTCCATTAATAAGATAAAAATTCAGGGTTTGAGTTTTACCCGGCTTACCACTTGTTCTAGCCAAATTTTTGCGATTTATCACCTTATTGATTAATGATGATTTACCTACATTAGAACGGCCGGCGAGAGCAATTTCCGGCAGCCCTTCCTGGGGATACTGTTTTTTACTGACAGCACTAATAATAAACTCTGATGTTTTGATAATCACAATTAATCCTCCACAAGCGCTTTATCTAAAACTTCATCCATATGTTCAGCCAAAATAAATTCTAACTTCCTTTTTATATTTGCTGGAATGTCCTCAAGATCTTTCTCGTTTTCCTGAGGCAGGATAATAATCTTACTACCCGCTCGATGGGCAGCTAACACTTTTTCTTTAATACCACCAACTGGCAAAACCCTGCCCCGTAGAGTTATTTCCCCGGTCATAGCTACATCTTTGCGTATTTTCTTCTTAGAGAGGGCTGAGGCTAGGGCAGTAGCCATAGTTATTCCGGCTGAGGGGCCATCTTTGGGTATTGCTCCTTCCGGCACGTGAATATGTATGTCATATTTTTCATGGAAATCATCTTCAATATTTAATTCTTTGGCTTTGCTTCGTATATAGCTAAATCCGGCTTGAGCAGATTCCTTCATTACTTCACCTAATTTACCGGTTAATAAAAGCTTCCCTTTGCCAGCCAATAAAGAGACCTCTATCTGGAGGATTTCACCACCCACTTCAGTCCAAGCCAAACCTGTCGCTACCCCTATTTCATTATCCTTTTCCGTAGTTCCATACCTATATCTGGGAATTCCTAAATAGTTGGGCAGGTTTTGGACGGTAACCCTTACCTTTTTATCAGCATTATTAACAATTTCTTTAGCAGCCTTGCGGCAGATAGCAGCTATTTCCCTTTCTAGATTACGGACACCGGCTTCTCTAGTGTATAGCCTAACAATTTGCAGCAAGGTATTGTCAGATACCTGCAGCATCTCGTCATTTAAACCATGTTCCCTTTTCTGTTTAGGTAATAAATATTTTTCAGCAATAGCAACCTTTTCCTCTTCAGTATAGCCGGATATTCTAATTACTTCCATTCTATCCAGCAACGGTCTAGGAATATTATAAATAACATTTGCTGTTGTTACAAACATAACGTTTGAGAGGTCAAAAGGCACTTCAATAAAATGGTCGCTAAAAGTACTATTTTGTTCCGGATCTAAGACCTCTAATAATGCAGCTGAAGGATCCCCTCTAAAATCAGTACTCATTTTATCTATTTCATCCAAGAGAAAAACAGGATTATTTGAGCCCGCATTTCTTATGCCTTGGACTATTCTTCCCGGCATTGCCCCTACATAGGTTCGGCGATGTCCCCTGATTTCCGCTTCATCCCTTACACCTCCAAGAGATATGCGAACAAATTTGCGTTCTAATGCCCTGGCTATTGATTTAGCCAGTGATGTTTTGCCGACACCTGGCGGTCCAATTAAACACAATATAGGACCCTTTATCTTTTTGGCTAATTGTCTAACAGCTAAGAACTCCAGTATTCTTTCTTTAGCCTTCTTTAGACCATAATGGTCTTCATCTAAGATACCTTCAGCCAGGTTGATATCCAAGCGGTCCTCTGTATACTCCTGCCAGGGTAAGGCTAAAAGCCAGTCTAAGTAATTTCTCACTACCGAAGCTTCAGCTACCATGGGCGGCATCTTTTCTAATCGATCTACTTCTTTTTGGGCTTTTTGCTCTACTTCCTCAGGAAGTTTCGCTTCTGCAATTTTTTCCCGCAATTCATCAACTTCAGCAGCTCTTTCATCTTTTTCACCTAACTCCTTCTGGATAGCTTTTAATTGCTCCCGCAAATAATATTCCTTTTGAGTTTTCTCCATTTGTTTACGAACCCGTGAACTAATCTTCCGTTCTAATTCCAAAATCTCCAATTCTCTGGTTAAAATAGAATATAACTTTTCTAATCTCTCTTTAATACCTATAGCTTCTAGAATCTGCTGCTTATCAGAAATCTTTAACGTGAGGTGTGATGCAATTACATCAGCTAAACGTCCTGGATCGTCTAGAGTAACTACAGCAATAACTGTTTCAGCAGGTATCTTTTTACTTAATTTAACATACTGCTCAAACTGAAAGTTAACACTACGCATTAGTGCTTCTACTTCAATACTCTTCTCAGATAGTTCTTCTTCATATTCCTCTATTTCTGCTCTAAAATATGGATCTGTAGCAACAATCTTTATAGCCTTAGCCCTCTGTAATCCCTCAACTAGAACTCTAATAGTACCCCCTGGAAGCTTTAGCATTTGCTTTATTTCGGCAACACAACCTACTTTATAAATATCATCTTCACTTGGCTCATCAGTTTCAGCCTCTTTTTGAGTTGCTAAAAAAATCTGTTTGTCTTGAATCATTGCCTCTTCAATGGCATGAATAGATTTAGCCCGTCCAACATCTAGATGAATTACCATATAGGGGAAAACCAAGACCCCCCTTAATGGAAGTACAGGAAGCTGTCGGTTACTCTTGTCTGACATATACTTTACCTCCTACAATTACTGTCAATATTTATACTTCTGCTGTTTATTGCTTACTCCTGCTTTTTATTATACCAGAATACTGCCTCTAGTTAAAATTACCCATTAATTCTTGACTATAATCCCATCGGCACTGGTCTTACTATTTCAACTCCGGAATTTTGTATCTTTTTTTCAGATTCATTTTCTCTTTTTAATAACGCAAACTCTAATACCTCTTCTAGCTTTTCAACTGCAATAACAGTAATACCTGGTAGATCTTCAAAAATTCTCTGCCAGTTTTCCTTAGGTATTAATACTCTTGTTGCACCTGCCTGTTTTGCTGCTTCAACCTTGGCAACAATTCCACCCACTGGTTTAACATAACCTCTTATTGTTACTTCCCCCGTCATTGCTACTTTATTATCTATTGGTGTATTGCAGATTGCTGAATATACTGCAGTTGCTATTGCAATTCCAGCCGAAGGTCCATCGTTAGCAATACCTCCAGGAAAATTCACATGAATATCAAAATCCCTGGGATCAACATCCAAATTACGCCTTAGAACTGTCAAGACATTTTCCACAGAGCTCTTGGCCATACTTTTACGACGTATTTTCTGCCCCCCCATACCACTTAATTCTTCTTCCTCCACTATCCCTGTTACTATTACCTTACCTTGACCTTTTACCGCTAATATTACACTTACCTCTATTTCATTAATTATACCCATATTAGAACCATAAATGGCTAAGGCATTTACAAGACCAATTTGAGGTTGGGCTGATACTTTCCGTTCAGGTCGGGGTGAGTACTGACCACTGTCAACTACCCATTCTATATCTCCCCGGCTTATTTCAGTTCTGCCCTCAGTTAAAACCAAACCTGCGGAAATTTGGATAATATTTACCGCTTCTCTACCATTGTTAGCATATTTTTTTACTACCTCTAGTCCGTCATTAGTAATGGGGAAACCTACCTTTTGTGCGGCATTTTCAGCAATTATCCCAATTTCCTCAGGTAACAGTCCCCTAAAGTAAACCTCTAAGCAACGGGATCTAATGGCAGGAGGTATTTCCTGAGGCTGTCTGGTTGTTGCTGCCACTAGCCTAAAGTCTGCCGGTAAACCGTTTTGGAAAATATCATGGATGTGACTGGGAGTATTACTATCTTCGGGGCTGTAATATGCACTTTCTAGCATTACCTTCCGATCTTCTAAAACTTTTAAGAGTTTATTTATTTGAATTGGGTGAAGCTCCCCTATTTCATCAATAAAAAGTATCCCTCCGTGGGCCTTTGTAACCGCCCCTGGTTTTGGCTGGGGTATCCCTGCCATTCCCATAGCTCCAGCACCTTGGTAAATAGGGTCATGTACTGAGCCTATCAAAGGATCAGCAATACCCCGTTCATCAAACCGAGATGTAGCACCATCCACCTCAACAAACTTTGCATCATCCTTAAAAGGAGAATGACAGTTTTTTTTGGCATGCTCTAAAACCACCCTGGCAGCCGCAGTTTTTCCTATTCCCGGAGGACCATAAACTATTATATGCTGAGGATTTGGTCCACATAAAGCGGCAACTAATGTTTTTATACCCTCTTTCTGACCTATTATATCTTCAAAACTTTTAGGCCGAGTTCTAGATACCAGTGGTTCAGTTAACTTTATGTTCCTTAGTTTCTCCAATTTATCTAATTCTTTGCGGGACTCCTTTTGAACAGCTACCTTATTACCCTGTTGGCTTTTTAATAAATTCCAAAAATATAAACCGATAACAATGGCAAAAAATATTTGGATAAAACCAAAAATCCCGCCTAAACTTCCACCAAACATATTGACCAATACTCCTTCCGCTCTATCATATTGATTATCCGTAAAAGTGACTCGAGACGATAATGGTCCATAGACTATAGTCTATAGTCCATAATAATTTTTTTGTTAGACTTAGTATGTTCTTTGTTTGGTATTTTTATCAGTTGTTTTAAAGGTTTTTTCCAGTTTTTATTTTAATATTTTATATATTATTGGGCAAAATTATAGTAAGTCAGATTAGTGCAAATAACTTTCAAAATATTTTAGAGGAGGTTATTAATTTGCCAAGGCGCAGTATCATGTCTGACGCTTTGAAATATGAAATTGCAAAAGAACTAGGCTTTTATGGTACCCTCTCAAATGATGGTGATTTCGGAAATGTATCCTCCCGCAACTGCGGTAATATGGTTAAGAAAGCTATAGAAATAGCCGAGCGTTCTTTGCTAAAGTAATACGTTAACTAGTCTGACTGAACGTAGGGGCGCGCATTGCGCGTCCGGGGTTATCACACATAGGAACCAAAAACAGACGCGCAATGCGCGCCCCTACAGTGCATAAAAAAGTCCCCTGAGTCAATGACTCAGGGGATTTTTTTATGCACTTTCATCTTTTTTCTTTTTTTTCTTGTTATCACCAGTAACGATTAATGGTTCTTCTTTGTTAAGTACTACATCTCTAGTAACTATAACTTTAGAAATATCCTCTCGGGAAGGAATTTCAAACATGACCTCCATCATAATATCTTCGATTATAGACCTCAAGCCTCTAGCGCCGGTATTACGACGCATAGCTTCTTCGGCAACAGCCTCTAAGGCATCATTTTTAAATTCTAAATTAGCCTGATCTAATTCAAAGAGCTTCTGATATTGCTTTACTAAGGCATTTTTAGGTTCGGTTAGTATTTTAACTAGCGCCTCTTTATCTAATGCCTCTAAAGACACAATTACTGGTAATCTACCAACAAACTCAGGAATTAAACCGTATTTTAATAAATCAGCCGGCAGAATATGTTTTAGGATTTCTCCAATATTTACGTCGTTTTTAGATTTTATATCGGCATTAAAGCCCATGACTTTTTTGCCTATCCGGTTCTGAATAATTTTATCAACGCCATCAAAAGCACCACCACAAATAAATAGAATATTTGTGGTATCCAGCTGGATAAATTCTTGGTGTGGATGCTTGCGTCCTCCTTGAGGGGGAACGCTAGCAACTGTTCCTTCCAAGATTTTAAGTAATGCTTGTTGAACACCTTCGCCTGATACATCACGGGTTATGGAAGGATTCTCTGATTTGCGGGCAATTTTATCTATCTCATCAATATAGATAATCCCCTTTTCGGCTTTTTCCACATCATAATCAGCAGCCTGAATAAGCTTTAGAAGAATGTTTTCAACATCCTCACCAACATATCCCGCTTCAGTCAATGATGTGGCATCAGCAATAGCGAAAGGAACATTTAATGTTCTAGCAAGAGTTTGAGCTAACAAGGTTTTTCCGCTTCCTGTAGGCCCCAGCATGCAAATATTGCTTTTTTGCAGCTCTACATCTTCAATTTTCATGCCTAGATTAACTCTCTTGTAGTGGTTATATACCGCTACAGAAAGAGCCTTCTTCGCTGCTTCTTGGCCAATTACATATTGATCGAGTATAGCTTTGATTTCTTTAGGCTTCGGGATATCTCCCAGTTCAAAACTCGTTTCTTCACTTAGTTCTTCTTCAATTATTTCATTGCAAAGCTCAATACATTCGTCACATATATAAACCCCTGGTCCAGCAACAAGTTTTTTGACTTGATCCTGTACCTTGCCACAAAAGGAGCATTTCAATTGGCCTTTGTCATCCCCAAACTTATACATTATATCACCTCTCGTTATCCCTGACTAGGATTTAGGGGATCTACGCTCAATTACCTCATCAATCAAACCATAATCCTTAGCTTCGACAGCGGTCATAAAACGATCCCGTTCAGTATCTTCTTCAATCCGCGACTTTTGTTGTCCTGTTCTTTCGGCAAGAATTGTATTTATCCTATCTCTCATCTGCAATATCCTTTTGGCATGAATTTCAATATCAGTAGCCTGCCCCTGAGTGCCGCCCATAGGCTGGTGAATCATAATTTCACTATTAGGTAAAGTGAACCTTTTACCCTTTTTCCCAGCAGCTAATAAAAATGCACCCATACTTGCAGCCATACCGACACAAATTGTAGAAACATCTGGTTTAATATAATGCATAGTATCGTAAATCGCCATGCCTGATGTTATAGAACCACCGGGACTATTAATATAAAGGTGGATATCCTTATCTGGGTCTTCCGCCTCTAAAAAAAGCATTTGGGCAATAATTAGATTAGCTACTGTGTCATCAATTGCATCACCTAAAAATATGATGCGATCTTTCAAGAGTCTAGAGTATATATCGTAGGACCTTTCACCACGATTTGTTTGTTCTACTACAATTGGTACTAAAGGACTCATAACTAAACCCCCTTTTAGCTGATATTCGCATTATCAATAATTAGTTGAATTGCCTTATCAATAATAATGCTATGTTTAACAGCTTCCATTTGTCCCTGTTTTTCTAATAGTTCTTTAACCTTTTCCGGTTCTTGCTTATATAATGCAGATAAACGTGCGAATTCTTCTTCTAAATCTGTTTCCTCAACAACTAAATTTTCCTTTTTGGCAACTGCTTCTAAAACCAACTGCTCTTTGACTGACTTTTGGGCATCAGTTTGATATTTTTCCCTAATACTATCGATTGTCTCATTTGAGTACTGCAAATAATTTTCAAAGGATAATCCTTGCATTTTTAAACGGTATTCAAAATCCTGAAGAATATTATCGATTTGTGAATCAACCATTGCCTGAGGAATATCTACATCGGTATTAGCTGAAGCTTTTTCTACAGCCTGCTGACGCAATTGAGCTTTAGCAGCCTCTTCCTTCTTGCTTTTCAGTCTATTCTCCACATCCTGCTTTAATTCCTGCAAAGTTTCAAATTCGCTTACATCTTTTGCAAATTCATCATCTAGCTCTGCAATTTTTTTTCTCTTAATCTCCTTGAGTTTGATATCAAAAGTTACTTGCTGTCCTGCTAGTTCTTCACTATGATACTCCTCGGGGAAAGTTACACTAATGGTTTTTTCTTCTCCTAGTATCATTCCAATAACCTGCTCTTCAAAGCCGGGTATAAATGATCCTGAACCTATATCTAGGGAGTAATCTTCAGCCGTACCACCATCAAAGGGAATATCTCCTTTTTTGCCGCAAAAATCTATTACAACTTTATCACCCTTTTCTACACCTGTGCCCTCTGGGAGAACTTCCAATTGGGCATGGCGCTGCCGAAGATTTTCTAGTTCCTCAGCTATACCCTCTTCTGTGACAACACTATCTATCTTTTCTAATTCTATGTTTTTGTATTCACCTAATTCTACTTCAGGTTTAATTTCTACTTTTGCTTTAAAAATAAAAGGCTTATTGGCCTCTAATTGAACGATATCAATTTCTGGCTTACCTACAGGCTCTATGCCTTCTTCTAAAGTATCTAATGCTTCTATATAGGCTTTAGGCATTATAAAATCAACAGCATCCTCGAAAAGTATTTCAACACCAAATCTTTGCTCTAAAATTTTACGTGGCACCTTGCCTTTTCTAAACCCCGGAATATTCATCTTGCCTACATTTTTTTTATAGGCATGCTGCAAAGCTTCTTCAAACCTTTTTTCCTCAACCTCAATGGTTATTTCCACCTGTTTTTTGTCTATTCTTTCAGTATTTACTTGCATTTTATTATGCTCCTCCTTAAACTTATAAATTATATGTAAATGTTTACAAAACTTTACTTTTAAATTATACCCATAAAAAATATAGAGTAAAAGGTAAAAGCAAGATTTAAGGGAAAATTTGTTCAAATACAATAACACCCCGACTGCCAATGCTAGCCGAGGTGGTTTAAAATTTCTATGGAGCGGAAGACGAGATTCGAACTCGCGACCCTCGCCTTGGCAAGGCGATGCTCTACCACTGAGCTACTTCCGCAAGTTTGGTGCGGGAGAAGGGACTTGAACCCCCACGGTGTGAACCGCCAGATCCTAAGTCTGGTGCGTCTGCCAATTCCGCCACTCCCGCAAAACTATCTTTAATTATACAGCAAATATATTATACTGTCATCAATTAAAAGTTAGCATATTTAATATCCAACTTCTAACCTCTAACTTCTAATATCTAAAATGGTGAGCCATCCGCGACTCGAACGCGGGACACCCTGATTAAAAGTCAGGTGCTCTACCAACTGAGCTAATGGCTCAAACAAAAAAAAATGGCTGGGGCGGGAGGACTCGAACCTACGGATGCGGGAGTCAAAGTCCCGTGCCTTACCAACTTGGCTACGCCCCATCATTTACCGACGAAAACTATTATATCATTCTCTGTTGGCTTAAGTCAATAGCAAGTTTTGGAACTACGTTTAATTTAACCAAATTATCGTAATTTATTCTATAAATTTTAAAAAAATAATGGGGTGAGTGATGGGGTTTGAACCCACGAATGCCGGAGCCACAATCCGGTGCGTTGACCACTTCGCCACACCCACCATAATAAGGATGTCGGAGGTCGGAAGTCTGAGGTCAGAAAAAATAACCTAAATCTGACTTCTGACTTCTGTTTTTTGGCGTGCCTGGAGGGATTCGAACCCCCGACACTCGGATTAGAAGTCCGATGCTCTATCCAACTGAGCTACAGGCACAAAATGGAGCGGGTGAAGGGAATCGAACCCTCGCAGCTAGCTTGGAAGGCTAGAACTCTACCGTTGAGCTACACCCGCACAATAGGATATCGGAGGTCGGAAGTCTGAGGTCAGAAAAAGTAATCTAAATCCAACTTCTTACTTCTTACTTCCGACTTCCGACTTCCGATCTCTGACCTCTGTTATGGTCGGGGCGAAAGGATTCGAACCTTCGGCCCCATGGTCCCAAACCATGTGCGCTACCAAACTGCGCTACGCCCCGACAATCGTGACAAGGAATAGTATACAACATTACACTTGCCTTGTCAATATTTTTCCGCCGCCTTGCTGTATCGTTCTGGTATCTTCATTTCATGTTTCAGCACTTTCCGGCAGCGACAAAATTTATTATAACACCATACCCAGTGCAAAACAAGTGGTATTATTTTACTATCCCCTCTAGTCTTATCTCCATCTTGGTTCCTAATGTAATTATACCGTATGAAGGGCTGCTGTTGCCTCTAGGCAAAGTCAGACTGCCCGGATTTAGAAAATGAACATTATTTTCTATTACATAAAGAGGTACATGTGTATGACCAAACACAACAATATTTGCTCCAACCTCTTGGCTTCGGTAGTATAGCCTTTGCAAAGTATTTTTCACACCATACTTGTGTCCATGTGTCAATAATAAAGTATTTTCCCCTAGTTCAATAATTTCCTCTTCCGGCCCTCCACTAAAAAAATCGCAGTTCCCTACTACCACTTTAGTATTTACTTCAAACTGCTTTTCTAAGATACGTCCATCCCGATAATGGTCACCAGCATGAAGCAACAAATCTAAAGGTCTCAGCTTATTTAGCACTTCTTTTGCTAAAGTCAAATTATTATGAGTATCACTGAAAACCCCAATCCTCACTTTAAACATCCTTTCCGGCTTTTCCGAAGTGACTAAGTAACTAGTTACTAGTGGCATTCTAAAATTCAGCCTATCGACTGGTCTATTCTACATTCTACATTGCTATGGTCTATCGTCGATAAATATTCTTTTCAAAATATCCAGTGCTTTTTCGGCAGCTATACCCCGATGGCTAATCTTATTTTTTGTTTCCATATCTAACTCAGCAAAGGTCTTTTTATATTCAGGCACATAAAAAAGTGGGTCATAGCCAAATCCCTTGTCTCCCCTCTTTTCATCCAAAATAAAGCCTTCACAACTACCCTGAGCAATATATTCTGTTTGATCGAAGCCAACAATTGCAATAGCACATTTAAATCTCCCTATCCGTTTAATAGGAGGAATACCTTTCATTAGCGATAAAAGTTTCAAGTTATTTCTACTGTCATCCTTGGGCTCTCCCGCAAACCGAGCGGAGTTAACACCTGGAAGCCCTCCTAAATAATCCACTTCTAACCCGGAATCATCGGCTAAGCTTATATATCCGGTTATCCTTGCAACAGCCCTTGCTTTTAACAAAGCATTATCAATAAAAGTAGCACCCGTCTCTTCAATCTCCCCAATTTCGGGGAAATCTTTTAATGACAATACTTCAATATTTAATGGTTCCAGTAATTGGATAAATTCCCGCAGTTTACCACTATTGGTCGTTGCTACAATTAACTTCTTGCAGAAACCCATGATGTTTCACCCCACATTTTGACAAAATTCTTTTTATTTTACTTTAAAATATTTGTCCTAAGATTTTCTTTTGAATTTCAATTAACTCTTTTATTCCCTTTTCTCCTAAAGCTACCATTTGGTCTAATTCGCCCCTGGAAAAGGGATGGCTTTCAGCGGTCCCTTGAACCTCCACAAACTGACCTTTGCCAGTCATAACAATATTCATATCAACCTCTGCTATACAGTCCTCAACATAGGCCAAATCAAGCATTACTTCGCTCTTAACTTTTCCTGCGCTGATAGCAGCTAGCCAGTCTGTGACCGGCATTTTTTCCAGGAGCTTCTTTTCTCTAAGTTTGATTATGGATTGCACAAGAGCAATAAATGAACCAGTAATTGCTGCTGTTCTTGTTCCGCCATCAGCCTGGATTACATCACAATCCAGCCAAATAGTACGTTCACCTAGTGCTTTTAAGTCTACAACCGACCTTAGAGCCCGTCCAATTAGACGCTGAATTTCATGGGTCCTTCCCCCAAGCTTCCCTTTAGTTGCTTCCCTTTGATTCCTTTGTTCCGTAGCCCGTGGCAGCATTGAATACTCAGCAGTTATCCAACCCTGATTCTGTCCTTTTAACCAATTAGGAACCTTTTCCTCCACTGTAGCATTACAAATAACCTTTGTCTGTCCCATCTCAATCAAAATAGAACCTTCGGGAAATTTTATGAAGTTAGAAGTAATATTAACCGGTCTTATTTCATCACTTTTTCTACCATCCGATCTAATCATAGTATCCTCCTATTGATCTAATTTTGGCCAAATTACTGGGGTTCGTTAACCAGTGGCTGGTGTGTCCCTATCGGGACAGGTTGAGGTTAAGGTTAAGGTTAAGGTTAAGGTTAAGGTTAAGGTTAAGGTTAAGGTTAAGGTTAAGGTTAAGGTTAAGGAAATGATTTGATGTGATTTTACTTAACCTTAGCCTAGCGAAGCGGAACCTTAACCTCGGGTTTAAAAAGTAAATACCTTTCCCATTTGAGCTAATTCTACCAAACCCTCAAAACTGGTCTCTGCTTCTCTTTTCAACTGATCGAGATTGTATTCTGGCCAGAAATGAGTGAGAATAAGTGTTTTAGCCCGTGCATTTTGAGCTAATAGTCCAGATTGCTTGGCCGTCATATGGCCTCTATTAGTATGTTCTATATCTGTTTCCCGTAAACTGGCCTCCGCCAAAATTATATTACTATCCAGACATTGGTCAACTAAGTTACTTGTCCATGCTGTATCGGAAGTATAGGTAAACTTTTCTTCGGCAGAACTAATTTTTATGCCAAAACAAGGCATAGGATGAGTAGTAGGGAAGAAGCTTAAAGTGACATTACCGAATCTGTTTTCCCGAAGCATAGCATCCTCTAAAGGTATAGTAATAAAGACCTCTCGCCAACTGCTAATCTCTTCAAAAATTGACTGGGGTTCTGAAGGAGCATAAACAATCAATGGTTCTTTTCGTGTTCCGTCTCTAAGTGCCCCAGAAAAAGCATGCCGGATGGCGTAGATATCAACATAGTGGTCAGGATGGAAATGGCTGATAACCAAGGTATGTAACTTTCGAAAATCAATATAGCTTTGTAATTGAGCAAATGTACCATGACCACAGTCAAGCATAATATTTAATCCCTCATTTTGTATTAAGTAACCGCTGCACGCACCTAAAGCTGGAGCATAGGGAGCATAACAACCCAGAACCATCAGTTGCATATCGACCGCCTCCTTAACCCGATAATTCATATCCTTCTTATAGTGTAACTGTTAAGAACTATTTGTAAAGTAATTAACGTTTATACATAGCAATTCCACCTTTGATTGTCCTGGCATCAAATACAGTAATAAATGCTGCTGGGTCCCATTTGTCAATGATGTTTTTCAATTTAGAAAGATTCTTTCGGCCTAATACTATTTGAAGTATATATCGTGTGCCTTGTTTTCCCTCACCAGATATAACTGTAACTCCAAAGCCTTGCTCACGCAGATTCAAAGTAAGTTCCAAGGGCTGTACCATCGTAATAACCTGAACAGTAATATAACCCATAGCCATCTTTTCCTCAATAAGAATTCCGGCAATATTCCCAACAGAGAAGCCCAAAGCATAGACAATTAAATTTATTGGATTGTCCAAGGTTTGAAAAACCTTTTGCAAAGCCAAAACATAAACAACTGCTTCAAAAAAACCAATACTTGCAGCAGCCAGTTTTCTCCCCTTAACAACAAGGAGAGTCCTAGTAGTTGCCATGGACACATCTAGAACTCGGGCTATAAAAATAAAAATTAGACCTAATATTGTATCAATCATAAAATCACCTATACCTATCCGAAATAATCTAGCCTTAAAACTATGTTTTCCTAGAATAAGAAAAAAATCTCTACAAAATTTGGTGCTTATTAGAATGACTTCTCTATAATTTTATAAATACCTACAAAAAAATTATAATAAAAAAATTAAAGAATGGAGATAATGCTAATTTGTTTTAGCATTATCTCCATTCCTGACTAAAAAGCTGCCCCAAGTTCAGCGAAGGTGCTGAAAAGGTTAAGTAATATGGCAAATAGCCAAGCTTGTCATCCTGAGCGATAGCGAAGGATCTCTTACGTAGTGAAGAATCTTAAGATCCTTCGGTCGTTCCTCCCTCAGGATGACACAGCAACAATCAATAGCTTTCATAGCAATAACACGGAACCGGACTTCTTCAGTGACCCCAAGCTCGGCAGGTGTGTCCCATTAGTTCGGGACATTCCCCGACTCGTAGTTCGGGGACGCCCCTCGACTTAGAATGAATCCTAAAATTGAGGTGTGTCCCCGTTCCTATTATTGAGGTGTGTCCCACTTCGTTGGGGACATTCCTGGCTTTCAGGCTATCTTAAACTCGGCAGGTGTGTCCCATTAGTTCGGGGACATTCCTCGACTCGGAATGAATCCTAAAATTGAGGTGTGTCCCACTTCGTTGGGGACATTCCTGGCTTTCAGGCTATCTTAAACTCGGCAGGTGTGTCCC
>LADT01000029.1 GCA_000961765.1 Clostridiaceae bacterium BRH_c20a | reverse complement strand
AATTATCCACTTATCAAAGGGAAGAAGTAGATATTAGTGAATTCCTCTTTGGCTTAAACTGTGGTACTTCGGATACTACCTCCGGTATTGCTTCCAACCCTGCTTTGGGCTTCTGTTCTGACAGAATTGTCAAAGAGGGCGGCCGCTCAATTTTAGCAGAATTTCCTGAGTTAATGGGTGCCGAGCCTTGGTTGAAAGCTAAAGCTATCAATGAAGAAGTAGCTAGAAAAATTGATTCTGAAATTGATGCTTATGAGCAAAGAATCTATGCTACCGGCGAAGATATCCGTGGTTCACAGCCAACTGGTGATAATATTGCAGGTGGTATCAGTACTATTGAAGAGAAATCTTTGGGTGGAGCTAAAAAGAGTGGCTCCGCACCTATTCAGGACGTAATAGGTTATGCTCGTATTCCTGGTAAGGCACCTGGTGTGTATATGATGAATACTCCTGGTCATGGCGCAGAGTCCATTACAGGTATCGCTGCAGCAGGTTCACAGTTAATGGTATTCTCCACCGGCGGCGGACATACTATCAGCCATCCTATCATGCCTACGATTAAAATTACCGGTAACATTAACTCTTGGCAGCGGATGAACGATACTGTTGACCTGGATCTTTCTGGTATCTTAGCTGGAACAATGAGCTTAGAAGAAGCTGGTGACGTAATCTACAATGAAGTCGTAGCTACCTTAAACGGCAAAATGACAAAAGCTGATATTCTTTTAGAAAGAACTGGTTTTGCTATCCACAGAGTTGGTTTAAGTATCTAATTTTAATAGTACCGAACATCTAAAAAACGGTACTACTAAAAACCATAAAATATAATTAATCAGGAGGATGAAAATGAATAAAAAGTTAATTGCTGTATTATTGATTATTGGTTTCCTTTTAACTTTAGGATTGGCCGGTTGCCAAAAAGCAGAGGAAAAACAGCAAGATGGTGGTAAAGCAGAAGAAACGTATCCGTCAAAAGATATAACTGTAATTATTCCATTTACTGCCGGTGGGTCTAGTGATGTCCAAGCTAGAATTGTTGAAAAGTATTTTAAAGAAGAGTTTGGCGTTAATATGATTATTACTTATAAAGAAGGTGCTGGTGGAGAAGTTGGCTTTACGGAGCTTGCAAAATCAAAGGCTGATGGCTATGTAATTGGTGGTTTAAATGTTCCACATATTATTTTACAGCCACTAGCTAGAGAAACAGAGTTTAATATTGATAGTTTTGCATATATTGGCCAAATGGTTAATGATCCTCAATTAATTGCTGTATTGAAGGATAGTAAGTATAATACACTTCAGGAATTAATTGATGATGCAAAAGCAAAACCTGGTCAAATTACTCTAGGTAATGTAGGTACTTTTAGCGGTCACCATATAGCTTCCTTGAATTTTATGAATCTAACTGGTACGGAATTTACATTGATACCTTATAAGGGTGCTGCAGACCAAATTGTTGCATTACAAGGCGGACATGTTAATGCAATTATGGGGAACTTAAATGATGTTATGCGGGATTTGGACAAATATAAAATTTTAGGCATCACAACTGAAGAAAGACATTATTTAGCCCCCGAGGTTCCGACATTTAAAGAATTAGGTCTTGATATGACTCAAGGTATTACCAGATTATTCGCGGCACCAAAAGATATTGCTCCTGAAAAATTAGCCCGTTTAAAAGAAGGCTTTGAAAACATTGCTAAAAATCCTGAATATCTAAAAGATATGGAGAAAATTGGACAACCAGAGGAATGGAAAGATGGCGAAAAAGTATATGACGATTTGAAGAAAGAAGTTGAAACAGCAACTAAGTTGTTAGAAGAATATGATTTACTAGATAAGAAATAAATTGCTTATTTTAAAACCGGGAGGAGTACTCCTCCCGGTTTTAAAGCTAAGGAGGGTCAAGAATTGCTGGCAGATTTTTTAATTGGTTTTCAAAATGCTTTACATCCAATGAATATTTTAATTATGAGTTTGGCCCTTGCCGGAGGAATTGCTATTGGAACTCTCCCAGGATTATCAGCTACTATGGGAGTTGCCTTGCTCGTACCGCTAACTTTTGGTATGGATCCCGCTACCGGCCTTTTAATGTTAGGTGCTATGTATACCGGAGCAATTTATGGTGGTGCTAACTCAGCTATTTTAATAAATACTCCCGGAACTCCATCAGCTGTTTGTACAACCTTTGATGGCTACCCTCTTACTAAACAGGGGAGAGCTGACGAAGCTCTATTTACTGCATTAGTGAGTTCTGTTATTGGTGGTGTTATTGGTACTATTTTTCTACTAGTTGCTACTCAGCCATTAGCTTTAGTTTCCTTAAAATTTGGGTCACCCGAATATTTCTGGATGGCAATTTTCGGCTTAACAATTATCAGTTCGTTATCCGAAGGGAATATGATTAAGGGTCTTTTAGGTGGAGTATTAGGCCTTTTACTAGCAACAATTGGAATAGACCCAGTAACAGGTCATTCAAGGTTTATTTTTGATTACCGCCCTTTAATTGGAGGTATTACTTTAATTCCGGCAATGATTGGATTTTTCTCTTTTGCTCAGGTGTTAACCTTGGTTGACGAAAATCAAAAATATCTTGCTGAATACTCACCAAATAAAGGAGTTATTGGAAAAGTATTTGGACATATGTTAAAGTTTTCTAAGAAAAACTTATTAAGATCATCACTAATAGGCACCTTTGTTGGCATACTTCCTGGTGCAGGTGGAAATGTAGCTTCCTTTGTAGCCTATAATGAAGCTAAGCGTTGGTCTAAGAATCCTGAAACCTTTGGCAAAGGAGAAATTGAAGGTGTAGTAGCTAGTGAGTCTTCTAATAATGCCACTGTTAGTTCTTCTTTAATTCCACTTTTATCCCTAGGAATTCCTGGAAGTCCGGTAGCTGCAGTATTATTAGGTGGTTTACTTATTCATGGCCTACAGCCTGGTGCAAAGCTGTTTATTCAAACGGGTGATATTGCCTACACATTTATTATCGGCTTGATTGTAGTTAATCTCTTAATGCTATTTGTTGGTTTTTTAGGTATGCGCCTTTTTGCTCAAGTATTAAATGTTCCTTCCCATTACATTGCCACAATTGTAATTGTTCTTTCAGTTATTGGCAGTTATGCTATAAGAAATAATTTGTTTGATATTGTCATAATGATTGTTTGTGGTATCATAGGTTTTATTACGCTAAAAGTAGGATTCGAACCTGGTCCCATTGTTTTAGGATTAATCTTAGGAACCCTTGCCGAAGAAGGTTTTTCATTATCCTTATTAATGGCTAAAGCATCGGGCTCAATGTTTGATACCTTTGTAGCCAGACCTATTAGTGCCTTTTTAATCTTTATGTGTATCATGGCTATTGTTTCACCTATATATGTTCGTGTAAAAAAATCCCGTAAAAATAAATTAGAAAATGCGTAAGGAGTGGATAAACTATGTCGATGCGTAAAATAAACTATATAATATCTACCCTTATTTTAGCCCTCTGTTATTTCTTCTGGACTGACGCAGCAGGAATTAGACCACCTGCTCATATTTATCCCCAAACAGTTATTGCCATCACAGCATTTTTAGCATTTGCCCTACTTATTCAATCAATATTTTTTCCAAAAGCATTGATCCAAGGAAAACCCTTTGAAGGGACAAAGTATAATAGGGTGTTAACCTCAATTATTGCGACAATAATTTATTACTTTGCTCTTAAAACTATTGGATTTTATGTCACCAGTTTCTTTTTTATAATTATTCTTACATGGCTTTTAGGAGATAGGAGTATAGGATTAAAGGTCTTTGCAAAATTGGGAGTTTTAGGTATAGTAGTAATGGGGTTAGTTTATGCTGCCTTTAAAGTATTTTTAAAGGTTCCAACCCCGCCGGGAATACTATTCTAAAATTAAGAAGGTGTTTTTTATGAATCATATCAAACTTCCGTACGGGAAAAATTATATTACTGGACAGATTCCCTTTTCATATGAGATTATTTCTATTTCGGAAGATGCTGTTGTGCGCCCAAGCAGTGACGAAATTATTCATGCACTTAAAAACCCCGTTGGAGCTTCTTTATCCAACCTAAAAGGTGCCAAAAATGTTGTAATAGTAACTAGCGACCTGACACGACCTGTCCCGAATAAACTTATTTTACCCCCTTTAATTGCTGAATTAGAAGCAATTGGTATAAAAAAGGAACAGATTACCTTATTGATAGGGACAGGGCTGCATCGTGTTTCACCAGAAGAGGAATTTGTTGAATTAGTTGGTGAAGAATTAGCTAAACAAATAAAAATCATTTCCCATGATGCATGGGATGGTGAAAATTTGACTTATTTAGGGAAGTCTTCTCGGAATACACCAATAGTTATCAATAAACATTATATCGAAGCAGATGCTAGAATAGTTTTAGGTGTAATAGACCCCCATCAATTTGTTGGAATAAGCGGTGGCGCCAAAGGTGTTGTAATCGGCTTAGGAGGAGAAAAACTAGTTCAAGCAAATCATGCTATGCTAACCCATCCTCAAGCAACCTTAGGTAATTTAGAAGGTAATCCCGTTCGAGGAGATATCGACGAAATTGGTGAAAAAATTGGCATCGATTTCATAGTAAATGTAATACTAAACAGTAAAAAAGAAGTAGTAAAAGCTGTAGCTGGACATTTTATTAAAGCTCATCAAGTTGGAGTTGAAGCTGCAAGAAAAGCTTTGCAGGTTGAGTTAAATCAAGCTGCTGATCTTGTAATTGCTGCTAGCGGAGGCTTTCCTAAAGATGTAAATCTTTATCAAGCTCAAAAAGCCTTACTTCATGCAGCAATTGCTGTAAAAGATGAAGGAACAATAATATTGGCAGCTGAATGTTTAGAAGGGGTAGGGGAGGAACTTTTTACAAATACTATGCAACTTAGTAAAACTCCTCAGGATATTCTCGATAATTTCTCCAAACAAGAGTTTAAGGTAGGTGCTCATAAAGCGTATTTATGGGGTACTTCCTTAAACAAAGCTAGAGTAATACTGGTAGCTGACGGAATTGATGAAGCTACTGCTGAGATAATGCAGGTTGAAAAAGCTGAGACTCTACAACATGCAATAGATATGGTGCTTAAGACTTTACCAGAGAATCCTAAAATTTATGTCATGCCCAAAGCGCCCTCCACAATTCCCCTACTAAAATAGCTATTAGTCTTATACTTGATGATTATAACATTAAACCCCCACAAATTAACGAAAGGTTAATTTGTGGGGGTTTAATGTTTAGTGAATTTGTCTGTAAACACCAATAACTTTTCCTATTATTTGAGCATCTTTAGAATAAATCGGTTCTAATGCATCATTTTCAGGTTGTAATCTAATGCAATCTTTTTCTAAGAAGAACCTTTTCACCGTAGCCTCAGTTTCTATTAAAGCAACTACTATTTCACCGTTTCTGGCAGTATTTTGTTGGCGAACAAGCACTAAATCACCGTTTAAGATTCCTGCATTTATCATACTGTCACCGACCACACGCAGCATAAATACATGTTCAGATCTAACAATCTCCCAAGGCAGTGGAAATACATCTTCGATATTTTCTTCGGCAAGAATAGGATTTCCAGCTGCAACTTGACCAAGAATGGGAACATTAAATATTTCTTTAGTAAACTTATTACCTTGGGATTCAGTATTTACTATTTCAATAGCCCTAGGTTTTGTAGGATCCCGTCGAATGAAGCCTTTTTTTTCTAGTTGTAAAAGATGACCATGTACCGTAGAACTGGAATTTAAACCTACAGCTTCACCTATTTCCCGTACAGAAGGAGGATACCCTTTCGAACGCAGCTCTGATTTAATAAAATTCAATATTTCCATTTGTCTTGCTGATATATTAACCATAAAGACCTCCACATCGGTTATTTATCAATCTCATTTTTCAAATTAATTATTAAATTAATTATAACATATATTAATATCCAGTACAAACAAGTGTTCGAAAAAAAGTATTGACTAAGAACAAATGTTCGTGTTACTATAACTATAGTAACTACAGAACATTTGTTCGGAGGTGGATATTAATGAATAATAAAAGAAATCTAAATTGGAAAAAGGGCTTACTTAAAACAAGTTTTATGTTTTCTATAATAATTTTTATTACATTAAGCATAGGTTTGGTAACTAGTAGTGCCAATTCCGATAAAGATGTAGAGTTAATCCAAGTAATTGTTAAGCCTGGTGATAACCTTTGGTTATTGGCAGAAAAATACGATAACAATAAAATAGATTTAAGAAAAATGATATTTGAAATTAAAAGTATTAATAATATTGGAGACACTATATACCCTGGACAACTTATTGAGATACCCTTATATAAATAAAGAAGGTTTTTCTTCTTTATTTATTTTTTTTGAGTATAATACATGTTAAAATAATTTAAGAATAGGGGGGTTAATAATGAATAAAAACTTCTGTGTTTTAAGCGAGGATAAAAAATGTGATAGATGTCAGGCGTGTATGCTTTGTGATTTGAATTCTGCGAAAATCTGCGATAATTGCTGTTCATGTTTAGAACCTAATAATAAAAAAGATTACGAAACAATACTTGTAGATTTTGAGGATATATTATAAAAGGATTTACAAATCTAATGCTTATTATTAATTTAAATTCCCACTTCCCATAATAAATGTTATGTAAACTAGAAAGAAAAATTTATATACTTGTCGGATTAATTATGTTTCAACCCCCTCCCCAGCTTAAAAATAAAAAGATCATCTTAACTTATGTTTTTTATTTTAAACCTTTTTAAATACTCATTCACAAACCTCAACCTTAACATTTACCTTAAATTAATTTTCAACCTTTACCTTAACCTCAACTTAAAACTGAGCTTGCTCAGTTTTATTATGCCACTCTAATTTGCCCTGTAAGCCTTTAGAATTTTGCCCTTAGGGTTTTTATATGCATCTGTTATATAATGGCCGTTATAAAGCAACAAGAATAATCTATTATCTACTTCCAAAGTAATAATCTTATTAAATTTTCAATTATATTAACTTGATAATTTTTTAATATTAGGAGCTATTAAAATCTAATATGTTGTTTAAATTTCATTGCAGACTAATATTTTTTTATGATGTTATTTTATTTGGATTATTTGGGTTTTTTAGGCTTCCGGTATTCTAGCTATTTCTTTAGGTTAGTTTTAAAGGATGTTTCTTTATACCTCCCCCCTTATATTCAATTGGAAATAAATGGGGGAGGATTGAGCTGAAGTTTAATAAATTGTAATTGCAGTAATACTCCCATCAGCTGCTCGAATATATTGAAATTCCATTTCTAATAGTTCGATAATATAGTCTAAAGGAAGAAAAATCTTTTCTTCTTTTAAAATAGGCATCCCCTTAATTCTTTTTTCTGTTATCCCATCCAATAATACCAAGTTAGAATTTAGTTCAAATATTATTAGAGCACCAGAATTATTTATTATAATAATATTTTTCATAAGGATATGATTTATGTTTATATTCAAAACATTTTCAATTGTATTTAACGAAGCATACCCCTGTCCATCTTTCACAAAAGGAGCTACATCAAGTTGTTTAGCTTCACCTTCACCATCTTTAACATATCCTACAGAATCGAAAAACAAAGTAAAGTTTCTAGCTCCGTATACCATTGTTTGGGTAGTACCATATCCGCGTCCAGATCTATTATTATGGAAAAATACAGTTATTTTTTCATCCCCATCATGTTTTTTTAGTTCTTGGAGTAATTCGTTGACAGTATACAATTTTCCATTTTCATTCATTTTATTAACCCCCAAATAACAATAATATTCCCAATATGATTAAAATTAAAATTGAGATAATAAATATCCTTAAAGCCCACTTTAATAGTTGTGCCATAAATTCATTTTTCTTTTGAACACTATTTATAGATTCCGAAAAATCATATATTAATTTTTCATAATGGTCTTCTAGGTTAGAAAGATTTTGTTCTAAAATTTGACTAGGCAACAAAGTATCCATATAATTCCTCTTACCAAAGATACCATAATTTAATAAAATAAAAATAATGATACACGTTGCGGATAGTGATATATAAAATGATAGTTTTAAGAAAGTTAATATTTCAGAGCAAATTTTATAATTATAGCTTTTATCAATAAAAAATATAAATAATGTTATAAATACTGCTGTTGCTTGCAATAATAATATACTTTTATTTTCAATATGTTTATTAGCATCAAGTTTATGCTCTAGCTTAGTAATTGCATAGGAGTATATTTCCTTATTGAGTTCCCTGTTCATACTTATATTTATCCCTCCCTAAAAAATTTCAGTAAACTTTCCTATTTATTAAAGAATATTAACCTTGACCAATTTCATTTAACGAGAGGCGAATTCACGAAGTTAGCGGTTTGACCATCAGGGCCAAGCTTGTCACGGTACTTGCGCAACCGCAAGTACCGTGACTTCAGCTAATTTCTGTGAATTCGAAGTTAGCTGAAGTATTTCGATGAATCTTGTTAAATTATCAGATAGTCAATCAATTATTTAATTAGATACTGTAATCTTATAAATTTTCTGCAAGCTTCTCTAATTTAAGAAGGTCATCCTGTTTTAATCCATCTATATTTCTAAGGGTTTCAAGTAGATATTTTTTTAATTCTTGATCATATTCTCCCATGTTAATGAAATCCTTTCTAAACAAATATAATATCTCTTTTGCATTACCTAACATAAAATACAAGCGCATAATGAAATAATAACTAATACATCTGTCTTTACTTGTAAGTAAATTAAACACTTCTCTTTTTTCAAAAGCATCATCATTAATAATTAATTCTAACAACTCAAAATTAAACTTATATAATGCCCCATCATGCAAAGCATAAAATAGCACCCAATACGATATTTTTAAATTATAAAACTTTTCAAAACCCAAGCTTATTATAGAAATGGCCTCTTTTAAAGCATCGGAATTGTATGAAACTTTAAAATAATCTTTTTTATCTGTTCTGCTAATCCCTTTATACTGTAGAAGATTAATTAAAATATCTCCTTTTTTGGTATAAGCCAGCATTCTAAAAATTGTTCTTTTAACTTTTTGGCTACTTTCTACCTTTAAGGTTTCTATTAGCTTATACTCATCAGCTTCACTTAATCCAATATATTTTAATATCCCTATTGCCCTTTTTCTTACCTTATTAGATTTACTTTTTAAGAGTATGAATAGATTCTGTTTGTTCGAATCACTTATATTAGATGCAATTACTCTATAGACTTCATCTGAACTAATAGATACAGATTTTATTTTCTGTTCATCTAAGTTATTTACACATTCCAACAAAATATAGGCTATTCCATATTCTTCGAATGTTTTATGTAGAAATGAAGCATTTCCCGACTTAGATGTTACTAAACCACATTTTATTAAATCACCAAAGTATGCAGGTTTCTGAATCATATTGTATAACTTACTTAAACTAATTTTTTCACCTAAATGCTCATATTTAACGACTAAATTAGCAACTTCCCCAAGTGTATTCAATAATTTATCAATATAATTCTCATCGCACTCTTTGTTGTAATATTTCGTTAAGATTACAATATATTTTCTATATAATTCAAACAAAGAAAAATGCTTTTCCAAATAACCTTCATTATATAGTTTTATAATCATTAAAAGTTGTATAGGAGAACTTATATCTAACCCACTTATATTTTCTAAATAATTAACATCGATTTTAAACCGTTCAGCAATATTAGAAATTTCGGACTTTGTCAGTTTATTGATTGTAGCAAATCTTAGATTATGAGAAATTATATTCAATTCATTAATCGTATGGGGTCTAGAAGTAATTACTAGAGAATGTATATTCGAATCATTTATGAGCCTTCCTAGATTTTTAGATCCATTCTCCAAATCAGAGACTTCATCAAATCCGTCTAAGATTAGAATGGGACTAATGTTATTAATCTTATCTCTATAAATATTCTCAAATACACTTACACCCAATTCATCACAAGAATATTTGAAAGCCGTAAATATATCTTTTGGAATACTAGTTCTTAATGATACAAATATTGGAACCGTATTAATATTCTCAGATACTATTTTTTCAGATAGTAAATATGCGAGCTTATTACAGAGAGTTGATTTTCCACTTCCTGGTTCTCCTTCAATCACTACAAACATCTCGCTATTTATTATGTCTTCTGTAAGTAATTGTGGCATATAGTTTTTTTCATTTAAATTAATACTCACTGGTAAATCAATCGGTACTCTATTATCTCCTGTTAGTGGTTCAGAAAAGTTTCCATGATACGAAAATCTTGTTTTGAACTTATCAAGATACTCCCTAAAAAAATCAACAGGAGGTAAATTTTCTATTTTAGGGAAGTATTTAGTTATATATGCAAGTCTTTCTTTATTCAGAATAACTTCGGTTTTGTTAGAAAAGTCATAAATTACATTAAATTTTGAATGAATCTCATCTATTCGAATGCTTACCTTTTCGACTTCTGTTGAAAAAGCTGTATGCTTTGCTACCATAATTTCTATACCATTACATACCATAAAATAAGGGGTTCCCGCCCAAGCAGAATACGAAATAGCTTGACCTTCCGCTCCTGAGATACTTTCAGTAGTTTTTTTTGTCTCAACAGCAATTAATGAATTATTTACTGTTCGATCTGTTCCATTGTATAGAATAAAATCTGCAATTTTAGTTTTTTGTTCTCTTCCAAAGTTCATTTTGACTTTAATTTTATCTGCTCTATCTTGATAGTTAAAACCTAGTAACTTAAATATATTTAGAAGAATTTTAGTTTCTACTTCAGCTTCATTTGAAGGATTTGCATCTACTATTTCATCAAATAATTCTTTAACGCTCATTTCTCTACCTCACCATGTATGTATTTATTTAATCGTAATGCACGAAATAGTCGGGTAAGTCAGAGGGATTACTCCCTCGTTCTCCCCTAAGAACCGTACATAACACTTTCACGTCATACGGCTCAAGTTATTTATAACTAACCAGTACCAGTGGTTAGCAAGCTTTCCTTTTCAAATAGTAAGAATCAAACACATCTAGATATGGATTGGCATCAAACTTTATTAACACGTGTCTTTTAATTTTAAAGTCACTAGCAAAATGTAAAGTTGCGTTTTCTGATTTGAATATCCAATCTCTTGTTTTGATTTGAGCAAAGTACTTGTTTTTCCGCCATGTCTTTGATTTCATCGGGTGTCTTCTCTTTGCCCATAACCATAAATATCTAAATATGTTTTTATCCAAGGTTTGAAACGTCTTTTTCGCACAAACATGATTATGATAATTGCACCATCCTCTATCCTCTGGAGATTGTATCTTCCCTTGCGGTCGACCTACCAGAAATGGACTCCATAGGACTTACCAAGTTCGTTCAGCTTCTATTAGATACGGATGGGTTAGGTTTATTCAATACACCGGCAGATATGTAGGTAGTAACATACGCATATAGGAAGCTGCGTTTTCTAATCTGCAATACAATGGCTAACATATCCCAACCATTGCTGCTAATGACGACGCTTAATCGTAAACCATGCCAACCTTTCCCTTGCCCATAA
Organism: Clostridiaceae bacterium BRH_c20a; assembly: GCA_000961765.1. Lineage (GTDB taxonomy): Bacteria > Bacillota > Peptococcia > Peptococcales > BICA1-8 > BICA1-8. Next base: position 35,777 of record LADT01000029.1, on the reverse strand, counting down.
TTGCCATGGATACTAGGCAACCAGTTAGGCTTTTCCTCATGCAACCCACATCAGGATTGCTCCCGATGCAGTTTCGGATGGGAATATTCCTACTACTGGAATATCAGACACTTGTCTGCACTAACCTTTCAAGAAGAAGCCGCTTCTTGTCGCACTCCCATTATTAGCCTAATGGACAGTTCTAAAAGGTTCAACTATTATAGATTCGTTTTGACGTCATTATATAATTGGATTAATTCACCTAGCGACATATCGACTATAGGTTCATACATAAAAGAATTGATATGTATATTCTCTGATGTAATAATTAGAACTCTCTCAATTATTTCCTGAATTTTCATGTCATTTGAGATTGAATTGTTAAAAAATATTAAGTCTCTCAATTTTCGTGTCTGGTTTCCTTTAATTAAATTGATTTTAGCGTCATCGTTGATTCTACTAATCATATATTTCTCAGTTTTTAATCTGATAGCAATGGATAAAACGATTTTTTTCTCTATTTCAATTGCTTCCATTGAATTACTTACAATATCATCTGCTATTTGAGTTAACAAATCAATTGTTTTTTGTGATGGATCTTGAGTAAATTTTGATAAATCACGGCCCCACTCATTACAATACCAATTCATTACATCTGAATTTTTTATATCTTCTGTTGCCATTGCTCCATCTATCGAATTTTTTTTGTAATGCAAAAGGCTGGTTAAGTTTATATACGTAGCATCAGTTCTTCCTTTGATATATTCGATTAGATTTCTAACAAATGCTATTGATGAAAGAAACACTGTATGATTTGAATAAATATTCGTTCGCCATGAATCAAATACATTTTCAAAGTACTGCCCATGAATGACTGTCACCACATTATTATTTTTTAACACAAAATGTGAAGTGGGTTTAATTTCAATTCGACCAGCGACAGTTCTATAAAAGTCAAAATTATGAGTTAATATTACTGGCATGAACAAATCGTAATCAACAATGTCTTTGATATACTCTATAATTGCATACTTGTTTCTATAATCAAATGAGTCTGCGATATCATCCATAATGAGAAATGTCGATATTCCCATTTCTTTACGTGCTTGAAGTTCAAACAATATATTCAGTAGATAAAGTGCTTTCTTTTCCCCATTACTTAAGTGAAGGATTAAATCCTTTTCTTCAACACTAGTTTCTTCACCTCTGTCTTTATATATAAATGATATTGATGGTAGTTTACTTTTCAAGACAACATCATCTCTATTGGCAACATCTAAGCAAAACGGCATATTGCTAAATCTTTCATTGAATTGCAAGACTATTTCATTCCATTTCGAAGTTTGAGATTTTGCAATTTCAACTATCTCTACAAGTCGCCTCTTGTTATTTTGATAATTCAAAATAGCTTCTTGAAAAACTGATAAATCTTTGAATAAATATGAAATCCATATCTTTTTCTTAAGCGCTTTTAAATCAATTAATTCAGGAATGATTTCACGATTCTCAAAAATAAAATCCCTAAGTGCTTTTGTTCCAGCTTTCGAAGATAATAGATCGTCAATTTTCTTAAATTCATCAGCCAAAGCTACATCAAGAATACGCGCTTTCTCTTCAGCAATTGTTTTCCTGAATTCATTTTCATCTACAGAAGTTTCGGAATTAGCTAGTAGGATTTTATGGTTAGCTTTGAAAAAACCCTCTTTGCCCAATGTTTTTAATACATCTTCAGCACTGTTGTGATTAAATGCAGCTTTAAAAACAGCCGATTCTGAGAGAAGTTTCTCATATTGTTCTATGTAAGACTGTAATTGACTTATTACAGTACCATCAGCCAGTATTTTTTCTGAATCTGCTGTAAAAAGTTTTCCATACCGATACTTAACATGTGAAAAGTCAATTACTTCAGCGCTATTATATTCTGTTAATATTGTCTCCAAACACTCAAATATATTTTTTGGAAGAAAGTCAAAGTCAGTTGCTAGAATGTCCTCAGAACCACGTTTTCCAGAAGAATTGTTCAAAATCGTAAATACTTTGCTCATTTTTTCATTTATTTCACTATGGATTCGTTCATACTCCTCTTTCAACTCTTCATTAGCAAGGAGAATGCTCATATTTTCAGATTTATAATTCTCTGTATAGGGCTCTATGACTAAAATATCATTTTTAGTAAGGTCGATTCCTTTATCATCGTCGAATTTAACACATCTTACTGTGGTTCGCTCAGGATAAAAGCAGTCTTTTGAATCAATATCTGTGCAAATATCTTTCATCGTGTTTGCGAAAGAGGTTTTCATGACACCATTAGGTGCATAAATTAAATGAGCTTTTTTGTCTACGGAATTAAATTCAAAAGTATACTTAAATTTGGGTATACCATAGCAATTTTCAAGATTTACATAAATGTTCTTCATGACAAACTCCTTCAAAGAATATTGTTTATCGATACAACTATTCACTTCTTCGACTCCGTTAGCCTTCAAACTTCCCTAATAGACATTAGACACATTATGTACCTCAGGGACTAAATAAAAAGCTACCTCCCACTCTTCCAGGGAAAGGTAGCTTTAATTTATGCCGTTTTTTCAGTTCTGCGATTTTTAAGAAGAAAACTTAGTGAAATAGAAATTGATGAAATAATTACTGATAGATACTATCAGTAAAACGGAATTCATCTATATCTAACTTTGCCCAGACTTCTAATTATCGTTTGTAGTCTTCATTCTATTTATATGATACTGTAAATTTTGCATAACTCTATCAATATTCCTATTCTCTGGCATACTTAATACCCTAAAATCATATTCAATCTTTCTTAGACCATAAGTCATCTCTGGCGTTAGGTTTTTAATAGCTAAATCATTTTTGATTAATTCTATTAACATCTTGGCCTCGGAAGAAGTTAGATTTATATCCTTAAGACAATTATCTTCGTATTTGTACGCCCTCATTTCAAACGTATATTTCTTAAATTTCCCTATTATATAAGCAGCTTCGCCCTCAATTATAGTTTCTCGTGGAGCATCATGACCTCCTGCTTTTTTTTCATACAAATACTCTTTTCTTTCACCACAAAGACACTCGATTGTTAATTTCTTTTCAAATAGAGCATTTCTTGAGATAGCAATAATAATCATGTAAGGAAGTTTTAATCCTTTTGAATAAAGGACATCAGCATTACTGGGCCCTGCCCAGCCTTTAAAACTTAATGTATTAGGATGGCTATGGTAGGTGCCACAACATTTTGAAGTAAATAATAAATGTTTTGCATTCTGAATAGCTTCGTCCACTTTGGGGTTACTTGTTATTTCATCGGCTTTCCTGGATGCTACATTACCAACCGGAAAAACATAATCACACTCGAAAACGCCTTTTTGAATATTACCAAATAAAAGACCATGAGATTCAGCCTTATGTTTCTTTGACTCCTGGGGATAAAATTGAATAGCATCAAGAAGTATCGTTGAAAAGCTATTTTGTATTAACATTATTTTATCTGGATAATTTGTAATAGTCATAAAAGCACTCCTTAAGATTTTTATTTAACATTTAGTCATTTGCATTTATATTTAAAGGAGACAATAGTTCCCAGGTATACTCACCAACAGGAATAGGGCTATATTTTTCTTTAATTTCATTTGCTGTATGCTTATTTTTTGCTTTTACTTTAAAATCCCTGGGACATTCCAAACGTCTAAGTTTTAAACTGATATTGTCTTTTTCAATATCGCATATTACTACACCTCTAGAAACCCATTCATTTTCAAAAATGTTATACGGAGATCCTACATAAGCGGCAATCAGTTTATCTCCTTTTTTAAAACTTCTTGAGGTATGATCGTGTCCTAAAAGAACAATATCAGCATTCCAACAAGCAATATCATGAGTATTCAAACATATTTCGGAATTTCTTTGTCTATTTTTATGTTTATTTCCTTGTCCATTTTTTGGCAGGTTAACAGAAAAGTGACCACATATTATATTTATTTGACTATTAAAATCAAATTTCCAATTCCAAAAGTCCTTATTTTCGTTTTGAAAGCCATAACCATATACAGTAATCTCTTTTCTAATATCTTTTTGCATCCAACCTTTAAACACTGTTATATTGTTTGAGTTAAAATCAATTTCGTAATCATGGTTTCCGGGAAAAATATAAATATTGGTATTTTTAATCTGATTTAATCTATCTAAACATAATTCAACAACTCTAGGGCTAACATCAATCGAATCAAATAAATCTCCTAGTATAAACACAGAGTCGACGCATTCTTCAATAGCGACTTGTACTATTTGATCTAAAATTTCTTTATCTCCCTCTAGTACCATATCTGGATTTATTCTTCTTCTTTTACTTCCTAAATGCAAATCACCAGTACATAAAATCTTCAAATAGACACCTCAATTCTAACCACTTCTACATAAATGTAGATTTAATTTACTTATTTCTCCAAAATTTGCTATCTTCCTTTTAAATATAAAAATAATATACGTTTGTAAATCTTGAAGTTAATATGATTATCCTTTATAATAATCATACCAAACAAATGTTCGGGTGGGAATCCATTATGAAAGCTGTAAGAATTATATATCCGCAGAAAAGCCCCCTTATCAAAAAGGGGGCATGGGTAAATACGTAGGAATATTATTTTATAATAATTATCTCAGACTTTATTCAGGGCGTATAAGTTGTAATAATCAGGTAGATTGTATATTATATGGAATTTTAAAAGGAAAAGAGTTATTGAAGCAGCCTGTAGATATTGAAATCTTAACTGACATACCACAGGTCTTAGATTATATTAATAATTCTATGAATTATTCCGCTCCATTGCAGAAAATTAGAAAATATTCCGGAACAATAACCTGGAAGAAAATTGAGAATAACGATTCCATTGGAACCTTTTTACAGATCATATTAAACAATCACAATCCTAATTATCATCTTTAATTAATCAATTTTTAGGATATTACTCTTTCAGGTATCCAACCGGTACTTAGTTGTTCTGAAGCTTGATAATATTTCTTTACCCATCGATCTAGCCTAGTGTCTAAATTATAAATAGGTTCAGGGCACTCTCTCCAAAAATCACTATTAGGTGAGTTCGTTGTAGCATAATGCTAAAGAAACGTGTACTCGGCAACCTATCTAATGTGCGAGAAAAACTTCAATCGGCTTAATAATTTACTATTTTTAATTTTTAATCAGTTAACCAGGCTGATATTCCTGGTATCATTTGGTATTATGGATAATGCGAAGGATGTTATCGAAATTACTCAATAAAAATATGAGTTTTGCGTCATGAAATTTATCATTGGTCATTTAACTTAGAGATCTACATCCTGTTCTTCTTTTTTTGTATAAAAATAACAATTATTTCCTTTTGATTTCACCAATGGCATTATTGTTTCAGTTTCCAAATTTTAAAAATTCATTATCGATTGACTTAACTCACGTACAGTGCCAATACGGCTCTCAAACATTATATCCCACATGTCTAAACACTGTTGATTCACTTCGAAATTATCTTGCGTCTTATCATAGAGTAAGGCAATAAGCCTAGATAGTTCAGGTGCTATTCCAAATAGTTCGCTACTTACATCTTTGGTTTCGCCTTGCGTATTTTGCACGATATTTTGGCACATTCCGAGAATAATATCCTTGAAGCCTTCGATAGGGGGATCGTTCTCATTAAGGAAATCAACAAAACGATGCATTAGTAATCTGTTGGCCTTGGCAGTTACTATTTTTAATATAAACTCTAAATCCTCATCAACACTCACTGATGATGCACAAAATATTCGAGAGTATAAGTTAGAAAGATTATCATCGTCTAAAAACAGCTCAACAATCTTTTTGCACTTATCATGAAACTTATTATTTTTCAGAAGTTGTATGGCAACCTCCAAAATCCCTTGTTTTTGCGATTTTGTTTTTCTGACATGTTTATGGTCAAAGACAATTTCTTCAAAGCAATTAAATAAAACATTCAAATTGACTACATGCCTAGCCCCAATCTCAGATACATCTTCGTAATCCGCGTGATACATAAGAAGTACTGTCTTTTTTATTAACTCCTCGTTAGACTCAAACAAGTAATAAAATAAATTATACGCATATGGGTGAGCCACAATTCTTAGATCTTTGCTGGCTAGATTAAAAAACCAATTGGTCGCATGCTCTCGGTCAAAATTCATTATTGGACAAACACACTCTATTGCTGCCATATTAACCGCTAAATGCTTATCATGGACTATGGCCTCTACAGCTTCTTTTAGGCGGTCATATCGGTCTTGGTCCTTCCAAAGCAAAGCTGCTATAGCTTCTGCAGCACATCCCCTTACACAATTCATCGAGTTTGTGTGCAGCATATTGACAGTCTTTCCTTCTTTGTCCTCTGAAGACTGTACATTCATTTTTCCTTCCTCAGGATTTGGGTGTTTTATTGCAAGATGAGATACCATACTTAAAATCTCATCATTCCACTTTTCATCGGCTCTTTTTCTAAGAGCTCTGCAGAAAGATGTTGCAACACTGATATCATCACTACAACCAAACTTTAAGAACAGTTGCTGAGCCACATCTTGCTCTACCGGTCTCCAATTATCTTTTTCAGTATTTTCCTTGCTAGCCTCGGTTAGTCCTATCACATGGTAAACAGCGCTTATATAATGATTGTCTACATCATTAGAAAAATTCAAAGCTATCTTGGCAACTCTATTTGGATCTTTTTCTCCAATTCGTTCTAGGTCTCTTGCGAATTGTTCTGGAGAAGATTCCAAAATAGCCCCTTCTCCTTTTGGCCATCTTTGCCGCCTATGTGTATATGTTTTTTTGTTCTCGATGATTTTAAGCCACTGCTTGTCACTAATCTTGTCTGCGACTGATCCAATCTTTGAGCCGACCCCGCCTCCAATAACCTTGCTTCTTTTATGTGGGACATCCGATTTCTCAAATCGCCTTTGTAATACTACTGCTAACTCTTTAATGTTCTTCGAAATCCTCCGATTATCTAATGCTGGTATTAAGTAGTGCTGTACTTTACCCCAGTATGGCCAGTACGCTGATAAATGGTTCCCTGAATGCCTATGTTCCCGGTTAAATTTAAACCGGTGCTTTGCATTACTTAGTTCATTTTCTTCATGAAAATAATAAACTGCAACTTCAAGTATCCGAAACGCTTTTTCAGAACAAGTTTTAGAGTGTTTCTCAATAATCCGCTTGGCTGAATTTAAGTATTCATCGTTTTCCCCAGTATAATTAAACAAGCGTCGGTAAGGCTTCTCCATCAGCCAATCTAATGCATAGTCTGAATACTCCTCTGGCAACATTTCCATTATATGAAGAAGCACCTCATTTACAACCAATGAAGAGTTATCAAAATATTGTTCACTGAGTTTTAACAGCTCTTTCGGATTTTTTGAGATTAGTTCCTTTGCAGACTCTTTGATCATTTTGACATAGGTTCTTCCAAAGTTTTGTTCTACATGCTGCCTTGTTTCCCAAAAATCTATTTTTTTATCGTAATGATTTGCGATGTTGTAAGTAACTTCTGCCAAATATGGCATAAAGGTATTCCAAATATGTAGTGGATCCATTGCAGCAACTTTTATAAACTTATCTATTGACGTTTGGTCTAATAAGTGCGTGTTTTTGTGCTGTTTAATATGTATATTTCTTACTAGCAGATCAAGCATTCGGATTGCTCTCTCTGGCTTAGAATCAAGCAAAGCTTCCCAATGGAGATAAGCATTCCAGAACTCTGGTCGCTTCATCATAATCTCTAATCGAAATTCAAACATACTATCAGAATCGTCTTCAATGTTCCAACATAGGCTCCCATAAATCTTTTTATCAGTTTCAGAATCTTTAAATGTAAAAGGGTAAAGTAATGACGTCACTTCGTCTGGAAGAGCTGTGTTGACCGACCTAAGTAACATATATCCCTTATCTCTGTCTTGTTCAGACTCTAACCATGCAGATACATACCCCTCCTGGATAAGGAACCTAATAAAAGTAGGGTGGCCCATAAAAACAACATCAAATATGTGACTTCTCCAATCGTTATTTAAGCTTACAACTAAAAACGAATGTGCATTTTCACTAATCGATTCTGCTTGACCTAACACTTCTAAAAAGACATACTTCATATAAAAACGGACTTTAACATTATGCAAAAGTTCTTTACCGATATCAATAAATAGATCCATATCGAAGTCCAATAGATTCTCAAAAAGCATTTGGAGATGATATCTTTTCATTGGCGTTTGTTTTATTTCTGGACCGATAATTTCATTAATTGTGATAGCCTCATAGACTTGGTTAAGCATCTTTTCTACAGTAAAGTAATCATAAAAACTTTGGTGAACAAAACCTACTTGATTTCCATTAAAAAGTAATAGGCCAGACGATAGTAAATATTCTTTTCCCACTATTGAAAAACCACTCAGCAACTGTTCTGGGATCATAAGCTTTCCGGTTCTATCAATATTCTTAACCAACTTATCTTTAAGCTCTATTAACTGACCAGGAGAATTACCCTTCGTTTCATAGTTAAACTGTAACTGTTCCCACCATTGCTTAATTAAATCGCTGGAAGTCCGGTAAGTATTAACTCTTCTTTTCTCTTCAATATTTGTCCAAATATATAAATTGCTTGGAGTTCTTAATAAGACTTGCAGCTTTTTCGAAAGGTTTGAGTATGCATCTCCTACTATGGCTTTTACATAGTCATCATCCATTTCGCTAATGACGATTTCTTTCCAAGGAAGGGCATCCACCTTTTGTTCATTTTTTGAAAAAAATTCTTTTATCCCAGGATCATTCTTTAGATCAAAAGTACGGCAGACAAAAACTAGTACAAGCTTTTTATCTCTAGTTTTATTAACATACTCTGTTTCTCTAATCATCTCCTTACAAACCTCGAGTGCCGTTCTTGAATGATTATTGGTCCAACGTATCGCATCAATTTGATCCAAGATCAAAACTGCTTCGCTACTTTTTGATATAGCATCTAGACAAAAGATTGGAGATGCAGGTAGCCCTAAAGTTTCCCCATATTTTTCGGAAGTATGTTCCGGAATCCTCCTATCAAGCTTTAGCGCCAAATGGACTATGTTGTTTTCTTTTAGTCTTTTCAATAATTCAAATATAGCTCCGCTTTTCCCGCTTCCGGCCCTACCATGAATAATGATTGATTTTCCATTGATTAGTTCTGTATAGCAATTATCACTCTCTGTTCGATGAATAATTGAATTATTGATTGGAACAAAAGTGGAAACGAATTCATTATCAAAATATTCAATCCTTGGTATTATCTTTTGATCTTTATGCAAGTGCCTAGCGGCAATGCTTGGCTGTCCTTTTAAGTAATTATTTAACATATAGGCAGTTATTTCTTTACCGAGAAGGTTATTTTCAATTGGATAGTTTGAAATTAAGCTATATATCGTTTCAACGTCACCAACAAATAAATACTTTATTGCTTCACATAAAATCTTTTTTATATTAACATCATCGGGAAATTGAACCATGTTTATCCTTTTTAAATATTCATATGCCAGACTTCGCCCTTGCGTAGTCTCGATATTTAGTTCCATATATCTTGCGAAGCTGTTATATGCAGAGTTCACACTTCTGCTAGTTTCAATCTGATAATGATAAAAATCTTCAGAATTACCATTCGAATTTTGAGCTCTAATTGTTAGGTCATTTAGCATAATCCCCGCAACCGCTGACACTAATGAATACGTAACGTTTTTATTAGTGTCTAGCTGCTGCTTTGCCTTTTTGAAAATGCCTTTAGCATTTAAATCACATAAGTCCCAGTATTCCTTGCTACCATTTCGGGCTTTGCATTGATGGCACTCTTGGCTTCCATCTAGGTTTTTGATCCATAGGTCAACTCCTTCTTCCTCTATACCAATAGCTTCAATAGTGACGGACGCTATTTCTTCTTTTAGTAACCTGAGAAGTTGGTTGACAACCCAGCGACTTTCATACCTGTTTCCAAATTTGTCGGCACGACCACCGATTTCATATGGTGTCAAGGTGACCACCTCCCTTATATTTTTGTAATTACCCAAGGTGGAATGTATCAGGTAGTAATTCAGTTAGCAATTCAGTTAGCATAAGAATAGTTTAAATCATCTTGTAGATTAGCTATTATTACACATCTCGTTTAGAATCGGACATATTAGAAAATAATCAAGTTCGCATTATAGACAACTTGTCCAGTTATGGATAGTGGGATAAAGGCCATTGAAGTTGTTTATAAATCTTTATCAAGTTTGAACATTCTTCATTATCAGGTTATATATTATATTATAGACCTGACTGCATATCATCTACGTCGATATAATCCTCAATATATTGCTTTCTTAACAATTCGTTCGGAATAAATTTATTGTATTTACCGGAAATCTGAGCATCGTCTGGTACATTAAACTTATATTTATCAATATCAGCACTTTGAATTTTTTTCAAAACATCAGTCAGCTCTGAAAATGGTGTTTCTGTGTGAAGAAGCAAACAGATAGTTGTCACTCCACCCCAAACTGCATTTGGATATCCTTGTTGTTCTAATGCATATGATAAAGCAACCATTGCCTTTGTACCAAGCCAAGGGAATACACCATACATATTTTCCGTTAGTTTTACAATTGGGGTCTCGGTAATTCTTGCTGTTGTAGTTATTTGCCTAATCTCTTGTAGTCGAATAATAGCCTTGTCGCCTAAATACCTATACTCCTCGTCGCTCAAAAGAATATCACGCATTTTTTTCATTACCTTAGTATGGAGTGGACAAGAAACTGGAGTAAGCCACATATTGGTCGATAAGCCTTTAACGCTTTTTACAAAGATTTCTTGGGACTTTTTATTGATTTCAAGCACTTCCCACGTTCTACCCGCTAAACCAAATCTTGTTCCAACAGGGTATGGCTGTTGAATTGTTCCGATTTCTTCAGATGCATTTTTTACTGCATATTCAAATAGCGCTTCAAAGACTGCAAAGAACTCATAATTATTAATCTCTTTCTCACCTTCAACGCCAACCAAGACACCGTTTCGTTCACTCAACTCTAACTGCTCAATTTTAATCAAATGCCGCAGTAGTAATTTGTAGTCGTCTTTAGAAATATTTTTAAAAACACCTAATGTGAGATTATTTTGAGCTATTTGAGGCAAAGATACCTCGCCCATAGATGCCATATAGCTCATCGTCTGATGATATAAAATACCATAAGGCAAGGAGTTCTTCGAGACCGGCTCAATCCAACGTTCCTCTAAATATAACTGGATTAGAGCAATACATTTGATAAAGTCCCAGTTAATTTTCTTATAAAATTCACGATCAGAGTTACTATCTTCCTCGGCAAATGCAAACCACATTTCTGATGGGTTTCCACGCCGACCTGTTCTTCCCAGTCTTTGGACAAAACTTGATACAGAAAACGGTGATCCTGTTTGAACAATTCTCTCAAGAGCGCCAATATCGATGCCAAGTTCTAAGGTGAGCGTTGCTCCTGTAACGATAGCTCCATCAGATTCTTTCATTTTCCTTTCTGTGTATTCCCGCAAAGACGCAGAAATGCTACCATGATGAACATGGTAGATATCTTTTAAATGATTGGTTTCAGCAATTTGTTTTAATCGAGAAATTATATTTTCAACATTACTTTTCGAATTAGCAAAGATAATACACCTTTTTCCCAGCGTTATATCATAAAGGTATTTATAATATACGGTGATGTCACTATCCTTTTCTTTATCCGTTATCGGAAAATGCTGCATGGATAGTCTTAAACTACGATTCTTGCTGGACACCTTAGGCGTCATGCAAGTTCTTGTTGTTCCGGAATTTAGCCAGCTTTCCGCAGAGGAATAGTCACTAAGGGTTGCGGATAGCCCCACTCTGCGTGGAACATTCCGCGTAAGATTTTGTATTCTCTCTAAAATGCACAGTAACTGCACCCCTCTATCATTATCCATGAAGTAATGCACCTCATCAATAATGATGAACTTCAAGTCGCTAAATAAACTTAAAACCGCCGGTGTGCGTCTCATTAACATAGCTTCTAACGATTCTGGGGTGGTTTGTAAGACACCTTGAGGAGATCGCATAATTTTGTTTTTTGCATTCTGATCAACATCTCCATGCCACTTTGTAACAGGCATGCCCACGTCTTGCAGCAACTCTGTAAGACGGTAAAATTGGTCGTTAATCAAAGCCTTTAAAGGACTAATGTATAGTACTCCAATAGATGCAGATGGTTTCTCATACAATTCCGTAAGAATAGGCAAAAATGCCGCCTCAGTTTTTCCAGATGCTGTTCCGGAGGCTAATAGTAGATTGCTATCTGAATCAAAAATAACCTCACAAGCGGCAACTTGAATATCTCGTATCTCTGTCCATTTATTACGATAAATATATTCTTGAATAAAAGGGGAGAGCCTTTCAAAAGCGTTTTTGCTCATAGCTCAAACTCCGCAAAACCAGCATGTATGGCTTCATCGCTTATTTGATTTTTTGCAAATTCAAATGCACCACTTCCCAACATCTCGGTAATCTTTTTCTCAGGATTCTGTGACATGATATTGAGCAACTCAATAAAATCTCTTATGATTTCTCGAGGAGTAATATTTGTATCGGCACCCACTCGCTCATATTCTATCTTCAAAAATGCCACCAAATCTTCATCTGTAATGATTGCCGTGTATCCATATAAATTGGCGTGGATTTCCGAAAGCTTTTCGATTAGTACAAAAAGCTCCTCATTATTTAAAGGTTTAAGTTTAATAATAGGGGCAAGTAAGTCTCGCATATCATCAGAGACAAATCTTCCATCCTCCAGTCGTGACTTTAGTGCCTCATAGCTAAATATACCTTTTCGGGTATCCTCAATGCACTGGGGTGTTCCACCCATAATAATTCCAATATACTTTGCCTTACCTTGTAATGTATCATTGTACATTGCAAGGATTTTTTCATAGTTATACTGCCTTGTTATCGAATGGGGAATCTTGAATATGTTTACAAGTTCATCAATCAGAATAAGCATTCCTTTATAACCAGCTTTTACTAGAAACATCGAAAACAATTTTACATATTCATACCAGTTGTCATCGGATACTATGGCATTAACCCCCAATTCTTTTCTCGCTTCCGACTTAGTTGTATATTCACCTCTAAGCCATTTAATAGCCCTCGCCTTTTGATCATCATCTCCAGTCTTGCTTGCTTTCCAATAGAGCGAGATGACTTTAGCAAAATCAAAACCATATATCATATCCGAAAGCTCATTAATGGTCTCATATATTTTCGTTTCCACCCTTGGTATCATTTGAGTGTCTTCAACAGATATTTGATCTTCCTGTATTATTTGGGTTTGTATGGAGAAGATCCACTTTTCCAAGATTAAATTTAAAGCTCCACCATCCGGCTTAGTCTTTGTTGACATGTTTTTTATTAATTCTTTGTATGTAGCTAATCCTTGCCCTCGACTACCGATTAACCTCTTTTCCGGGGACAAATCTGCATCAATGACAACAAATTTTTTTTCCATTGCATAATTTCTAATCGTATGCAATAGAAAGCTCTTGCCGCTTCCATATTTCCCAACAACAAATCTAAAGGTGGCTCCACCTTCTTCAATAATATCAACATCATGTAGTAATGCCTCAATTTCTGGCTTTCTTCCTACCGCAATATACTCAAGTCCTACACGTGGCACAACGCCACCTTTGAGTGAATTCATAATTGTTGTAGCTATTCTCTTTGGAACCACTGTAGCCATTGTTATTCCTCCCCGAGCATAGATTTTACTTTATCCAAATAATCTTCATAGATATATGGCGGTATTTCTGTCGTATCAATAATGTTGTCACTAAAAATGTCGTATGCCTTTTCATTAATATCCTCAAGAACAACTTCAAAGAGCATATTCTCTCTTTGCAAAATGGCATTAACTACTCCCATGGTATCTTCTTGTTTGATCAAAGCTTTTATAATCTCTTTGTGCACAGGCAAAAAAGAAACCGCCTCTACGCTATTTATTTTTCCAATTTCAATTGTAGCCGTAAAGTCTTTATCTGAAGCAATATTTGTTGTATTTTTACTATCCTGCTGATTGAATATGGAATCTTCAACAATCAACTTTTCTTGTATTACCTGCGCATCGCGCCTAATGCTTTGAAGTTTACTCGTATCAATATTTATTACGACTGGTTTGGGCTTCACAGTTTCCGCTTTTTTCTTAGCTTCAGTTTTTGCAATTGATAAAAACTGCCGTCCTAATCCAGTTATTTTCGTATCATCACAATACTTTTGAACACTCTTTTTAATAACATGATTCAAGTTCTGTGGAACATCCTCAAATTTGATTTTATAAGGATAATTCATAATCTCCCGCAAATAATACTCAGTCGTTCTCAATATCGCTCCGATATATTGAGGATCATAATCGGCGTATATTATTTGTGTCCATCTGCCATTTTCACAATGATATTTTTCACAGCTATTGATTACCACTTCTTTTGCAGTATAGTTTTTCTTTTTTAGCACAACCGCTTGTCTAAATGGCTCCCACCATTCACTGTGCCGCTCTTTGCCTACCAGTCTTTTGATTAAAGTATTTTTCGTATTTTTGCCGTAGTGATCATTCAATGATTGCATCACATACGATAGTGCCTCATTAAATTTGTAGCCTAAAGAACTGGTGAAAAATTTACTTTTAACAATTTTGTAAGAAGATCGAGTATTCATAAGTTCTGCAAATCCGCAGTATTGATTTGTATTAAGAGCCTCTAGTATTGCCGCTGAATCAGAGGAATCCGAATAATTTCTTATTTTTGGCAACTTGTCCAGCTCTTTAAGTTCGCCACCATAGAATATCACATAATCTTTTATCCAACGTGGTAAATATCTATCCAAGTGATTATCATATTCACGATATACCAGACAAAAATTAATTAGCTTGTCCAATCCATCTGCTGAATTAGCCACTCCTATTTGATTAAGAAGCTCATAAACATAAACATATGCATAAGACAAACTTGTTTGCTGTATTTCGCCTTTGCGAATTTTGGCTCTCCAAGTAAAATAACTTCTTAATTGATTTAATGACATATCTTCATATGTAGGCGAATATGTCATGAATTCTTCTGCTTTTTCATAATTATCTTCAAAGTCTGCCATAAACTTTGCTTGCAAATAAAATTTCTCTTCTTTGTCATAGTAGGTGTATCCCCAATTCGAACTATTCAAAGGGGATATTTTTTTCATTTGATTATATTTTTCGATATGCTTCGGGAATTTAAGATTATCTCCAA
Organism: Clostridiaceae bacterium BRH_c20a; assembly: GCA_000961765.1. Taxonomy (GTDB): domain Bacteria; phylum Bacillota; class Peptococcia; order Peptococcales; family BICA1-8; genus BICA1-8. The sequence goes on along the minus strand of LADT01000029.1, from coordinate 20,464 downwards.
AAACAATCGCCTGCGAAGAATACTGTGTATCATTTTCTGCATTATCATCCATTTGGAATTCTGCAATGCCAGATTGTGATGGAGGATTAATAGTATTTTTAATCCCCTTTATTATTTGCTCTTTTGAAAACTTATTATTGAATTGCTGGTATCCATTGTTGATGCAGTTCAACAACTTACTAATGTATAAATCATTCAATACTTTATCCTCGGGAACAACAAGGATATACTCATCAATAATGCTTTCTAAGGTAGTTAGATGATATACTTTATGGCTGATTCTACTTTCAAATTGCTCAACTTCGTTGATTTCATCTTCAGATAATCCTTGGTATTCCGGAGTAGTTTCAATCATACCATCAGAGCCTAAAGTATATGTTCTGTTAAAAATGGATATGGAAAGATGAGGAGTATCATCATCAAAATCATTATTATCATCCTCATCTTCAGGAAGCAATGTTTGTTGCTCCTGCTTCGCAGAAATGCTATTTATTGTATTTACTAACCTACTCATCAACGCTCCTTTTTCTTGCATTGTGCCATCGTTTTGTGGCACTCTGTCAGCGATAAGACTTTTTAATGAGGCTATGTTAAGGTTATTTCTGCTAATAAACTGCCTCTCCTGTGATATATACCATAGCAAAATGCTCAATTTGACAGTATTATATCGCTCCTCATGTGGCGTAATCTCAATGTACTTTTCTAAGACCGCACTTAATGAACCGCACTCAGCATAGTCTTTTTTGGCTTCGCTCATTTTAATTTGGACGCTAGTTGGATTATTATCGCTAGTGTTTGCACTTGATCCACGGTTTACTTTAACATCTGTTCTTGAGAACTTAGTGTCACATTTTAAAGAGATATGCTCTCCCGATACTCTCTGTGTGATCACATTCGCTAACATTGTGGTATCCAATGCTCTGTGCTTAAACAATGTGGTTTTATTTGTTAAATAGTATCGCAATACGCCTAATTGGATAGCACTCAACCACTCATTTTGGGGGATGGATTGCAGATAACAATCTATGATTTCATTAACTGTTGAGCAATTTTTATATTGAATTTCAGCACTCTTGATTTTTTTTTGAACAGAAGAAAGATTACCTTTATCTTCTCCATCGACAGAATTTGCTAAAACACGGTCAGTACTTACAGTACTCGATGCAGTTTTTTCTTTATAGTTTTTTACCACCTTAAAACTGTTTAAACACTTTTCTAAATTTGTACAATTATCATAACTGCTTACTCGAAAAGAAGCTGAATAATTGCAAAAACAAAACTTAATTCTTCCATATTTTACAGTATAAATTTGATAATTAACACTGTACCTTAGATCAGGACTACCATCTCGACATGGATGCAACCATGTTTTTCTCAAAACAATTGCATCATCTGGAACATTTTTTTCTTCTCTGCATTCTTCTGTGGAAACTGAAATAGAAAAGCACGTAGAATAGCAGGCATCAACAAATGTTCCAATTGCATCATATATCAATACAACATTCGAAAAAACATAAACACAATATTCACCGGTAAAATTAAAAATCATTGGTTTAGTGGTGGCAGATATAATTGAATAATCACTCTCGCAGTTGTTGTAGTCATTAATCTCTCTGCCGTCCTGCCATATTTTTGACGATTTAGTCCAATCATTATAGCTTTTTTTTAGAATTTCAAACTTAGCGGTAGATGAACTATTTAGGTTATAGCGTATTCCGTTTTTTTCTTTATTTAATGCAATAATATTTTTCTCCAAGCTCTCAATTTTAGTTTTATAGCTTTTGTTAAATAAACCGTAGACCATAAAGCAAGAAATTAAATGTTTTCTTTTTAATCGCAAAATGTCATTTTTGTCTTGATTTATATTTTCATTAATTACAGATTTTGCTTTAAGTGCTTCATCAATACTGTTTTTTATTTCGTTATATCGATTGTGTGAACTTTCAAATTTACAGACATATTTATTATTCATAAGTAATGTGGTTTTAGCGCTTGATGCATTACTTTTAGATTTATTGCTAATATCATAGACAATCGCAGCTATTATTGGAAAACCAAAAAATATCCACATTGTTACACTTGTTCTGGAATCATTATATCCGCCAGTTAGGGCGTTTCCTAAAATAACACTTATAAAAAACCAAACTATAATCGCTATTATACAACCCAAATTTCTCACCACCTTTGCTTTTCGTATAGCTAATTATGCTAATGTTGTGTCCGATAAAATAAACTGTGATAATTTTCCCTTTACATACCTCAATACGCGTCCGTCTTATGTGGATAGGTTACGATAGACTAGACAAGGTCATGTGGACTTCTGTCATGATTTCGGACAAGTAAAAAGTAGATATAATTCCCGTTTAGCATCTTAACTTAATAAAGCTCTTTCGAAATCATAAGGTGACATCATGCCACAATACTCGTTAATCCTGACTGTGCTATAGAAGGTTTCTATGTACTCAAATATCAATTCATGAGCATGTCTAATGTGCTTAATAACATAACGGTTGAGCCATTCTCGCTTTATTAGAGCATGAAAGGATTCTATACAGGCATTACCCCATTTATACCGAATTCGTCATAACTGGGACAATGCAGTTGCAGAATCAACCTTCAAAATATTCAAAACCGAATTTGTGAACAACTACCATTTCGATAGCTTAGAGCAACTGGATATAATGCTGGCAGATTATGTTAACTGGTTTAATAACTTTAGGATTAATTCAACCTTAGGTTATTTGAGTCCTAAAGAGTATAAATTACATAACCTTAAAAAAGTTGTCTAGATTAGTGTTGACTATCCAACTTGAAGGTGCAAACATTAAATTAGGTTCTGTTATAAGCGAAATCAATGGTAAATCATCCCGTCAAATGCTTGATATGCTCGTAGCTGGCTATAATGATGTTAATGCTATAGCAGATAAAGCACGTAGACAGATGCGTAAGAAAATATCCCAAATCGAAGAAGTACTCCAAGGTTTTATGGGTGACCATCAAAGGGTAATGTTACGCCTAATGCTCCAGCACATTGATATTCTTGATGCACAGATCCTTTCGCTTGATCAAGAAATCCAAAAAAAGATGATCCCGGTCAATGAACAAGTAAGTCTTGTCGACTCTATTCCCGGAGTTGGTGAACGTAGCGCACAAGTTATTATTGCAGAAATTGGCATCAATATGAATCAGTTCCCATCTGCTGCTCATTTGCTTCATGGGCTGGACTATGCCCTGGCAACAATGAAAGTGCAGGCAAACGCAAAAGTGGGAAAACCCGTAATGGAAGCGATATACTCAAAGCTACGTTTATAGAGTGTGCCAAGGTATCCGCTCATCTAAAAAAAACCTATTTTAGCGCTCAATACTCGAGAATTGCAGCAAGGAGAGGGAAAAACCGTGCTACTATAGCAGTAGCTCATACTATCCTTACAATTGTGTATCATATGCTTAAAGATAATATTCCTTACCAAGAGCTTGGCCCAGACTTCTTTGAGCAGTGCCGAAAAAATGAGATTGTAAAAAAATCTGTCAAACGGCTTGAATCGCTTAGGTATACCGTTAACATTGACCAACAAATTGAGGCAAGTACAGCTTAGATAACAATTCAATTTTAGATTTATTTTATGCCCACCCATTTGCTTGGGTCTGGTTTCTTTTTGCCTTTTTTGTCTTGCATAACAAAGTAGTTTTCAGGATAGACATTAGCTACATTATCGGAACATATAAAAAACTACCTCCCACTTTTCCAGAGTAAGGTAGCTTTAAGTTATGTCGTTTTTTCAGTTATACCGATATTATTCAACAAAATCACCGTTAATCCTTTAATGAAAAAAAGGCCTAATATGTAATAAGTTACAATAATCCGTAGAACATAATCGTCGTAAACCCTATAACCGTAACTTGCTCCATCAAAAGTACCATCTGAATTGAGGTTAAAAAATACTGTCAGTTGAAATGTTAAACTCATTAGATCCATCCTTTAATAAATAGTTTCGGAAAAACTTAAGACGGTAATTAACTACATCAATGAAAAAAGCGATAGTTAATTAGACAACAATAAAGTTGTCAAACTTACGATCGCGAATTGCTGAAACTTATATTAATATTCATCTGTCTTTAATAATATTATATATATCGTTAACGAAGAAAGCCAAAAGAAGAGGATGAAAATTTTGGCAGCACAACCCAACTTACCCCGCCGTTCCGCATACAGATACTACGCTTTTAATTTAGCCATTTACCTTATATTTCCTATAAACTTAGTAAACATGGTTGACTCTATCTCCTATTGATATTTCTTTGTAATGGATAGATGTAAATTTCATATTAAACTAAAAATTTTGCGGTGCTAATCAAATACTTAGGCACCCTTTTTATAATGTGCAATTGATTATGCTACAACAGTATATCTCTTTTAATATTTTCTTATTTATTGGGATAATAAACCTATTTTCCCTAGCCCTAATCCTCTTTGCCCCACTTATACCAATTACAATCTTTTTAGTGAAACATGTTTTCCTGATATCACTAGCTTTTTTGACCCAAGCATCAATACCAATTCTTTTCATTAAACAAAGATTATATGGTTTAATATTTGTGGAAATTTTATCTGCCCCATCGGCAAGTGGCATCAAATACTCACAAGGAAAGGTACCACAGTTGAAACAATAATCTACTCCTTTTTGCTTGACACAGTCAAGGGTTTTGCAATTCTTGCCTTGAATTCTCAAGAATAAGCATGTATTGCCCTCAATACAACCCTTTAAGTAATTTTTCTTTAGGGCTGATAATCTTGTTTGAAGTTAATCTGTTACATTGTCTTCTTATAACTTTTATTTCATGTGTTTAGACACCTACAGTCTAAAGCCATTGATTCAAGTATAAAAACCGGTTATGGTGAAATTACCCCGAACCGGCATATTTATAATCTACTCTGATTTATAAATTAGAATATCATAAATAATCTTATTGTACGGTTCCCGTATCGTTGTAACTGCGATCTTATATAACTATTCATATAAAAGTAGATGTATCTAGGACAACGAACCTATCCCCTTTATTCTTTTACAGATGTGAAAAGGCTCTAAAAGAGGCCTTTCCGATTATCCTATAGGAACACTAATAATATCTGTTGCAACACAAACATCATTCTTAATTAAATAACACTCGACATAGTGATTACCCGCAAAAGAGCTTTCTTCTTTGCTTCTAGTATCATTTCCAGTTGTAGATATATCTCCTCTTAACATATTCTTTGAAAGGGCAACATCACCAGAATTTCTAACTTTCCAATATACTTTATATGGATAACTTACATTTGTTTCATTAATGAAAAACTCTAATTCTCTTTTAAGAGGGATTTTCTTACCTTTGCTTAGAATATTCGACAATCTCTCAACGGTTCCTGAGTCATTATTTATAACATAACAGTCCAGCTCAAGAGATTTCTCATTACTAATATAAAATAGCTCATTAATATATTTTTCTTCATCATGAAGAATGATTTCATGGTTGACCTCATCATTCTTCAAATCAATAAAATAGCTATGGTTAAAAAATACTTCCCAAGCATCAATAGCTTCTTTTCTAGAGCATCCCCAATTCTCCAGAACTTCAAGTTTTTCGAGATATGTCTCCAACCTTTTCTTTAGATTATCAATTCGAATGTTATCAGCTTCTGTTAGTAGAAGACTTGTGCTTGTATCTACTGGATTCAACACTTCCGTATTCCAAAATAATCTATTGTAAATATTCTTCAGCGTTTCAACATATACTTCTTCAATAGTTTCACCATTACCAAAACATTCATATGCTAGAACAGATAATATCAACCCACCAGGCATATTCCAAGAGCTCCTCGATTTGGTGAACATTTTTAGAAGTCTAACAATAGGATTCAAGTAGCCTCCCTTTTCGGCATCAGCACCTAAATACCATCGATTGATTGCTCTTGGGTCTCTTCTTCGGAACTGACTACCACAATGTTCATATTCATATCTTCCAAAGAAATTTTTTTCGCTTCTTCTATATACTGCAAAATCAATATGATATCCATCTTCGTACTGTATTCTAATGCAGTTGGTTTTAAATTCAGGTTCTGTATTGAAACTTTTGCACTTTCTCTTCAATGAATCCACAATAATGTTCTTTGTTGCAGTAGTCCCTTCAGGTAGTTCATCAGTATCAAAGACAACTGCAACATCAATGTCGTAATTTTGGTCGTCATTCTGTGTAATAGTAGCCATAGAAACACTACCTTGGACAACATGTTCTAATAATTCATATGAAGTCTTATTCTCTTCATTATATTCACTAAGCCCATTTTTCACTCTGTTAATATTAATCTGATACTTTTCTCTCAGATTTTTAGTCTCTTGTGCTGAAAGTACAACGTGATTCCAATAGAATCTAATAAAATCATTACCCAGCGAGTACATTTAGTCCCCCCTAACTTAATTTAACGATCATACTTTCCATATCTTTATTACTTTTGGAAAGTCGTATCCCCCAAGGATATCTAATACTTCCTTTTTTTGAATGTTCGTATACAATAACTTCTGCATCCATCCGTTCACTAATCTTACTACCAAGAGAGAATACTATTGATGGCTGTGCAGACATAAAGACATGCAATCTCTTGATATTTGGATAATACGCATTGATATCATCAAGTAGATTCCTAAATTTCTCTTGATACTTAACTATTTGAGCTTCAGATTTTATTAATCCTCTTTCAGGTTTCGTTACTCCAAAGTCGATAACGTTCAATGATTCCAAATCAAGATTCTCAATATGTTCATCCATAACTTCAGTTGTGAAATTGACTCTTATAATCAAATCCCCAACTCTTGAATCTTTATTTAATCCATATTTGGACTTAACTTCTATTTGAGGATAATTGTTATCAGTAGTTAACCGAACCCACTTCTTTCTATTGTTATCCCATTCATTGAATGTCGTTTTATACTTATCAGATATACAATAGCCAAGAAGCATTGTAAAAGGAACACTTGCCAATCCATAATAATTGACATTAGTATGCTCTTCACGTTTTATAGTTTCTTGAATTGTGAGTGTTCTTTCAAATTGCTTTTCCAATGCATTTAATACATTATGTTTAGTTTTAACGCGTAGTTCACGAGTTAAATCAATCTCATATATACTCTCATCATCCGAAATAGGATTTCTATCGACTACATTTTCTACAGAATGTTGATAAATAGATATTGCTCTTTTCTTAGGCTGTTTCTGCTTATAAACCGTCAACCAATAAAAAACTAATGCAATTACCCAAGATAATATTGCCATTCCAAATAAACCCCAACTTAGTGTGCTCCCTGAAGAACTAAAATTCGTACCAAACTGTTTATCAATTAGTTCTAAAACAACTGATTCCCACCATGGTTTTGTAAAAAGTCCGATGATTAAAGCTCTTCCCATGTTGAGGAAGAATTTAATGATGAACGACTCTATTGGTTTATTAGCAAACGGTATTAGTATTTTGAATAGTTCAATCAAATCTTCTTTTGTTATTTTCATTTATCCTCCTTACTCCAAGTAGTAGTGCATATTCACTAACATCTTGGTGGATATGGTTTATCCCTATAAGTTCTCTAAGGAATCGCACACTATTACCAACTTTGTCAGGTTGAGGGTGTATTAAGATAATCCTCATCTATAATTTTCCTTATATAGTTACAAATACCTTCAATTTTTGTTCGTCATATTTAATTATCAATCCTCATTAAGTGAAACATTTCAGTTTCCCATTAATAGACATTAGGACAATAACTTTCAATGATACGCTTAATTATTTATGAGCCTCTATAGCTTTAGTTACTAATTCAATAAGTTCTTCCTTAGTAAAATATTTTACATTTACCCATCCTCTAGGGTCTGTTAATTTTTGATATTGGGGCAAATTTTCTCCATATATATAACCATTTCCTGAAGCAATAAATTCACGGGCTATATTCTTGCGACCTGTTTTACTATTCAAAAAATAGTAATGGTATCTATTTTGATTATCTTTTTTCTCTGCAAGCTCATGAAAGGAATTTAAAATCATTCTTTTTTCCTCTAAAGATAGGAAATTATTTGATTTCGCTCTTCTATTTGTTATTTTTTCTTCACCTTTATTATCATTGTCTCTTGTTGCTTGTTGTAAGTTTTTTGTAGAATTTAAATCTAAGCTTTTTATATATATTTGTGAATTATAAAAATTATTAAGGCTTGAAAATACATTTATTTTAAATGCTTCAGCCTTTAACCTCAAAAACCTATCGTTACTTATTAGAACTACTAACTTACCTTGCTCAAAAAAAGCTACCGCCGATGATAGAATTCTATCATCGGCTTTCTTTAAATTAAGGTGAGGATCTTGCTTATAATCATTTGTAAGGTGCAAGTAATTTGTATTAGCTATAATACTTTCAATTACTCTTCCAGTTGATCTAGCAGCATATCCAAGGTCATCTCTTTTTTTATGATTATCTAATTCATCAAAAATAGTAACAGGTATTACAATGTTAATTTTCCTATCAATAAAATCATGGATAATATTTGGTTTGTTTAGTAGGATATTTGTATCTAAAAATACATAGATCATCAATTTCCTCCAATTAATATGCATCATAAATATTAATAAGGTATATATTCCCTAAAATTATTATTTTTCCTGTTATAGTTTTACAAATTATGCTTAAGTTTGGAAATGCTTTTTGCCATTTTACCTCTTTATGGTAATATCAAAGTAAATACCATTGGGAGGTTATAGATAAATGGATATTATATCAATCCTTATAGGGCTAGTCATTGGTGGAATTATGGTTTTTATAATTTTACAATCAAAAGTAAAAGGTGCCTATAATATGGCAAAAGGTGAATTTGAAGCTGAACGAGCAACTTTAATGGAAAGAATTAATGGTAAAGATATAATTATCGAAGAACTTAGAAATCAAGTTAAAGATAAGGAAATAAAAATGTCAGAGCTAGAAATAGAAGTAAGAGAATTAGTTACAAAACAATCCGAATTAAAAACTCAAATTAATGAAGAAAGGAAAAATGCTGAAGAAAAATTATCATTAGTAGATAAGGCACAAGTAAAATTGTTAGACGCTTTTAAAGCCTTATCATCTGATGCACTTAAGAGTAATAATCAATCCTTCTTAGAACTAGCCAAAACCACATTAGAGAAATATCAGGATTCTGCAAAATCAGACTTAGAAACAAGACAAAAAGCAATAGATCAGGTTATTAAACCACTTAAAGAATCACTAGAAAAAGTAGATGGTAAGATAGGCGAAATTGAGAAAGAACGTATTAAGGCGTATGAAGGTTTAAATGAACAAGTAAAGTCGCTTTATACTACTCAGCTTGCATTACAATCAGAAACTGCAAACTTAGTAAAAGCTTTACGGAGTCCTACTGTTCGTGGCCGTTGGGGGGAAATGCAACTTAAGCGGGTTGTAGAAATGGCTGGAATGATAGAACATTGTGATTTTCTACAGCAAGAGACAGTTAGTAAAGACAATACTCGTCTTCGCCCTGATATGATAATAAAATTGCCAGGGAACAAACAAATAATTGTTGATTCCAAGACACCATTACAAGGATATCTTGAAGCATTAGAAACCCAAGATGAGGCTCTAAAACTAAACAAGCTAAAGGATCATGCTAGACAAATAAAAAATCATTTATCACAATTAGGATCTAAAGGTTACTGGGAGCAATTTAACTCTACGCCTGAATTTGTTATTTTGTTTCTCCCTGGTGAAACATTCTTTAGTGCTGCTTTGGAACAAGACCCATCTTTGATTGAATATGGTGTTGAACAGCGGGTTATACTGGCTACCCCTACTACTCTTATTGCTCTTCTTCGAGCCGTTGCTTATGGATGGAAACAGGAAAAAATCGCAGAGAATGCTCAAGCAATAAGCGATTTGGGGAAAACACTATATGATAGAATTAGGGTTTTAGCTGGTCATTTTGCAGATATTAGAAAAGGATTAGATAACTCTGTTGATGCTTATAATAAAGCTGTTGGGACTTTAGAAAATAGGGTTTTAGTAACCGCAAGAAAGTTTAAAGAATTAGGTGGATATTCAGTTTCTGATATTGATAATCTAGATACAGTTGAAAAAGCAACACGTTCTTTACAGGCTCCAGAAATTGTTGCGTTACCAAGTTCGGAAATTGAAGAAGACGGAATAGCATAATAATGGCTGGAATGTTAGAAATTTATACATATTTTCTAAAGTACCATTTAAAAATTTTAAGAATAGAAATGATTAATTTGTTAGCTTTTTTAAAATAATTTATTTTATGTATACTTTAAGAAATATTATTCTAAAATATAAATAGTGTACAAATTTTTTTGAGGAGGTAACAATTTTGAAAAAGAAAAAATGCCAACAGAATGGTTTTACTATTGAAGAGCTTAGCAACATCCTTAAACATAGTACTCCTAAAACAATAAATATTATTAAAAACACAGTTGATGCTTCTATTTGTATACCCACTAAAAAACCTTGACCGTTAAAGGTTAAACATCTTTTCCGCTAAAAAAACTTTTTGACCGATAGTGTTCAGCCTTAACTTTCCTGTTGTAAAACAAAAGCGATAAACCTCAGAATTTTGAGGGTAGAGCCTCGATCGCCCACAGGCTAGATTTAGAATAGCTTTCACTAATACCTTTTTGTATTCTAATGAAACATGGTTTTTAATTCCAAGCGGTCTTACTGTTCAACTTCTGCAGTTAAAAAGTGTTAAAATAAGGGCGGAAAGGCGGCATACTCATTTGATTCCATTTGGTGTTAAACCGCTGGTTATACTGATAGCAAGAAGTCCGTTTTTTAACGGACTTTTTTTGTAAACATTTGTTCAATTATGTTACCAATATTTTTATTACCCATTAGTTCATAAAAATATTCTCTATCAGCTTTCGTATAACTTTTTTCTAAATAATATTGAGTGACAATAGTTTTTAGATACTTTTTTATTTCATAGGAAACTTCATTTTCATTAATGTTAACTAAATTGTTTCTAGCAAAATATCTTTTCAATAAATGTTTGGCAATAGTTTTCGAGTTGCCATTTTCTTTACTTAATAATTGCAATGCTATATAGAGATTTTCATACATTGCTTTAGCGTGCATATCTATTTTTGTTAGTTTATAGAGCTTAAAAAATAATAATCTGCTAGTAAGAATATAAAATACAAAATTATTCCTCAATCTACCATTGCTTTTACTTGCCTGGAAGAATTCTAGAAATGTAAGCCTATTTTTAGTTAAAAAGGCCTTTCTTTTCTTAATTTCTTTTCTAAATAATCGATAATTCATTATTTAAAAATCCTCTGATTCTCTAATTTTTGCTCTTTTCTTTTCATCCTTAAGCCACCTAATTATGTCATTAGTATTTCTAAATTTAATACCCTTTCCCCTTCTAGATTGACTTAAGGAATTAGCCAATATTAGTTGAATATGGTTAAAGTGAAATTTTTTAAATTTGATTCTAGTTATTTTAATATCTTTTATATTTCTAATATTGTTTTGCTGTTTTATTTTACTCATCTTCTATAATATCTAAACAAAAATTAATTTGATTTATCTATAAATTAAAAGCAATTTATTTCTGAAAATTTAATTGTAAAAGTTTTCATAGGAGAATTATCTCCATAAACATGAGCAAGTAATTCACTATTATTGTAGTATTCTCTAATATTCTGGTTCACTTTATATGTAAATCTACCTGCTCTTGTGATTTGCTTTTTTTCACCCGGGAATAAAGGTGGCTCATCGCTTGCGTTTCTAAATGATATCTTGATCATATCAGAATATTTGCTTACTTCCTCTTTTAAATATCTACCGGTAAAGGCAGGTCTTGGAGCAGACCCATCAGGTCTTCCTTGCTCTCTTATTTCTAAAAATGATTCAGATGGAAAAATTAAGTCAAAGCCATAATAATTGCACATAACTCGCCCCTCATTTATAAACTCAACAAAGAATTGATATTTATGCAAATCAGGACTTGTTTCTAATTCTTTATAAGAGAATCTAACATTTATATCAGGTCGTTGTCTTCTTCCAAACATGTCTTCAAGGTGACCATGATCCATTTTAATAAAGCTATCACCCACTCTACGATAGTATCTCTGAATATTAAATTCGGCTCTATGAGGTGCTTTAATACTTTCAGGAACATTAAAACTAAAAAACCAGTATCGCTTTCACTGGAATTAATATTGTAAATATTTCTATACCCTCGGGTATCCTACTAACTGCATCGGGAAGCAGACTTTCCAGTTGTTGTCTAAATGAGCTTACGTTAGATATTGCCTGTTCAGAGTAATTAAAAATTCCTTCACTATCTTTTCTAGCATCTATCCCCCATATTAAAAGCCCTCCTGATGCATTGGTAAACCCAGACAATGCCTTAGCAAAGTTAGTTTTATCAGAAATAGATGCTTTAACGTTAATATTTCTATCTTCCTTACACTTAAAATCTATCCATAAATTCTCAACCTGTGGTTCCGAAATCATTCGTTTAATTTGTTTATAACTATTATCTTTTAGTTTATTTAGTAATAATTCTGCGTTGGAACTCATAGTTCCCCCCTATAATTTAAAATCACTATACATAAATTTACTAAATAATTAATCTGTTTTCTTTTTGAATGTCAAGTGGTAAAGAAATTCATTGACATTCACATTATATTTCTTATTTCCTTCTAAGAAATTGATAATAATGCTTTATTTTAATAGGGTTAATAAATAATTTTTTAAATCAAATTCATCAAAGTAAATGTAAACAATATATGTATTTAGTTTGTGCTAACTATATAATTTGAACATTAAAACTAATAAAAAAAAATTAAAAATTTTTATTAAAACATGAATAATTATAGATTTACTTGAAGAAGATAGGAAAAATTATATTAAAGTGATAATGATTCTGAAAAAATCATGAGTTAACAAATTATTTAAATGATATTTCATCGAAATGTACTCAACAGACTATAAAAAACTATCAGTATCCATTAATGAGTTTCCTTAAGTTAGATAATATTAACTGGAAAGATAACACTATTTTTATTAATAATAAAAAGCATTATTTTGAACGACATGTCATATTTAAAAATGAATGTAAACATTTATTTTTAAATATTTGGACACCAGAAATGATAACTTCCCTCACCTTTTTATTACCAATCAAAATAAAGTGTACACGACTAGACAACTTAATTTGCTTTTAAAAAAATATTTCAAAAAGGTAGGTATTACTTCTAATAGTCCGATACAATTTATACACCAACGATGAAAATAGAAAAAAACCTAAAAGGAGGAATTCCATGGATAATATTCAAATATTAGAAGCTTTTCTGGAGTATAAAATAAAGTTACGAAAATCAAAATTAACTATTAAATGCTACAATTCAATTTTGCGAAGGCTTTGTAATGATATTGAAAAACCAATAGAATCTTTATCATGTGATGATATAAAAAAATGGTTAGATGAAAATTATGCAAAAAAGAATCCAAATACATATAATCATTGTTACTCAGTTTTAAAAAGTTTTTTTAAGTACTGTCTGATTAATAAATTAATCAATAAAATACCTTTAAAAATTCGCTGGCGAAAAAAAAAGAAGCAAACTCTTCCAAAATATCTGGAAAATGGTCAACATGCACAATTTAGAGAATTAGTTGAAAAACAACCTATTAGAGAAAGAGTAGCAATGACATTGATAGATGACACTGGATTAAGACGGGCTGAGGTAGTAAGAATTAATTGTAAGGATGTTGACTTGAAAAATAGAACAATAAAAGTCCGTTGTAAAGGGAATAAAGAAAGATCTGTTTTTTTTACCCCCAAAACAGCTATTTTTCTTGAAAAGTATTTAGGTAATAAAAATGAAGATGAACCTCTATTTTTAAATAATGATGATAAAAGATTATCTGATCGTTCTATTTATAATTTTGTTTCTGAATTACTCAAAAAAGTTGGGTGTGAAAATAATTATGGTGTCCACCGTCTTCGTCATACTTTCGCAATGAACTTGTTAATAAGAAGCAATAATATTAAAGTTGTTGCAGACTTATTGGGTCATAAGTATATTAAAACAACTAAAATTTATACAAAGCTACCAACTGATGAAATGCTTTATAAATACGACCAGTTGATGGGGTGATTTAAATTTTAACTACTATTTATAGCTTTTTTGAAGATAGTAATTCTTATAGTGACAATACAAAAAAAACATACTTACCATACTTATTGAAATTCTATAATGAACATAAAAACCTAAGTTTTGAGGAAATAAGTTATGAATATATTAGGAAATGGTTTTTATACTTGCTAACAACAGATTTATCTTTAAATTCAATTAATTTGATTAAATCGGCAATGGCTTCCTTTTTTAATTACTGTATTGAAGAAGAGATATTAAAAATTAATCCTATGATTGCTGTAGATTTCCTAGAAAAAGATGAGCGTAAAGAACCTTACTTATTATCTGGAAAAGATATTTTTATGTTAAAAGAATCTATGAAAAATAATTTGCGTGATAGAGCCATGCTAGAAGTATTTCTTTGCACAGGAGTTAGAGTTACTGAGTTAATAAATATAGAAATAAATAACATTAATTTTAAAAAAAGAAACATAAAACTGGAAATATGTAAAGATGAAATTGAAAGATTTGTATTTATTACAAAAGAATGTAAAGAAAGATTAATTTTATATTTGAATCATAGAAAAAGAGATAGTAAGTATTTATTTACAACTAGACATAATAAACAATTCACAAGGCAAGGTGTATGGAAAATAGTAAAAGATGCTGCTTTTGAAGCAAAACTAAGTGTTTCCATCTCTCCACATTCTTTTAGAAACTACTTTGCAACTAAGCTAGATGAAAAAGGTGCAGACATAGGTTATATCATGTATTTGTTGGGACATGAAAGTGAGGAAAGCACAAAACTGTATTGTATTAGAACTACTGAATCTTTAAGAAATCTTTATGATCAGTATCATCGCTAAAAGGAGTGCACTCTATTGGAAAATATTAATCATGAAAACATGCAAATTATTAAGCGTTTTACTAATGAGTTAAGTGTTTTAGGAAGGTCTGATAATACACTTAAAGAATATCAAAAAGTCCTATTAAGAGCTTTCAGGGACATTGATAAAGAAATTGTAGTCATAAAATCAGACGATATTTTTGAATGGCTAAAATATAACTATCAAAATAAAAGCCCATTTACATATATCTTTGTCAAAGGTGTGTTAAATAACTTTTTTAATTACTGTGTTAGGAAAAATATAATTAAGATAAATCCCGTTGATCCAGATTGGAAACCTAAAACCCCCACAGGGACTACTAAACACTTAAATGATGAAGAAATTGCTAAAGTTCTTATAGAGGTTGAAAAGCTGGATATAAGAAACAGAATTATTATTCTCCTTTTTGAAACAAGCGGAGCTAGAAGAACTGAAATTAGAAATTTAAAAGTGAAAGATCTAAATATTAAAGAATGTTACGCCAAGGTTATCGGTAAAGGAAATAAACCAGGAAATATATATTTCTCTGAAGAATGTTCAATATTACTGCAACAAATAATTGAAGGTAAAAATCGAAATGACTTTGTTTTTACAAGGAAAAATAGTAAGTCTAATTTAAGTGGTGAAGGTATTTATTATATTACTTCAAAACTTTTTAGGTCTATAGGTATTAAGGGAAAATTAGGTCCACATCGATTTAGACATGCCTTTGCATGTAGATTAAATAATAAAGGAGTAAGCATAGAGACAATTGCTGATATTTTACTTCACGAAAATACCTCTACTACAAGAGAGTATTTAGCGCCAAATCTAACAAAAGTAATTAATGAATATAGAAGGTGTGTTGGTTGAAAAATGGATAAACAAGAAATTTTTGAGTATTTTATAAAAGAAAAGTCACAGTTTTATAGTGTAGATACTTTAAAATATTATCCCCGGCATATTAAGAAATTCTTAGATTATTGTCCAAAAGACATAAAAGATATTACTGAAGTTGACATTATATCATGGCTTTCACATTTAAAGAAAGAAGGTAATAACGAAAATACAAGAAGATTATGTTTAACTATTCTCAAGACTTTTTTTAAATTTTGTGTTAAGAAGAATATTATTAGTTCCAATCCAACATTGGAGATTTCAAAAATTAAAGTACCTCAAAGAGATTACTTCATTATTACTGAGGAGGACTTTTGGATATTGGATGAAGCTTGTAAAGGTCATCTAAGAGATAGAGCAATGCTTAACGTTTTTTTCTACTCTGGAGTTCGACCTCAAGAATTGATAAACATTAAAATAGAAGATATTGATTTTAATGATAATACAATCTCTATTCTTAAAGGTAAAGGTTGTAAAAAAAGACATGTTGTATTTACTTCAAGATGTGCAGTCATAATTAAGGAATATTTAAGTACAAGAAATGATGACTGCCCATATTTATTTATAAATAAGTTTGGAAAAAGATTTTCAACAAATAGGAATACACCACTTCAAAGAATTCTTGATAAATATCAGCAAAAGATTGATTTTCACCAAAAAGTAAATTGTAATATATTAAGACATTCTTTTGCATCAAATGTTGATGATAAAGGATTAGATATTGAACATACTGCTTCATTAATGGGGCATAAATATTTATATACTACAAAAATATACCTTCATAATAGAACAAAACGCTTAAACAAAATTCATAAAAAACATTTTTAAATATTAAATTAGTTTGATTTGGCTTCCTTAAATGCTGAGCTACGCTTTCCCGAAAGAAAAAGTTTTAAGATGTTTACCATCAGAGAAACCATAAAGGTAAATAATATGTGTCTTCTTAAGAGATATTGGGTGAAGTATTTTCTTCAATATCTTATTTTTAAATATAATTCTCGGAGATCTCAGTATCTAATAACTATTAGTAGAAAATATGGAGAAAAATAATTTTGATTATTATAAATATATTATTTATAATATGAGCAAAATATATATAGGGTAGATAATTAAAAATGGGGAGTTTACGAAAACATTTGCAACACTCCCCGGTTGTAAAAATAATAAACGGGAGAGCCCTTTAATACTGGGCTCTCCCTTCTACTTTAAGGAAAAAATAATTTGTGACAATAAATGTTATGTAAACTAGTAAAATTTTAAAAGATAACTTGTTTATATCTGCTTATTATTAACCTACCCTCCTCAACTTTCTATCCGAAAATTTAATTTATTTTTTGTAATTCACGGGTTTATATTTTTTTGTCTTTTTCTTAACCTTAAAAAACTGAAATTGTTCAGTTGCATTATGCCCCTCTAATTTGCCCTGTAAGCCTTTAGAATTTCGTGGCCAAGGTCTTTGTATGTACCCGTTATGTAAATGCTAATTTAATACATCATAGGTGCATTTTATTGGTTATATTTAGTTTTAAATTTTTTATGTTTCAACTGAAAATTCAATTATGAAAATTCTAAATAAAAACATTTAAGTGGGCCCAATAATAATTCAATAAAATAATCACAGCATTTTAAACTATTTTAACTTTGTGATTTTGAGCATATGCCATTTATGATACGAGTTGTGTTATTAAATCTTTGTGAATTTAATTTGTTTACTTACTCAGTTAATACCCTCCCCTCTCTGCTATTTCCAGGGAAATGGAAATATATCAGAACCCATATCCGTACTTCGTATAATTCACTAAGGATAATCGGAAATTCATAGCCTTACATCGTAACAATTGTTGTAATGTGCAGCAAAGCTGCGCAAGGCTAAGGCTAAGATGGGACATAATTAATTTCATTTTTTATAATCTTTATATTTATATACTTACATAAATATTTTTATTTGGTAAAATGTAGCTAGTTCGTATATTATATTTTCAGTTTATAAAAGAGAACCCTTTGCCCCATTCTAAAGTGATTTAGAAATAAAAACTTTACGTATAGATATTCAATGAATTTATAATTGGGAGTTTAAAAATGAATGGAAAATAAGATGTATGACCTAATGGAGAAAATGTATAATGAAATGCAAAACGGCTTTAAGCAGGTGAAAGAAGAGTTTATACAGGTGCAAGAAAAGTTTAAACAGGTAAATAGTAGAATTGACACGCTAGAAAATAAGGTGGACTCCATTGAAAAGACTGTACTACAAATTGAAAATGTACACGGTGAAAAGCTCACTGCTCTTTTTGACGGATCTGCCCAGCATACCCAGCAGCTTGAGCGGATTGAAGAAGAGGTATCTAAACATGAAGAAATTATTATTAAAAGAATAAAATAAAAGGGTGTGTATAGGGACGGCCCTTTGACACGCTTGACATAAATACTCATTTTTTTTGCCCCCCATCCTCTGGGGCAACAGGTTTTTGTGATACCATTCTTTGCACAATTCCTCGGTTCAATCCCAAAAGATCGGCTATTCCTCGAATTGACAGTTAAGTTTTTTTCGTAGATTTACTATGACTTCCTGCAGATAATGCTTATTACAATCTTTTTTTAAATCAGTAATTGGCAGGTTATTGTCCTTTAAGTATTTTTCCACCTCCCAAGAATTGTCCGTCTCCTGAAAAATAAAGACATCAGAATCATCTTCCTTTATATCTATAAATTGATCGTCATTCTCCTTATTGGAAAATTCCTTAAAATATTCAATAGCTTTGTTTTCTCCTGGGAAAATAAAGAGAGAGTATTTCCCAGGTATCTACAATGAACATGGTTATTCATTAAGCAATATCCATACAGGTCAAAACTTCTTCTTTTTTCTTTTCCCTAATGATACCTAATAGCTTCTCCCGGTCCCTGTCATCTTTGAAAATTTCCCTATGGTGTGTCAAAGGACCGTCCCCAGACACCCTTAAATTTTCAATTATATTAACTTGATAATTTTTTAATATTAGGAGCTATTAAAATCTAATATGTTGTTTAAATTTCATTACAGACTAATATTTTTTTATGATGTTATTTTATTTGGATTATTTGGGTTTTTTAGGCTTCCGGTATTCTAGCTATTTCTTTTAGGTTAGTTTTAAAGGATGTTTCTTTATACCTCCCCCCTCTATATTCAATTGGAAGCGCTGGGACAGTTCTACCGCTTCCAATCTAGGCTTTAAATATAAGACTGGGGGAAACCCCTAGAATCCTTGCCGCTTGTCTTTGTGTTATTCCCTCTATGCTTTTTATCTTTTGTAATAATTCATCCCTTTCTAACTTTGGGAGACTTTTTACTTGGGGAATTTCAATTTCACCAATTTGCTTCAAAATTTCCTGCCTTGCCTCTTCGTCAGACAAACGGGCTCTCTCATTAACCAAATCGTCTAAGCAGCTATCATCATTTTCCAGTTCATTAAATTGCTTAAATCGCTCTATTGCTGTATTCTTATCTTCGGAAAACATTCTCAATATAAAATCATTATCCAGTAATCCCTCCGGATAAACTCTGTTACCATAATACCCAAGGCAACTGCTCCATCTCCATTGTTCAGCTCGCTTTACTATTTGTGCTTTGACTGGATTTTGGTGGATATATCTTATTACTGTTAGTAGGTATTCGTCTGATTCTACCGTTTCACTTTTAAACCATCCTGAAAGAGATGCCCTGTTGTTTTATACTTCCGATTATAGTACCAGACATAGCTTACCCCAATACGTTTCATGGTAACAGAAAGGTCTTCCTTCCCTTCACCTAAAAGCAGATGTACATGATTACCCATTAGACACCAGCCGTATACCTTGATTTCTGACGTCGCCTTAATTTTATTCAGAGTTTCTAAAATTCTTAAGTTATCTTCGTCATCATGGAAAATCTCCTGTCTATTGGCACCTCTTATCATTATGTGGTATATTCCAATTTCACTTTTTTCTCTAGCTCCTCGAGGCATACTTATCACCACTACATTCTTTTTTACTTTATTTTCCACAGAAAAAGAAGGGAAGCAAGGTCGAGTAAACGGAGTGCATCACTGCACCCGCTTCTCACAGAACCGGACGTGCCCTATTAAGGCATCCGGCTCTTCATAACAACTTTCGCCTCCGTCTTCATGTCTAATAAATACTTACACGAATTCTCGGTGTAGCC
Source organism: Clostridiaceae bacterium BRH_c20a (assembly GCA_000961765.1). GTDB lineage: Bacteria > Bacillota > Peptococcia > Peptococcales > BICA1-8 > BICA1-8. Next base: position 354 of record LADT01000029.1, on the reverse strand, counting down.
AATGGGTATTTACTTATTAGTTTCTCGAATTTCAAGAAATCACATGGCTTTCCTTGTCGCCTTCGATTGATGTGTCGAAATAGGGCTCTTCTAACTATATACGCATACTTCTTTATTCCTGGAGTGTTATCTGTGATGCCATAGTAGTTATAGTGCCCTTGTAGTTTTACATTTAGTTCTTTTATGAGTTGTACTATTGGCTTTGTTAAACTTTTTCTCAGCCATTGCTTTATCTTTACAACTTTCGACCTCATCTTTTTCTTGCTAGTGATTCTTTTAACTCTAAACTTACCCGCTTTGCTCTTTCCACAATAGTGAGTGAATCCTAAGAAGTCGAACGTATCTGCTTTTTGT
>LADT01000035.1 GCA_000961765.1 Clostridiaceae bacterium BRH_c20a | reverse complement strand
TGAAAGACTGGTTCCATCCGGATGGAGGATACGGACTTTGTTGTCGTTGAGACTGACATCAATACCTACCAATAATGAATTTGACAATGAAATCACCTCCTTCCTGATACAAATTTTTGGCCATTGAATTAACTAATGTCCGTGGTACCTGGCGCATCAACATCCTCGCAATTAGAATACGCTCCGGAACCCCCTATGCACGACTCCTTGAACTGCCATACAGGAGAGAGGGAGCCGGACAAACACCCAGCGGTTCAAAGCTAACACCAGGCCAGGGGAACTGACTTAAATAGAAGCGACCCACAAAGGTCCTACAGGAGATGACAGAACTAACCTCAATGGCCTATAAACATTGTCACACGGGCATCAGTTAAAAGTAAACAAAATAACTTCTGATAATGCAAATTTATAAAATTATCAAAGAACAATATTCCCAGTTAATTTATGGTAATTAGTAAGGTTTATAACTGGAATTTTATCTCTAAGAACCTTACAAAAACTATTATACGAGGAGATTGTAGAATGAAAAAAGTAATAAGTTTGTTTGTAATAGTTTTACTTAGTTTAACGATTTCTATAGGATGTTCTTCTTCTAATCAAAAGTCAGAAGAGCAGTTAAAAGCAGAGATTAAGGCAGAAATGGAAGCTGAAGCCAAGTTAAAGGAAGAGTTGAAGAAAGAAGTCAAAGCAGAAGTGGAAGCTGAAAAGAGCAATACAGAAGGTTCTAAGGATAAAATTAAGGACATTGACGCTGTAATAGAATTTGTAAGTAAGACTCCTACAAATAAGATGACGGACAATCTTGGAAAGAAATTGATAGTTCTTAAAAATTATGAAACCCATTATTTTGATTTCACCGGCGAAGGGAATGATGATATCGCTATCGTAACATGGGGAGATAATAACAATAACAGTTACCTTCCGGTAATTTTTGTAACTACTGATATTTTGCAAAACGAATATTCTCTTATTAACAGCGATTTTCGTGCAAGTAAAGGAAGTGAATTTTTCACTGAAGATGGTTTTATTATAAAAAATGATAAAGAAAATAAGTCCTATGCCTATGACATTGCCTATAATATTAACAACGAATTTATTGGAATGGCTACTCGATACATAGGACATGGTGAAGAAATTTACACTATTCAATCTGGAACTGATATTAGATATGTTGTTAAAAATGCTTTGGAAAAATTAGATGGCTTTAAAAAGTTTAATGTTAATCAAACATATACTTATTTTGATGAAAAAGGAAATACACATAAATACGAGGATACTACACGGTCATATACTTTTAATAATAACACCCGTGAATATGAAATTGTGGAGAAGCAAAATATGGAATCAATTCCTCTTGAAAAAATTATTGCGGAGAATTTCATAGTGGGCAATGATAATACGCTTAAAACGTTTGAGGACGTATATAATGAAAATGACCTAGAAACTGCTATTAATTACTATTATGAACATAGACAAAAGTTCAGTAAGAAAACAAGGATAAAATATATAGAAGATTATTCAAAATTAGTTGACGGTACCCTTAATATCTCAAGGCACAGTGATATTAATTGGACGAGTGAAGTAGTCACAGATGATGTTATATCATCTGTCACGGTTAACATAAAACCAATACCAGAGAAAATAAGTTCGGTGATTTCAGTTGTCAAAAGATTTTCTATAGAGGACGGTGCTAATTTTCCAAAGAATATTGATAAAGATGGTTGGTATACTGTAACTTGCATCAATAGTAATATGACTAAAAAAATTAACTTGATGGTCTTCGACAAAGAAATTCTTACAGACGGTGAACGATCTTATGGACGTACAACTAATGGTTTTGTAAATGTAGAGTTTAAAACTCAACAACAAATGTTAGAAGCTATAAAAGATATTGATGATTATCCTACTGTTTTAATCAATAATCTACAGCAACTTAATGAATTTAAACATAAGGATATTTGGAAAACAAATATAGTTATTGTACCTGAAAAAATTGTATTTAAGCCATAATTATTTAGGGGGTCTTACTGATACGCAAAATTCTGCGTATCAGTATCATCATTCTATCAAAACACATGTGGAGTGTGTGGTTCGAATACAACGCAAAAAATGCTTGTAATCCTAGAATTCAAGCTGTTTTGCGGGTTTTATACTTTTAGTAAAGATGAGCAGAATTTCGAGAATAAACAGCTAATGGACAGCCTAAAAGTGAAAATCGGGATATGACCTCGTCTGCGGAGATACGTCGGAAGATATTCTTCCATAGGCTGAAAAGCCAATTGTAAATTTGTTTGAGCAATAAAAAATGACTATGATACTCAAAAAAGTACTGTAGTCATTTTTTATTGTTTAAAATCCGATTTGGATGTATAAAGTAGAGAGAAAATAGAAAATATATATTAATAGTATATTTTCTGAAAATATTAATGCTATTTGGTTGCAAAAAAATATATTTAAAGTATATAATAACTGTATAAACAAGTGATTTTATTTGAAAGGAGTTGGAGTTATGTCTAAAATTGATATTAGCAAGCTTTCAGAGATCTGTTTACAATATAAGAAAGAAAATAATTTAACACAATTAGAGATGGCAGAGCTACTCTCAATCAATAATCAAATATATGGAAAAATTGAAAGAGGACAACATTTACCTAAATTAGATCAAATAGAAAAAATTCTAGAAGTTACAGGAAAGGAATTTGTAGATATTATAGAAACAGGAATAAAAAAGGATGTTTTTGTTGCTTTAAAGGGTGAGGCTAAATCAGATGAAGAGATCAAAGTTTTTGAAGGTCTAATTGAAATGATATTATGCTTGGATAAACACAAAAACATTAGGGAAAATAATTATGGAAGATAATAAGAGTATACTCCTAAACCCTAAAGAAGCATTAGAAATTGTTGAATTAGTTAAGACAGAAAGAAGAAGACTGGATTTGGGTATGGGTCCTATTGGAGAAAAAATATTCTCTGTATTTAGAGATAATAATATACAGCTTCTATATTTTGCTTTAGAACCTAAACATCCAAATAGTTTGACTGCGTTTTATTTGGAAAAGTATAGTTCAGTTACAGGCATCCATTCATATTATATTGCAATTAATTCTATGGTTCCGTTGGATTTACAGATATTCAACTCATGTCATGAATATTATCATCATATAGATGAAATAGATGAAAATTTGCATTTGCGAAGATTTGGAGATTCAGATGTTTTACTGATTAATGCAAAAGCCAATAGATTTGCTGCAGAATTTTTACTACCAACAGAAACATTGGCAACATATGTAAAAAAGCATAATAGAGGTAATATAAATTTAGGTAATTGGAATAACCATGCATTGTTAAGATTGATTGCACAGCTTCAAATTGATTATCAAGTTCCGTATAGAATGATTGTTAAAAGGCTTCAGGAGATTGAGTCTATTAACATGCACGTAAAAAAAGAATTGCTATCAATTGATGAAAGGGATAGCCAAAGCAGTTATTATAAAATTGGGAGCACATGGAATTCTCATATATTTCATAAATTAAACAGCATTACAGATAAAACAGGGGTAGAACCTGAAGCATTAAATGTAATACTTAAGAATTTTGATGAGGGTATTACAACAATTGATTCAACTGTTAAAGACCTGAATATTTTTAATAAGAAATTAGAAGATTTTGGATATGAAATTGAGATTTTAGATGATGATATTGATGAGATCCTAGATTTGTTTGGAGATGATAAATAATGGCAAGGGTAATCATCGGATTTAAATATAGTTGAAGAATCAATTAGAAGTACAACTGAAGAGAAAATCGCTCAGTTTACTAACTATAATCCGGGGATAGATAATTCTAATGATCGTGGTGAAGTTAAATTAATATCCTACGCAGTAACAAAAGGTTTAATTTATTTTTCAACCAATGACTCAAATACAATATCATTAATAGAAAGAAAGGAACTTGAGCCTTATCTTCACTCAATTAAAGCTATAAAAGTATATGAAATGATTTATGCAATAAGAGTTCTTAGTGGAAATTCCAAAATATTGAAGGGTATGTATAAACTTTTATACCATTTAACAGAACCAGAAAAGAAAAGTAATTTTGATTGGGCTTCTTTTTTTGAAGAGTGTAGCAAATACTATGCACAATACTGTAAAGAATTAAAATAAGAACTAAGAACTAAGAACTTCAGTGATTAACCTGGAGTTCTTTTTTAAAAGCAATCAGAAAAGTGAGCAGTAAGGGGGGAGTCTAAATTGTTAGGAATTTATTTTAGAGGTACAGGAAATACAAAATACTGTCTTGAAAGATTTTTAGATTACTACGACGGGAGTAAGCCCATTTCAATAGAAAGTCCTGATGTTATCGAAGCAATAAGGAAATCCCAAAACATTGTTTTGGGATTTCCGGTTCATTATAGTAATATTCCCAAAATTGCAAGAGATTTTATGATAGGTTATGCTTTATCACCGATTGACATTTATCCCTGATTTTATTCCTGTCCTTGGCTACCTTGACTAAGACATGTGTGGTCATCGAGACGATGGAAAAGCAATATGCAAATCCATATTGCGGCCAGAACGTATGTTCAGTATAATTAGTATATGAATTTACATCGATCGAATCACTATCCAACTAATCGATTTCCATAAAAGGAGGTGTGATAGTTGGCTAAAAAAAATGACAGTAGACGGAACTGAAATTGCAGTTGTTCAATTCGAAGAAAAAGATTATATATCTCTTACCGACATGGTAAGAAATATTGAGAACGGACTAGCTCTAATTGAGAAATGGCTAAGGAATAGAAACACGATTGAGTTTTTGGGAGTATGGGAAGAAATGTACAATCCCAATTTTAATTCCCCCGAATTCGAGGGAATTAAAAATGAAGCAGGGCTAAATCGTTTTGTATTGTCTGTAAAACAATGGACGGAGAAAACGAATTCTCGTTAAAACCTTAAAGGAAGTTATAGCGGCCAACCCCAAATGGACACTGTACAATATTTATAGCGATAAAGATTCAGGTGGCAATGTGTTTCGGCTCGAATTCCAGAAATTGATTTTCGATTGCTACGAAAATCGGATTGATATCGTTTTAGTGAAGACCATCAGCCGTTTTGCCAGAAATACTGTAGATTTACTTGAAACTGTAAGCGTGAAAAGCATGATTAGAATTTCTAGTCTGAAACGAAGAGTTTACTATGAATTATCAAAAATATGAGGTGAGAAAGTGCATAAACAATTAATAACGAACAAATTTTTTCGGGATAATCCGTACTTGGAAAACTCAGTTCAACGGTTTATTTATAGCATGCTTTTATATAAAGGGATCGAAGATGCAGCAAATGAAATGCTGATGAAACAAGTAGGGCTGAGTCATGACCGCCTCAAGCAGGTCAATCAGGAGAAAGAATTAATTCAGTCAGAACAAAACCCTGAGGAGATATTTCAACTCTTACGTAAAAAGATAGATGGGGTCAATCGGGTAGACCTGATTAAAAAGGCATTGGAGTTTGAAGAAGTGCTCCTACCTATGGTGATAGAAAAGCTGATGCGTAACAACCATGATATTTTTATTGAAAATTCAATACGGCTTCTTGCTAGAAGTAAAAAAGACTACTCTCCGTTGCTGAAGGAACAGTATGCTGAGATCCGAAGTCCTTATGTGCAGTCATTAGTTTGTTTGATTCTTGGCTTCAGAGGGCAAGAAGACACCATTCCTTGGATGCTGGACAGATTCTTTGAAATGAAAAAGCTGTATTCAGATGAAACTTATGATCAGGGTCCGCTGCTTGCCTTGCATGAACTGAATTGTCGTTTCTATAAGAAATGAAAACTATGATATGTATTTAACGATACGATGATAACTTGTATAGAAAAAGGAAGTGAGAACATGCAAATTGGACTGACGAAAAAATTAGCAGAGGCCATGGGAGTAAATCCTCTGTCCGCAAATGAGGACGAGAATCCGCTGTTTTCTTGGACAGCAAATTGGACAAAGGTTTGGGACAATCGTAGAGCCGAGGATATGCTTGTCTTGGTGAACAACGCCACACGCTTTACCGTTGCAATTTACCAAGTAAAGCGGAAAAATCTGAAAAATGTAGCGGAAATGATGAGAACGGCCATCTCAAATACACTGCTGTCCATGAATTTAAACCCCGAGTTGGTGGGGGAATACTTGCGTCTGGCAGGCGAGGTGGAGTTTGCCCAAAATCGTAACAGACAGACAGCGGCGTGGGTAACAAAAGCGGGACTGGAATGTGCTTTTTGTGTTGGAAGAGAATATAACGGCGTTGCAACAATTTTCAGTGATACGGTTGGTGCTCTCGCAAATTACCGTATTGTCAATTATTCCGGTAACGTTAACGAGGGGTTCTACCCTTACCAAGCAATGATTAATGCACTTTCTGAACTTACAGGAAAGCAAGCTTACAAATACCGTGCCTTTGAATTGCTGGTCACCCTTGATTTGGATTTATACAAAGCGGTGCGGAGAATTATTGTACCTGCTGATATAGAATTTACACGTTTACACAAGGTGTTGCAGTCCGTCTTTGACTGGAAGAACTATCACTTATATGACTTTACCATTTTTGATGACAATAACCATATACCGGTTGCCAGACTTGTTCCATTTGAGGAGGACCTGGAGTACGATGAAGGCGCTATTTTAATGAAAGGGTATACCTTGTCAAAGTTTTTACCAGAGCAGAAGCATATGGTCTATACCTATGATATGGGGGATAACTGGGAACATAAAATCCAGCTTGTGGGTGTGATCGAGGAGCACGATAAGGAATCACCCTACTTGCTGGAAGCAAGTGGTCAAACACCACCTGAGGATGTGGGCGGCATAGGAGGATTTGTGAGCTTCCGTGAAATCATGCTGAATCCTAGTCACCCGGAATATGGGGAAATGAAGGAATGGGCAAAGTATTGGACCATGGAGCTTAGTGATTGGAAAAGCCGCCCCAGAGTCATACATGTATGAATGGGAGACGACATCAATATTATCCTCTCAACCGTATGGCTGAAATTTAAACTGTGCATGTAGGAAGGCTTATATAGGGAGGTCGAAGATATGGCTATTTTACGGGCCTTTAAAGGATAAATGACCACTAAATGGTACACTAATTCGTAGCAGAAGTGGCACAAAAATTCGTTAGCGAGTGGCACAAATTTTCGATAGCGTTCGCAATTAGGCCTGTTTGTGATTTAATTAATAATAATGTTTCAACCGAAAACAAGGATTGGAGAGGCAGATGCTGTTGAATTTTACGAATAATAAGGCTATAATAATAGCAACGGAAGGAGCTGTTATAAATGCCGAATATTAAACCAATATCTGATTTGAGAAACTACAATGAAGTACTTCGGGATATTTCTGCAGGTGAGCCAGTGTTTTTAACTAAAAACGGCAGAGGTTTGGAGAGGATTATTCGGTATTTATACGAGATTCTGTTTATAAGAATGCCACAGCTCTTTGCGTTTTACAAATTGAGAACTAACCACACATCTCACGAATGACTTTAAAGAAACCTATACTGGAATACCATGGACACAAATCAAGGCATTACGCAATGTGGTTGCTCATAACTATGGTAAAATTGACGATGAGAGCTTGTGGGAAACCATTATAAGCGATATTCCCAAACTGAAAGAGTATTGTTTCAGTATTATTCAACAGTTTGATGATCTAATGCAGGAGAGTGCCAATTAACCCGAAGATGAGCAAAAAAATATTGGTATTACAATGGATTAAACAAGTGCTAATCTGAAATGATTAAGCATGTTCTTTTATTGCTGTTTTTAATGAGCCATAAACGACATCAGAGGGGACAGGTGAATTGTCCCTTTTTATACGCTTCCCAATTTCCTTAAGTTCAGTTATAACTTTGGATGGTTTGTTATCCATCTCATCCTCTAGCAGGGTAGGAACGTGCGAACAATAATACCGTGAACATTGAATTCTGATTTCATAATGAGTACCTCCATTGTTGTATCTGTAATATTAGTTGCTGTATTACTAAAAAAAGATACGGCTAAAAGTGCTGTTAAATTAATCTAAAATTGGTAACATAATTATATAAAAATACTTTATGAGTAATGCACAGGTCCCGTACGATCAACAAAAGACCGGCCCACATGGGCCGGTCTAACAATGTTGCCGTAAAGATTTAGAAGGGGATTATGCGATACCTCAGATAAGAAATTTTGAGTATTTGTATCGAAAGGTTGATAAATAAAGTAATATCTCTTTAAGCAATGAAATTGAACATCTGGTCGTGGTATAATATGGGTGTATTTGTCTAATACACCCATATATTTTTATTTTCTCTATAAAAAAACATATTGACATTCCCCTGCACAGGAGGGTTTATTATTTTTTTAGGATGTGAAGTCATGTATAAAATAAGCGAATTTTCGAAGATTACAAATTTAACAGTTAAAGCTTTAAGATATTACGATGAACAAAATTTACTTAAACCATCCCGTGCTGACAATTCTTACCGTTATTATTATGAAGATGATTTTAGTAAAGCAAGGATTATTTTTTTATTGCGAAATTTAGATTTTAGCATTTCGGAAATAAGAGACATTCTAATAAATTGCGATGTCCCTGATGATTTGTCTTACTATTTATCGGAAAAACAGATGATGATAACTGAACAGATAAAAAAGGAGACAGAGCTTATTCAAAAGATTGACCTCTATCTGAAACCTAAAAAATTGGAGGAAATCAGCATGGAATATAAGATTAATTTTAAGGAATTTGCTGCAATTACAGTATCATCTATCCGGTTTAAAGGTAAGTACAGCGATGTTGGAAAATACATAGGTACGATTTATAAAGAAGTAAAAGGAAAAGCTGTAGGGGAGCCATTCTGCTGCCACTACGATGATGACTTTAAAGAAGATGCGGATATTGAAATTTGTGTGCAAACAAAAGGTACGGTAACCGGCAAACATACTAAATCAAAACAATTCCCCCCTATAAAAGCAATTTGTGCAACACATATTGGAGGTTATGATACTATAAATCTGGCCTACAAGGCACTTTTAGATTATGCAAAGGAACATGACATTGAATGTAAAGTACCTTCCAGAGAGATGTACCATAAAGGACCCGGAATGATTTTCAAGGGCAACCCCAATAAGTATGTAACGGAAATAGCAATACCAATTGTGCAGGAGGATTAGATATGGCTGATAAAATAGATTATAAAAAGGTATATAAGGATTTATATTCACCTAAAAAAGAACCAGCTTTCATTGATGTTCCTAGAATTAAATTTGTCATTATTGAGGGGAAAGGTGACCCTAACGGAGAGGAATTTGCGCTTGCCACGGAAGCATTATATGGTTTTAGCTACGCTGTGAAAATGTCATATAAGAGTAGCAATGTGCCGGAAGGGTACTATGATTATACGGTTTTTCCCCTTGAAGGCGAGTGGGATTTGGATGATAAAGATAAAGCAATTACGGACAAAAGTAACTATAAATATAAAATAATGATACGCCAGCCTGAGTTTTTAACAACAGAGTTATTTGAAAGATTTTTATTGGAGACGAAAAAGAAAAAGCGGAATGAGTATTTAGATAAGCTTTATTTTGAAGAAATAGAAGAGGGGCTTTGCTGTCAAATGCTACACATAGGCAGCTATGATAATGAATTTTTAAGCTTCAAGATGATGGATGACTTTTGTAAAGCTAATGGATATAGGAGAGCTATCAAAGCGCACCGGGAGATTTATTTATCAGATCCTCGAAAAACAGAATCTTCAAAGTTGAAAACAATTTTAAGGTATAAGGTTGGCCAGTGATCTTGGCCTCAATGGACTTTTTTGTACAACAGGAAGTGAGGTGGCATATCGTTTTGATGCTATCTTATATAGACTCACCGGAGCTTAAGCCAAAGACGTTAATGATGATTGAAACGCAGATAATGAGAAATATCCCCTCTATTGTCAGGTGAGGGAAAAAGCTATTGAAAGAAGTCAAGGGGCTATGATGATAAGTTCACCCAAATTGTGATAAGTGCTAAAACGGTGCAAATAAGAAGAATATTATATAGACGAAGGCAATATGAGTTTTTGCTATGAAATTACCAGTTCAAAAATTAAATTCATGACTGTCAGAGCTTTAATATGCCCTGGCAGTTTTTATATTGGGATTATTTGTGTGAGTTTAAGATATAAATCTCGGTATGATCGATTTCTTTAACATATCCTATGGAAGATAGGGGTCAGATGTCCAGCATAGTTATTAATACTATTGCCAAGGTATTTTAAATTTATAGTTATAGTATAATTTAGAAAAGTAACACGGAAAAGCAGGAGTGGTGCAGAAAAATAGGGGAGTTGGATTTTTGGGTATTTGGGAACAGATACATAATCCTGATTTTAATTATGGTCACCAAAGCGCGGAAAAGATATTAACGACTATTTGAAAATTACATTGGGGATACAACGGCTACAGGAACCTTAAAGGTTGTAAAGAAATTGTTGATTGATTCCATAGTAAGAAATGGGTATAATATGATTAGAATATTACTATAAGGAGTTGGTACCATGCAGATTAAGCCATCCGCAAGCATCCGGCAGAATTACAATGAGATTGCGGCGTTGTGCAAGTCTACCGGAGAACCTGTGTATCTTACAAAAAACGGTGAGGGCGATCTTGTGGTTATGGATATTGAGGCATTTAACCGTCGCGAGAAAATGTTAAAACTACGGGAAGAACTGCTGGCTATTGAGGAAGACCGTCTGGCCGGCCGCGCCGGAACTGCACCGGATGAATTGGACAGCTATCTGGAAAGTATTATTGACGAGGTGGAACATGGAAAAGATGCCGCATTATAAAGTCTTTGTTTCCGACCGCTCACGCAAGGTGCTGGCAAACCATGTTCGTTTTTTAGCGCAGAAAAGCCCTTCTGCCGCCCGGAAATTGAAAAACGAATTAATGGACGCCATTCGCTCCCTGCACCAGATGCCGGAGCGTTTTTCGTTTTTAGAAGCTGAATTTATTCCACCTAATAAATATCATAAGATGTTCGTAGAAAAATGGTATCTGATTTTATACCAGATCAAGGACCAGACGGTGTACGTTGACTATATTGTGGATTGCAGGCAGGATTATGGGTGGCTGGTGCGGTAGATTGATATAGTAAATGGTTGTTGCTTAATATTATGATGAAGATTTAAGTGACCGACAAATTGCGCATTTATATGGAGTAAATTGATTTTGAAAAACAACAAATTGATTCCTTTGAAGTTTAAGTGTTATAAAGCGCTTTCTTCCAACCCAAAGTCTACCTAAAACTGCAAATTAAATCGACTATAGATACTCCGTCAAATTAACTAATCTGACTGAAAAAATATAAGATTATTCAATCTGAACATGTGTTCTAAGACCCTCATGCATGGTTTTTCTTTTTCGCGATATCCGCTCCACAATGGATATGGATGCAACTATTAAAGGGATTTTGTTTTCAGATTAGCGTCTATTTTTAAATTTTAATTATATGGTATAATATGGCTATAAAAAGGGTTTGCAATTAATAAATAAAATCAAAGGTAATCTAGACAATAGACTTTACATTGGAAAGGATGTGTTTATGTTAGTGAAAAAAGCATTAATACTGATATTGGGTCTTATATTGGTATTAGCTCAGGTTCCTATAGGCACTTCAGCCATTGAGAACAGCGGTTTGAAGAAGGTAGAGGTAACAAGCGATTGGGTTGTTACCGGCAATGAGGTTCATGAAGGTGAAGAGATTATCCTTAAAGGCAAGCTGTTTGTTGAAAGAGGCGGGAGCCTTGTCCTGAACAATTGTCAAATAAGAGTTATTGTAGACAACCCTGCAGAATTGAGTTATGAGGAATTAACAAGGATAAGAGCCAGAGATGGGGGAAGCCTCCAGGTAAATAACTCTAGCTTTACTACAAATTCATCTAAAGGTTTGCTGATTACTACAAACAATAATACGGGACTGATAAGTTTTAAAAACAATGACTTTTTTGGAATAGGAATTGAAGCATGGCATACGGATAACGTAAACATTGAAAATAACAGGTTTTATTTGTCCAATGATTATAACTTCCCGGGTATTTCAGTTTATGTTTCTTCAAAAGCAAAAATTAGGGGGAATAAGATAGCGCCTTTTGATGAAAAGAACTTCGTTCCCCGCCGTGATAATAAAGAAATATTTATTTGCGATTCAAAAGAATGCGAGATTGCTAATAACTATATTTCGGGCTTGACTAATAGCATAAGTGGTAATACAGCCAGTAACAATATAATTTCCGGGAACACCATAATTGGCACAGACTCTCCACCCAACCTTAAAGAGAAAGTTGCCAACTGGTGGGTGGCAAGTTCTTTTGGTAAAGGGGAAGCGGGTATAGGTCTGGAGCGTTGGTCAAATAACAATATCATTGAAAACAATACCATGATTTCCTCCGGCAGTGCCATGTTTCTGATTTTTCAATCGGAGAACAATACCATCCGCAATAACCAATTAAAAGGAGCAGGATACGGGTTAGCCCTGAAATATGCAAATAATACGGTAATTAACAATAATACCTTCACTGATATCTGGGATGATGCCATCCAGATTTACCGCTCTGATAATGTCCAGGTTCTCAATAACAAGATTACGGCAGCCAATGTGGGGGTATCCATTTTTCATTCAACTGGCGGTTTAGCACAAGCCAACATCCTGGAAGGTAACGAGAGAGGTTTCTTTCTTTTTTCCGCAGATAACAATAAAATATCGAATAATTCTATTACCGGTTCTTATGAGGGAATTATCGCAACAGACTCAACAAACAACACTCTTTCCTACAACAATTTGAATACGAATGTACGCAATGCTTTTGATGACGGTACCGGAAACCTTTGGCAGGGCAATTATTGGGGGCAGATAACAAAAGGGGCTTATAACGTATCTTTAAACGTTAAGGATTCAGAACCGGCTGGCATACCAAACATAATTACTTCAGCTCAGTTAATCCCCTTGACTTTAAGTCCACTTGGCAATGTCCAAAATACTCAGTTGGTCATCAGGGATCAGCAGGTTTGGGAGAATAAGCATTTGATTATGAAGGAAAGCATTATTATCGAATCTGGTGCCTCCTTGGTTCTAAAAAAGACAAATCTCACCTACAAACCGGAAGGCATGGTCAATGATCTTTGGATTCATGTTAAGCCGGGTGGGACACTGGAAATCTACGACAGTCAGATTATTGGTCCGGAGAAAAGGCATGCACTTTCTATTAAAGTCTACAAAGATGCCAAATTTGTGATGAAAAACAGTTTGTTGGAGAATGCAGGTTCCTGGGTTGGAACTTTTGCTGCCGCAATAGCCTTAGAAAATATCGGGTCAGTCATCGAAAACAATACGATAAAAAACACCTATTGTGCCATCTGTACCGAACATACTCTAGCCAACGTGCGCATCGTAAACAATAAAATTATTAACAGTATCAAGGGTATTACATTAATTGGTTCAAGCCCCAACAGTATAATATCAGGAAATACTATTTCAAAAACCGCCTATTGGGGATTGCAGCATTTTGGAGATCAGGTAGACGGTAAGACCTGCGTTATCGAAAATAACACCTTTTCTGACAGTTGGGGTGTTGGTATCTATGAAACTATGGATAAAAGTGCAACCATAAAGAATAATGCCTTTATAGATATAAAAGGCTCGGGTTTGCTTATTCACGGTCTAACAGAAAAGGTGGTTAACAAAAGGCAGTTGAGGGTTTTAGCCTACCCCGCAGCGGGGGAAATTGCTGTTAAGCTTGGAAATACGGAGCTTTATGCCGGAAACGAGCCCCATGCTTTTAAACCTATGGACGTATCTGCTGTAGTTTATATAAACGGAAAAGCTGTAGCCACACAGAAAGTAAACCTTAAATTTGGCGAATATAAAAGGGTTGTGCTAAAGTCCAAAAGTATAAAACAAGGAAATTATTCGGTAGTCATTGAGGGGCCCAGATAAAATAGGATATTGGCGTGCCAAAGCCTTGAGTAATCAGGGCTTTTTTAATTTTGGGCAAAATGATTCCATGGACATCGGGAGTAGTTTGGAGGGAATAGTAATTTGGTTAAACTGGCGTTTAACCATAAAATCCTCGAAAACCATGCTATTGCAGGATTCCTTTTAAAAAAAACTCAATGTAGTGTAGACTTTTCATAGAGTTGAAACCCGTTTGTAGCATGGGTTCCCAGTCTGGAAATAAGTGTTGGTTGAACTCCAGGTTAAAAATGTACATTTTCTGGACACACAAGTCAAGGTGGGATTACTTTATGGTCAGGTCACTCCACTTTATTTTTCTATCCGTGTCCGTGCGGGAAGCAAGAGATTAAGGAAACACTACACGATATACCCTATTCTTTAGAGCGAAAGTATATTGACGATGGCATACAAAGCATCTTTGACGAGGCGATGGATGTCTCGTTGCAAATCTCGTTACCTCCTTGCTATATTACATCTAAATTAATAAAATGAAGTTGAGGTATTATAGAAGAATATTTGAGAACCATATCAACAAGACAATTTTAGATAGAGGATACGACTATTATAATGAAGGAAATATAATTGAGACTTATAATCAGGGAGACAACGAATATATTTTTTAAATTCAAGGAAATGAAGGTGAACTGATAAGAAATTCAGTTGATGCAAATTTTGCAACAACTGCTGCCGACGGTAAAACATATCAGGTTGACTACTACAACTTTGATGTCATTATTTCTGTTGGTTATCGTGTAAAATCATTACGAGGCACGCAGTTTAGAATGTGGGCAAGCAATGTTTTGAAAGAATATATTTATAATTAATTCATTGCCATTGGAGGTAAGCAAATGGATAAATATTGTTTTATAGGGTACGGAAGTATGGCTAAGATGTTAATTGATGGATTTTTAAAAACGGGGGCGTTAAAGGCTGAGGAGCTAGTTGTTTCAACCCGAACAAAAAGTAAGCTTATGGAGTTAGAAAACAAATGGCCAGGAATACATACTGAAATTAATAATGGAGAAGCAGTAAAGGGATGCAAATATGTTTTTCTGTGTGTTAAGCCTCTGGATATAAAAGACGTATTGGCAGAAATAAAGCCGCTTCTGAGGGATGATACTCACTTAATCTCTATCGCCGCATGTGTTACCATTAAAGACCTAGAGTCGGAATTTTCAGGACGAATTACTAAGATTATTCCCACCTTTATCTCGGAAGTTGAGGAGGGGATAACCCTGGTCTGCCATAACAGCAGGTTTGAGTCGGATAGCAGAAATAATATTGAAGAGCTTTTGGGAGCTATAAGTTCAGTTAAAAACATTAAGGAAGAGAACTTTGAAATTGCTGCAGACCTTACTAGTTGTGCAGTAGGTTTTATAGCTGCTATTTTCCAGGAATTTATAGAAGCAGGGATTAGACAAAGCACCTTAACAAGAGAAGAGGCTGAAGGCATGGTGAGAAGTACATTATATGGAACAGCCAAGCTATTACAGGCAAAGGACATCAGCTTTAATGAAACTATATCCCGAGTAGCAACTCAGGGTGGAATTACAGAAGAAGGCGTAAAGGTTTTACAAAAGGGCTTACCCTTTGTTTTTGATACGGTTTTAGAGAAAACTCTAGAAAAACATGATAAGGTCAAAACCATAGTTAGGAATCAGTTTAATCGGGAACCTTAATAAAATTAATATGTCTGGGGTAGTCCATGGACATTGAATAATGAAGAAATGATAGAATACCTATTTCATTATAGGTTTATGGCATAGGGTATTTATTGTCTTTCCTCTGCCACAAAATAATAAATGAGGAGTAATTAAAATGAATTGGTTAAGAAAATTTATGATGGATAGGTATGGAGTGGATCAGTTTTCTATGGCTTTACTCATACTCTCAGTTTTATTAGCCTTGATAGCTCAGATAATCAGACTTCCACTGTTAGCATTTATTAGCTATATTCCCTTGGGGTTATGTATTTATAGAATGTTATCAAGAAATATTGCGAAGCGAAGTATGGAAAACTATAAGTTTTTCATGCTGATAAGTCCCCTTTATTCATGGTTTAAGAAGACACAGAGTGGAATTAAAACTTTAAAGACACATAGATATTTTAAATGTCCAAATTGCAGGTCAACGTTACGACTTCCAAAGGGCAAAGGTAAAATTATTATTAACTGCCCTAAATGCAAAACCAAATTTGAAAAAGAAACATAAATATAGCTTTCTCAATTAGCATGGGCGGAAAATAAAGTCTAGCATTATAAAATAATAATAAGGCAGAAAGTAAAATGAGCGCCGGGTCATGCGGTCCACGGATTATATCCCGGTTGCAGCCGTGGTGCGCTTGCTCATTTCTTTCTGCCTTTAATAATTTGTCTTATTTTCAGGATTATTAACCTGGAAAGTATTTGCAGGCTTAAGGACTGTTTATGACTTCTCATAAGTTTGTGTTTTTGCATAAAATTGTTTCATCAAAGATAAAATACTCAAGAGTGCTAAAGTATTATTTCCATGGATGTAGGGAAGAAAAAATAGGCATTTGGGGGTGAAGACATGCAGTTAAAGGACCTTCATATTGGTTGGGCACAGTCCGCTAAATCTCCAAATATTTATAGCGGTGAAGCCTATTTGTTATGGGATAATCTTGTTGCCCGTTATGACATAATTCATGTAACTCAAATATACCTTAATGCTGTACACGATGAAGAGTTCAAATTAATTATGAAAAAAGGTTTAATGGATATTCTTGAGAAACAGGTGAATATTTTAGAAAAGGAAATGGATAAGTATCATCTATCCCTCCCCGATCGCCCTCCAAAGAGTGTTAAATTTAAATTGGAAGGTAATATAATTAATGATGAATATGTCTTTCGTAAACTATTTACTGGAATTCAATCATTTATCGATAATTTGATACGGACGGTCAAAACTATGGTATATAACGATGATTTAAGAAAAATCTTTCTGGGATTTCTTAAAGATGAGTTAGATGCTTATAATGATATCTGCAAATATGGAAAGCTGAAAGGCTGGTTGCAGAACCCCCCGTTGATATTACAAAGTGAGGGATAAATATGGTTCAGCTAGGTAATTTCCACATAGGGCGATATGACACAGCGCAAAAACCTACATTATCCGCAGGAGAAGCATATATCTTATGGGACAATTTGGTATCCAGATATGACTGGGATGATTCGTTAGAAATGTTCTACAATTACGCCCATGATTCCGAACTTCGCACTATACTTAAAAAGATGATAACTCTATTAAAGAATCAGTCTTCCGTTATAGAAAAGCAATTAGCGCTATTTAAGTTGCCGTTACCACCTTGACCCAGAAAGACTATTAACTTTGATGCGGATAGCGGGATAATAAAAGATGAGTTTATTTTCCGCCGCCTTTTTTCAGGTTTGCAAGATTTTTTAACAATTTGCGCAGAATCATTAAGATTATGTGTAATTAATGATAATCTTAGGGCAATGTTTATTGGTTTACTTAATGAAAAAATGGATGAGTTTAATCAACTTTGTCTATTTGGGAAAGAAAAAGGCTGGTTACAGATTCCTCCAATAATGCCAATACAATGATAATTCATCGATAAATTTAGTGTAGCTCTGTAGATTCGCGAGATCAGGTTCGTGAAGTTGCGGGGTATTTTTATGCCGATTTAATCCCTTTGAATGGGCTGACGGCGGATAGGGTGTTGTAAATTTTGAATGGAAATTATTATCACTATAGTATACATTTAACCCATATTTTCAACTGAATTAATAAAGTATATTGATTTAAGTTTTGATTTGTCCAAAGCATGGGTAAAACTATTTACAGGGTTTATATTTGATTTATATTTGATATTAGTATTAGTGGGATATATCGAAAATATGAAGGAGAAATGTTACAATGAAAGGAACTGAACGAGAAAATATAAAAGTAGGTACCAGAGTAAGGATTGTTCAGAAACAAGATCAGCGTTCTGGGAAATTAACTGATGGTGTAGTTCAAAAGATTCTTACCAATTCATTTAATCACCCCCATGGAATAAAAGTGATGCTTGAGAATGGCGTTGTAGGCAGAGTTAAGGAAGTGTTAGCTTAATAATAGATATGTTATTAATACCATTGTAAGCAGATTTGCCATAAAAACTACTGAGGAGAATGATTATGACGATAAATACCTCTGTTTTTGAGTCGGGAATTGACATTATTGTCGTGGGCTCGGGTTTTGCGGGTTTGGCTGCTGCAATTGAAGCGGCCGAAGCCGGGGTCTCAGTTATTGTGCTGGAAAAAATGATGGCACCAGGCGGCAACTCCGTCATTAGCGATGGTGGCATTGCCGCTCCGGGAACGACATATCAGATAGATGCCGGCATATCCGACTCCCCTGAACTGATGTACCAAGACATGTTAACTGCCGGTGAAGGGCTTAACTATCCGGAACTGGTAAAAGTTGTTACAGAAGGAGCCAATGAAGCTTTTCTATGGTCCAGGGACTATTTAGGAGTAAAATATAAAGAGCGGGTAGACATCTTTGGTGGTCATACAGTAGCCCGATGTTACACACCTGAGTCAATTTCTGGCTCAGAGCTCATTAAAAGGCAGCTCGCTCGCTTAAAGGAATTGAAGGTCCCAATTTTTCTGGGGACATATGTTAGGGCATTGATCCAAGATGAGATGGGACGTGTTACTGGAGTTCAGATTATTGATGGCTATCGGTATAACCAGTCGAATATTGGCATCGAAAGAACCATCCCGGCTGCTAAAGCGGTTATTGTTGCCTCAGGTGGATTTGGCAGCGATGTGGAATTCCGCCGGGCTCAGGACCCTCGTTTGGACAATACTTTGAAGAGTACCAATAAACCTTTCGCTACTGCTGAGATTATCAAAGAATGCTTAAGAATTGGAGCAAATCCCGTGCAGCTTTCTAGGATTCAGTTGGGACCATGGACCTCACCGGATGAGAATGGCTTCGGAGCTGGTCCTCTATTTGGCGACTATGTAGTGCTTCCCTATGGTATACTGGTGGACCCTGAAACGGGAAATCGTTTTGTTAACGAACTCAATGACCGAAAAAGTCTGGCTGAAGCCCTACTAAAACAGAAGCACCCTGTTATAGGAATTGCTGATGCTGCTGGGGTTAAAATTGCTGACTGGAACCTTACCCGGGCGCTGGAAAAAGGAGTAGTAAAAACCTATAATTCCCTAGATGACCTAGCTCGGTACTATGGAGTAGATTATGGGGCTTTGAAGGCTACCCTTGCAAGATTTAATGATATGGTCAAAAAAGGAAAAGACAATGATTTTCAAAAACCCATACTAAATGAAGCAACAACTTTGGAAGAACCGCCGTTCTATGCTATGCGTATCTGGCCGAAAGTTCATCACACCATGGGCGGCCTCCAGATAGACGTATCTGCTAGAGTCATTCATCGAGATCAACAACCGATTATGGGGCTCTATGCTGCCGGAGAGGTCACTGGGGGTATCCATGGGGCCTGCAGGCTAGGTAGTTGTGCCATAACTGAATGCCTAGTTATTGGTCGGATTGCAGGTAGAAAAGCAGCAGCTGATAGGATATAATTACAACTTTAAAAAAGGTATGGGGGAGTGGATAAGAGGGAGGTAAATAATATGGCGGGATATATAAAAAAGATATCTATTTTTATTGTTTTAATTCTTATTTTGTCTTTTATGCTTATTTTATTTAACATGAGGGACCTTGTTTCTTTTTCCCATCAAGAAGAAAAAAATTCCACAATAATTACAGAAAAAATAGAAAAACTGAGTAACTTGGCTACAGTAAAATATAATTACCAAGAAATAGTGGATTATTCAGACATTATTAAATTTGGAGAAATCAAATTACCCTTTAGCATCGGCGGGAAGAAAATTTTAATTACTTATCGGGCTTATGTTAACGGGGGTTGTCAATTTATAAAGCTTGAAGAAGTTAGTGAGGAGCATATAAAAGTTTATCTCAGTAAAGGTCAGATTTTTGATAATGTTCTGGTTTTAGACAGTGTCAACGTCTATGATATGCAACAGGGTATTTTTAATAAATTTAATATAGAAGATAATATTGCGTTAATCAATGAGGATATGCAAAAATACATAGAGGCAAACAAGGAAGAAATCATTAGTTCAGCGGAAAATAATGCTGAAGAACTGCTAAAAAGCTTCTTGCAAACTTTAGGATATATAAAAGTAGAGATTGTTTTCCAATAGTTGCTACCTTTATATATCCCATAGTTATAATTATTTTTAATCCCTCTCAAGTATATAACCAAACATATGGTTAATGATTGCCTGTTCAACCTGGTAATCATTATCTAGGTCTTTAATATCAAGGTTACCTTCCATTAATTGGGATAAACTGATTATTCCCTGACCTCTCTGGAATTGTCTTTCTTCCACATATCTATTCTGGAAATAACCTGATGCTTCTTCAACAATGTATCTAATAGTCATAACGGGGGTGCTAGATTTCATTTGAGTGTAAAAGGTGCTCCCCTCATAAGCTATACTGACGATAGTAGCAGTCATCATCCTTTCTTGTCCTTTGAAGGTGATTTCCTGTTGCCAGGTGTTACCAACTTCTAGAGGAAGCTTTAGGATGATGGGATCCTTTAATTTAGAATTGACTTGGTTTTTGTCACTTCGGGTATTTTCTACTACCTTTTCCTGGACTGTACCTTTCTGGTAATCAATATGGTATTGGACTTTAAAGTCACCGGGTATTCCTGAACCATCCTCAAATGAGCCATTAAACTGATAGATTGTTTCCCCCTGGGTATCATTAATTTTGACTAATTCCCCCTGGTGTGCATATTCGGCAATGCCAAAATAACGAAGTGGTTTCTCTGTGGGAGGCAAAAAAGAGTTAAGAGTTATATTTTCGGGATAACCGGAGGCTTCCCTATAAAGATCATAACCCATGGTAATGGGACCTTCATTACTTTCCCATATAGTCTCGAAGGAAATGACCCCATAGTTTTCCTCAATTCTTCTTTTTTCATAAAAATCGCTATCCTTATCCTTATACAGTACGGAGTAAGCTTTTCCTTCGATCCCGTCCTCTACCCCCTGGATGCTGCAGTCCAGATTATACTCTTTTCCATTCTTATGCTTAGCCTTTTGTTCCCATTGTGTATCTTTGTTAAGGGGGAGCCGGATAAGCTCTAATTGGGGAAAGTTATCCATTATTTTATCTGATTTTATTTCCATGATTAAGGATTCACTAGTGACCTCATATTGAACCTGGAGGCTAAAATCCCCAGAAGCCTCTCCGCCGGAGGGGTCGTAGATTTCTCCTCTAGCCTCATAATGGGTACTAGTGTCACTAGTGGCTATAGACTCCAATTCCATTGCATGTCCATATTCCGCAAAACCGCTGTATATCCATTGAAATCCAGTCCGCTCAGGAAGCAGATTTTTTAGCTCATCTGCAGCAGTCTCATTTTGATTGCTGGGGGGAGTCTTATCGGGATCCTGAGGCCCTGCGCATCCACTGAAGACTATCATTATTAATACGATTAAGCATATTTGCATAAAGCCATTAATTTTTCTTCTTTTGTTCACTTTATTACCTCCAATATTATAATACCTATTGCTATTATGCTCATTATATATTTACTTGATTAGAAAAACAGACATTCTTCTTTTATTTTGACTATTCATGGCGATATACTAATACTAAAGATGCAAAAGGTAAAAGTTGGAATAAAATTAGGAAACGGAGGTATAATTTTGGTCAAAAATAAAAAAGTAGAAAATAGAGTTTTCGATTTTATTGCACCAATCTATGGCCTATTTTACGACTATCAAAAAAGACATTATAGTGCAGTTCTAGACGGAATGCAAGATAGGCTGGATTTATCTACATATAATAATATTATTGACATTGGTTGTGGAACCGGTGCATTATGCTCTGTGCTTAATCAAAGAGGGTTCGTTATTACCGGAGTAGACCCGGCCCAAAAAATGCTTAACATTGGGATGAATAAACAAGAAAACAAAGCAATCGAGTTTATACAGGCAAGCGCCCTTGAAAGGCTGCCCTTTGAAGACAAAACCTTTGATGTATCAATTGCATCTTATGTAGCACACGGATTAAAAGGATATGAGAGAAAAATAATGTATGCCGAGATGAGCAGGATTACCAATCATTTGGTCATTATTTATGATTACAATGGGAACAGATCAATATTGACAAATATAATCGAATGGCTCGAAGGTGGAGATTACTTCAATTTCATCAGAGAAATTAAGTCGGAGTTGAAAGAGCACTTTCTTGATTTTTATGTAATAGATGTTGGTATCCGGGCGGCATTGTATATTTGCAGAGTCTAAGGTTTTAAAAATTTTTCAGTCTATGGAATAGTGCATCCTAACGATTTTATACCTTTAGCAGAAGAGACAGGAATGATTATAGATATCGGCAATTGGGTTATTAATAACGCTTTTAGTTTTGTAAGAAGGCTTAATGGTTTAGGAAATTATTCCCTTTGGGTTTCGATTAATGATCACCTGTGCAATTTAAAATTGATAAATCTTTTATAGACGGGATTGTAGGTCAAGAAAAGGAAAGGGAAATCCTAAATTCAATAATATCTCTTGCTCAAAATATTGGTCTAGATGTTGTTGCTGAAGGCGTCGAGACGGAGGAACAATTAAAATATCTGCTCTCTAGTAATTGTCACATAATTCAAGGTTATTTATTTAGTAAGCCAGTATCAGAAGATGAAGCAATTAAAATGCTCGATAAAAACTTTTGTATTAAATAAAAACTGAAATCAAATTGAGTATAGAAAGATTAGACCCCAGCAAGAGAGTTACTTGCTGGGGTTTTTTTGTACGCTTATTATTGTAGTTTGTTATTTTGTAGCTGCTGTAACGACTGCTGAGCCTGTTGCAGTTGCTGTTGTGCTTGCTGTAGTTGTTGCTGCTGCTGGGTATTTGCCTGATTTCCTGCTTGTCCTTGCACTTGTTGTAACTGCTGCTGGGCTTGTTGTAACTGTTGTTGAGCCTGCTGTAGCTGCTGAGGGTTTGAGTTTGATTGAGCCTGTTGAACAGCTTGTTGTGCTTTTTGAGCAGCTTGTAAAGCTTGCTGCAATTGTTGTTGATTATTTTGTGGCATTAGTTGTCCTCCTTTTTATTTTAAATAACTAACCATCTAATATAATGTGTAACTTATAAAAATAATATTCTTTTTATTTAGTACAAAAATTACTAGATAATAAAAGAGTTTTAACTTTACCAGTTATTAAAATTCTTGTCGTGTTCTCCTATTCCTTAATTTCATAAAGTCTAAAAAAACTACAAATTTTTCAATTGAGGAATTTTTAAAAAAAACTAATATTTTTTGAATAATAGGTAGATTTTTATATTTATATGCTATAATATACCATTAATATACTTTTGACACCGTGTTTTTTCAGGTTTTCATTAAAAGGCATTGAGTAATTCGGCTAGGTGAAATGTCGTAGAAGATAAAATCTAGTTTTAGATGGAAGGGGATATTTTGAGCGGACAAACTGTAGGACAGAAAATGCAGATATATTTTTCACGCTCATACCGGCACTTAAAGCCTGACAGCAAGGAACGTTTGTTCCTTCTGTTGGGGTGTGTTTTACCTTGTGTGGTCTTTTTTCTATTCTTTTACACAAAAATAAGCTATCTGTTAGCTGTTTGGGTTAAGGAGGCACTTACGGTCACTATCCCGGAGAGTTCTTTGCGCATTGCCTACGCAGAATTTCTTCCATTTTTTGGAGGCGTCTACTATGTACAAATTCCAAGTACAATGCCGTCATTTCAGGAAATTACACTGAATCTCGCGGTCACCCTTATCCTTCTTTTTATTTGTTTCCTTCCCTCTAGAAATAGTAAAGGTGGAACGCCACTTTTCATTTATTTTGCAATTATTCTGTTAACACATCTTATTGCAATTATATTTTTTATGTTTGCACAGGACTTCTACCCTTACTCAGCGACACATTATTCGGAATTATACATAAAGCAGCAGGTGGGTATCTGGCTGTCCTTTCTTGTTCTGTCAGGTCTCATCATGGGAATATTGGGCTATGGCGGTATTACAGGTAGACTTATAGCCTTTTGGGGAACCATGACCTATTCTTTCGTATTTGGGTGTGTACGGTACTTGGCTTCAATGTTTATCATATCAAAAGTATCCTCCCTCTATATGGCAATCCTGTTTTTTTCACTGGGACCGCTGTTTGATTTCTTATATCTTGTTTGTTTCTATAGTATTTATATAAATGCGCAGATTAATCGTTTTGATCAAGGAGAAAGGAGGTTGAAGTGGCTTTGGTTATAACCGTTTTTAAAGTGTATTTTGTTCTCATTGTCATTTTGATGCTTGTTTATGCGGTTCGCCATTTTATTTTCTCCTACAACCGTATCTTTGGGCAACAGAGAATGTATTACAATGATATATACGATAGCGAATTGCCCTTCGTATCGGTACTTATCCCCATGCATAACGAGGAGAAGGTGCTGCAAAATGTACTGGACTCATTACTGGTATGTAATTATGAAAAAGACCGCTTTGAAATCATCCCTATTAATGATAATTCATCCGATGCAACAGCGAAAATGTTAGATGAATACAAAGTTAGGTACCCTATTATTAGACCGCTGCACCGGAATTCGGGAGAGCGCGGTAAGCCAGCAAGCTTAAATGATGCAATGCAGTTGGCAAAGGGGGAAATCATAGTTGTTTTTGATGCAGACTACCGTCCGGGCAAGGATTTGCTTCGTCAGTTAGCCCTTGCCTTTGCAGATCCCGAGGTGGGTGCAGTGATGGGCAGAGTAGTTCCTTACAATATAACTAAGAATTGGTTGACGAGGCTCCTTAACCTGGAACGCTCAGGGGGCTATCAGGCTGACCAACAGGCGCGGTATAACTTAAAGACTGTACCTCAATATGGCGGCACTGTGGGTGGGTTTCGTAAAAACATCATTCTGGAAACAGGCGGCTTCAACCCACGCGTCCTTGCTGAAGATACTGAGCTGACCTACCGGCTTTATACAAAGGGCTGGAAAGTGGTGTATGCCAATGCTGCGGAATGTTATGAAGAAGTACCGGAAACATGGGATGCTCGAGCTAAACAAGTGCGGCGTTGGTCCCGGGGTCATAACAGTGTTATGTTCCGATATTTTTTACCAGTAATTTTTTCGAAGCACATGACCCCTCGTGAAAAACTGGATGGAACGCTACTCTTGATAGTTTACGCAGTACCATTTTTATTTGCTCTGGCACTTATCGACTCTATTATTCTGTTTTTTCTGGGAGAGATGAACGTTTTCGTAGGATGGTGGGCACTCTTGTTTTTGGGAGCCTATAACAGCTATGGTAATTTTGCGCCTTTTTATGAGATCGCAACAGCGCTGATGGTGGACGGAGTAAAAAAAGATGTTTTGTTACTACCGCTTATCACATTCAATTTTTATTTCTATTTATGGAATATCAGTTTAGGATTATTGGACGCTGTAGGGGACCTTGTGACCAGACGGGTCGTGGAGTGGGCCAAAACGGAACGATTTGATGACAGCAAAAACGCAGAGGTTGCACAACAGTGACTATAATCATTATTGCAATCACGGCCTTTGTTATCATGCTGCTGTTTCCTATCTTATTCAGCTTGTTTTTCCTGCGAAAAAGCAGTGGTAAGGTGCTGGAGATAGAACAGACAAAAATAAGAGACCCCCGCTATTTTGTAAAATCTTTTACCGGACTGTTTGATGAAAAGTGGGCGGATTATGATGGTTCCGGGAAAATTTTACTCTCACGGGAAGAAAATATTTTGGAGGCTGATGGATTGAAAGAATATCCATCCGTCTGCCAAAGCATCATATATGCGATAAACCTGGATTTTAGGCCTCAGGCGGGAACACGCTTTGAAAAAGAGGTTTATGCTCGTCAAAATGCCTATTTGTCTGGCGTTGAGACGATTAGAGCAATTTGCAGCAAAAAGAATCTGGTTTTAGGCAATGGCACCAAAGTATTGCGGTGGGTGGATGCTGAGGGGACGCTAACTGCCTCTGATGACTGTGACCTAGGTATAAGTGCTACCAGTACCACTAAAATCATAGTCGGGGGCAATTGCCGTTTTCGGCGTTTATATGCACCCACAATTTTATTTGGACAAGGAACCGGGGAAGTTTTGCTTGATGAATGCAGTCATAACTTAAATTTAAAGTCCACCCCTTTAGATGAGCTTCGGAACATAAAATATGTAACCAACGACCTTGCTGATGATGCTGGTGTTTTAGCAGGGACCATCATAACTATATACGATATTACCGTGCTCAACCGCCTTACTGTCAAAGGCCATATTCGCTCCCATAAAAGCATAAGACTGTGTGATAATGCGGTGATTTATGGCAACCTTTTTGCGGAAGAAGATATCTATCTAGGGCAAAATACCCGCGTGTATGGATCGGTTTTCACACAGGGGAGCCTGTATGCTGAAAGCGATGTAACTATTGGACAGCCTGGCAAAACAAAATCCGTTATTGCACGGGGGAAGGTCATTTTTAATAAAAATTGCCGCGTTTACGGCTATGTCAGTTCTGAGGCGGGTGGCGAATGCTGCCCCGATTATAACCTTAGTAAAATGGAACCGATTGCATTGTCCCGTCCACGCCCTCATAAGGGCCTTCTGCTGAAAAAAATTTGGCCCGCTGTGATTAGCATAGCCATGCTTTTTGCGATTATCACTACAAGTATATCTACCACAGCAATTCTCAAAAGAATACATGAAAAGGAAAGGCTGCTGGAGGTGGAAAAGGCGATTGCAAAGGAATTTACTTATGGCGTAGATGGTAAGCCGGATGGAGGTCAATTGGAAACTATACCAACGCTGGTAACAAAGGAACATGTCTATTTTGAGGACAGAGTGTTAGAACGCTTTTATTATGATCCCAACGGTATTTGGCAGGCTTCGGAAATATTGAGGGGTGCTATGGACTCGCTGCCGGAGGGAGTAAACAAATACCTAATGCTTATTCCTACGCGTATCAGCCTTGAAGATGATAGATATCAGATGTATTCCGATGATGTCATTGGCGCCATAGCCGAGATATATGCCACGATGCCTTCAGAGGTCATAACAATTGACACTGCCAATGCGCTTTTTGAGCATAAGAGTGAGTATTTGTTTTTCAGGACGGATCATGTATGGACAGCGTTAGGGGCGTATTATGCGGCGGAGGAATTTTGCAAAAGTGCTGGCATAGGCATGAAAGACATTAGTGAATATCAGGAGAACCGCTTTGAACATTACATAGGAACAATGAATGCGCTTCCCGAGGCCCGTACGCTTAGCAAATATCCAGAT
Source organism: Clostridiaceae bacterium BRH_c20a (assembly GCA_000961765.1). Classification (GTDB taxonomy): domain Bacteria; phylum Bacillota; class Peptococcia; order Peptococcales; family BICA1-8; genus BICA1-8. The sequence continues at coordinate 81,070 of LADT01000035.1, read as the reverse complement.
TATGTAAGCTACTATATTCGGGAGGGTGCAGCCAACCAACAAACCATAACCGCGCGCCGCACCAAGGATGATTACCTCATCTACAACACTCCGACGGTAGCGCTTTCACGTCAAGGATATGATATTTTCATTGGGTCGTATTTCTCCCATTCCATCCTCTACGGAGATCTAAAAAAAGATAAAACGCTGATGATATTGGGGGATGAATACAGCAAGGCTTTGGCGCCGTGGCTTACGCCCTATTACGAGAATGTAATTCTTGTCGATTCAAAATTCTTTTACGGTGGTTCCATGGAATTTTGGCAGTTGTTTTCTCAATATAAAATAACCGACTTTGTGGTCATGGAATACGTACAAAATCTGGGAAACAGTTTGATCAACACCAGAATAAAGGGGATTTTCTCAAAACCGTAGTTATTCGTAGGGGGGAAAGAATGAGTGTAACAAATGCCTTTTATATAATAATTAATAAATTTGCTCAGGAAGTAGGTATGAAGGAAATATTTGCTCAATTTATAGAAATCGCAATATCGGCGGGAGCAATTCTAGTCATTGCATTGTTAAGCTGCTTCTTTGGATTTAAGCTCGTTCGATTATGCAGTGGGGTTACGGCTTTCTTTTTAACGGCAATCGCTATTAGCGTGATGCTAAAGCCTATAACGCATATGGGCGTAATCGTGATAACTTTTGCAGTAGTCGGTCTAATGGCAGCTTTTTTAGTTTATCAATGGTATAAGTTCAGCGTATTTCTCTTTAACGCCATGATAGGATACAGTATAGCCGCTTTGTTTAGTGAGAGTATCTGGTTATGTCTTGCTGCAGCCATGATATTGGGGGCTATTTCCCTTCCCTTCCCTCCCATTGTGGTGATACTTATAACCACAATATGGGGTGGTATTACACTTGGGTTTAACGGACCTAATTATATAGGTCTTAACATACTGACCTACTACAAAATTATTGCCTCGTCAGGACTAGTCGCCGCGGGGATGTTTACACAATACTCCATTAATAGGAATCTTATATTATCTTCCATTGGTAGAAGCGGTGGTAGACATTACGCAAAAAACTAATTTCACAGAGAGGTAGGCAATAAGATGAATAAGGTATTTCGAAAAGAGATAAAGTACCCAATTTCTATTTTGGATTTTTATCGTCTTCGAAAACGCTTGGAATGCTTTGTTCAGCTTGACCCGCATTCCGGTGATGATGGATACCGTGTCCGATCGCTCTATTTTGATTCGGACAGTGATCGGGATTTATTCGATACTCTGGATGGTAACATGGAAAAAAGAAAAATCAGATTACGCTTCTATCCCCCGGACACCGGATATGTCCGACTAGAGTATAAATGCAAGTCCGGTTCTGATGGTGTCAAGCGTTCTATCAGAGTTTCAAAAGAGGATGCCCAGTGCATAATGAGAGGGGATTATAAACCTCTAATGAATTTACAGGAACCATTGGCATTTGAACTCTACGGGCGTTTAATGACGTATGTTTACCATCCCAAAGTAGTAGTTGACTATCACCGCTTAGCCTATACCTACCCGGTTAGTAACACCCGTCTGAATTTTGACAGCGCAATTTCAGCTTCTTATGTCACTGATTCATTTTTTGACGAGGACCCTGGGTTGGTCCCCATAACGGCGCCAGATTTCGGGATTTTGGAAGTAAAGTATGACCATTTTCTTGTCGGAATATTAAAAGAAATAGTGGAGTCGGTGGATACATTGGCAAAATCCAACAGTAAATATGTACAATCCAGGTTCTTATTTTAAGCTGGAGAAAGGGATGAAGGAAAATGAGCGATTATATTTTGGCGAGATTGATGGATTTATCTGGTCTAAATCTTAATATCATTCTGCTGAACAACATCGTCACCATGGTAATAGCTTTTTTTATCATGCTGACATACAAGTTGACCTATTCGGGAACGGCGTATAGTAAGAAATTCAATATTTCTCTTGGTATGATAACCATCATCACAACACTTATCATGAGTGTTATCAGTAACAACATTGCATTATCCCTTGGCATGGTGGGCGCGTTGTCTATTATCCGGTTCCGTGCCCCTGTGAAAGACACCCGTGACGCCACATTTATTTTTTGGGGTATTGCCGTAGGTGTTGCCTGCGGTGTTTCCCAGTATTTGCTTGCGGCAATCAGTTCTGTGGTTGTATTCCTCTTTTTGCTTTTGATGAAGCAGACCCATTCTGAAGGCAAGTTGCTGTTGATTATTAAGTGCAGTTTGGAGGCACAAAACATGGTTCAAGTGGTTGTTGATAAATACTTTTCCAAAAACGCCCGACAGCGCATGAAAAACGCCAGTGCGAAAGGCTGCGAACTTGTATATGAAGTCAGCCAGCGCGTGTTGGAAAAGGCAAAGAAAACTAGCCAAATTGATATTGTAGAGAACCTGCTAAAAATAGATGGAGTGTTGAATGTCAATCAGGTGGAACAAACTGATGACATCAGCAGATAGTTACATGGAGGCATGGAGTAATGCGAAGGATAATCAGTTATTTTTTCATAGTGGGGGCGTTGCTGGTTGGAGTTTTTTTTATTAATGGTCTTAGAACCTTAGTTGACCAACAAGACGCCATGTCGGGAAAACAGATGGAGTCAACGGCCAAGGAAGTATATATGCAGGACGGTAGAGTTTTTAATACCCATCTTCCCATCGTGGTTATAAATACCGGTGGTCAGCGGATAGAAAAGGAAAGTGAGATCTGGGCAGAAATTTTGGTAATTAATCCTTCAACAGAGAGCAATCCTTCAAAAAAAACGCCCGACTTTACAGCTAATGCAGTGATAAAATACAGGGGAAACTCCTCCTACTCCACTTTTGATAAGAAACAGTACCGTATCGAATTTCGACAGGGGTATGGAGAAGAAAAGAACAAAAAATACTCAGTTATGGGAATGAGTGCCGCCAGCGATTGGGTACTTAACGCACCTTTTCTGGACCGGTCTTTGGTCAGAAACCACGTTATTTTTAATATTTCAAGAGAATTATTTTCATGGGCACCGGATACCCGTTATTGTGAAGTTTTTCTGGACGGAGAGTTTCAGGGACTGTACTTAATGATAGAGCCAGTGACAAATGAGGAAGAACGCCTGAGCCTTACTAAATATGGGCTGTTATCAGGTCAAACAGCATATGTGCTGAAACGTGACCGCAATAATAAGGAAGAAAATATAATTGACAGTTATGGTATAAGAAACGGAAAAACCAGCTACCAGCTTAGCGTCAGTTTCCCTACACCGCGCCATTTGACTGAAACACAGCGTCAATGGATTGAGAGGGATTTCAACGAATTTGAACGTGTGCTCTACTCCGATCAATTTGACCATCCGGACTACGGGTATGGGGCCTATATAGATATCGATTCCTTTGTAGATTACTATATTATCAATGAACTGACACTTACAACGGATGCCAGCTATCTTTCCACTTTTGTGTACAAAGATCTAGGCGGGAAACTAAAAACAACTGTTTGGGACTTTAATAATTCGTTTAATAATTATCCATGGGAGGCAAAAAGCAATGAAAAATTCTATGTAGCGGAGAGTAACTGGTATAATCGTCTGTTCCAGGACAAGAAGTTTACGGTCGCTGTTGTAGCCCGTTACCGGGAACTGAGGAAGGGAGTACTGAGCGAAGAAAATCTGCTCAGGTTAGTGGATGAAAATGTGGCATACCTTGGAGATGCAATAGACAGGAATTTTGAAATATGGGGATATACGTTCTACGAGAGCATGTTGTCACGTGATGAACAAGGCAATCACCGTGACCCCGAAAGCTATGAGGGGGCAATCCAACAGCTAAAAGAGTGTATTGTAGCAAGGGGACATTTCCTGGACCAAAATATTGATATGCTATATCAGTATGCTATCAATTAGACACACCCAATAAACTGTCGAGATACAAAATGATTTCTAAACTAAAAGAAGGGACAATAGGAAATAGCAATGGGGAAAAAGCGGAAATTGCAAACCTATGTTATCTTTATACTGATTATTATCCTTATTGTAGCCACTTTCTTTTTTTACTATGGACATGTAAAAAAGAAGAAAACGGCGTTGAAAACACGACTGGATTACTTCAATAGTATGGTTCAGAGTGAGCAAAAATGGCTTGCTAATCTTCAATTGTCAAATGGGGCCTTAGCTTTTCGTGGGAAGGAAAATGGCACGGTGAGCATTGTGCCGTATTTTTCCAGTATTACGGCTATAGCGCTTTTACAAAAAGCACCAGAATTAGAATATGAGGATGTGGTCACAGACTATTTTGATTGGCATTTTGCTCATCTAAACGGTGTCGCATCGGATATATATGGGGTCCCTGGTACCATTTATAATTATAGCGCAGAGGTGTTAAATGGGATTGTTCAGTGGGAAAAGACTGAACAAAAGTATGACTCTACGGATTCCTATGCAGCGTTATTTTTGATTGCTCTGTGGGAGTATTATGAACAGACCGGAAATGCAGCGTATCTAATGGAACACTATTGGCATATAACCGATGTTATTGGGGCGATGAATGCGACCTTTGACAAGGACGGACTAAGCTATGCAAAGCCAAATTACAGGGTGAAATATCTCATGGACAATGCGGAGGTCTATAAGGGGATATCCTGTGCCATTAACCTTTTTGAACAGGTTTTTCTGCCACGCTATGATGAAGGAACTATGGAAAAGAATGATGTAAAGCAGACAATAGCGCATTTACAGGAAAAAAAGGATGGGCAGGAACAAGCATTTCGCACCATTCTTTGGAATGAGGTGGAGCAGAGATATGAAATAGGGATAAATAACTCCGGGGTTGCTTTAGATTTCTCTGGTTGGTCGGAGTTTTACCCGGATGCCGTAGCGCAATTATTTCCCATTCTTTTCGGGGTCTTAGACCCGGATAGTGAGCGGGCACGTAAGCTTTACCAAACATTTGGGGAATACTTCGATTGGGAAGATATGGCTCACTATGAGAAGGGCGATGCCGATTTTTACTGGGGACTGACCGCCTATGCCGGTGCTTTAATGCGAGACGAGAAAAAGGTATACACATACTTAGATTATTACATGGATAAAGTGATTCCCAATTATGAATATCCTGCCTACAATGCTGACGTGGCATGGGTTGTATTGGCCAGCGCTGAAATAGCCCGCTTTTATCAGGAGCAAATGCAAAAGATAGATCCACTGGGAATTGTTACGGTAACAAGATAAGGTAAAAAAGGGCGAGGGGACGTTTATCTACATTCCTGCTGCCTCTTTTGATAGATCACTATTAGTTTCGCGTTTAACGACCCTTGTTAAATATTGTAGAAACCCTTCTCTTAAATCAGCTTTTCTTAAAGCAAATTCTACGGTAGCTTCTAAGAAACCTTGCTTGTCTCCTACATCGTATCTTCTTCCCTCAAAGTTGTATGCATACATTTCTTCTCGCTGGGCTAATATATTTAGGGCGTCGGTCAACTGAATCTCTCCACCCTTTCCAGGTTGAGTATACTCTAGAATCTCAAATATAGCTGGATTAATGATGTATCTCCCCAAGATAGCTATATTTGAAGGAGCATCTTGAACAGGAGGCTTCTCAACCAACCCCTTTACATTATATACTCTATTTTCTATATACTTGCCATCAACAATTCCATATTTAAAGACATACTCTTTAGGTACCTCTTGTACTCCTAATACAGTGGTCTTGTACTTATTATAAACTTCAATCATTTGCTTTAGACATGGTTTATCAGCATAGACAATATCATCGCCTAAAAGAACAGCAAAAGGTTCATTTCCAATAAAACTTTTAGCGCAATAAATGGCATGACCTAATCCATTAGGCTCTTTTTGGCGAATGTAATGAATATTTGCCATATCTGAAATATACCTTATTTCTTGTAATAGATCATACTTTCCCTTACTCTGTAATTCTATCTCTAGTTCTATAGATTTATCAAAATGATCTTCAATAGACTTTTTATTCCTTCCAGTTATTATCAATATTTCTTCAATTCCTGAATTTACAGCTTCTTCAATTATATATTGCATGGTAGGCTTGTCCACAACTGGCAGCATTTCCTTTGGCTGAGCTTTTGTAGCTGGTAAGAAACGCGTGCCCAGGCCTGCTGCAGGTACGATTGCTTTACGTATCCTCATAATATCATTCCTTCCCCTTATACTAGCGAGACAGTTTGTTAATATTATATCACTATCTGGATTAAATTGTAAATTAACTAGCAAATGACAAAAAAATTGTTAAGTATAAACAGGATAATCTGATTGAATAGAGAATATTTACAATATACTGTAAAATATTGTAGATTAAAGGACAAAGTGCTGGTGATGATATTGGTAGATACCAGTTTATAGAGGAGGTCGTTGCAGAGTAATGACTGGGAGATACCTTAAACAAAAATTGAACGGACCGTTAAAAAATAAAGATGATCAGAATTTTGCCTCTGCTTGTTTGTAAAAAATTTGGACCGGTTAATTCTAATAAGAGGGTCTTGTATGAACTGAAAAAAAAGCAATGGTACTATAAAAGTTCTTTGACTAAGAAGGATTTATTAAAAATATATGGAAAATAAGTATTAATAAATGAAATGATGATGAAAATAAGGCAACAGAATTCAAAAGGATGGTTATTATAAATGGAAACTACAACACGTTATCTAAGTACCCTTGAACGGGCATTATGGCTACTCACCTTTTTTGACATTAAGTCACCGAAATGGCGTGTATCAGACCTTAGTCGACAAACTGGAATTTCCAAGTCAACGGTATCTAGGATGTTACAGACTATGGAAAAACATGATTTTATTGAAAAAGATATTGTTACTGGACAATATGGTTTAGGGGTAAGATTTTTGGAATTTGCAGCTGTAGTAAGCTACGGACAAGATTTGCGCAGATGTGCACAAAATGAGATGTCTTGGCTTGTTAACGAAACGGGCGAGTGTGTTATACTTACAGTTCATAGTTCTGGTGAGGCTGTATGTATTGATAAGCGGGATTCTTCCCGACCTGTCCATATAACATATCTCGTGGGTGGGCGTGCTTCACTACATGCAGGGGCATCTGGCAAGATTTTAGCTGCATTTATGAATCCGACTGACATAGAACGATTCATAAAAGAGAAGGGACTTTACCGTTATACCGACAAGACAATTGTTGACCCAGATGAATTTAGGAAGGATCTTGAGCGAATTCGTCAACAAGGATATGCAGTAACGTGTGGTGAGCTTGACTCAGGTATAATGGCAGTTGCAGCGCCTATTTTTAATAATGAATCTCAGATCGCAGGTGGTTTAAGCGTAGTATGCTTACCAGAAAGATTAGATACGGTATTGGATGAAATAGTGGAAAAAACAAAAAAGGCCGCAAATCAGATTTCTTTAAAAATGGGATTCAGAATGAATGCAAACATTTCCGTGAATTCTAGTGTTGCAGGTATTTCTAGCCAGGGAAAGTGATAAGAAAGGAGAGATTGCCATGAATGTTGAGGAAGTATTAAAAGCAAAAATGAAGGGTGTTTGCCGATGTTGCAGGAATTGTGATGGCAGGGTATGTGCCGGGGAAGTGCCTGGCATGGGGGGGATAGGGACTGGTTCGTCTTTCCGCGCAAATGTGGAAGCGCTGAAGATGATTAAAATTAACATGTCCGCAGTACATGGAGCACACTCTCCTCATACTGGAGTTGAACTTTTAAAGCTTTCTCTGAAGACACCTATACTTGTTGCCCCTATTGGAGGGATGGACGTAAACCTTGGGGGGGGTTTATCCGAGGAGGAGTACAATTCTGCGGTGGTTGTCGGCGCGAATAAAGCAGGTAGTATTGCAATGACGGGAGATGGGCCTAACCTGTTACATTTTAAAGCAGGCCTCAATGCAACTGCTTCTGTGGGAACGGGCATACCTGTGATTAAGCCCCGTTTTTCTGAAGAGATACTGGAAAGGTTTAAGCTTGCTGCAGAGAGCGGTGCAACTGCTGTTGGAATTGATATAGATGCAGCAGGACTGGTTAATATGACAAAAAGCGGTCAACATGTAGGACCTAAAACGGAAAAGGAACTTTCTGAAATAATTTCTAAAAGCCCCTTGCCTGTTATTGTTAAGGGTATAATGACGACTGGAGATGCGCTGAAGGTATTAAATGCAGGGGCGTCAGGGATTGTAGTTTCTAACCACGGAGGAAGAGTATTAGATTATACCCCCGGAACTGCTGAGGTTTTACCCGCAATTGCACGTCAAGTAAAAGGTAAGCTTACAATATTTGTTGACGGTGGGATAAGGTCTGGTATCGATATTCTAAAAATGCTTGCATTGGGAGCTGATGCCGTTCTTATAGGACGGCCGGTAACCCGTGCCGCAGTCGAAGGAGGCAGTGATGCTGTCAAGGAATTGCTCGAGAAACTATCCAATGAATTGAGAACTGCAATGATACTTACCGGATGCGAGAAAATAGAAGATATTGGCAGGCAAGTAATTTATCAAGAGTGAATTTGCCCACATAGGAGCTGCGAAGCTCATAGGCAGTAAGCATTGTTCTAATTGGATCCATATGTAAAGTATACTGTATTTACAAAGAATATTAATTGACACTTTTTGATATTCTTTTTATAATTATTTCATATTATTCAAACTTGGGACTTTAATGGAAAGTAGGATAACAAAACAGGTACGATGGAGTACCAAAAAATAGGCGATGGCGCTTTTTGCTTAGGCAAAGGGCGCTATTTTTATTAAGTCTTATCTATTAGAAAGGGTTAAAACTAAATTTTAATTTTGCTTTATAATGTGCAGTGAATATGAACATATCTTTATAAAAAAATATTATTAATATTGATAATGTACTTTCATATTGAGATATTGTTTGTTTTTCAAAATTTCTCGAATTACTTGAAGGAATTTTCAGAAGTAGGTAGAATATTTAGAATATACAAAAACTGAAACATTATTGCAGATATGGCAACAAAAAAATAAGAAAGGATGATTCTATGAATTAATATGGCATGTATTAGATTTTTTATCAAAAAATATAAATATGAAGGAGTAATGAAATTATGTTAAAAAAATCTAAGTTTTCAAGGGGATTAATAATGTTGGTTCTGGTTGTTGTTCTTTCGCTGACTATTTCAGCTTGTGGAACAGTGGAGAAACCAGCAGCAGAGAACCCACCAGAAAAGGTAGAAATTACTTTAACATACTCAGATCATGATCCCCCAGGAGGAATGAGAACGGAGTTTGTTCAAAACGTATGGCTTCCGGAAATACAAAAACAGACTGGCAACAAGGTAAAGATTAATGCAAACTTTGGAGGGTCTTTGTTGAGTTCACAAGAGGTGCTGGAAGGAGCCGCATCTGGGGTTACTGATATGGCCCTAATATTTCCTGATTTCTACCCTGAAAAGCTTTTCGGTTATCAGATTTTCAAGCTTTTCCCCGAAGCCCCTGAAAAATGGGAAAATATCGCTTTGATTTACCAGAATGCTCTAGAAGAACTGCCACAGCTTACAAAAGAATTAGAAAAAATTAATCAAAAACCACTACTTGTAACAGTTGGTCTCCCCTCTGTTTTGGGAGCTACTTATAAAATTAACGGAGTAGAAGATATTATAGGGAAAAAGTGGAGAGCCTCAAGCCGTTGGCATTTAGAATCATTAAAACATATTGGCGCCAATCCGGTTAGTGTCCCATGGGAGGATGTATATATGTCCCTCGAAACTGGAGTAATTGATGGTGTGTTGACTAATTATGACGGTTTCCATATGATGAAATTTTATGAAGCTGCAAATGAAATTATAGTGGGCCCTCAATTGTGGTGGGCAACACCATTTTTACACACAATTAATCTGGATAAATGGAATAGTTTGCCGAAGGATGTGCAGGACAATATTATGAAGGCAACAGAAATTGCTCAAGGAAAGTTTGGCGAATTATTTGCCAATGAACTAGAAAGAATCATTAAGGAACAACGTGCTGCGGGGGTTAATGTCAAAATAGCGGATGATAAAGATGTCCAATTTTTCATTGATAAAGAACTTCTAGAAAAAAATAGAAATACTTGGATTAAGGAAGCCAAAGAAAAGCATGGTATTAACGATGCAGAAGAGTATATAAATAAGATGCAGAAAATTATGGATAATGGACTTGCAAAAGAGAAATAAGCATAGCTAAATTAGATCATTATATTTGCCTATATTTATTATATGCAATAGTTAATTTCCCCCTTCTTTTCTAATTAAAAAAGAAGGGGGAATACTTACTGAATTTCAAAAAAATATATAAATACAATTTTAGTTATAAATTTAAGTTGTATAGACCCTTTGAATACTACTTACTTATTATTTAAGTATTTTAAAATAATTAGAAAAAGGTGTAAACCATGAGAAACTTTTTTCGCTTGTCAAAAAATATAATACACCTAATAAACAACAAGCTTGCGGAACTATGTGGATTATTATTATTGATTATAATGGTTTTACTTACAATTGATATTGTTACTCGAACTATAGGAAAACCACTTCCCGGTCTTACTACACTGGCAGTTTTGATCTTGTTGGCTGTTGTTTACTTGGGGTTAGCCCGCTGTGAGGAGCATGATGAACATGCTGCTGTTGAAATGATCCCTCATTTGTTACCTCCTAAATGGAGAGGTATTAATATTATGGTAGTTAATGTTTTAAATTTAATTGCCATCAGTATTTTTTTCTATGTATCAGTGGGCAGCTTTATTGGTTCTTATCAATCGAAGGAAAGCTTCGCGGATGTAATTATGATTCCTATATGGCCTTCCAAACTAGCCATAGCTATTGGCCTTTTCTTTTTTGCTATACAAATTATGATTAAATTGATAGAAAGTATTGATCATTTTATAACTGGCAAAAAACCTGGGGAGAGAACCGAAAAATTCGATTAAAGACCTATTATAACTCCGAACTATATTATGTACTGTTGCTGAAGTTAGGGGTATATCAAAAAGTAAGAGTTTCAAAACTTTAGTGAAAGAGATGAGGATGGAGAAAATGCTTAGCTTAACCTTAATTGGGGTTATTTGTATTACTTTATTATTATTGTTTATTTTCATAAGTGTTCCAGTTGGGATAGCATTTATTTTAAGTGGCTTATTTAGTACTTATCTTATCTTTGGTTTAGAGAAATCGCTATCTCTTTTAATGGGAGCATCTTATAGTTCGATAGCTGCTCCCAGCTGGACTGCTATACCTTTATTCGTTTTATTAGGATCCCTTGCTGTTCAATCAGGCTTTGCTAGTAGGGCATACAAGAGCGCTGATGGTATTACCTCCGGTTTACCAGGTTCAGTAGGAATAACCACCTGTTTTGGTTGTGCAGCTTTTGGAGCTATTTCTGGTGCTTCGATAGCTGCAACTGCAATCTTTGGCAAGATGGCATTACCTGAAATGCGACGTTTAGGGTATGACAAATCATTTGCTACGGGAATTATTGCCTCTGCGGGCACATTTGCGTCAATGATTCCTCCGAGTATGATGTTTATTATATATGCCTTATTTACCAGAACTTCTGTTGCTAAGTTGTTTTTTGCCGGTATTGTTCCTGGCTTGATAACGGCAGTTGTTTATTCTATATATATTTATTTTCGGGCAAAAAATGATAAAGAACTGTTAGCGCGGCAAGAAGCTGAACCAAAATTAAATTTAAAAGAGCGAATACATTTAGTAAGTACGTCTTGGCCAATCTTATTGGTTGCCTTTACTATTTTGGGCGGTATTTATTCTGGTAAATTTACACCTACAGAGGCAGCTGCAGTAGGTTGTATTCTTGTTTTAATTATCGGTCTTTTAGAAGGTAAATATAAAAAGTTTAGCGACTTTACTGATGCCTTACGGGAGTCAGCCAATACTACTTCTATGGTATTTTTGATTAACATTGGAGCCTTATACTACGGCAAAGTACTGATTCTTAGTCGCTTACCTGCTGATCTTACTTCATATTTAATTAGTTTAAGTCTCCCACCGTTTCTCATCTTATCTATTATATGCATTATTTTCTTCCTTCTAGGAATGATTATGGTTCCTATCGGAATTTATGCAATGATCTTACCTATTGTAATGCCTATATTGACTTCTTTAGGGTATGACCCCATCTGGTTTGGTATAATTGCCCTAAAATTAACCGAAATAGGTGCAGTTACCCCACCGGTAGGGCTAAACGTATATGCTCTCAAAGGGGTGGTTACCAAAGACATTACTGTAACTGATATTTTTAGAGGAATTTGGCCGTTTGTTGGTTGCGATCTTGTTGTATTATTATTTTTGATTTTATTCCCCCAAATAGCATTATGGTTGCCAAATTTATTGTTTTAATAAAATTTTATAGATGAATTGGTTTAATATTGATTATAAAAATTAAGGAGTGAGTTCAATGAAGATTATGATAATTAATCCAAACTCTGATACACAAACGACAGAAGCCATGCAGAAAACAGCTGATATCTTTTCGAATGGAGATTTTGAAGTTGTATGTATATCCACACCCGGGGGACCAAAATTTATTGGTACATACGAAGACCAAATTAAAGCAGCCCCTGGTATGGTTAATATAGTTCGTGAAAATGAAAAGGAGTTTGATGCATTTATTATTGCATGTCATGCTGATCCAAATCTTGATGTTATTAAAGAAATAACAAAAAAACCTGTTGTAGGAATAGGCGAAGCTTCAATGAAAATTGCTTCCATGTTAGGTCATAGCTTTTCTGTACTATCACCTGTTGAGCATTCAATACCTAATAAAGAAGCCTTGGCAAGGAAATATCATCTTCAGGATACTTTGGCATCAGTAAGAGCTCCTAAAGCTCAGGGGGGTCAATGTTCTGAAGAAGAAAGACATCTAGAAGTGGCCAATATAATTGTTAATGAAGATAATGCAGAAGTTATTGTTTTAGGATGTGCTGGAATGACTGGCTTGGATAAAATAATACAGGATAAGATTGGTGTACCGGTGTTAGATGGTGTTGTATGTGCATTAATCATTGCTACGGGTTTAGTGAAATATAGAGTTTCAACAAGTAAATTAAGAAGATATAACCCTGTATTTTAGTATTTTTAATTTATTGCGTTGAGGAAGCCATAGAAAAAAAAGTAATTAGTTTAAATCTAACGAATTAGTTTTAGGAGGGTAATTATGAAGACAGTAGATTTAGTTGTCACCAATGGCAAGGTTTTCACAAATGGAAGTTTATTTAATGGAGGTTTAGCAATCCATGAAGGTAAAGTGGTAGCAATCTGTGATGAAAATTTGTTACCAGATGGTAAAGAGGTAATAGATGCTAAAGGTAATTATGTATTACCTGGATCCATTGATACCCATGTTCATTTTCGGGATCCAGGAAGATCTGATAGAGAAACATTTAAAACCGGTACCTTTGCTGCAGCTGCAGGTGGCGTAACAACTGTTTTAGAACATCCTATATCAACACCACCTCCCTACTCATCAGAGATTTTACAAAATAGAATCAGGGTTGCCGAACCCCAATCAATAGTTGATTTTGCTTTTTTTGGAGCAGCTAGTGCAAAGTTTCCCCAGGAAATAGCAACAATTTCTAAAGAAGGCATCGTTGGATTTAAGACATTTTTACATGAAGCACCAGAAGGCAGAGATGCAGAATTTGTTGGTTTAACTATGGATAATGACGGCGAACTACTGGATGGTTTAAAGGAAGTAGCAAAAACAGGGCTTATTTGTGCTGTTCACGCTGAAAATAATGACATTATTCAAAGGAAAATTAAACTTTTAAGAAGTATTGGAAGAACAGATGGTAAGGCACACGCAGATTCAAGGCCCCCAATTTCTGAAGTTGAAACTGTAGCAAAGGTTATTCGATATGCTAAAGAAACGGGAGCCAGGATAGATTTTTGTCACATCTCAACTCCGGAAGCAATGGAACTTATTAAGAGAGCTAAATATGAAGGTCAAGAGCTTTATTTAGAAACTTGTCCCCATTATTTATTTTTATCTGAAGATGATTTAATAAAATTTGGACCCTTTGCTAAATGTAATCCGCCATTGAGAGAAAAGGTGTTGGTTGAAAAGCTTTGGGACTATATAAATGATGGTTCTGTCGATTTTATTGGCAGTGATCATGGCCCATTTTTATTGTCCGAAAAAGAAACAGGTTTTCCGGATATTTTTGTTGCACCGGCAGGTTTTCCTGGGATAGACTTACGTCTTCCTTTAATGCTTAATGCAGTAAATGAAGGGAAATTAACTCTCGAAAGAACTATAGAATTGCTCTGTGAAAACCCAGCCAAAATATTTGGGCTTTATCCTACAAAGGGTATCATCCAGGTTGGGGCAGATGCTGACCTAGTAATAGTGGATATGGATGCAACTTTTACAGTATGTAAAGAGAAAATGCATTCAAAGTCTAAAGATATAGCAAAGGTATACGAAGGCTGGGAGTTAAAGGGCAAGCCTATCCATACAGTAGTTAGAGGAAGAATTGTAATGAATAACGGTAGCATAGATGAGACTGCAGTAGGCTGGGGCAGGTTAATAAAACCTTTTTAAGGAGGACTATAATGCAAATAAATATTGAAAGAATAAAAGAAAATTTATTAAAAGTGGGAGAAATCGGAAGGGTGGAAGGCGGGGGAATTACTAGACTTGCTTATAGTAAAGAGTTTGAAGAAGCCGCAAAAGAGCTCATTGATTTAATGAAAAAAGCAAACTTGGAGGTAACCGGGGATGGAGTGCAAAACATATTTGGTAAAAGGTCAGGTGACAACAATAATTATCCTTCAATTATGATTGGCTCTCACCTTGATACTGTACCTAATGGAGGAATCTTTGATGGAGCTTTAGGAGTAATTGCTGCGTTGGAAGTTATTAATGTTCTTAATGAAAAAAATATAAGAACAAGGCATCCGATTGAAATAGTAGCATTTAATGCCGAGGAAGGTTCCGCTATAGGGGGTACTTTTGGTAGTAGAGTAGTGGTTGGTCTCCAAGATCCCTATGAGGATGGATTAATAGAAAAACTAGATCAGTACGGAATGAATATTAATGATGTAAAAAAATCAGTCAGAAATACAGCTGGTATTAAGGTATTCTTAGAATTACATGTAGAACAAGGAGCCAATTTATATGAAAAGGGTATTCCAATAGGAATACCTACAGGGATATTCGGCATTACAAGATATGGTATTGTTGCCAAAGGTGAGGCAAATCATGCAGGAACAACGCCAATGCGTTTACGAAAAGACCCATTGATTGGAGCAGCAAAATTAATAATTGAAATAAATAGAATTGTAAAAGAAATAGGAGAGCCTTTAGTTGCTACAATAGGAGTAATAAAAGCATACCCGGGTACTGTGAATGTAATTCCTGGCACAGTTGAATTTATTGTTGAGTTAAGAGATATAGATAATCAAAGAATTGAAGAAGCGGTCAATAAATTTAAGAATTCAGCTCATAGTATAGGAGGAGATATTGGATTTGATTTTAATCTACTCATCAATAAACCACCTACTATGCTAAATAAGGAAGTAATAGAAGTAATTAAGAATGCCTGCTTAAGCAAAAAAATTGCCCATCAAATTACGGTCAGTGGAGCTGGGCATGATGCAAAGTCTTTAGCTGAAAAAGTTCCTACCGGTATGATTTTTGTTCCCAGTAAAGATGGTAAAAGTCATTGTCCAGAGGAATGGACAGACTGGGAAAGTATTAAAACTGGTGTAGAGGTTTTGTTAGATACAATTATAAAATTGGATTCTGTAGAATTATATTGAAGTGGGTCCCATTGCCAAGACGGAAACTTGAATGGTTTTTAAGGGGGTTTTAATATTGTTTATCTTAGATACTAAAAAATGTACTGGCTGCAGGATATGTGAACTAGTATGTTCATTTCACCACAGTGGAACTTTTGCTCCAAGTTTGTCAAGTATTCAAGTGTCTCGAAAAAAGATAACAGGGGAAATTAAGCTTGCTTTCTACAATACAACCAAAGATGCCCATCCTGCATGTAACTGTACATTAAATCAAGAAAAATGTATAGAATACTGCCCTGTCGAGGGACGTGAAGAATTGACAGATATTTTGCGCTTAAGAGAAAACAATAATTAAATCCTTTAGTCAGGGGTGAATTTATGAATAAGAGTTGCTATGGCTATAGCGGTAAGATATTAAGAGTTGATTTGACAACGGGAGTTTTTGGAATAGAATCAACAATGAAATATGCACATAAGTGGCTCGGACAAAGAGGAATAGGACAGAGCATACTGTATAACGAGCTTAAGCCATGGGTTACACCGTATGAACCGGCGAATAAAGTAATAATTGAAACGGGCCCTTTGACCGGCACTTTGGTTCCTGGTGCTAGCAGGTTTTCTATATCGTCAAAAAATGCTTTTAATGGTGGAGTAGGTACAAGTAGTTGTGGAGGTTTTTTCGGACCAGAACTTAAATTTGCAGGATATGATTTTGTTATTATTGAGGGCAGAGCACAAATGCCTGTCTATTTATGGATATACAACAACGACATTGTGATAAGAGATGCTAGACACCTTTGGGGAAAAACAACATGGGAAGCTCAAGATTCTATTAAAGAAGAATTGAAAGATGAACGGGTGCATGTAGCTTGTATCGGTCCTGCAGGAGAGAATTTGGCCAGAGGAGCTTGCGTTATTTCAGGAAACAGAGCAGCAGGAAAGTGCGGTATGGGAGGAATTTTTGGTTCCAAAAATTTGAAGGCCATAGCTGTTAGAGGAACAGGTGCAGTTGAAGTGGCACATCCAGAGAGGTTTATGAAGGCTGTAAACGAAGCCTTTAAGCGGGAAGAAAGTTCCGAAAGTCTTAAAAAATTATCTGAATATGGCACTATTTCAGGAACAAAAACTAGAAACAAATATAATAGTCTACCTTATAAAAATTTTAAAGAAACCCAAATACCAAATAATGTTTTGGAGCAACTTTCTCCTGACATTTATAAAGACAATTATTCTGTTAGAAGTCTAAATTGCATGGCTTGTTCGGTATCTTGTTGCAAAGCTTATTTTATTGATCACGGTCCATACGCGGGCTTGTATAACGAAGGTTTTCACCTCAATACCTTAGCGGATTATGCCGGCAAGTGTGGAGTGGAATATCCTCCGGCTATTATTAAAATTCAAGCTCTTTGTAATCAGCTTGGTTTAGACCTGGATGCTTCAGCAGGAGCAATTTCTTGGGCTATGGAGTGTTATCAAAGAGGTATACTTACACAGAATGATACAGATGGCTTGAAACTTGAATGGGGTAACCATGAGCTTATAGTTCAGCTAATCTGGAAGATTGCCAATAGAGATGGTTTCGGGGACATACTTGCCGAAGGATGTAAAAAAGCTGCTGAGATAATTGGTAGGGCCAGTGAAGAATTTGCAATACATGTTAAAGGGCAGGAACTATACGAGGAAATCCGTTCGCCTTTAGGCTGGGGGCTTGGTGCTTGTGTTGCTACCAGAGGTGGTGGTCATACCACTGGAGCACCTGCATTTGAGCTTTATGCAATGGAGAATACAAAAGTAGCCAAGGCTTGGAAAAAATTTCTGGGAATAACTGAAGTTGACCCAATTTCTTATAAAGATAAGCCGGAAATTGTTCTTTATTTTGAAAGGGAGCAGGAATTGATTAATTCACTGGGAATTTGTATGACTCACGGTACCTGGCTGGATCCAACGTTATTAGGTATTCCGGAGCTTTGCGAATTATATTCGGCGGCAACCGGAATTGAAGTAAATGAAAAAGAAATGATTAAAATTGCTGATCGAGTTCTCAATATAGAAAAAGCTTTTAATATACTGCATTCCAATTTTACTCGTATTGATGATTTTCCTCCAGAAAGATTTTTTAAGGAAGAAATTAAAAGTGGACTTTATAAGGGATTTTTAATGTCTAAAGAGGATTGGGGTAATATGCTTGACAGGTATTACTTCCTCCGAGAATGGGAATTGCAGACTGGATTGCCCACCAGGCAGTGTTTAGAAAAATTGGATTTAGAAGATGTTGCAAACGAGTTGGAGGAAAATGGAAGGATTGGAAAGGATAGTTGAAGAGAGTTCAGCTGGTAATATTACATAGTACCAATATTTAGGCCAAAGGAGGAATTGCTATTTTCAACATATTAGTAACTCTAACGCCTGCCGAGTCCAAAAGGCTTATAGCTAAAGCAGTTGTTCAGCTACCCGAGGTGCAAGGAGCATTAACAAAGGGTAAAATATTGATTGCTAATGGAACTACAACAGGATATGTGGCAGAGGAAATCTTAAATATTGAACTGGAAAAATGGAGATTTCCAAGCGGTCTTGTAACCCTGGGCAGGCAGTGTGCAACTCCTGATGATAAGATAAGATCATTGCTTATTGATAAAGGACAAATGCTAAAACAAGATGTTGACTTCACGGATTATGAAGAATCGCAAAAATTTATTAAAGATTTTGGAAGTAATGATGTTTATATTAAAGGCGCAAATGCTATAGATGCTGCCGGTAATGCAGGGTTTCTATTGGCCCATCCTACCGGAGGCAGTTTAGGCTTGGTATTTTCTACTCTTGTTGCTCAGGGCAGCCATTTTATAATTCCGGTTGGATTAGAAAAAATGATAAAATCCGTAACTGAAGCATCTAGGTCAGCTCCGGGCATTCATAAATTTAAGTATTCTTTTGGACGGGGCTGTGGATATATGGCTGTTTCACAGGGTACGGTCATTACGGAGATAGAGGCTTTAAAACTATTAACAGGAGTTGTTGCGACACATCTTGCTTCCGGGGGTGTCGGCGGTTCAGAAGGTGCTGTAACACTTTCATTGTACGGAGACGATAACCAAATTGACTTAACTTATGACTTGCTCAAAAGCATAAAGGGCGAAAAAGCCCTTAAAGGATGGAAGAAAAAATGTTCTCAATGTGACTTTAAGTGTACTTATCAAGAAGTATAAAGTGAGAAAAAGTTCATACTTTTATTAAAAAAGTAGGGAGGTAGTAGAATTGGTTAAATATTCATCGAAAACAGAGGTCATTCCGTTTTCACCAATACGTAAGATATTTGGGGAAGCTGCAAAGCTAAAGGCTCAAGGCAAGGATATCATCAGTCTTGGAATTGGAGAACCGGACTTTGATACCCCTAAGCATATTTGTGAGGCTATGTTTAAAGCAACCAGAGGGGGAGCAACCCATTACACTCCAAATAAAGGAATTGAAGAATTACGAAAAGCAATTGTAGATAAGTTAAAGGAAGAAAATAATCTTGAATATGACATAGAAGAAATTATTTGTACTGTCGGTGTTAGTGAAGGAGTATTTTTAGCCCTTAGTACCCTTTTAGACCAGGGAGATGAGATACTTGTTCCTGACCCATCATGGCTGAATTATTCCCATGTTCCTCGACTATATAATGCAGTTCCTGTTTTGTACCCTCTTACTTCTAAAGATAACTTTCAAATTAGAGTGGCAGAATTAGAAAAGCTGGTAACAGAAAAAACAAAGGTATTAGTTGTTCTAAATCCTAGTAATCCTACAGGGGGAGTTCAAAGAAAAGAGAGTTTGGAACAGATTGCTGAGTTTTCAATTAAGCATGATCTAATTGTAATTTCTGACGAAATCTACGAAAAAATAATTTATGATAGCAACAAACATTACAGTATAGCCGCTTTTCCTGGTATGAGAGAAAGAACAATTGTTTTAAACGGTTTTGCAAAGGCATATGCTATGACAGGATGGCGTCTTGGGTATATAGCTGCACCAGCAGAGTTAATTGCTCCTATGGCAAAAATGCATGCGTATAATGTCTCTAATGCAACTTCTATGGTTCAGTGGGGAGGAATTGCGGCCCTTAAAGGAACACAAGAGCCTGTTAATGAGATGGTCGAAGAGTTCAAGAAACGTCGGGATTTCATGGTGAAGGCAATTAATAATATACAGGGGCTTTCCTGCCCTAATCCAGGCGGAACCTTTTATTTATTTGTTGATGTCAAAAAAACTGGTATGACCGGGGAGGAATTTTCAGATTATCTTTTATATGAAGCAGGGATTGCTGTAGTTCCAGGTACAGCATTTGGGGAAAGAGCAACTCATGAAATCCGTATTTCTTACGCGACATCAATGGAAAATCTAGAAAGAGCAATTATTAAAATAGAGAAAGCTCTTAGTCTATTAATGATAAAAAACTAAGGAGTTGAGTTTCAAATGAGGCAGTACTCACTTTGCATAATAGGTTTTGGTAATGTAGGGAGAGCATTAGGGGAAATTTTAAAAAATAAAAGTGCTTTTTTAAGGGAAGAACATAATATTGAATTTAATATTACCGGAGTTGCTGATTCTCGAGGGGGTGTAGTCAGTAGAGACCCACTTGACATTGATATATTATTGGAAACTGTAAAAAACAAAGGGTCTGTTGGTTATTATCCAGATCTAGGTAACATTAACCAAACGGCATTAGAAGTAATTCAATTATGTCAATCTGATATCCTAATAGAGTTAACGCCTACAAATATAAAAGATGGGGAACCAGCTTTAACTTATATAAGAAATGCTTTGTTCCAAAAAATGCATGTGGTAACCGCTAATAAAGGGCCTGTTGTCTTTGCGTACTCCGAAATCTTGGAATTAGCAAGAAAACAAAATAAGTTATTTAAGTTTGGCGGGGCAACAGCCGGGGCTTTACCAACAGTTAATGTAGGTTATTATGACTTGGCTGGCTCCGAAATTACTTCTATTGAGGGAATTGTAAATGGAACCACAAATTATATTTTATCCCGAATGACTGAAGATAAGCTTTCTTTCGAAGAAGGTCTGGCCGAAGCACAGAGTTTGGGTATTGCAGAAAGGGATCCTTCCTTAGATATTAAAGGTTATGACACAGCATATAAGATGATTATTTTAGCAATTTCATTGATGGGGGCAAAAATTAGACTAGATGATATTGTTCGCAATGGGATAACAGAAATTACACCAGCACATATAGCTCAAGCAAAAGAAGAAGGGAAAGTTTATAAATTGTTGGGAAGAGTTTTTAAAGAAGAAGGTGAAGTCAAGGTTCGGGTTGAGCCAAAAGCTATTGCTTTAGATCATCCTTTAGGTAGAATAAATAAAACCCAGAAAGCAGTTACATTTCATACAGATCTAATAGGTAGTCTAACTGTTTCAGGCGGAGATGCGGGAAGAATTCCCGCTGCAGCAGCTGTATTACGTGATCTAATTAATTTATCTAGGGAAGATCACTAAAGGTCAACTGACCTAGATAATTAAAATTAGAGGAAAAAGATGCATCTATAAAATGGTAAAAATTAGGCAATATCTACCTAGACCGAAGTTAGAGGATCCGGTTTCTAGAGCTGTAGAAGAATTGAAAAATTAAATTTAGAAGACAAGTTAAGTAACGGAAAAATAATAGCTATAACTGGTGGTAGCAGAGGTATAACTAAAGGGGTAATGGAGAGTGCTTTGAAAACCTTACATCTTTCTGACCCCGAAAAAGTAAAAATATGTTGGATAAAAAACACCTTATTTTTAGATGAGATGTATTGTTCCGAAGCACTCTTGCCTGAGATTAATGCAAATAAAAATTTAGAGGTAATTGAGGATTTGCTCGAATTTAGATTTGATAACAATAATAACCTTATAAAAGAATAAATAGCAGGGAGCCGTTGATTGTTCTTCAACGGCTCCTTTATAAATTTTGGTGTATAGTTAAGTCTTTAGCCGCTTCCATCAAAGGTGAATTTTGGTGACCTTTTTTATAGAAGTGTAAAAACCATTTGATGATTTGAAGATAGGATTATCCCTTTGACCAATCAAACTTGTCCATTGAAGGAAAACCGCAAAAAATGTTGAATTATGTAAATAAAAATATACTTTAATTTTATATAAAAATTCTCGGATATTGTATGAGGAGGCCACACCCGGTGAAATTTTCAAAAAATAAAAACAAGAAAAACATTGATTCATTATTTGACAACAATTCCATGAAGGTAGTTATTATAGGATGCATGACTATTATAGTGGCACTATTGTTTATGAGTTCTATCAGCGTGATGATTATGAATAATGCAGTAGTTAATAAATTAAAGACCAATGACCTTGGAAATATGGCAGAAAGCATAGGGGCAGTTATTGAAGGTAAAATCGATAAAGCAGTGGATGCATCCCAGATGATGGCAAATGACCCTATCATGAAGAGCTGGATCGAGAGCGAAGAAAAAGATGAAGCGGCAGGGGAATTAGTAAGATACAAAATGGTAGACCAGGTCAATAGCTTCGGATATGATACATCTTTTTTGGTTAGCAATTTGACCAAGCATTACTGGTCTTTTCACCAGAATAAATTCGAGCTTTTAGACACTGTTTCAGTAGACGACCCTGATGATATTTGGTTTTTTAATTCAATTAACATGAAGAAAAAATATGAGATCAATATAGATCAAAATAAAGAGCTTAATGATACCTTTGTATGGATAAATACTTTAATGGGGGAAGTAAATTCACCCATTGCCGTGACCGGTATTGGTATGAATCTGAGTGAGGTAATCAATGAGCTGATGCGGGATGAAAAAAAGAGCAATATTAAAAATGATATCTGGCTGGTAGATGGCACAGGGGTGATTTATCTTTCAAAAAACCCTGCATATTTGGAGAAAAACATGCAGAACTACCTACCCTCCTCTTTGATTGAGGATATGGGAAATGATGGTAATACGGAGAAACAATTTGAAATTGCCGAATATAAGAATGTAAAAGGCGAGATTTACGACATTGCATACAAGGGAATAAAGGATACCAAATGGAAGTTGATTGTGCAAATCCCTAGATCAGAAAGTCTGAATTTTTTAAAAGCTGTTATCATTAATACGGTCATTTCCTGCATTGTGATTATTC
Source organism: Clostridiaceae bacterium BRH_c20a (assembly GCA_000961765.1). Classification (GTDB taxonomy): domain Bacteria; phylum Bacillota; class Peptococcia; order Peptococcales; family BICA1-8; genus BICA1-8. Next base: position 58,184 of record LADT01000035.1, on the reverse strand, counting down.
TTTTAATGGTTGCAACCTTTTATTTGCTTTCCAACCGGATAGCAAATCCATACAGGAGGGCTTTGCAGCTCAATCAGGAATTGGAGAAAATTGTTGGTGAGCGTACAAGAGAGTTACAGGAGAAAAACACAAGAATACAGGACAGCCTTGATTATGCTAAAATGATTCAACAGACAATATTACCATCTGAGTATGAAATGAAGAAGCACTTGAAAGAGTATTTTGTCATTTTTGAACCAAGGGACACGGTGGGCGGCGACTTTTATTGGATGAAAAGCAACAGCGAAGGTTTTTTGCTGGTGGTGGGAGATTGTACAGGCCATGGGGTTCCGGGAGCACTGATGACCACTGCGGTAAATGCCATGCTGAATCATATTTCAGAGGAGATTTGCAATGACAACCCTGCAACGATTATAAAAGAACTTGACAGACTGATCAAACAATCCTTCAGAAAAGAGGGCAGCTGTGAAATGATTTCTGACGGTTTGGACGCGGCAGTGTTCTTCGTTTCAAAATTGGGAAAAGTTTTATTTGCCGGAGCAAATATTTCTGTCTTCGTCTCAAACGGAGATGCTGTACGGGAATTCAAGGGAAGTATTGATACCATTGATTGCATGGCTCGAAGAAGGGAAAAACAATTTGAAAATCATGAAATTGAATATAATGAGAGGAATACATTTTATGTTGCAACCGATGGATACCAAGACCAGCCGGGAGGAGAGAGACAGCTTCCATTTGGTAAGGGAAGGTTGATGGCTTTACTTGAAGCTGTGGGACATCTGGATATGGAAGAGAAAAAAGTTCAATTACTTTATGTTTTAAAAGAATACCAAGGAAACGAAGTGCGGCGGGATGATATTACAATGTTGGGTTTCAAATTATAAATGAAGGGAGAAAGATTTATGGAGCTGTCGTTATATAATTTGTATAAGGACCTTAAGGCACAAAAAATACTTCTATGCTACAGCGGGCCTATTGCACAGGCTAGCATCGAGGGTGTCGGAGACACACTTCGCAGAAACCTGGAATTTGAAGAAGCCAGGAACGCAACAACACTAGCTGTTTTCTCCATTTTTATTGAGCAAGCGCAAAATGTTTTGAATTATTCAGCGGAAAAGCTAAATAAGGCTGATGAAGATGAAAAAGAACTGAGGATTGGCGTTGTCGTTATCGGATATGAAGATACGGGAGACTATTTTGTTTATTGTGGAAACCGGGTTTATAACGGGGATATTCCCAGAATAAAAAGTAACCTAGAACATTTACGGAACCTGAATAAAGATGAACTTAAAGTGTTATATAAAGAACGCAGGAGAATGGAGCGGGAGCCGGGCAGTAAGGGGGCAGGCCTTGGTTTGATTGAAATGGCCAGAAAATCCGAAGTACCATTAGGATATTCCTTTGAAAAAATCGATGAGGTTTTTTCATTTTTCAGTATTAAAGTGGTCGTAGGGAGGTAAGGGTATGCAAAAATTAGTCATAGAAAAAACCAGTTCAACGCCATATATTCATTTTGATGGGGATGCTGGTTATCTTCAAATCAAAGGAGAATCCTATCCTGAAAATGTTGCAAAGTTTTACACCCCCATATTGGAGTGGATTCGTAACTATCTTGACCAGGAGTCGAAAGAAATGACGGTAGAATTTAAAATTACCTATTTCAACAGCAGCACTTCCAAAGTGTTTATGACGATCTTAGATCTGCTGGAACAGGGAGTGATAAAGGGTAGAAAAGTATCGGTAAAATGGATGTGTGATGAGGACAACGACATCGCTATAGAATGTGGTGAGGAATTCAAGGAAGACCTGAACCAGCTTCCATTTACGGTGGAAGTTGTTAAAGGGGAGGAATGATAGAATATGAATGAAATATTTGCAAAAGAGGAGCAGGTAGCGGCAATAGCTGAAAAACTATTGCAGTCACGTGTATTTTCTTCAGCAAAGGATGAGCAAAACTATAGGGATTTATTTGAGGAATACAAAACCCTTCTAAAGCAAATGATTAAAGTGGTGAAGCTGTCTGACTTGATACAGTTGGAATTAAAGACCGTATCAGAAAAACTTGAAAGAGTTTCTCAAATTGATTCCCTTACCGAAATTTATAATAAAAGGTATTTTAATGAAGCCTACCTGAGGGAATGGAGCAGCGCAGTCCGGGCAAACTGTCCACTTGCATTGCTAATGATTGATATTGACTATTTCAAAAAATATAATGACACCTATGGGCATTTACAAGGAGATAAATGCCTCAAGACTGTAGCGGCTGAAATACAGCATTCTGTCAACAGACCCCGGGATATTTTGGCTCGTTTCGGTGGAGAGGAATTTATAGTACTACTACCGGAAACCGGAATTAACGGAGCGGCTTATATGGCACAGAAAGTGTCGGACAACATTGAGAAGTTGGCAATAGAGCATGCGGGCTCAGTTTTAGATAAAAAGGTGACTGTATCCATAGGTGTTGCTGCAGCCCATCCAAAGGATGGAGATAATATGGATATGCTTCTAAAGCAAGTGGATCATGCTTTATATGCGGCTAAAAGAGAGGGTAGGAATTGTGCTAGAGAGTATGATTTGTCACAGGATACTGGGTATTGAGAGGCAGAGTGCTACATTTAGGGTTAAATACAAAAGGAACACGTTGATTGTCACATCAACGTGTTCCTTTTGTATGCCCAGAGTAGACATTAACTATTGTGGGACAATATCGGAATGATATTCTTGCAAAGATTTTAAATTGGCTTCCTGTTGAAGCTTTTCTTTATATGCCCCGATACCTTTAGCACTTGCTAAGGCTGCGGCCATGGTTGTGATATAAGGGACCTTATGCTTAATTGCTGATTTGCGGATATAAGAGTCATCGTATTTGCTATGCTTTCCTGAAGGGGTATTGATCACTAGATTGATTTCCTTATTTGTGATGCCATCAACTATGTCGGGACGGCCTTGAAATACTTTATTAATTTTTTCGGATATGATTCCATTTGCCTTAAGGAAACTGTGAGTTCCATCTGTCGCTTTAACTAGAAAACCCCTTTTGGAAAATTCTTTGGCCGTCTCTAGGGCTGCCGGTTTATCTTGATCGGTTACACTGATCAGAACGGTTCCCGAAATAGGAAGGGGAGACTGGGTTGCTTCTTGAGCTTTATAGTATGCCAACCCAAAGGAATTAGCAATTCCTAATACTTCACCGGTGGAGCGCATTTCCGGTCCTAGTACTGGGTCTACTTCCGGGAACATACTAAAGGGGAAGACCGCTTCTTTTACCCCAAAATGAGGAATCCCTTTTGATAAAAGCTTGCTGACAGGGGACTCTTTACCGGTTTCTGCTGCCAACATTATTTCTGTGGCAATCTGGGCCATTGCGATATTACAGACTTTTGATACAAGGGGAACGGTCCGTGAAGCTCTGGGATTGGCTTCCAGAACATAAACTTTATCATCGGCAATTGCGTACTGCATATTCATCAGGCCAACAACGTTCATTTCTTTGGCAATCTTCTTGGTATATTCCACAATAGTATCAATGTGTTTAGCTTGTATACTTATGGGCGGAATCACACAGGCTGAGTCTCCCGAGTGGATGCCTGCCAATTCAATATGCTCCATCACCGTCGGGACAAAAGCGTCATTTCCATCGGCTATTGCGTCTGCTTCTGCTTCGATAGCATCTTTCAAAAATCTATCAATCAGGATCGGTCTTTCCGGAGTAACTCCGACTGCGGCAGCTAAATACTGACGGAGCATTTCCTCATCGTAAACAACTTCCATCCCGCGGCCGCCTAGAACATATGAAGGACGAACCATTAAAGGATAACCAATCCGGTTGGCAATTATTAGGGCTTCCTCAAGATTTACCGCCATGCCGGCTTCCGGCATAGGGATATCTAGTTTCTCCATGATTGCACGGAATTGGTCCCGATCTTCGGCTAAGTCAATAGTTTCCGGGGAAGTGCCGAGAATTTTCACTCCTGCTTGGGCTAGTTCGGCGGCGATATTTAAGGGGGTTTGCCCTCCGAACTGAACGATTACCCCAAGGGGTTTTTCCTTTTCGTATATGCTTAGCACATCTTCCACTGTCAATGGTTCAAAGTATAGTTTATCCGATGTGTCAAAGTCAGTGGAAACCGTCTCAGGATTACAGTTCACAATAACTGTCTCATAACCCAGATCCCGTAAGGCAAAGGCCGCATGAACACAGCAATAGTCAAACTCAATTCCTTGACCGATCCGATTGGGGCCTCCTCCTAGGATCATTACCTTTTTCCGGTCGCTGGATGTAGTCTGATCAGGAGCATTGTAGGTGGAAAAATAGTAGGCTGCGTTTTCAACACCACTAACCGGGACAGCTTCCCATCCTTCGACGACCCCTAAAGCAGTTCTATGCTGACGAATTTCTTGTTCTGTCAGATTTAATAGCATTGCTAAATAACGATCAGCAAAACCGTCCTTTTTAGCCTGAACAAGCAGTTCATCCGGAAGTTCAGCATTTTTATATTTTAGGATCTTTTCTTCCAACAAAACAAGTTCTTTCATTTGCTGAATGAACCATGGTTTAATGTGGGTTAGGCCATAAAGTGCATCAATATCTGCGCCTTTGCGTAATGCCTCATACATGATAAACTGGCGTTCACTGGAGGGCTCTATCAGTAATGACAGCAATTCTTCCAAGGAGAGTCGGTTAAAGTTCTTAGCAAAGCCTAAGCCGTAACGATTGATTTCCAATGAGCGAATTGCTTTTTGAAAGGCTTCTTTATAGTTTTTGCCAATGCTCATAACTTCGCCCACGGCCCGCATTTGTGTCCCCAGCTTGTCTTGGGAACCAGGGAATTTTTCAAAAGCCCAACGAGGAAATTTTATGACCACATAATCACCTGAAGGGGTGTATTTATCCAGGGTGCCTTCCCGCCAGTAGGGGATTTCATCAAGGGTTAAGCCGGCTGCCAACATTGCTGAAATCAATGCGATGGGAAAGCCGGTGGCCTTGGAAGCTAAAGCAGATGAACGGGAAGTACGGGGATTAATTTCAATAATAACAACTCGTCCGGTTTTTGGATCATGGGCAAACTGAACATTGGTTCCGCCAATTACTTCTATCGCCTCGACAATGGCATAGGCGTATTTTTGCAAGCGTAGCTGAAGCTCAGGGCTGATGGTGAGCATAGGAGCCGAACAAAAGGAATCACCGGTGTGCACACCCATGGCATCAATGTTTTCAATGAAACATATAGTTAAGAACTGATTTTTGGAGTCCCGTACAACTTCCACCTCCAGTTCTTCCCAACCAAGCACTGATTCCTCAACCAGGATTTGGCCAACCATACTGGCGGAGATTCCCCGATTGGCTATAGTACGTAACTCTTCAATATTATAGACCAGACCACCGCCGGTGCCTCCCATAGTGTAAGCTGGGCGGATAACCACTGGGTAACCCAACTCTTGGGCAATTTTTTCCGCTTCCTCAACAGTGTAGGCTGGTTTACTGCGGGGCATTTCAATACCTAGCCGGTTCATTTCTTCTTTGAAGGCGATTCGGTCTTCACCCCGTTCAATGGCATCAATTTGCACTCCGATAACCTTTACAGCGTATTTTTCTAAAACACCAGCCTTGTCTAATTCAGAACACAAATTAAGAGCTGACTGCCCCCCTAGATTTGGCAGCAGCGCATCAGGTCGTTCTTTAGCTATTATGTCAGAGAGTGTTTTTACATTCAAGGGTTCTATGTAGGTTACATCAGCGGTCGTAGGGTCAGTCATAATTGTAGCCGGATTGGAATTGACTAAAACAATTTGGTAACCCAATTTTCTTAGTGCCTTACAGGCTTGAGTCCCGGAATAGTCAAATTCTGCAGCTTGTCCAATAACAATGGGACCTGAACCAATAATTAGGATTTTGTTGATGTCCATTCGCTTTGGCATATTTGTCCTCCTACTTCTCAATATAAAATAAGTATTTCTTTTTTTCTAAAATAAGACTTATTAGTAAAGATTATATCAAAAAAGTTATTAACAGTAAATTTTAGGGTATATCCGTTTTAAACAACAAGCTTATAATAGAAATTGCTTGTAATAGGAGGAAAGGGGCTTAGCTTTGTAGAATTATCAGAAAAGATAATAAAATTCAGAAATAAATTGAAAGGAGTCAAGCCAGTGAGGATAGGATCGAGGTTAAGTATTCAAACACAAATCATTATCCTTGCATCAGGTTTAGTCTTCTTATCTATTTTATTTGGAGGGATATTTTTAGTAGAAAACTTTTCGGCCCAGTTGGAAAAAGAACTGGGCTCTAAAGCTCTTGCAATAGCCCGCACCTTATCTCAGTTAGAAGAGATCCAACAGGCTGTTAGTCAATTTGATGGATCGAAGTCAATACAACCCATTGCAGAGAAGACCCGCTTAGCTACTAATGTGGAATATATTGTAGTACTGAATATGTCCAAAACCCGATTATCACACCCGCTGCAGAACTATATTGGGACCCAATTTTCGGGAGGCGATGAAGCCCCGGCCTTTGCCGAAAATGAGTATATCTCCAAGGCTGAAGGGATTTTAGGCCCGTCGGTAAGGGCTTTTGTTCCCATTATGGCTGAAGAAGGTACAAAACAGGTTGGTGTTGTGGTCGTGGGTATATTAACTCCTACTATAAGTAAACTGGCTCATAATATGCGTTTTGAGCTTTATTTCTCACTTTTAGTGGGCTTAGTTGTAGGGGTTATCGGTTCTGTTTTCTTTGCCCGTAATATGAAAAGGGTGATGTTTAATATGGAACCTGCCGAAATTGCGAGATTATTAGAAGAGCGGATAGGTGTCTTCCAATCAATTGGCGAAGGAATAATAGCCATCGACCGCGACAATAAAATTACCATTATGAATGATGCAGCAAAAAGAATAGCGGGGATCTATGGCGATGTATATGGTAATGACATTAGTGACGTAATACCTAATACACGGCTGCCGAGTATAGCTCAGACTGGGGAGTCCGAGTATCAACAAGAAACTGAAATTAACGGGATAGTGGTTTTTGTCAATAGAATACCTATCCAAGTGAAAGGTACAATTGTCGGAGCGGTGGCTATTTTTCAAGATAAGACCGAAGTACGTGAAATGGCTGAAGAATTAACGGGAGTGAAAAAATTTATTGAAGCCTTGAGAGTACAAAATCATGAACACCTTAACAAATTGCACACCATTGCAGGTTTAATCCAATTAAAAAAGTACGAAAAGGCATTAGACTACATTTATTCTATTACAGAGGAACAGCAGGAGGTCACTAGACTGATAACCAAATGTATTAAGGATTATGGCTTAGCCGGCTTGATACTAGGTAAATTTAGCCATGCTAAAGAGTTAAAAATATCTTTGGAGATTGATCCAAAAAGCAAGTTGAGTAAACTACCCCATACTTTAGATACCGGCGCTATGGTAGTTGTTTTAGGGAATCTGTTAGAAAATGCTATGGAAGCTGTTAGTGGTTTGGAGGAAAATCGTCGCCATGTATACTTTTCTATTAGGGAAGATGAGAAAGGGCTGAAGATTGTAGTCGAGGATCAGGGTCGGGGTATTGCCCCAGATGTCAGAGGGCATGTCTTTACAAATGGCTTCTCCACTAAGGGGTACGGGCGGGGTTATGGTCTTTATCTAGTGGAACAATATGTAAGAACTGCTATGGGTACAATTGAAATTGATTCGAAGCCTAATATGGGTACCCGATTGAGTTTATTTTTACCTTGGTAAGGGGAGGAAATTAATGGACATCCGTACAGTTATTGTGGAAGATGACCCAATGGTTATGGAAGTAAATAAGCAGTTTATATCGGATGTAGGCGGTTTTCAAGTAGTTGGGGTGGCTGAAACAGGTATAAGGGCAGTTGAGGTAGTTAATAAACTAAGACCCCATTTGGTTATATTGGATATTTATTTGCCGGAAAAGGACGGGCTTGAGACACTGAAGGAGATTAGAAATTTAAATATTCCAACGGATTTTATTGTGGTAACTGCAGCAAGGGATGCGAATATTATCCAGGAGGTCTTTAGATTTGGTGCTGTAGATTTTATTGTGAAACCTTTTAAATTTCAAAGAATTAAAAGTGCACTGGAAAACTATAAAGAGCTGGTCAAAAAACTAAACAAGAAATCACCTTTTAACCAAGAGGATATTGACCAGATAACGGTTGCTCAAAAACCCAACTCAGTTGTTATTGAATTACCCAAAGGGCTTACCGAGGTAACTATGAAGCAGATTTTGCTTTTGTTGATGAAAAATAAAAAGAGCTTCTCGGCAGAGGAGGTTGCGGAAGGCATTGGATTGGCAAGGATTACTGCCAGACGCTACCTGGATTATTTGGATAAAACCGGAAAAGTAAAGTTGGAGGCGCAGTACGGTTCTGTAGGACGTCCGGTAAATCGATACAGAATTGTATAAAGGAGTTTGGGGGGATATATGTGATGCAGAAAATTAAATTCTTCTTTGCAATAATACTACTATCTGGTTTATTGATTAGTATTGCGGGTTGCTCGAATCGGGCAAAAGATTTGGAACAAATATCCGAAGATGACCGAATAATCATTCGTTTTTCCCATGTTGTTGCTGAATCTTCGCCTAAGGGAAAAGCAGCCAAACTATTTGCTCAGTTGGTCCAGGAACGAACAAAGGGCAAGGTAGAAGTTCAAGTTTACCCAAACTCTACTTTATATAAAGATGGTGAAGAGATAAAGGCACTATTGGATAATAACGTACAAATAATTGCTCCAGCCACAGCAAAGCTAACGGAAATGTATCCGGAATGGCAGGTTTTTGATCTTCCTTTTTTATTTAATAATTATATGGAAGTACACCGGGTTATGGATGGTGAACTTGGGCAAAGGCTATTTGAAATTATGAAAAAAGACAATATTATGGGTTTAGCTATGTGGGATAGCGGTTTTAAACAGATTAGTGCAGTGCGCTCCATTAAAGAAGTAGAAGATTTCCACGGACTTATTTTCCGTACAATGCCTAGCCCAGTGCTTAAGAGTCAGTTTGAATTGCTAGGAGCCAGTATTAAAGAATTACCCTTTAGTGAGGTTTACAGTGCCCTCCAGACCGGAGTTGCAAATGCATCAGAAAACCCTTTATCCAATTTTTACAGTAAGAAGTTTTACAGGGTACAGCCTCACCTTACAATAAGTAATCATGGTTATTTGGCATACACAGTATTAACTAACGCCTCCTTTTGGAACAGTTTGCCTGATGAAATAAGAATAATACTGGAAGAGACTTTAAAAGAGGTAACTCTTTGGGAACGAGAAGAAGCCCAAAAGCAAAATGCTGAAGTTGAAAAGTTATTGGGAGAAACCGGCACTACAATTTATTATCTAACCGATAAACAAAAGGAAGAATGGAAGCGATTGCTACACCCTATTTATGAGATGTATATAGATGATGCCAGCAAAGAATTGATAGGTGATTTGGTGGGTAATAATAGTGATGATTGCTGTGTCATCCTGAGGGAAGAACGACCGAAGGATCTTACGTACACGTAAGATCCTTCGCTATCAATAAGGATGGATGGAATGCTTTAGTTTATCGTGGTGGGTGCAATAAATTTTTTTTGTTTTTTCTGTAGCACTGTAGCACTGTAGCTACAATCGGTGCAGCCGATTTTTTAGGTATTATGCTTCTGCATTGGTTGTAGTCATTTCAGCCATTTCAGAAGCAATTTTTTTATTATTTATTTTCTTAACAGCAAATAAAAGTACTAGCACTCCAAAACCAACAAAATCTAACAAAACGGATTTTGTAATTAAAAATATGGATGTTATAATCAAAATTCCTCTAATTGGCATACCAACTCTACCCCAAAACCAGCCTTGTACTCCTGATGCTAAAGCATAAATCCCGATTAAGGCTGTGATAGTTCGCATAATAATATCAATGGGCTGGCCTATCATTAAGATACCCGGTGCATAGAAAAACATAAAAGGAACTATATAGGCAGCAATCCCCAATCGAAATGAGGTAAAGCTGGTTTTCATAGGATCAGAGCCGCTGATGGCTGATGCTGCATATGCTGCTAATGCTACAGGAGGTGTAATAGCTGATAGACATGCATAATAGAATATAAAGAAATGTGCCATTAAGGGTTCAATACCAAGTCTAATTAACCCTGGTGCAACAACTGAGGCTGCTACTGCATAGGCAGCAGTAGTGGGCATTCCCATTCCTAAAATAATAGCAATCAGCATGGCAAATCCGAGAGCTAAAAGATGAGAGGCACCGGCAAGTTTGAGTAGTAGGCTGGCAAACTTCATGCCAACACCAGTTAAAGCAATAACCCCCATAACAACCCCGGCAGAGGCACAAACTGCCATTAGTTGAATAGACCCCCGGGAACCTTTATCAAATCCCGTCAATATCTCTTTCACACCCATCCGGCTGTCTTTAGTAAGCCAGCTGACCAGAATAGTAGTGATTATAGCAACAAAACCAGACATTATTACAGAATATCCTGAAGCAAGCATGATAAAGAGTCCTAGCACGGGGATAAACATATAACTGCGCTTCATAATTTCTTTAAAGTCAGGTAGCATCGATCGGGGGACTCCCAGCAGGTTGAGTTTACTAGCTTCTTTATCAACCATAAAGTAAGTGGATGCAAAATACAATATTGCAGGAATAACACCTGCAACCATGATCTGTTGATATCTAATACCAGTCATCTCCGCCATAATAAATATCCCCGCACCCATAATTGGAGGCATTATCTGCCCACCTGTAGAGGCTACGGCTTCGGTAGCGGCAGCAAATCTTGAAGAATACCCTACCTTTTTCATTAAGGGTATTGTTAAGCTTCCTGTTGCAACAGCGTTTCCTGCTGAAGTACCATTCATAGTACCCATCAAGGCACTTGCAAGTACTGCAACTTTCGCCGGACCCCCTCTTAGGTGTCCGCTTATGGAAAATGCCCATTCTACAAAATATTTCCCTACCCCTGATACCTGTAGAAAAGCACTAAAAATTATAAATATAACAATATATCGGGAAGAAATAGCTATGGGTACACTAAAGATACCATCTAAACCATAAATATAACTAAAAAAACGTTCCATGCTATAGCCACGGTGCTGCAAAATACCTGGTAAGTAGGGACCTAAAAAAGCATAACCAATAAAGACGAAAGCTAAAATAGGGAGAGACCAGCCACTGACCCTGCGAGTTAGCTCTAATACTAAAATTACCCCTAACAAAGCTACATAAAAGTCCCACTGAGTGGGCAGAACCCCTGCTCTGAAAATTAATGCATCAAAATTAATGTAAATATATAAGAAAGCAGCAATACTGCCTATTACACATAACCAATCTATAAAATGAATCTTATCTTTTGCTTTTACCCAACCGGGAACCAGAATGAATCCTAAGACAGAAAGTAACATTATGTGTGCACTGCGGAAAAGCCAAGGGTCAATAGGATACCATATTAAGGATACTATATGAAATAAGGCAGTAACAACACTTATAACAGCAACTATTTTGGCTAACCAACCACGTAAATTACGATGATTTGACGTCTCTGCATCATCTGCTGCTTCAAGCTGTAGTTTTTCAGTTAAATTTAGTTTTGCCATGAGAGCCGCCTCTTGTTCCGAATTTGCAGCTTCTTTTATTTTTTTAGTCATTATGTCAAACTCCTTCCCTCAAGATAATCAAGTTAAATCCCCGTCCACCCTATTAGAGTGGACGAGGAACAGGCTTTATTTTTTATACTCTGGTGGGTAAAGGTCGGGGTTGACTTTTATCCCAATTTCTTCGAAGTACTTGATTGCCCCCGGGTGCATCCACATAAAGGTATTGCCATCAAGGTTTTCAGGTACTGTTTCAGCCGCAGCTGAATGGGCATCAAGCATCATCTTATTATTTTCCATAATCGCTTTAACTATTTCATATACCAAGCTGTCTTCTAAATCCTTATTAGCAATAGCCACATTCCAAATTGCTACAGTTTCTACGTCCTTATCCAAGAAATCATACTTGTCTTTAGGTACAACTGCCTTTGCCCAGAAAGGCCACTCGGCAAGAATTTTGTCCCTATCCTCACCATCAACACCAAAAAAGACTGTATCTTTTTGAGCACTATATTCTAATACTCCCGCTACAGGGACGCCTGAAGCGAAACTGTTAGCATCTAGCTGCTTGTCAAGATGTTGAGATACCAAATCACTTAGACCTGCATTGACAATGGTTGCTTTTATACCTAAGAGCTCCAAGAACCTCGGATGGAAAGTGCCGGCGGTACCTCCTGATGGTCCTGCACCTACTCGCTTACCCTCAAGATCGTGAATATTTGTGATACCGGCTCCCTTTTCAGCCCACCATTGGGAGTAAGTGCTGTACATTGGGAAAATGGCACGTACGTTTTTGTGCTCTTTACCACCTGTCCAGTCTTCTAAACCATTCCAAGCTTCATATGCTGGCCCCATGGTAACCATACCTAAGTCTAAATCTCCTATATCAACAAGCTGCATGTTGTGATTAGGCCCTCCAGTAACTTCAACACCAACAGGAATTCCTACTATTTCTTCGACTACGGTGGAGATACCGCCGGCATAAACATAATATGCGCCGCCAATAGAAGCTGCACCTAGGTCAAGGGTTTTTGGCCAGTTTGCTTTTGGATCTGCTGTCTCAACGGGCTCACTTTTTTCTGGAGCGGGTGCTGGGGCTGGTTCCTTTGTTCCTCCACACCCTGCCGTCACAAGGGAAATAGCTAACACAAGACATAATAGTATTAATAAATGATTGTTTTTCAATTTCATTTAAAAACCTCCTCAAAATTTTATAAATAGGTTATTTTGTATTACAATGGTGTTGTTATAGGATCTTATCTTATCACCTCCTTTGTAGGTTGTGAAAACTAAACGTGTCTGATATTGTTGATATAAAGATAGCGTGAAACATATAAATAAAGAATATTATAAACATTAGAAAATTTTATATAACATTTTGAATATTCAGAAAACTACTTCTAAATGTTAACATTCTGTTTCCCTTGCGACAATATTTTGTTTATATTGTTCTTTTTGTTCTTTTTAATCAATTGGATGTTGCACAGGTAAAAGAAATGATTAATAATAAATAAGTAGTAGTAGAAAAGGAGTAGTGTTACTAATGAATGTTCAGGTCTACGGGACTAAAAAATGTTTTGATACCCAAAAAACTGAGCGGTATTTTAAAGAGAGGAAAATAAAATATCAATATATTGATTTATTTAAATACGGATTAAGTAAAGGTGAATTTGATAGTGTTAAAGCTTCCGTAGGTTTGGCCAATTTAATTAACTCCGAGGCAAATGATTATAAAAAATTAAACCTTCATCATATAGGAGGAAGTAGTTTGCGAGAGGAGATACTTTTTAAAAACCCTAAACTCTACAAAACTCCTATTGTGCGTAATGGCAAAAAAGCTACCGTGGGTTTTAAGCCTGAGGTTTGGAAGGAGTGGGAATAAAAGCAATGAAGTGGTTCTAACTTTTTGTAAAAGTCTATTGACATTGACGTTACGTGAAGGTGTATAGTTGTCTTGTCAGGAGGTGAACCCATGGAATACACAGTGCAAAAACTGGCACAGCTAGCTGGAATCAGCACCAGAACATTAAGATACTATGATGAAATTGGAATTCTAAAGCCGGCAAGGATCAATTCATCATATAATAAATTTATGAGAACCACATATATCCTAAAATATGTAATTAAACCATATTATTCTTGACAATTACATGCTAAAATAAACAATAAAAAGATAAAGTTAAGGATATAGAAGAGGTGAGTTGGACATGGGCAGAGCAGAAATGAATGAAGCTGCAATTCAGAGAAAATATTCGACCATTGGCTTTTCACTGTTTTTTGCCTGGCTTTTATCCTTTCCCTTTGAAGGGCAGATATTGTATTCTTTGGCAGAAAATTCAGAAGCAGATGGTTCATTTCTTAGCTTAGTTGCAGTGCTTGCACATTTCATTGGCTTGTTTACCAGTGGATTTTTTATAAAAAGGCAGTTTGCTGCCAAAATGACAATGATTAACTCCACAGTAGTGTGCATCTCAGGAAGTCTGGTCTTCTTTTTGCCATTTTCTTTTCTTTGGTACATAGCAATGGTCCCCATGGCTTATTTCGCAGGTCTATGCGTAGCTAGTTGGGGATTTTACTATAAAACATATTCTCACCCCTCTCAGCGTATTAAAACTGCTGCTGATGTCCTTATCCTTTCAAATATTATTATGATTTTTACGAATGTAGTGACTGTAAGCACTTCAGGATTTATTGGTCTAGGTATAATAATCATCGCTCTTTTAGGGGCACTATTAATGACATTTAGATTAGAAGCATCTCCCGGTGAAGGATATACAAAAGGAGTATACCCAGTGAGGTTTCCACAAAATACATCTTCCATTCTCAAGCCATTAGTCTTTCTAAGTGTATTTATAGTAATAATTACGATAAATTCGGGGCTTATGTATCAGGTTGTGACTCCTGCTTTTGGTCACTTTGAGCTTCTCACAAGTTATTACTGGGCTGTACCATATATTGTAGCATTATTGATACTTAGAAATATGCCTGAAAGAACCAATAAAGCTTATATTTTGTATGTTGCTATGATTATGATCGGGCTTTCTTTTATTTCTTTTATGTGGCTTGATACTTCAGTTACTAGTTATCTAATAATTAATACACTTATGCTAGGCGCCTTCGGGGTTTGTGATTTATTTTGGTGGAGTATCTTGGGCAATATTTTTGATTATTCCGATAACCCTGCTCAAATATTAGGCATAGGGCTATCCATGAATGTTCTAGGGATAATTATCGGTGGAATTATCGGGAATCATATTTTTTCCCTAGATAATGGTATCCGGCTAGCTTCAATCATTGCTTTGGTAGTTATTTTCATTGTCATGATAATGCTGCCTATACTTAATACGCAGCTTACAAAACTACTGAAAAATCATCCCTTTATAATTAAGTTTGCTAACATGGTAGAAGGCGAACAGGATAAGGCACTATCTACTTTTAAGTCTGATAAAAACTTGACGGAAAAAGAAATGGAGGTAGTAAAGCTATTACTTAGGGGCTATACATATAAAGCAATGTCTGAAAATCTATTTATAAGCGAAAATACTTTAAAATACCACATAAAAAACATCTATCAGAAGCTTAATATCAATAATAAAATGGAGCTAATTAAATTGTTCACGGATAAAAATTAATAAAGATTTAAGGAGCCTGCGGTAAAAGTCGCAGGCTCCTTGTTTTTTTGGCAAATACCCACCCTTTTTGTGTGGGCTGCTTTTTTATAAACAACACTTTTTGTGTGTTTTTAGATGGAACAAAAAAAGATATATTTAAATTGTTTAATTACCTATGCATAATAAATATTGGAAAGTTAAAGATGCCGGGAGGGTATTATGCAATATATTATTGGGATTCTTTTAGTATTCATTATTGTTACTGCTGGATGGCTGATATTTTTTTATAGCAAGATGGCTAATAATAAAATTTTGGTGGAGGACAGCTGGACACAATTAGATCTACAACACACAAAGAGAAATGATTTGATTCTAGAGTATGTGGATATGGTTTTCGGCTTCGAAGCCTATAAACAGGAAATTTTGCTCCAGATTATTCAAGCAAGAGCCAATCTTATAGATGCAAAGGCAGCTATTGATATTATGAAATTCTCCCAAAAGATAAGTAGACTTTTAGAGAGGTTATTTACTGTAAGTGAAAAGTGCATTGTGCTTAAAACTGAGGCAAGTTTTGTACTCCTTGAACAACAAATGAGGGAACTGGAAGAGAAGATAGAGATATGTCGCTATATTTACAATGATACTGTGTCTAGTTATAACAAATTTTTAAATATATTTCCTAATAATGTTTGCGGCATGATCTTAGGTGTAGAAGAACTACCGTATTTCAGATTAATGAGGGATAAGGAGTGATTTTATGTATTGTGCAAATTGTGGTACCCAGTTACCAGAAAAAGCAAAATTTTGCACCGGTTGTGGCTTAGAGCTCTTATCAGATAAGCCTAAGGTATTCCGAGAAAAAAAGAATGTTGTATTTAATAACCCACAGTATGTCGGTTTTTCTCCTAAGATCGATGATCCACGCTTTGCTAGATATTCAATGGCCTCCAAAAATTGGGCGTTTCTTTTTTCTATTATCATAGCAGCTATTGCTATAATAGCATTTCCTATCTATGGTTCGTACAGCGATGAAGTTGATTGGCCTTATTCTCTATACTATGGTATGGGAATTGGAGGTATGTTTGTAACCATTGCTTTAGTTCAAAACTTTAAAAAAGGCCGGGATAGTAC
The DNA here is from genome assembly GCA_000961765.1 of Clostridiaceae bacterium BRH_c20a. Classification (GTDB taxonomy): domain Bacteria; phylum Bacillota; class Peptococcia; order Peptococcales; family BICA1-8; genus BICA1-8. Next base: position 41,841 of record LADT01000035.1, on the reverse strand, counting down.
CTGGGATGGTGTTGTTGATGATAAGAGGATATATGAAAAGAAACATTGGGATAAAAATAACGATACATATACCACCAATACCGTATATGAATACACGGTTCGGAGGGATGATAACGGCAAGATTTACGAGCATAGTACTGAAAATAATGACATTGTCTATAACTACTACAATATAGGCGATAAAGTCCGTCATCACAAAGGCTTTGGGTATGAAAAATATGATAAATCAAAGGATACCTTTTTATTTTGTATAGCTTGTGCATCGATTAATGATATTGCTAATGAGGATTGCTTCCGCTGTAAATGTCCGCTGTTAAAGTAATGAATAAAGAATATATGCAATGGGAAATAGATGTACCTATTTTTCGTGACCCGATTATTCTTAGACAACTAGCGATTGCCATCGGTATACCCTTTGGTCTTCTTTTCGTTATCCTGTTGATTGTAATGAGAGGGAAAGTTTTTACAGTTTATACGCTGTACGCATTGGGGCTTATAAGTGCCACTTTTTTGCTAACCTATCTCTTAATCATGATAGTTTACGGTGGTAAATATGGGGCAGGCTTTATTATTGATGATAAAGGCATCCTAAATTACACCCAGAAGAAGCAGGCGAAGAGGAACCTTATTATTAACGTACTTACGGTTGTACTAGGATTACTATCCCGTAAGCCTGCAGCTATGGGAGCCGGGCTTCTTGCCCAGTCAAGGCAAACAGTTTTTATCAAATGGAAAAAAATACAGAAGGTACAATTTTACCCTCAATCTAAAACTATTCTACTTAGAGGCGGATTTTCTGAAAAAATAGCGGTGTTTTGTACAGAAAAAAATTATAGCCAAGTAGAGGAAGTAATTTTACAAAAAGCAGATAATGTTGTTATACCTAAAATGAAACATTAAAGCAGGAGTGATTTAAATGGCTAAATCAAGTGATAGCAATATTGTAATGCGGATATTTATAACCTTGCTTGGAATTGCACTTATTTTATGGGGAGTTGGCACTATTGTTTTAGGTGTCATCGGTGAAAAGGATACAGCCGTTATTACTAATGTTAGAAGACAAGGCGGGGAGCGCACAGACGGAAAATCCGGCAGATATTCCTATATTGTTAGCTACACCTTTAAGCTGCCTGACGGCAAAAGTATAGACGGTTATACAACAAAAATTAGCAGTGGGGGGTATGTTAAAAGTCCTAATACCATTACAACAGTAAGATATTTCCGAGCTTTTCCTTATCTAAATGTTTTAGAGGAGGAAACAAAGCCTACTCTTGGACAATTGGTATTAGTCGGCGCAGGCGGTTTTTTGATATATGCAATGAATAGTCGAAAGATAAAAAACAAACGAAACTTTCAATTAAGAAGAAAAATCTAAAATTATTAATATTAAAGAGGAGTGTGTGAAAGTGGTGAAAAAGATGTTTTTTCTGATCATGGTGCTGATATTGACAATGACGATCTTTTTGACAGGATGTTCTGAGGAGAAAGGAGTCGCACCACCGGAGGAAAAAGAGAAACCTAATACAATGCCTATTGAAAAATTTAACAAACTACATGACGATCAAAAATTAAAAAATATGAAAGCAATTACTGAAGTATTTGGTGCCGCCGATAAGGTAACCCAAGATGATAAAGGCCACACTGTTTGGGTTTATTTTGATAGAGTCCATTATAAATCGGGAAATATAGGCTCTCTTCTATTTTCTTTCTATACAGAGGAAGAGTATAAGAAGTTCATGGCAAGTATGGGTTTAAGTGGAGAATATGAAGAAGGAATGGTTGCCAAAATAGAACCACTGACAAGGGAAAGGTTAAAAGGTCTCTACGGAATAGAATAGTAAATAAATTCAAGGGGGAAGAGTAATGGCTAAACAGTTTTGCACCCAATGTGGTGCAGAGCTTGCACCGGAAAGCAAGTTCTGCACTGCCTGCGGAGCAAAAGTATCTCAAGAAGAGATTCAGCATGTGTTAGAGCAAGCAAAACAACCGGAATCAGTACAGAGCACAGCAGAGCCTAGTTTAGATTCAACACAGCCAAACAACATCATTGTAAAGTCGGGTAGTATAATTTCTTCGGACAGTGGACTATTGGGGAACACCTCTTTTGCGGCAGCAACCGGGGGAGAGATGGTTTTTACCCAATTTGTGCCTCCTATAGAAGGAATACCAAATATAAATCTTACACCCATAAAATATTTAGTTGGAGGGTTCGGTAAGCTTTATAAAGGTATAACAGAAGCTCTAAAGGATAAAAAGAAGCTTATTCCTGCACTTATCATAGCAGCTATTTGGCTAGTATTAATGATATTGCCCATCTTGGGAATAAACTCGGCTTTCGTTAAATTATTAAGCTTTCTTACCTTTGCCCAAGGCGGTACTAATGGCGGTCCCCTTGGAATGGTCGGTGGTATTATTGGCAAGGGCTTATTTGTCTATTTGGCCTCAGCCATAGTGCTACCGATTTTTTCAGGAGGGAAGACCTTTAAAGGTATGGGTGGTGGAGTGCAAAACTTAATTTCATTATGTAATGTCAGGGATCCCCAAGCACTTACCCCTCTGCTCTTAGGAGGTGGCTTTGCACTTATTGGCTATAATTTTTTATCAGGCAATGCCTCGCTAGAAAACAGTATGGTGGGCATAGTAGCTTTTATTCTTTCCCTGAGGGCTTTATCCAATAAAGCAGGTTTTTTACGGGGCTTTCTCATGTCGCTGATTCACAAATACAGTAAGGGTAAAATTATTAATACCCAGGATATAACAGGCATTATGGCCGGTTGGACTGCCGGGTTTGCCTTAGGGGTACCCCTTTCCGCCATAGGTATTGACAGTATTGGCTATCTATTAGGCTTAGTCCTGGCAATAGGGGTCATAGTGCTGAAGGTCACGGGAAACAGTAAAAAGGAGGTGGCGGCTGGGTGAAAAAGACAAAGTTTTTATTCTTGTGCTTTGCGACGCTGCTTCTTTTAAGCTTTATTATTTCCCTCCCTATTTATGCTCAAGAAAATATCGAAAAAAGTTATCATATTAAGTTTAGTGAATATTATAAATATCCTACCGTTGATTATCATCTTTCTGAGGTTGAGATGTTAACAGAATTCTTGAAAGGCATTGATGCAGAAATCCGCCCTGGTCAGGAATTTACTTATTCATCCCAAGCGACTATTGATAATATAAGCGGAGTGCTATCCATGAAGGGACAAATCACAAAGGATGAGTACCGGGGGGAAATGGTACCGGTATTAGCGGGTTCTATGGAATTTTCAGTGAAGGTTAGTGCAAAAGACCCATATCATATCCTTTATTATGATTTCTCAGGACCATTCAAAATGTTTTTTGAGACAATCCAGGTTCCCGGTCAAGAGGGTGAAAGGCTGCAAATTGGCTATGAATTAGGAAGAGGCGCTCCAGATGGCAAGATTAAGTACTACCACTACAATAAGGAATTGTGGCAAGAGTCTAAAGCACCTGAGGCATATCTATTTACAGTTAAGCCCCTTCAAGCAGCCAATGTACCAATAACTCAAGTAGTAAATACTGAGGCAGCTAAAACTAGTGGAGAGACCAATACAGCCGTGGGAGTAGCAATTGTCATTGGTCTAGCCGGTGCAGTAGCAGCAGCGGCAGGTTCAGTTGCTGTGGGAGGAGCATCAGGAGCGGCTGCTGGTGCTACCAGTGGTATAAATGAGGAAAAAGGTCAGGGCAGCACCTATAAAATGGCCATATATAAAGAATTTGGAGATAGGCTCAAATATAATGCCGACCCTGTATTTGTCTATGCCCGAATGCTGGAGATAAATTCCCAAGGAGTAGAGGTTGAAAGATCTGATTTAACAGAGCAGATTGAAATTTTTTCTACTAATCAACTACTTGATATTGGACCTACTTCTCTATCGAGGGCATATTTGGGAGCATCGGTTTATGCAGGAGGAGCAAAGGGTGTTGCAATTCCTGAAGAAGTGATAATCAGCTTTCGCTTCACGGGAGAGGGTGGAGTATTCCAGAACAATGTGAAATTCAAACTTATTGGTGAAGGGAGAATTGAGCTTGACCGTGAGCAACTGTATGTACTTGCCGCATCAGGCAGAAGCTTTGAGCTACCCTTTAAGCTGATAGACTTTCTTACTGAACCTCAGGTTAATGTTTGTTGTATGAAAAAGGATATTCCCTTTATTCTGGAAGCCAAGAAGGATAAGAAGGGTAACAATATCATCATTGCAACTGATATGGAAGAGAAAAAATCTTTTGAGAAGTTTTTCGAAAGCTATAGCTGTGAAGTTATTGCAGAATATGAAAAGGAATATGCCCGGGCGGTATTTTATGTAGAAATGTGCTATGAGGGTGTGTTGGCAGACTTTTTAGGTAAGCCCAAAGAAATTCGCGGCTATAGAGTCAGCATGGATAGTGATGAGATGGCCGAAACTCTATTTAATATTAAGCTTGGAGTATGGGATGAAACTGACAAAAGTCTTAGATTTGTAATGCCGGAAAATATATATATTAACTTAACGGATAAGAAAAACATATTTGAGCTAATTGGCACTGATATTTTACCAGATGAAAATAGTGTCCTTGCTGATGCCAAAAGATTTATCGCTAAGGCCAAAAAGAATTTCCCGGCAACTAATCCTGTCCAAGGAACAATGGAAATATCTGCAGCCTATGGTGAAAACACCTTTGAAAATGAAATAGAGCTAGAGCTTGCTCCGGACGTAATGCAGTACACAGCAGATTATGAAAAAGAGTATTTAGCCTGTAAAAGAGTCATTGAGATCTATATGGCACCTCGCTTCAGAGGGGAAAAATTGTATGAGCTGGAAAAGGCCAAATATAACCTAGGGCTTGAAGACTTTAAGGTCTTTAGGAGAAAATGCTGGAGTATTGCAGAAATCTCCATAATGCAAGAGGGTCAGGAGTATTTAGCGGAAGCAGCCTGGTATGACGAGGCAATTGCTACCGCAGATTTAGTTGTTTATATTGGTGATATTGCTTTTGACCTAGCTCTGGCGCCTATTGGCGGACCGATAGCCGGTTTTCTAGCAGGTCAGGTAAAAAGCGGTTTATTGGAGCTCTATGGTTTGTATGTGGAAGGTGGTGCAGGGAAAAGCACTTGGGACCTTACAACGAAGTTTGTAAATAACCGCCTTGTGCAAAGTGCCGGCTCGGCTGATGGTCTTATTGAAGTACCTAAGGTAAATGAGCCGAAAAAACTTGCTGCTTGGCTTTCCTGCTATGTTATTTATCGCATAGGTTACCATTGGCATTTTGATAAGGATGACAATAACAACCCCATTGGGATAACAGAATCAATTAAACGGGGACTTTTGGATTTCGTGGGTAAAGGTGCAGGAGCACTCTTGGGTGATTTTATTAGTAATAGTGCCAAAGGGAGATGGACGGAAAAAATCAGTATAGCTGATGCCGACCAAGCATTGACAAATGATGTAGTAACTAAAGGGACCAAGAGTGTATTAGATGCAGGGGATAAGCTTGCAGGTAAAGCTGATGATGCAGTTGCCTATGTAGTTAAAATATTAAGCGATTATCTTGAAGTCCTGAGGCGTGGTTGATAAATCATAAATATATCTAAGAAAGGTGATCAGAATGAAAAATATTTATTTAATTATGCTTATTTTTATAATGATTTTTTCAGTTACAGCTTGTAGTGATAGTAATAATGGCAATGATAATGGCCAGAATCTAGTCGCTGAAAAAAACGCAATTGAAGCAGGTGTAAATGTGAGAAATTTGTCCCCGGAAGCAGTAAAATTTCTTATAGATCCTTCTGGCCATGAAAATCCTTTTATAGATGAGGGATTATCTCCTTATGGAACATACGGAACCTGTGGCTTGGTGCCCGCTAAGATAAAAGGAGAAAAAGCAGATGTAGATGGTTCCTTTACCCTTTATGCTAACGATAAAAGCGGGCCATTTGTCACCATTCATGTAAAAGGCTCCTATGGAATAGATGAACTAAGAAGTTACGACAATAATTATTTTTTCCACTATAAGGATGGACAGTTTATCCAATTAACAAAGGAAGATTGGACAAATTTTAAAAAGGACAAATAAAAACGCCATTCAAATTAGGATATAGAAAGGGGAAAAGTGAATGAAGAAAACAAAAACCCCAATATTTAGAACAATTATTTCCATGATGATTAGTCCGGCAACAGCTTTAAAGTCAGCTGTTGCCGGCATCCCCTGGTTCTTTTCCCTGGGAGTTTCTGCTTTAGCCTTTGCATTTTTCTTTATGCAAACAGGACTTGATCTTTATAAAACAGGTCAAAAGGGGCTACAGTTTGTAATGCTTTCTGCAGGTGCTGGAATAGTTTATGGGATAACAGTCATACCCCTCTTAGGGGCAATAATCTGGGTTATCTTAAAGCTTACCAAGTCAGATAAAAGTATCGGCTGGGCTATTTCGTCATTTTGTTTAAGCTATAGTGGGGCGTTGATTTACGGTATTTGTGGTATATTGTTTTCCTTTGTTTTCGGATGGAAGACATCTATTGCTTTTGGTGTTACCGGTGTTTTGTGGGCTACCGGTCCCATAATTATGAGTATTAGGGAGATGACAGGCGGCAAAAGCACCTTGAGCATACCACTTGCTACTATTGCCGGTGCAGTTGTCCTATTTACATGGTCCTTTTTCGGGAAAATATAGGAGGTGACTTAGATGACGGAGGATATCGCTAAAGGCAATGGGTGGCGGCGATTTTTTCGGCAGTTATGCTTTATTGCCTTTGGTCTAACAGCATTTTTTAATCCCCTAGATAGATTTAATCCAGCGAACATCCTGTTTGGGATAGTAGTGGGGCTAGTTTTCGGTTCTTTGTGTAAGGCTTTCCTGAGCGGACTTTTGCGGATGTTTAATCCTGACTTAAAGGCCAGTATCGGGAGAAAAACAATTTCCCATGCAGTAGAAAAGGGTATGACCTTTATGGTTCCTTTTGCAGTTATGGCCCTTTTAGCCACCTTTGTCATGGGTTGGTCCATAACAGGCGGTTTTGTTTCAGCAGGTCTGATGACCGCTGCCGCTTCGGCGTCAATGGAAATAGGCAAGCTTAAAGGAAAGCAAGCCATGAAAAATACCATTCTTACTTCTGCCATCTCTTGGTCCTTTTCTACTCTATGGCTTTACTCGATAGGATTTTTAGGTAAAATGCCGGCTTATATTGAGGGCGTTGTAGGATTAATCAGCTCTCTTGCCGGTAATTTTCTCAAATAAGGGGGTGTGGTTATGGGAAAACGCAATTTGAAAAATGAGTTAGCCATAATTTTCTCTATAGTAATATTATTAACATCTATTTTACCCCTTGCTGCCCTTAGTGCTCCAAGTACATCACCTCAGCCAGAAGAGCCTTACGAGCGGGTGATTTATAAAGCAGGCAGCTGGTATTCAGAATATATGGGTTATGATGGCAAAAGAAATTTAATAGTAGGTTATCAGGGAAGTCGTGAGATTATCGAAACACAAGCTAGTGATAAGCAACCTATAAAATTTAGTTTAAAAAATAATACTCTTCTAAGGGGTGTATATCTTCCCTATTCCTATCCTCAGGAAAACCCTCAGTTGGAGGCAGTTAACTTTTTTCTAGAGGATGAGCGAGGTAATATCTATGGACCTTTTACTACAAGACCTTCTACAGTAGGAAATATTCAGGAAGCAAGTGAAAAACAAGAGATGCCAAAAGGATTTTCTGTTGAGACTATTTCCATAGACAATATTTATATTCCCGAACAGGAAATAGTTTTAAAAGCAGGCAGCTATTCTTTATATACCAATGATGATACTAGGCATGTCCGAAATAATGAAACCGGTTTAGGAGCAGCAGTATTAATTAAAGGCATCGATTACTCTGCTTGGCAGAAATATAAGGAAAATTTACTGAAGTGGGTTTTGGAAAATGATCCGGAAAATAGTGATATAAGGGAAAATGCAATTTCCGTAGCAGGCAGCCAAGATTTGGCAGGTGTTCGATTAAATCCGGGAAGCTATGAGGCTATTTCAGTAGAGAAGCCTCCCACTAAATTATTTTCAGCAACCTTTACCCTAGATGATTCATACCAAATTGATGAAGTCGTCTTTAATACCTTTAATGGCGGCCAAGGGGCACCTCCAGGGCTTGTCAGCATTGCTGATAATGCAGGTAAAGAATATGGTCAATATCAAGCATATGGGGGAATATTGGGCACCATACCCAATGGTTTGTGGATTGCAGCTCCGGGTATTGTGCTTCCTGCCGGTGAATATATACTTTCTTTACCGGACATGTCAGTTGTAGCCTATGATAATGAAGGGTATCCTGATTTTTATGTAAGTGTTTCACCTATGCCGCCTCAATTATTTGACTTTACCGGAAGATATCAGATTAATCTTGATACCATAAAAACCAGTACAATTATGGGACCTGTTCAAGAGGGCCGGAGCAGCTTTAGTTTAAAGGATTTTGAATTAACTGTCCTTGATAAGTGCGATACAATTGAATTAATTGGCAAATATGAAGGCATGCCCTTTTCACAGATATGTGAGATAACTGAACGGGATGAAAATAGTCTCAAAGCCTCCTTTACCTTTGCTGCTGACCTCACTAAGCTGCCTTACAAAGCCAAGATAGGGGCTGGGGGGGTGGTTACTCTCCAAAAAGAGCAGGGTCGTGCAGCTAAACTAGATCTTCAAGGGGATGCAACCTTTGAAAGGGCTGCTTCCGAAACAAAAGGAGCAGATTTTAATTCTTATCAATTGACAGCCAGCGGAAATATGATTGGTAAAGATTTACCTCCATATGTACTAACAGCATTAGGGGCGAAAATGCCATCAGCAGGTAATATTCCCGGACCCGATGGCCCCGCTCAAGCTGCTGCTGGGGCACTTTTCCCACCCTTAGTGGGAGTTGTTGTCCATGTATTAGAAACCCTCCTAAAACCCAAGCCCAAAGCCAAGGTCAGGGATAAGGATTGGTATAAGGATAAATATCCAGGGAAAACCGATGAAGAATTAGCAATGATCATGATGGCTGATGCCTTAGGAAATACTGATGAACCTGACGATGATCCCTTCTCTGTGGGAGATAATGAAAAGCCGGGAGGCTCAGATTATGTATCACCTGGGAGCAGTGATGGGGGATATGAAGGTGACTATGAGCCAGAGGATTATAATGATCAAACTGATAGTAGCGATTCTGATGGAGATGTGCGCAGTGATGAGGATAGTTATGAAAAAACTGATAAATCGGCAGAAAAGGCACCAGAATCGGAACAAAAAGTGCCGGCTGAGCCAGAGTTAGAACCACCACAGCCAGCCGAGCCTGAAACAATGGTTGTACAAACTGACCATAAAGGAGGAACCACTGAATACGTCAAGGATCCGGTAACCGGTGAATGGGTTAATCCTCAGACCGGTGGGGTTTTTGATCCGGAAGCTTATGAAAAGGTTGTTAAACCGGGCTTTGAAAAGGATAAAGAATTTATTAATAGTGAATTTGAAAAAAATACCAAGGGTGAGACCGCCCATGATCGTTGGGTTAGGGAAGAAGAGCTAAAAAGACAGGAAAAGCTGAGAGAAGAAGAATATCTGATTAAATTGGGTAAAAAACACGGCACTTCCAATAAAGAAGAACTGGAAGAGATTATAGGAAAAATACAAGCCATAGATAAAAAGATTGCTGATACCTGGAACGCTGCGGGGAATCTTAATGCCGGTTTAGAAACGGGTGCCAAGGCAGTTGGTGCAGTTAGTGATGGTGTTATTGATGGTATGGCTAATGCTACCGGACCGGTAGGGAAAAAAATTAGAGTAATCTATAAGGTAACTAAAGGTGTTGCCGGAACCATGGCCAAGGATGGAATTAGTGCCAAGTCCCTTGCTTCGGGTCTAGCCAAGGGTGGTACTGATGCCTATAGTGATTTTGTCAAAAATCCTGCAGCTAAAGCTTTAGTAACTGTTAGTGGAGAGGTTGTCGGAGGAGGAATCTCAGAAGGCTGGGAAGGTGCTGCTAAAGGAGCTGTTGATGGAGCGGTCAAAGCTGGTTTAGATGCTGTACCTGATGCACTCTCTAAGGGTTATGGCGGAGACCTAATCTCAACGGCTGCTAAGGGTGGAAAGGTTCGGGTCGCTTGGGATGTTGGAGGGAAATTGTCCGGAAAAACTGTTACTAAGGAAGTAGCGGAAAAGTTTGTTACACAGAAAATAAATAGGCAGGTAGTACATTCAACTATTAAGACTGCAGCAGGATTAACCGATGAATTTGCTATTAAGCCAGGTATAACTGAACCCATCAAAGAGGAAATAGGTAAAATGTTTTAAACTAAATAAATAAGGTACAGGATAGAAAGGGGCGGAGGAAGATGAAGCTAACAACAAGAGAAATTGCCTTTTTGGCTAAAGACTTTCCCAAGAAAACGGATATTAGCTTATTTGCTAACATCAATGAACCATTAGATGGGTCCGAGGAAAGAAACTTAACAGACAAAGGCATATATAAAGATGGGAAGTTAACAGGTGAAGCAAAAAAAATACTAGAAATCGTAGCCAATGCCAAGAGATGCACAAGGCTAATTTTAAGAGATGGATTAATATATGTAGAAAAATATACCTATAAAGTAGACGATAAGATTGTAATGGCTGAAAACGATGCCGGTGAAATGGTTTTTAGCATACCGGATAATTTCAACAAAACTATTTATGAAGTTTCCGAGTTTATTGGTATGTCAAAGATTAAGACTGCCGATATCGAGATTCTATTAAGTGCTGATGAAATGTTAGTTATTTTAGCAATGGTCGATATATATAGAAAAAAAGTCCTTTTAACTTATCAAGGTCAAGGGATTTCAGGTGAGACTATAACCTTAGCAGATATTTCAAAACAACTAGAAAAACCTGCTCCTAACAGTTTGGTGCAAATGCTTAAAAAGAATTACAAATACACCGAACCTGAAGAAGGTAAGGTCAAAGAGATTATGGAAAGCTTAATTGCAAAAGAGTGTGCCATTTCCGAAGATGGGTATGTTTTGACAAGTGAATATGCCATTTTTGCAAAAAACTTTCTCATTCCCGAAACTATTATAATGATTGAGAATTTTAACCTTAATAAAAATAACGAAATGGTGGTTGCAGGAGGATTGGGTGTTTGTGCGGGAATCAAGGATAATTTAACATTTATTTTTGGAATTAATGAAATCGAGCTTACATCGGCAAGCGGGTTTCAAATGTTGCAAATGATAGAAAACTTCTTAAAATGCCCTGAAATCATAGAAGAGGAAACGGACATTGTAGAAGAAACCCCTGCTTTGCCAGCTAATAAATTCTGTGCCGAATGTGGTACTAAAATTGTCTCAGGCGCCGCCTTTTGCGCCAATTGTGGGAAGAAAGTAAAATAAATTCCTATTGAGGAGGTATTAGATGAAAAAGTTTCTTTTATTAATCCTTGTGATTCTCATTATTTTTTCAACTACAGGCTGTAATGATGAGGAAGCGGGAGGAGAAAAGGGTAATATAATAGGAGAAAATGTTTTTCAAGTGAAGGTAATGGTTCGAAATATGACATCGGAAAATGTGAAATTTATGGTTCGTCCCCATGCCGATGAAGCGGGTTATGAAGGACAGGGGGAAGTGGATGGTCCTGGTGGAGTGTTTGGAACCTATGGTGCCGTGCCCGGAACGAAAAAAGGGGATAAGGCTGATTTAGAAGGTTCATTTACTTTATATGCCCATGATACAAGTGGACCATCAGCAACAATTGATGTAAAAGGTACTTATGTTATCCAAGACCTCAAGAGCGATTTTTCTACCATGCATTTCTACATCTACGAGGGTGGAAGTTTTACTAAATCAGATAAAGAGACAGTTTATAAATAAATGGTAAATAATGAGCGACAAAGGGACCGAGGGCCCTTTGTCGCTTTTAACTTAATGGAGTTATTGGATGTGGTTTAATATCCTATTTCTAGCGGTTTTTTATCTTTATTTATGAGTTCTTTGTTTTTAATCAAAGATAAAATAATGATGGTACTTAGTATACAAAATGTGCCTAACCACTCTGAAATCCCAAAGGGGACTTTCAACCAGATAACAGCTATTAAGGCTGCAGCTAGTGGTTCAGCACATGCTAATAGGCTAGTTTCGGTGGCAGTATTATATCTAAGACTTTCTAAATAAAAATAAAAAGTTATTACTGTTCCGAATATCACTATGAATGTTACTGCTAAGAATGTATCCAAAGACCATTGTCCTTGAAAAACCCAAGGCGGATGGATGAAACTAAAGCTAATTCCTCCTATTAACATTCCCCACCCTGTAATCAAAGCAGAACCCCACCTGGAAAGAAGATTGATAGGCTGTAATGTATAAAAGGCTAATGCTAACGCAGAGCTAAGACCCCAAAAGAAAGCTAATCCTGAGATAGATAAGCTTTGGATACTTCCTTGGGTAACCAGAAGGAAGGTACCAAGAAGTGCTAAAAATACAGCAAAGATTTCTTTTGCGGAAGGGAAACTTTTAGTGCGTATTGCTGAGTAACAAAAAATTAGCATAGGGGCAAGATATTGTAGAATAGTGGCAGTAGCGGCATTAGAGTGGTTTATAGCTGCAAAATATGTGTACTGGACAGCCAATATCCCAAAAATACTATATAATATTAAACTTGTAATATCATTTTTATTTTTCCAAATATCCCAGATATTTAAATTCTCTTTTATTTTTGCAAAGAATAATAATAGAATACCTGAGATTAATAGACGGATCACAACTAACCATTCTGGGGTAAAGCCCTTTTGGTGGAATAGGTATTGGGCAACAGCACCGGATATTCCCCATAATGTCGCCGCAGACAGCACCAGAAGAATTCCTTTTGGATTTTCAAATGGTCTGATTTTGCTTTCAATCATTTAATTTTATCCTCCTTTTGTGCCAACGGTTTTTCGTGTAATAATATTTAAGGGTTAGTTTTTAGATAGCAACATGAAATAATATATCACATATCTATTAAAGAATCACTATTCATGCTTGATATTTAAACTGGAAATAATTTTTTGGACCTTGAACCATAACGGAAGGCATGATAAGTTAGAAAAAAATTTTAATAAACTTAGCTAATCCTAATGAAACAAAAAACTGGAAAATATCGTCTATTAGGGTGGAGTATATTGATAGGAGAGATGATTGTGAAAAAATATCCAAGGTATATAGGGATTGCCCTAGTTTGTCTTTTAGTCATAGGTGGTGCTATTCTCTGGAATAAAGCTAGTATTCCCGGTGATAAAACAAGTGCTTTAGCTGCCGAAATGTCTTTAAAGCCAATGATCTTTGATACAGGTGGTGTAGATTTAAAGACAAGTTTTCAGTTGTCCTCTTCGGAAGAAGTAGATCTTAAAGTGCTAGAAAAATGTCTTTCTATAGAGCCTGCTTTTACTTATACCTTAAAATCAGGCGAGGGCAATAAGGAGGCTTTAGTTATCCCGGCCCAACCCCTGCTAGCCAATCAGGTTTATAAATTTTCCCTAGCACTAGATGAGGGAAAAGTCCACAGTTGGGCATTTCAAACAAAGGGTGATTTCCGAGTTGTTTCTACCTTGCCGGGAGATAGAGCGGGGGGAGTTCCTTTAGATACAGGAATTGAAGTTTCCTTTACCCATATGGATTTTTCTGAGATGGAGGGTTTTGTAGAAATTAATCCCCAAGTGGAAGGCCGCTGGGAGATACATAAAAAAACAGCCGTCTTTGTTCCGAAACAGCTCAAACCTGCTACCCTCTATACTGTCAAGGTAAAAAAAGATTTAAAGGTAGCTGGCAGTGATCTACAATTAACAGATGATTATATTTTCCAGTTTGAAACCCAGGCTGATCCTGCAAACACTCCTAAATATGAGATGTATTTATATGAAGATACCTATGAATATACAGTTGATGAGAACCCTGCTGTAGGTCTAAGACTATACAGTCGGGGAAATAACAAAAAGCCTGATGTTAAAGTTATGCTTTTTAAGTATAAGGGTGCAGAAGAATACGTAAAAGCATTAAAAGAAAGAAACCAAGTCCCAGAATGGGCTTATTTTAGCCGCAGGCATTATCAGGAAGATACGGTCGGTTTAGAAAAAGCCATGGAATTTGCAGCTCCCATCATGGATCAAAATGAGGGTTATTTAGTGTTTCCTGAGAAACTGCCGGCAGGTTTTTATCTGGCTCAAGCATCGGTAGACGAAGCTTCTTTACAGATCTGGCTGCAGGTAACAAACCTGGGGATGTATTCAGTTGTAGCAGAAGATAAAACCCTGGTCTGGGTTAATGATTTACTCCTTGGCAGTCCTGTTCAAGGTGCACAGATTTTTTCCTATGAAGATGGTGAAAAAGGTGTTACTGATGAGCAAGGTGTGGCTATTTTAAAATCACCCGCTATTAATAGTGGAAGCAGTTATTTCATAATTTCTCAGGGTGACCAAAAGGCAGTGGGTTGTGAGGCTTCCCAAGGATTTTATGATAGGAATTGGGAGAATAATAGGAAAATCCGTGAAGAGTATTGGAAGTATCTCTACTTAGATCGAGGCTTATATAAGCCTGATGATACTATCTTTTTTTGGGGGCTTGTTAAACCTAGAGACTCCGGTATAAAGGAATTATCACGGGTCAAGATTGAATTAACCAAATCTGGTATGAGGGAAGCAACTACTATCATATCTCAAGAGCTGGAAGTAAAAAACTATTCTTTATCAGGGAGTATTAAGCTACCTAATCTTTCACCGGGCTATTATTCCCTTGTTATGAAGGATGGTGCCAATAGTCTCCGGGAAATGGGATTTGAGGTACAAACATATACAAAACCTGCCTATCAAATAGGGGTAACTCCTTCGAAAAAGGTGCTTTTTGCCGGTGAAAAAGTAGATATCAATATATCTGCGGCTTTCTTTGAAGGTACCGGTGCAGCCAATATGCAGTTAAATTACCATCTTACCGGTAAAAGTGGCAGTGTCACCACAGATGCTGAAGGCAAGGCTGTGTTTACTTATACCCCTCAATATAATAAAAATGACTCTATAATTCGGCATGAAGGCATCTACCTCAATGCTAATTTGCCCGAAAGCGGTGAGATCAACGCCGAAGCAACATTTGTTGTTTTAAATACTGACCTAATGCTAGAGGCAGAGGGAAGGATTAATGAGGGAGAGGGCACTGTAGAGGTAGTACTCAATCACGTTAACTTAGAAAAATACCGGCAAGGAGAGGTAGAAATATGGGATAACGGTGCTTTTAAAGGCGAAGTAGTACCCAATCATCAAGTAACAGCTAAGGTCTATCGAGATGTCTGGGAGCAGATAGAAGACGGTGAATACTATGACTTTATTAATAAAAAGGTCCAAAAAAGATACTTTTACAATTATCACAAGGAATTTGTTACGGAAGGCAGCTTGATAACCGATGCTCAGGGTATGGGCAGTTTTATGTTTCCCACAGAAGAAGACAAATTTTATCGGGTAGAACTGAGTACTTTAGATTCCAAAGGTAATTTAGCCACTAGAGAAGTCTATGTGCAAGGAACCCGTTATAGCAGGGAATATGAATATCAATGGTACTATCTAAGGTCAAATAAAAACACTAATAAGTATAAAGTAGGGGAAGAGGTGCACCTGACACTGAATAATAATGAAAGCCCTCTGCCTGATCGGAAAAATGGTTTTCTATTTATGGATACAAGACAAGGTTTAAAAGAGCATAAGCTTCAGGATACCGGAATTTACCAAAGTATTTTTATCAAAGAATTTATACCCAACTACTATGTTAAAGGAGTATATTTTGATGGCCGGTATTATCAAGACGCCGGTGAATATTTAGTAGCCTTTGATGAAAACGAGAAAGCTCTAGATTTAGAGGTCACTACTGATAAAGCCGAATACCGACCCGGTGAAAAGGTTAATTTAAAAGTCCGGGTTAAGGACTTAAAGGGTCAGCCTGCGCAAGCTATAGTAAATTTAAATCTAGTTGATGAAGCGCTCTATACCTTACGGGGGCAAAATGCCAATATCCTTTATGCTCTTTATAATGATCATCTTGGTTCCGGAATCAGACGGACCTTAAAAACCCATAAAATGCCTCCAATGGGTGGGGGAGCAGAACACGGTGGTGAAGGCGGATCGGACAGAAAGGATCTTCGGGATGCAGTTTTCTTTACTACTCTGACAACTGATAATAATGGGAAAGCTGAGAGCTCATTTACCCTTCCCGATAATCTCACTTCCTGGCGTTTAACCTCCCAGGCTGTGAACGGTGAATTACAAGCTATTAGTACTGTGAAAAATATTATCGTTAAGCTGCCCTTTTTTGTGGATATTACCCTAAATGATCGCTATCTAAGTGGTGATCAGCCTGTTGTTTACCTGAGATCCTTTGGAAATAAGCTCTCATCAGGGGAAGATGTCACTTATAGTGTCGATGTTAAAAGAGAAGGCAACCTAGTATTTAGTGAAAAGAAAACCGGCAAGGCTTTTATCAGGGTTGATCTGGCTCTGCCAGCTTTAGAAAGTGGTGCATATACTTTTAGCGTTCAAGGTACTTCTCAGGCTAATTTAAGTGATGCTTTGACTCTCTCCTTTGTGGTTAAAGATAGTTTTAGTGAGAAACGAGAGCATGATTTTTACTTCCTTGATAATAAAACTAAAATAAAGGGGGCGGCTGATTCGCCTACAACCATCACCTTTAGTGATTATGAGCGCAGCCAGTATCTCAATATTCTCTGGCGTTTGTCAGGGGAAAACGGCAATAGGGTTGATCAGAAACTAGCTGTAAAGCTGGCAGGTGAATTAATGGAGCAATATTTCCCGGGAATAAAGGGGGGATTAGCTGAGAGTACCGATAGTATTATGAGATACCAGACCATAAAGGGAGGAATATCTCTCTTACCCTACTCCGATCCTGAGCTGGAGTTAAGTGCTAAGTCAGCGGGCTTATCTTCCGTTGGCTTTGATAAAGGATTTCTTAAGGAATATTTGCAAAGGATTGCCAATGATCCCCGGGAGACTCGGGAGCGGGGTATCATCGCTCTCTATGGGCTAGCAGCCTTAAGTGAACCGGTATTACAGGAGCTTTCTGTTGTTTCCAGGGCCGATGACTTAACGGTCAAAGAGAAAATATATTTAATATTAGCTTCTTTGGAGTTAGGTAACCGAGAGCCGGCAGCGGAACTGTTTAGAGAATTATTAGCTAAGCACTCTGAAGAGCTGGGCCCTAATCTCAGAATTAATACCGGAAGTGATCAGGATGATATCTTGGAGGCTACAGCTTTAGCCGCGGTTGCAGCCGGAGACTTGGGGCTTGATGTTAAGAATAGATTATCACTTTATGTTCTAGAGAACTCGACCACCGATATTTTAACCAATTTGGACCAGCTGCTCTTTCTAAAGAAAGTTTTGCCTAAAATGTCCTCAGAGGTGGTGGGCTTTAGTTGGTCTGTTAACGGCAAGGAGGAAAATGTAAAGCTCGAGCCCCGTGAAACAAAGACACTTATTCTTACTCCTGAGGATTTAGATACTCTTAAGTTTAATAAGATCCAGGGTAAAATTGGCGTGACCTCAGTTTATAACACCAATTCCTATGCTAGCCCATCTTTACCCTTAGATGGAGTTAAGATTACTAGAGCCTATTCTTCCGAGGATAACTCGAAAGATGGTCTTAAGGTTAATAATCTGGTGAAAGTAAATATTAGCTATCAGTGGGGTGATAAAGCCCCCGATGGTATGTATCAGATAACTGACTATTTACCTGCCGGTTTGAAGGTAGTTCAAAGACCATTTAATTGGGGAATCATCAATGACTATAAAATAGCTTATCCAGTAGAAGTTTCCGGGCAAAAGATTAGCTTTATTGTCTATGGCAAAAAAGCAGACTCCTTGAGCTATTATGCTCGGGTCATTAATGCCGGCCAATACCAGGCGGAATCAGCCACTATCCAGCATGTGCAAAGTGGTCAGATTTACTACACCACAGCTAGGGAAAAGGTGAATATTCAGTGAGGAAGCTTTTATTGATACTTATTATAATTAGCTTAGGTGTGCTTCTCCTTCTAGCAATGGAAGAAAATTCTCTATCAGAAGGAGAGGCAACCCCTGTTCCTAGCAGTCAGGCGGTTTACGATAGCTTCTTTGACCCTCGGTCATTTAGTTATGGAAATAATGGTGATTCTATTGAGGAGTCCAAAATTTTCGGGGCAGTTGTACCCCACCACCTGCTGGCTTATAAATTAATTGATTCGGTCTTTACTAAAATAGCTTTAGAAAAGCCGTCAACAATAATTTTAATAGGACCTAATCACTTTAATCAGGGACCAAGGATTCTCACCACTTCCTGGGGCTGGCAAACACCTTTTGGTATTGTGGAAAGCGACCAAACTATCATTGATAGTCTGGCCGCCTCACAAATGGTTAAGGTTAATGAAGAGGTTTTCAAAGCAGAACATTCTATAGGTAACCTAATGCCCTTCCTTAAATTTTACTTACCGGAAACCCGGTTAGTGCCCATTATCTTACACCATGATGTTACTAGGCAGGAAGCCCGGGAATTAGGGAAATATTTAGCAGAGCTTGTAGAGGATAAGAATTATCTAATTATGGCGTCCGTAGACTTTTCCCATTACCTGACCCGTGAAGCGGCAGAGCTTAAAGACCGGGAGACTATAGAGGCTTTAGAAAATAAAAACATGGGGAAAATTTTTTCCATGGGCAATGATTATTTAGACTCACCGGCATCGATTGGTGTTCTATTTTCAGCTATGGAAGAGCTAAGTAAAGAAGATTTTCGGATTTTAGATAATACCAATTCCGGGGTTATATTAAATAATGATCTGATTGAGACCACCAGTTATTTTACGCTGATCTTTGAATGATGATGGAGGATAGCTTGGGCTTTTACAATTTATAAAACTAAGCAAGTTGTAAAATGTCGAAATTTAGGATGATTTTGTTGAAGGAGGAAGAAAAAGTAAGGAGAATATTAATACTATATTTAGTATCGATAATAAGATATTCACGAAACAAAGTCGCAAATATTCATTCATTTCAGAATATTCACGACACTGTGTCGTGGAAAAGAAGTTCTCCAACATTTCTAAGTCTCGTTTTGCATGAGACTTAGAAATGTTGGAGATTTATGGGGAGAAATGAGAAAAGACCCCTTGAGAGAGGCCTTTTCAGATACTTTTATACCGTGCCTAAAGCACAAAAGACAAAATACTTTTATAACCATCTTTAGTATATCATATTCATACTTCTAGTCAATATTGAATATTAGTTTCATGGCATTTATTACCTTTGTCTGAACTGTAATATATTCCCTTTTTCCATAATGTGACTTATATTCTTGCTCTGTTAGTAATCGGTCTTTTGGAGCTGGATCTAAAAAGACAATAAGTTATCTAAATACATAATATATTCATCAATATTTTAAAATGTCTTTCCTAATTTTACATCAGTAGATGTTTGACAATTGCTCCAATAATTTTTAATAAATTGTTTCTGATTATTAATAAGTTTTTCTTTATCCTTACTAGACATTTTACTCAATTCTTCCTGTTTTTTGTTCTCGGAAAAAATATTCAAAAAGTCTAATGCATTCATTACATCATTCCCTCTCATCTGCCACTCGGGGGTGTCTGGGGACGGTCCTTTGACACAACATAATAAAAACATGATAGAATAGCTCTAGGGGGTGACCTAATGGCAAGGACAAGTAGACAAATAAGTCACTTTGGTTTTTATCATGTAATGATGCGAGGGAATGAGAAAAGGGAAATTTTCAAAGATGACAGGGACCGGAAGAAGCTATTAGGTATCATTAGGGAAAAGAAAAAGAAGAAGTTTTTGACCTATATGGATATTGCTTAATGAATAACCATGCTCATTTATTAATGGCTCACGGGAAAAGTGCCCAGTGCGTAAAGCCTCATATGATAAGGACTTGTATAAAGAAAAATTTGCTTAGTATTTATTTCACCTTTCCTTCTTGTGAACATATTCTAAAAAGAATAAGTGCAAAAAAGGAAGGTGTTTATATTTGTTAGAAAATGGTGCTTGGGATGATATTATTACATTACCCTTAGGGGCTCGAAGTAGAAAACCCCGTACCAAAGGATTAACGATGATTATTGACAAAGGATTAGGCTATGAGGAAACTAAAGATTTATTAGAAGTAGCTAGTGATTATATTGACTTTTTAAAGCTAGGATTTGGTACGGCAGCCTTCTATTCTAAGGAATTATTAAAGAAAAAAATTAATTTAGTCAAAGAATATAATGTGGAAATTTATCCTGGTGGTACATTTTTAGAAGTAGCTTTTTTTCAGGGGAGGGCAGCTTGTTTTTTAGACAGAGCTAAAGAGTTGGGGTTTAATTTTGTTGAAATTTCTGATGGAACTATTAATTTGAACCCTAATGAAAGAAAAAAACTAATTGAAATGGCTTTAGATCGTGGCTTGAAAGTATTGACTGAAGTAGGTAAAAAGGATAATAAAACTAAAGTATCAATGGTTAATCTTAATGAACAGGTACAGAAAGATTTAGAGTCGGGCGCATTTAAAGTTATTATGGAAGGCAGAGAAAGTGGGAAAGATATTGGACTTTATGATGAAAAAGGAAAGTTGATTGAAAATAAATATGAACAATTTACTAATAAGGTTAATGTAGAAGATATAATTTGGGAAGCACCACTAAAAAATCAACAATTCGATTTTATAGTGAAAATGAATAGTGATGTTAATCTAGGAAATATAGCTAGTAACGAAATTCTTGCTCTTGAAGCACTGCGAACAGGGCTGCGGGGAGATACCCTTAATTTAGTCACAAGTTACGAAAGCATAAAAGAACAGGAAATGCATCCTGTACTTAGAAAGCTTGTAGCTGCCTGGAGTTTAAGATAACATGTAGGCTCTACCTTTTAATAAGGGTAGAGCCAAATTTTATTCTGAGTATATTCAGGAATGATGTCTGTTATATTCTCTGAAGCACAGTATTTCAAATCTTCCATTTTGTTTAAAATTTGTAGACGCAGACCATTACGGCTCTTTAAGATAGTCTCTAGAATTTCTCCTTGATACCTTTGATAACTCCCTAAGGCAAGGTATGCATAGTCGTTAAGTGTATAATTATTAATACTCTTTAATTCATTTATTAATTTACCTGCTGCTAAAGTGTCTTCCAGAGAAGGGGTCCCTAACGTTCCTGCACACACTATAGCTATATTGCTGTGAAAATCATCAAGCTTTCTTGCGATAGCATTACAGTTAGCAAAGGAAGCTACAAAAACATTATCGGCCTTCTCAGCTTTTTTTAGGGCATTAGTACCGTTTGAAGTCGTAAGAATAATAGTTTTCTTTACCACTTTAGATTTATTGTATTCTAGAGGAGAATTGCCAAAATCAAAGCCATCTATTTTTTCTGAGTTTCTTTCTCCTCCTAATAATAATTCAGGATGCTTTTCTTTTAATTCCCATGCTAAGGTTATTTCAGTAACCGGCAAAACTACTTTAGCACCATTACTTAGAGCAGTGATAATAGTATTAGAGGCCCGAAATACATCTATAACTACAGAGATAGAGTTTTTTATTTCAGCATCAATAACACTTTGCCAAGTCGGGTAAACATAAAGATTATTAATAACAAATCAATCCTTCCTTTTATACTTATCGTAATGTTTTTATATTCATATTTATATTTTAAATATTAATTTTAAAATTAATTATGCCTTTATTTGACAATATATTATTGATATTTACAGCCCGTGAATAAATAAAATTTATTTAGCATTAGCAAAAACTAAGGATAAGTATAAATTATGTTTATAAAACCAAAGGTAAGGATTAATTCTAAATAAGAAGGAATTACCATAGTACTATAGAATATTATTAAAAATAAAGCAATATTTTAAAGTTTAAAGAAAAACTTAGAAAGTCAAAAAATTCATAAATTTAAGAATATATTAAAAAATAGCAGGAATTCAGAAAAATTCGTGTAATAATTAAAAGACATTTAAATATTTAAAACAAGAATACCTCATTACTGTGTTCTTCACGATCACTAGAGCAACCTGGTGGATATAGTGAAAAAACAGCCAGTTAAAGATACTTTACTGGCTGTTTTATTTATTTAATCTTATAAAAACTCCAAATTATACAAAAATGATATGCCAATTAATATTTTTTAAATGGGAGGGGGTAATTCCGTGCAATGAGTTTATGATAAATGGGGAAGTTATGTAACATTAAAAGAGAAATCAATTCTAATAAAAATAAGGGGGTCCTAGAATGAAAAAATTTGGTAAATATTTATTAATCTTTGGCTTTATTATGTGTTTAATTATTTTTGCTGCTGGGTGTGGAGAAAAAGCAACATCAGATGGAAAAAAGATAGAAATTAAGTTTAGTCATGTTGTTGCACCTACAACACCTAAAGGGTTGGCTGCACAAAAATTTGCTGATTTGGTTGCAGAGAAAAGTAATGGTCGAATTGAAATTAAAGTTTATCCTTCGTCCCAGTTATATGGTGATAAAGATGAGTTAGAGGCCCTTCAGACCAACAATATTCAAATAATTGCTCCATCAGCTGGGAAATTGGTTGCTTTAGACCCTAGATTTCAATTACCGGATATTCCGTTTTTATTTAAAAATGAACAGGCCAGCAATAAATTTTGGGATGGCCCTGGTGGTCAACAACTTTTTGCCGGTTTAGAAAGTAAAGGTATCAAGGGATTAGCATCCTGGCCTAACGGTATGAGGAACTGGATTAATGGGAAAAAGGCAATTAAGAGCCCTTCAGATTTAAAAGGCCTAAAATTTCGAATTCCTAGTGGTGGCGTTTTAACAGAACTACATGAAGAGCTTAACGCTGGGGCAGTGGGAATTCCCTTTGCAGAGGTTTATACTGGACTACAGCAGGGCACCATTGATGGCACTGTGGCCAGTCTTGATAATATTAAGTCGGAACGTTACCACGAGGTAATTAAAAACATAACAATTGCCGATATTAATAGTTTGAATTATGTAGTGCTTGCAAATGCAGGCTTTTGGAATGGATTAGCTGATGAGGATCGTGCAATTTTAGAAGAGGCTCTCAAAGAAGCTACAGTTTATGAACGGGAATTATCCTTGGAAAAGAATTCCTTTACAAAGGGCAGTGAGTTGGAAAAGATTTTTACAGAAGCTAAAGTGGAAATTGTTGAATTAACTGATGCTGAGAAAAAGGTATTTAAAGAAGCTCTTAAAGGTGTCTTAGAAAAATATACTCCAATCATAGGAGAGGATCTTATTAAATTAGCAGAAGCGGCAAATTTATAAGAAGTTACCTCATTAGCAAATGGCATACATTCAAAAATTTGGCATTATGAGGTGAATTTTAGGAGGTGACCTCTTGAGCAAATGGCGTAATTTAATTGAAGAATTTTTCGCAGGTGCATTTTTTCTAATCGGTTGTGCAGCGGTGGTTTATGGTGTTATCGTTCGTTATGTATTTAATAAACCCATTTTTTGGGTTGATGAAATATCTACATATTTGCTGGTATGGGGGATTTTGTTAGGGTGGTCTATTGCTGCAAAAAAAGGCAAGCATGTTTCTGTAGGTATTCTTTATGACTTCCTGCCAAAAAAATACCAGTATCCCATAAGTATTTTCGAAAAAATTTGTAGCCTTTCATTTAGTGCTTTTCTTACTGTTGCTTCTATTTTTTTATGGCTCCATTATTTTAATAATGGTCAGGTTTCAACAAATGCGCAAATCAGTTTATGGATTGTCTATCTGATTATGCCCGTTGGTTCAATTTTACTTGGTATTAGATTCTTAGAAGAATTGATCCATATAATCAAAACAGGTGAAATACCTACGGGAGGGGGGCATTAATGAACACGGCTATTTTATTCACAATATTTATTATATTATTTTTACTACATATACCTATAGGGATCAGTTTGGGTATTGCAAGTATTACAGCTCTATATCTTATTGGGGACTTTAATATGTTTATGATTGCCCAGCGCATGTTTACAGGGATGGATCATACAACTTTAATGGCTATTCCGGGCTTTGTTTTTGCTGGAGTGATTATGGGCGGCGGAGGCATATCAAAAGCATTGATTAGGTTTATGCGGGCCTGGATTGGCCACATCCGAGGAGGTTTGTCCATAATTGTAATACTAGCCTGTATGGTTTTTGCCGCTATTTCCGGCTCCAGTCCAGCTACGGCAGCAGCTGTAGGGGGTATTATGATTCCGGCGATGATTGCGGGAGGATATGATAAAAAATACTCCATGGGTGCTGTGGCAGCAGGGGGAACTATAGGAATTTTGATTCCGCCTAGTATAACTTTTGTTTTAATTGGTACAACAGCGGAACAATCTATCGCTAGACTCTTTACTGCCGGCATTCTACCAGGTTTATTGCTAACCTTAATTTTTATTTTTGTAGCAGTAATATATGCCGTTAAAAACAATTATGGCGGTGAGCCCAAAGCAAACTGGCTGGAGAGGAGAAAGGCTACAATACATGCTATTCCTGCCCTTTTGCTACCGGTAGTAATTCTGACATCTATATATGCCGGAGTAGCAACGCCAACTGAAGTTTCATTTCTTTCTGTGGCATATGCTATAATTGTTGGTAGATTTGTCTACAAAGAAATTACTCTTCAATCGTTCAGGGAGATGGTTAACGATTCGATCGCAACAACATCTATGATTTTCTTAATAATTGCTAATGCCATGACATTTGCTCTCTTTTTAGCAAATGAGCAAATTCCTCAGCAGGTGGTCACTTGGGTAGTGAGTCATGATATTGGGCAACCGATATTTTGGGTTTTTTGCTTTTTCTTGTTTCTTGTTTTGGGTACTTTTCTGGAGGCTGTTGCCATCGTCTTAATTACCTTACCCGTACTATTGCCTGTAATTGATACTTTGGGTGTAGATATTACTCATTTTGCAGTGTTTATGGTAATGATGATGGAAATGGCAATGATTACTCCGCCGGTAGGTTTAAATCTCTTTGTTGTAGCAGGTACAAATAATGCGAGCTTGGAAAGTGTTGTCCGGGGAGTATTTCCCTTTATGTTAGCCATGCTATTTGCTATTTTGCTAGTTATATTATTTCCACAAATTGCGTTATTTCTGCCAAATAGTATGCACTAATGAAAATGCTTAAATTTGTTGTCATAAACTAAAAAGTAAATTGAGGGGTATTTAAAGTTCCATGAGTATTTCAATACTCATGGAACGAATACTCTTTAATTAGATAAAATGTGTTTTGTTTATAGCTAACGCAATAAAGGATTTGCCAGTTTTATGTAGAATTGGATTTATAGAAGTATAAACAAATTTGCAAATGGGGGGGAACCATATAAGAACTAAGACAGTTTTTTTGGCAGGTCATGCGGCATTACCCCAGGGTATGGCCGCAAAAGGACCTTATGAACATCTGGCCGTTGTTGTAGAGATTGACAGTAAGTATGGAGTCATTATTAATGCGGAATGCACACTAATTACGGACTTGGCAATAAACTTTTTGCATGATTGTTTAGTGGGTTGCTGTATGGAGGATGGAGTAGATGCTATAATTTCAGAGATTATTAATACTTACCATGGTGCGGCAAAAAATGCGATAATTGCTTCATTAAAGGATTTGAACAGAGCATATATTAAGTATAAGGGGATGTAACTGTTTCGTGTGCGATAATTGTATTTAGCGGACGAATGCCGGTTGCAGACCAAAAAAAGAATCAGGTTAACTGTTCTATATGTGACCGTTTGAGAGAATCAAACGTTAAGAACTATTAGACAGCCAGTTAAATTAATTAACTGCTGTCTTTTTTTTATTATCAAAAAGGAGGGGCTTTTATGAGTGATATGGTAAGTGTTCCTGTAACCATCTATCGGGGAGGAACTAGCAAAGCCTTGGTTTTTAGGCCGGAGAACTTGCCGGATGATCCGGATGAGAGGGATCGGGTAATACTTGCAGCCTACGGGAGCCCAGATCCAAGGCAAATTGATGGAATGGGCGGGGCGGATTCCCTTACTAGCAAAATGGCCATTATCGGTAAGTCGCGGCGTTCTGAGGTCGATGTAGATTATACCTTCGGTCAGGTCAGCTTGTTCAATGCTACCGTTGATTACTCGGGTAACTGCGGTAATATTTCCTCAGCAGTAGGTCCATTCGCAATTGATGAAGGATTGATTCCAGCAGTGGAGCCTGTTACGACAGTGCGCATATTTAATACTAATACCAAAAAAGTAATTGCAGCGGAAGTACCTGTAGAAAATGGTAGACCGAAGGTGGATGGCGACTTTTCCATTGACGGGGTGCCCGGGACAGGTGCTCGGATTGTACTTAATTTCCTTGATTCAGCCGGTTCAGTAACAGGGAAGCTACTACCTACCGGATGTGCCAAGGATGTTATTGAAACCAGCCATGGAAAGTTTACCGTTTCTTTTGTCGACTCGGCAAACCCTGTGATTTTTGTGGGTGGGGAGGAACTAGGAATAAAGGGTACAGAACTGCCCGATGAGATTAACGCCAACTCTATTTTAACGGAAACACTTGAAGAAATCCGTGGTATTTTTGCAGTAAAAATTGGCTGTGTAAACGATTGGAAAATTGCAAAGGCTGTTAGCCCTGCAGTTCCAAAAATCTGCTTTGTTTCAAAGGCACAGACCTATACCGCTTCCGATGGGAGAATTATCAGAGATGATGAAATTGATATTGTAGGACGAATGATGTCCATGCAGAGGCCCCATAAGGCTTATGCTGTCACAGGAGCCGTATGTACAGGAACTGCAGCAAAGATTCCGGGTAGTGTTGTTTATGATTTACTATCTGAAGAAGCTAAGCGAAGGAATCAGATTCGTATTGGACATCCTTCCGGCAAACTAGAAGTTGAGGTAGACGTGGAACAAGTCAATGGTAATACTATTTTGCATAAGGCTGCTTTGGCAAGAACAGCCCGGCGTTTGATGGATGGCCGAGTTTATGTATCTAGTGCAAAGGTTGTTTCTATGAAGCTGGAAACACCATCCAAGAAAAAGACCGATGAATAGTATCTGATTCAAGGTTAGGTGCTTACAGTTATTGATCTTATACGAGGAGGTAGGGCGATGGAAGAAAAACTGGTTGATATTAATGTGATGGGCAAGCTTTATCAAGTGCCGGAAGGGCTGACCATTATGACGGCTATGGAGTGGATTGGGTATAAGTTTACACGGGGTTGCGGGTGTAGAGGAGGATTTTGTGGGGCTTGCGGGACATTTTATCGGCTACCTGGCAATTACAAATTGCAAGTTGGATTGGCATGTTCGACTAAAATTATTCCTTCAATGTATTTGACTCAGATTCCTTATTTCCCGTCTCAGAAAGCACTTTATGATTTAGATGAAATTGAAAATCCTGTTAAGGCTTTACTAGAATTATACCCTGAAATTAAAAAGTGTGTTGGTTGTGGTGCTTGCGTTAAAGCATGCCCTCAGAACCTCAGGCCCATTGATTATATTGCGGCAGCTCTTAGAGGTGACTGGAAAGAGGCAGCAGAACTTTCTTTTGATTGTATTATGTGTGGTTTATGTGCCTCTCGTTGCACGGGGGAACTTGTTCCATATAACATTGCTCTTTTTGTGCGCAGGTATTTTTCAAAAAGTGTTCGTCCAAAACCTAAACATATTATCGACCGGAATAAGGAAATTAGGGAGGGTATGTTTGACGAGGCTGTAAAAGCATTGGCTAGTTTATCTGAGGAAGAATTGAAGAAAAAATATGATCTGCGAGAATTTGAGAAGCTATAAAGGGGGATAAAAATGTCAGGTTATCCGATTTCAATACAAGAATCAATAAAAAAACTGGAACAGACCAGATCTTTTAGATTAACTCAGGAAATTCCCCGGTTATCCTTTAGTGAGAGAGAACAATTGTTGAAGGAATGCCATCCCGATTATCGACCTGATAGTATAAAAGAAGTGCGGGTTGGTCCGAACAAAGGAGAAAGGTTAACAAACAAGCTGGCGGATCTTTTAGAAGCTAAAAGCTCATTAAAGCCAGATAAAATTGACTTACAATTCATTGACCACGAGGTTGATATTTTAGTTATTGGTGGTGGTGGCGCAGGGGTTTCTGCCGCTCTAATTGCTCAGGAAAGAGGGGCTAGTGTATTACTAGCTACCAAACTACGTATTGGAGACTCCAATACAATTATGGCCGAGGGCGGGATTGCCGCGGCCACCCAGTGTAATGATACCCCAGAAAGACATTTTCTGGATACCATTGGTGGCGGACGATTCAAAAATAAGAAGGATTTAGTGAGTGCATTGGTGCATGATGCTCCATTAATGGTGGAATGGCTCAAGGACTTGGGGTGTATGTTTGATACTCATGACAATGGAGATTTTGTTGTATCTTTTGCCGGTGGACAACAACGTAGGAGAGTCCATTCCTGCAAGGATACAAGTGGCCTTGAATTTATGCGGGTAATCAGGGATGAACTCTATAATAGAAAAATACCCGTTTTAGAATACTGTCCTGCTATTGAATTACTCTTAGACGAGGAAGGGAAATCTGCGGGAGCAATCTTGAAGAATATAGAAACAGGAGAACATTTAATCGTGAAAGCCAAAGCTGTTATCTTGGCAACAGGAGGTATCGGGAGACTACATCCCTGTGATTTCCCTACTACCAATCATTACGGTGCAACAGCCGATGGGCTTGTTATCGCTTACCGGGCAGGGGCAAATCTTTTGCATATGGATCATATTCAATTCCACCCAACCGGTGCTATGTGGCCGGAGCAGATGCTGGGGCAATTAATTACCGAGGCATGTCGGGGTAATGGTTCTCATTTGGTTAACATTAACGGGGATAGGTTTATTAACGAACTGGAAACACGGGATACGGTGTCATCTGCAATTCTGCGTGAAGTAAAGGATCGAGGTAATGGTATCCCAACTCCTACCGGCAAAGAAGGTATTTGGTTGGATACCCCTCTCATTAATATTCGTGGTGACGCGGGTAAATTAGATAGAATGTTTGCCGGGATCGTGCACCGGTTTAATGAGTATGGAATAGATGTGCGCAAGGAACCGATTATGATCTTCCCCACTCAACATTATCAAAATGGAGGAGTGGAAATTGATTCGGATGCGAGAACCAGCGTTGCTGGAATTTATGCGGCAGGCGAATGTTCCGGTGGCGTACAAGGGATCAACCGTCTCGGAGGGAATTCCCTACTTGATATCTTTGTTTTCGGTCACAGAAGTGCAAATAATGCATGTGAATATGTAAAAAAGGTAAAAGTAGGAAAACTTTCTCTGCGCCATATTACTGAATACAATCGGCAATTGGATGAAGTCGGTATCAATAACGGGCTTACATCTCCGATTCTCTTACCGGATTATACTAGGGAAGCAGTGAAAATAAAAAGTTATAACTAAAAGGTAATAACTGAGAAAGGGTGATCTAAGTGCCTGGTTTTAAAACTTTGGCCCAAAATAGAGAAATGATCAATTCGATTCTCGACACAGCTTGGTCTCCTGTTGCAAAGTTTCGCTTACTTTCCGGCGGTATGTCTCCCAATAACCTTTTGAACGGCGGAGAAGAAATAGTAGGCCAAAAGGAATGTATAGCATGTGGAAACTGTGTAGATGCCTGTCCCGTTGTAATGAGAGAAGCAGGGAGAGTGGACCACCAGACTGAAAGGACATCCTTACATCTAGAGCAGATTGTGGATGATGCATGTATACGCTGTTACCGTTGTATCCAGACCTGTCCACAGGTGGATTCAAAATTGAAAATAGTTGCTACAAGGCACCGTATGACAGAAAAAATTGTTCATTGGTGGATGGCTATTAGTTACTTGCTTTTGGCCGTCACTGGGATTGCTTTAAACCATTATCGGGATATGTGGTTAGAACCGTTCACGATGATTATTATTTTTGCCCATAAAACTGGGGCTGTTATATGGCTAGCGTGTCCTTTCCTATTTTATTTCTTTGACCGTTATCATTTTAAACGAATGATAGAAGCAGTCTTTTCTTTTGGACAAAAAGACATTACCTGGTGGTCTCAGGCACTGCGCAGCGTATTTTCTAAAGAAAAACGTCCCTTCCAGGGTGAGTATAATTCTGGGCAAAAATATTGGTACTTGACTATTTTCCTTACTATGACAATACTCAGTGTGTCTGGTATAATGCGCTGGTTTGGGGAAGGCAGCATTGATTCAAAAAAGATGGGGGCATTTATATTGTTTCACATCATATTTGCCTATGTTATTGATATTAATTTTGCCTACCATTTCGGACGCAAGTTCCTAAGTCGACTTATTCAATGGTTTAAAGTTATGTCCGAAAAATCTGTAGCCGATATCGAAATGTTGGATGAAAAAAGAGGAACCAGCCAAGGGATAAAAGAATTTAGAGTAGTAGATTCACCATCACAAAAGATTTCCGCATAGTATAAAAATTCTGACTTAGTTTTAAGTTTAAACAAAATTTTGGAGGTGCATCAATGGGTTTAACAGTTGCACAAAAAATTATTAAAGAACATTTAGTTACTGGAAAAATGAGAGTAGGTGAGGAGATCGGAATCAAAGTTGATCATACTTTAGTTCAGGATGCCACCGGGACCATGGCATTTCTCCAGTTTGAAGCAATGGGTATTCCAGAAGTAAAGACTGGAAAAAGTTTGATTTATGTAGACCATAATACTTTGCAAACTGGTTTTGAGAGCCCTGATGACCACGTTTTTTTGCAGGATATGGCTTCCAACATTGGGGTAATATATTCCAGACCGGGAAACGGCATTTGTCACCAGGTGAATTTAGAACGTTTCGCTGAACCGGGAAAAACTCTGTTGGGTGCAGATAGCCATACCCCGACGGTGGGTGGTCTGGGTATGTTGGCAATAGGAGTAGGTGGCTTGGATGTGGCCGTGGCTATGGGTGGTGGTCAATTTTATATGACTATGCCCAAAATCATCAATGTTAAATTGACTGGCAAACTGGCACCATGGGCAAGTGCAAAAGATATTGTCTTGGAAGTGCTAAGAATACTTTCGGTTAAGGGCGGTCTGAAAGCAGTCTTAGAGTATACCGGAGATGGTGTAAAAACTCTTAGTGTACCTGAGCGGGCAACTATTACCAATATGGGCGCTGAAACAGGAGCGACATCTTCTATATTCCCAAGTGATGAAATTACTCTTGAATTCTTAAAAGCTCAGAACCGGGAAGCAGCGTGGAAACCGCTTGCAGCAGACGATGATGCTATTTATGATCAAGAGTTGGAAATAAATTTGAGTGAATTACAACCATTGACAGCATGTCCCCATAGTCCGGATAATGTAAGGTCCGTTAAAGAACTGGAAGGGATGGAAATCAACCAGGTAGTGATCGGAAGTTGCACAAATTCTTCCTATCTAGATCTGATGAAAGTAGCTTCGATACTTAAGGGGAAAAAAGTTCATCCAGATGTTAGTCTTGTTCTTGCGTGCGGCTCAAGACAAGTATTTCAAATGTTGGCAGATAACGGGAGCTTAGCGGAAATAATTAAGTCCGGTGCACGGATAATAGAATGCGCCTGCGGTCCATGTATTGGCATGGGGCAGTCGCCTAAATCGGAAGGAGTTTCTTTACGGACCATTAATAGAAACTTTAAAGGACGTACAGGAACTAAAGATGCACAGGTTTATCTTGTCAGTCCGGAAACAGCTGCCGCTAGTGCTATTACTGGAATAATGACTGATCCAAGAAGTTTAGGTGAAACTGTGGTTGTTACAATACCCAAGAATTTTGCTGTTGATGACAGTATGTTTATATTCCCTGAATTTAATAATAAGGAAATTCGACGCGGACCAAACATTAAAGCCCTACCCCTTAAGGATGAGCTGGAGAGTAATCTAAAGAGTGAAGTACTTTTGAAAGTAGGAGACAATATTACTACCGATCATATTATGCCTGCCGGAGCGAAGATTCTTCCCCTTAGGTCCAACATTCCGGCAATGGCCGAGTATGTATTTGAACCTATTGATCCAAGCTTTGCCCAACGGGCCAAAGAAAAAGGCGGCGGTATCGTTTTGGGCGGCGAAAATTATGGTCAGGGTTCTAGCAGGGAACATGCTGCTTTAGCTCCCATGTATCTTGGCGTGAAAGCGGTCATAGCCAAATCTATCGCAAGGATTCATTATGATAACCTAGTAAATTTCGGCATTGTACCTCTTATTTTAGTTGATTCCAGCATATAT
This sequence comes from Clostridiaceae bacterium BRH_c20a, assembly GCA_000961765.1. Taxonomy (GTDB): domain Bacteria; phylum Bacillota; class Peptococcia; order Peptococcales; family BICA1-8; genus BICA1-8. The sequence goes on along the minus strand of LADT01000035.1, from coordinate 9,619 downwards.
GATACCATTGCTCAAGGTGATCAACTGGCTATTAATGGTATTAAGACAGCAATTGAAAACGGCGATGAAGTCTTACTTGTTCAGAATTTAACCTCAGGAAAAGAATTTGCAGCAAAATTGCTTCTTTCAGTTAGACAAAGAAGTGTACTTTCCGGGGGCGGTACACTAAACTGGATGAAAAAGCAAAATAATTAAGGTAATTGATATTTTTAAACGAGGAACTTAAAACTAGCATATATTTAAGGGAGGAAGTAATATAATGGAAAAGATTAAAATGAAAACACCTTTAGTTGAGATGGATGGAGACGAGATGACCAGGATCATCTGGCATTCAATTAAAGAGATATTGATAAAACCATACATTGATTTAAAAACGGAGTATTATGATCTTGGATTAAAAAACCGTGATGAAACTAATGACCAAGTAACGATAGATTCCGCGATGGCAACAAAAAAATATGGCGTTGCAGTTAAATGTGCGGGTATTACTCCTAACGCTCAAAGGGTAAAAGAGTACAACCTAAAGCAGATGTGGAAAAGTCCTAATGGGACAATTAGAGCAATACTAGATGGGACTGTTTTTCGCATGCCAATTACTGTAAACAGCATCAAGCCTTTTGTGCAGTCATGGACCAAACCCATTTTCATAGCTAGACATGCATATGGCGATATTTATAAGAATGCTGAAATTCGGGTGCCGGGAGCGGGAAAAGCAGAGCTAGTTTTTACAGCTGAGAATGGTGAGGTACTTAGAGAAACTATTTTTGATTTTAAGGGTCCTGGAATTCTCATGGGTATGCATAATCTTGATAAGTCAATTGAAAGTTTCGCCAGAGCATGTTTTCATTTTGCTCTTGATCAAAAAACAGATCTTTGGTTTGGTACAAAGGATACAGTCTCTAAAACATATGATCATAGGTTTAAAGATATATTTCAAGAAATTTTTGATAATGAGTACAAGGAAAGATTTGAAACTGCAAAAACTAGTTATTTTTATACCTTAATTGACGATGTAGTTGCTCGAGTAATGCGCTCTGAAGGCGGCATGCTTTGGGCATGCAAAAATTATGACGGTGATGTAATGTCTGATATGGTAGCTTCTGCCTTCGGAAGTTTGGCAATGATGACCTCTGTCTTAGTCTCGCCAGATGGGTACTATGAATATGAGGCTGCCCACGGTACAGTCACCAGACACTATTATCAGCATCTTGAAGGAAAAGAGACGTCTACCAATTCAATGGCAACTTTGTTTGCCTGGACAGGGGCATTAAAAAAACGTGGGGAATTAGACGACATTCCTTCCCTTTCCGATTTTGCGGAAAAACTTGAAAAAGCGGCGATTAAAACCATTGAAGAAGGAGTAATGACCAAAGATTTGGCTTTACTAGCAGAGCTTTCAAATATAAAAGTTGTCAATACCGGAGATTTCCTTAAAGAAGTAAATACACGTTTGATAGCAATGCTGTAGATACTAGAATTCCTCCAAGATTTAAATGTAAAAATGTGGAGGGGAAATGTGGCCTCCGGGTTAACTATGTTGTTAAATTAAAGGATGAACTTTTAGTCGGGCCTTTGGCCCGTTTTTTTATGTCTCTAAAAAGACTGGAAGCAAATGTTGTCCTCGTGAAAAAGGAAGCAAAACCTGTCCGGAGCGGACGGGTTTTGGGTTAAGAATCGGGGCTTTTATTTTGTCGAATTATGGAGAAAAGTTTTTGTAGGAATTTGGAAATTAAAGAAGAAATGTTAATTATAAATATGGGATTGTTACGCCTAATATCTATAATGGGAAGCTGAAATACAGCAATAAATTGAATTTCAAAAGGGGAGTTTTCCAATGCATTACTACTGTAATATTTGTGGCAAAAAATATTCAAGTAATGAACTGGTATGGAGATGTTCATGTAGTAATTTTCTTATTTTAAAAACAAAAGGGGTATTAAAAAAAGATGACATATTTAATGAAAGGTACTCATTATGGAGGTATGAGAAAGCGTTACCCGTTAAACTAGACGATGCAACTGTTACTTTACAAGAGGGTTTTACTCCATTAGCAAAAGTGAATTGGAAGGGGATACAAAATTATTTCAAAGTAGATTATTTAATGCCATCGGTGATCCTTTAACCGATCGAGGCACTGTTCTTTTGATTAATTATCTTAAAAATCTAGGTGTTAAAAAGATTGTAGAAGATTCTTAGTTTTGGGAAAATTTCAGATAAAGAAACTACTGTTACTATATTAACTGGTAATGGTTTAAAAGCTTCCGACAAAATCGATGGAATAGTGGACTCGTTCAAGGATAGTTTTTCATTAGGAGCTCTAGGATAAATATGTGGAGTAATTAAAATATAACCCCTATAGGTTTTCATCTGGCGGATAATCTTGCATATACTGTAAAAATACAAGGGCGCAATCTTCTTATTTAGTGTCAAAAGCAAAGGGAAACAATATCCTCCTTATTGCATGATTAGTGTTTAAGAATGGAGTAATTAATTCATTGATGAAGGGATGATTTGTATTGAGAGTTTTAATTATTACAAGTAGTCCGAACAAAGATGGCCTAACGGCTGCATGTGGTGAACAAGCCAGATTGGGCTCAGTTTTTTCGGGTGTAGACACGACTGTGGTAAATTTAAATGAAATGGACATAGCTATGTGCAAGGCATGTGATCGTGGTTGGGGTGCATGTCGTAATCAAAATGTCTGCCAACAGAAAGATGATTTTCAAAAACTCCATATTACTATGAACGAAATGGATGGTTTTATTTTCGTTACCCCTGTGTATTGGTGGGATATGAGTGAAAGTGCAAAGGCTTTCGTTGATAGGTTAAGGAGATGTGAAGCTTTCAAAAAAGAGGGCCACTATTTATCAAATAAACCATTTGTTTGTATTGCGGCTGCCGGAGGGACAGGAAATGGAGTTGTTTCATGTCTTACAACTATGGAAAAATTTGTAGACCACGTGAAGGGTTTGAAATATGATTTTATTGGGGTAACAAAAAGAAATAAAGACTATAAATTAAAAACTATTTACGAGGCAGCAAAATCAATGGCTAATGAACTAATGCAGACCAGGACTATTTAGGCTTAATAAATCAGATGTTAGTATTATCACTTTTTAAAAAAACGAAGACACAGCAGAGTTTTGGAGGGCGAAACACTGTACTTTATGAAAAAAGGAACTGGACTTATTTCTGCAAAGGCTACAGTGAAAGCAGTTCAAAACTATATTAAACTTTCTAAAGAAGAATCATTTAAAATAATTATGGATAATCAAAGCAGACTTAATTTGACCGAAAAGCAAATTGAAAGATTGAACAAAAAATGCTTATGTCTTGTTGAATTTGGAGTTTTGGAAAAAATTACACCTTTAGAATTTGACCACCAAAGTAATATGAATGATTGGTTAATTATTGAAAAATAGATGATGTCGTAGTTGGGACAAGCATACCATTTAATTATGATAAGACAAAGCTTAGATAAGGTTGCAGAAGCGTAGCGATGATTGGATTGATTTTTTATTGATAGATAATTTGCCACCCTATACCAAACTTATCCTTTACCCAGCCATACATAGGGCTAAAAAACTGTTGAGAAAGCTCCATCAAAACCTCCCCATCTTCTTTTAACTTATTAAAGGTATCAATTACCTCTTCGGTGTGTCTGGGGACGGTCCTTTGACATAACATAATAAAAACATGATAGAATACTCTTGGGGGGTGATCTAATGGCAAGGACAAGTAGACAAATAAGCCAGTCTGGTTTTTATCATGTAATGATTCGGGGGAATGAGAAAAGGGAAATTTCCAAAGATGACAGGGACCGGAAGAAGCTATTAGGTATCATTTGGGAAAAGAAAAAGAAGAAGTTTTTGACCTGTATGGATATTGCTTAATGAATAAACCATGTTCATTTATTAATTAGAACAGAAAATATTGCAGGTGTAATGAAAAGAATTAATACCACTTATGCTTGCTTTTTTAATAAGAAATATAATGGCAGTTGTAAGATATATACATAATAATCCTTATCAGGCAGGTATGGTAAATGATATCTTAGAATATCCATGGAACAGTTTATTGATTATGTAAGTAAAAGGGATAATAAGAATAATGACCTGGTAGATACCTGGGAAATACTCCCTTCATTTTCCCAGGAGAAAAACAAAGCTATTGAAAATTTTAAGGAATTTTCCAACAAGGAGAATGACGATTAATTTATAGATATAAAGGAAGATGATTCTGATGTCTTTATTTTTCAGGAGACGGATAATTCTTGGAGGTGGAAAAATACTTAAAGGACAATAACCTGTCAATTACTGATTTAAAGACTGATTGTAATAGTCATTATCTGCAGGAAGTCATATTAAACCTACGAAAAAAAAAACTCAGCTGTTAATACGAGGAATAGTCGACCTTTTGGGATTGAACAGAGGAATTGTGCAAAGAATGGTATCACAAAAACCTGTTGCCCCAGAGGATGAGGGGCAAGAAAAAAATGAGTATTTATGCCAAGCGTGTCAAAGGACCGTCCCTAGAAACCCCATTTATCCTTCGTATTTATCTTTACGGCTTTTAAGTTCCTGAACCTTTTTTTAAATCTCGTCAGCATTAGGTTTTCTATCAGATATTTCGAGATTATCTTCTGTATCAAGTTCACTCAAATAGTTATCTGTTTTTTCTTCTATATATTTTATATGCTTATCCAGCTTTTTTGGTGGTCTTCCTGTTTTTGCATAAGTAAATCTAGCAAATTTAAGTTCTTCAAGATTGAGTTGTTCAACGTATTCATCTATGACACGAACAGCATTATCTTCACCTATATATTCATCAATACTCTCTGGAAATAATATTCCCTAGTGTCTTTCCTCGTCTTTTATATATCCCATAAAATCTACTCTTTTCTAAAGATGCTCTTGTCCATATTTTAACATATTTGTGGATTTATGTCATAATTTTATTACTTTTCACACAGTCTGCCGTCCCCAGACATGGTCCATCAGCAAGTGGCAGTCGCTTATCCAAGCTACAGAAAATTCTTTTGTGAAATAGACCGGAAAACGGCGTTGCACTTTTGGAAAACCTATCCCTCACCCGGTCACTTGACCAATAAATCAGTAGAAGAATTAACGGGAGAACTGAAAGCTATCTCCCCAAATATATTAAAAAGCAAGGCAGAATTGATTCTTGAATGTGTCCAAAACGATGGCAATACCATCCGCGACTATCAGGAATCAAGAGACTTTATCACCCAAAGCCTTGTCAGGGATTTGGAACATCAGGCAGTGGAATTGGCTCAAATTGATACTGAAATCGAGAAAATGCTTGGCGCCTTTGACTACAAGCTCACCACACTGCCCGGTGTCGGTAATGCAGTAGCAAGCAAACTCATTGCCGAAATAGGCGACATACGTTGTTTCCCTAATGCCAATAAACTGGCCTGCTTTGCAGGAATCGCCCCGAAAAGCTTCAGTTCTGCAGGCAAAGGCAGGGATGAGAGCAACAAGCAGGGCAACCGTGAGCTGCACGGCTTATTTTACTTTTTTGCTGTAACAATGGTGTCTGTTTCAACAAAAAGAAAGCCTTACAACCCCATATTCAGAGCATTTTTCCTTCGCAAAACCAGCGAGGGCAAGACTAAATCCCAGGCCTTGGTCTGTATCATGCGAAGGCTGGTGAATATCATTTACGGTATGATGAAGAATAAGATGGATACAGACCATATGTGCTATTAAAAGATAAAGCTATATGATAAAATATGGAGAAAAATGTAAAGGATGTGGGGGTATGAGCAATATAAAACTCTTTGAATCAAAAAAATAAGGTCTCAATGGAATGAACATGAGCAAAAATGGTATTTTTCAATAATTGATGTTGTGGAAATTCTTTCAGAAGCTTATAACGCCAGAAGATATTGGAGTGATCTTAAAAGAAAGCTGAAAAAAGAAGGTTTTGACGAACTGTACGAAAAAATCGTACAGTTGAAAATGGAAGCGAAAGACGGCAAACTCAGGGAAACCGATGCTACCGATGCAACAACATTGCTAAGAATCATTCAGTCTATTCCATCTCCTAAAGCAGAGCCGTTCAAACGCTGGCTGGCTCAAGTTGGAAATGAAAGGCTTGAAGAAATTGAAAATCCAGAGCTTGCCACTCAAAGAGCCAGAGAAACCTATAAAATGAAAGGGTACAGAGATGATTGGATTGAAAAACGTATGCGTGGCATCGCGGTCCGTGATGAGCTAACGGATGAATGGAAAAAACGAGGAGTCAAAGAGCAGAAAGATTATTCAATTTTAACTGCCGAAATAAGCAGAGCCACTTTCGGTATGACACCTTCTGAATATAAAAAATATAAAGAATTGTATAGACCAATAGATAATCTCCGCGATCACATGACCGACCTCGAATTGATTTTCACTATGCTTGGGGAGGCATCTACGACTGAAATTTCGAGAAGGCGGGATGCAGTTTTATAGAGAATCTCACAGCAGCGCATGAAGGTGGAACTATTGTCGGGAATGCAAGAAAAGAACTTGAATCTAAAACAGGAACCAAAGTTGTTACAAAGGAAAATTACAAGGAACTTACTGAAGGCAGGAAGCCTAAGCAATTGAAAGATAAATAGTATTGCTCTGCTATAAAGTAAAATTCTCTCCCGAAAGGAGTGTAAGCCATATGAAGAAGAAAGCTGCCGGTACTGTTACTTGCAAATAGATGGATTTTATTCTATAGGAGAGTTTGAGAGGTTTCAGAGATATGTTGATGGTCTTCTCTCAAAGATAGAGATTTAATCGAAGTGCCTATTCAGAAGAAGTACGCAAGGTTTATTGAGCAATAGTATAAATGCTCTGGATGCGAACAAATATGGAGAGTAGTACATCCCCGATTTCCCATTTAAAGGAATTTGAGATGTTGTAAAGTAATTCATACTATTGTATTTTTGAGCCCCCTTGAAACCCTGTAGTTGATCTTTAAGGACACCTTTGAAGGCTTGAAGCTTGGCTGGTTTACAGCAATCACAGCCACCCAAAAGGTATACCTCGGATATTGGACATTTAAAAAGTAAAGGCACAACACACCCCGGTCGGTTTCACTAAGACAAATGAAAATAAAGCTGCAAAATTGAACCAAAACATGGCCAAAAGCGCAGCTTTTTTATGTCTCTAAAAAGACTGGAAGCAAATGTTGTCCTCGTGAACAAGGAAGCAAAACCTGTCTGGAGCGGATGGGTTTTGGGTTAAGAATCGGGGCTTTTATTTTGTCGAATTATGGAGAAAAGTTTTTGTAGGAATTTGGAAATTAAAGAAGAAATGTTAATTATTAATATGGCATTGTTACGCCTAATATCTATAATGGAAAGTAGAAATACAGCAATAAATTGAATTTCAAAGGGGGAGTTTTCAAATGCATTACTACTGTAATGTTTGTGGCAAAAAGTATTTAATTAATGAACTGGTATGGAGATGTTCATGTAGTAATTTTCTTATTTTAAAAACAAAAGGGGTATTAAAAAAAGATGACATAATTAATGAAAGGTATTCTTTATGGAGGTATGAGAAAGCGTTACCCGTTAAACTAGACGATTCAACGGTTACTTTACAAGAGGGTTTTACCCCATTAGCAAAAGTGAATTGGAAGGGGATACAAAATTATTTCAAAGTAGATTATTTAATGCCATCGGGATCCTTTAAAGATCGAGGCACTGTTCTTTTGATTAATTATCTTAAAAATCTAGGTGTTAAAAAGATTGTAGAAGATTCCTCTGGGAATGCTGGTGCTTCGGTAGCAGCTTATTCTGCGGCTTCGGGTATTGAATGTGATATTTTTGTTCCGGAGTCAACATCAAGGGGCAAATTAGTTCAAATACGTTTATATGGGGCAAAAATAAATCTTGTACAAGGTAGCCGTGATCAGGTAGCGCAAACCGCTATAGAAAAAAGTAAAAAAGAGGAAGATGTTTTTTATGCAAGTCATAATTGGCATCCAATGTTTATTGAAGGTACAAAAACCATGGCTTTTGAAATCTGGGAACAATTAGGCTTTGATATCCCTGACAATATTGTGGCACCTGTTGGTGGTGGAAGCTCTATACTTGGATTGTATAGAGGTTTTGAAGAACTGCTTCAAGCAGGAGAAATTTCCCGTATTCCAAAATTATTTGGTATTCAGGCTGAGAATTGCTCACCTCTTTATTCTATGTTTAATAAAGCTAACAAAGAATTTATAGCAAGCCCTACCGTTGCAGAAGGTATCGCTCTACAAAAACCTATAAAAGCCAGTGCAATTATTGAAAATATAAAAGCTTCCCAGGGCGATGTTGAAATAGTGACAGAGAAAGAAATAGTAGATGCACTTACTCACGCAGCTTCAATTGGTTATTATATTGAACCTACAACTGCCGCTGCATTGGCAGGGCTAAGTCGCTTGTATAGTTTTGGGAAAATTTCAGAAAAAGAAACTACTGTTACTATATTAACTGGTAATGGTTTAAAAGCTTCTGACAAAATCGATGGAATAGTGGACTCGTTCAAGGATAGTATTCATTAGTAGCTCTAGTATAAATATGTGGAGTAATTAAATATAACCCTATAGGTTTTCATCTGGCGGATAATCTTGCATATACTGTAAAAATACAATGGAAGATAGGAGGTAAAAATGAAGAAGATATTATTAACGATTATAGGCACTATAAGTTTAGGATTAGGAATCGTTGGTATTATTTTACCCATATTTCCAACTACTCCATTTTTATTGTTATCTCTTTATTGCTACGTAAGAAGCAGTAGAAAACTATATAATTTCGTTCTTGCTAATAAGTATCTTACCTGTTATGTGAAAGATTATATTTCCGGCAATGGTATACCTATGAATGCCAAGAAGAAAGCAATCTTTTTAATTTGGTTAACAATAGGATTTTCTATTATATTTGTAGTTGATAAACTCTCTCTTAGGATAATCCTTCTAATAATCGCCAGCTTTGTGTCCACATATATCTGGACGAGAACTACTCCTGAAAACTAAAATTGTAAAGATTTACTGAATAAGACTGATAAAAGAAAGCGTAAATTGTCCATGTATTGTAGGGGGCGGTTTCGTGCGCCACGAGGCGCACTAATTGAAGTAACTGCGAATGTTACATGGTAAGGAATAGCCAACCGCCATTACCTAGCCTTGGAGCCAAAAGAGTAATCTTAGGTTTAAGCGTAGGCAAGGGAGATAGCGAGCCGTAAGCGAAAGCTGAAGGGATTGAGCCCCGTAAGCCCGATGAGAAGGTCGATGTGTTGGAACCAGCAGCAGACAAAATCTGATTATGCGTTAAAGGCAAGTGTAATCAGGCTTCTCCGGGGTCGGAGACCATGGCGAGCTAGATAGTGTCAATTAGTGTGAACGTGGGAGACCCTAGCGCCCCTCTCGGCGAGAGTATGTCGATGCAAGTCTAAACAACAAGCGAGACAAAAGGGTTAAAGCTAGGGAGTCGGATTACGGCATAGTACCGAGGAAACGGAGTAATGTCCGCAGAGGGAAGGCTGTAACATAACAACAACTTGGCAAAGGAAACAATTGCCACACTAGAGGTGGAAAACAAGTGGAAACGAGATTTGCAAAGATAGCTGAAATA
>LADT01000080.1 GCA_000961765.1 Clostridiaceae bacterium BRH_c20a | reverse complement strand
CTTTTGAAATAATTCCCTCTCTCTAATATCAAGTATTTTGTAATCCTCGATTTCCCCAGTCAAAATTATTCTCTCAAATTCCTTATTATTAATAACACTTTTTGAATCAGAGATTTCCATTAATTGTTTTATAATTTCTTTAGGTATTGTCATTTCTTTTTCCTCCTTGTTTGTATTATCTTTAGTTATATAATACAAGGAAGTTTTGTTAGTTCTTTATCCATTATTTGAATGTTTTATATATAATTATTGAAAGATTTGTGAATTAATAAAATCGGTTATATATAAGCTGATTTAATTATTAAATATAATTATGTATCAGTAAAAGCATAAGCAGGAGGCCAGAGGCAAGATGAAGGATAAAAGCTTATTCTTGCCTCAAGATTCTTGCTTCTTGTTTCTTGGATGGAATGTCCCCAACGAAGTTTATAGTAAAAAGAGTAGCCGAAGCTACTCTTTTTTGGCTACCAACCCATCATTGAGCCGTTTCCGTATCCACCCATCATGCCGCCAAAGCCTTGTGGTGCAGCACCATTACCATAATACCCATTCATCATACCATTTTGACCATGGCAGTAATTCCACATTTGCTGATAAAACTCTTGGTTTGGTCCATTGGGTACTGGAACTTGGGGTGCTGGAGCAGTTTCAGCAATAGCCGTTCCTGCAAGAGCGATAAGTAATAAACCTCCAATTAAAATTATTGTTGCTTTTTTCATAATCAAAAACCTCCTTTATTTTTAGTGTAATTTTATACTAACAGGAGATTTTGACCAATCTAGGGTGAAAATTTGAACAATTTATGAACATTAGATTATTTTTCTACTTTTACAACCGGATTTAATAAACCTACCGCGGCCACAGGTATTCCTAGTGTGTTGTAAATTAATGCCCAAAATAGATTTATCTACGGCCATGAGCATAGCAGTCTTACATAAATAATGCTAAAGGTAAAGAAAGACCTGCCGAGAAGATAAATACATTCATTTTCTTTATCAATATCCACCTTGCTATCTGCAACTTCAGCTTTATAGCCCAGCTTTTCTATTACTGCCTTTAACTCAGTGGTTGAGACAGCGGAACTATAATATATTAACGGGGCTTTTTCTGTTGCTAAATTTACCGATTAAGTTGCTTGTTCAAATTATTCGAATATTACTCTGTTCTTACCGTTATGCTTCCCAATATACAGCCTCTCATCAGCCAAATGATATAATTTCTCATAGCTATCCGCTTCCGTGGGGAATTCCGCAACTCCGATGCTTACTCCAAGTTCAAATTCCTCCAGACCCATCCTTTCTTTTAACCGGTTAATAAATCGTATAGCATCTGGGCCTTTTTGCATATCAGTTAGCACCAAAGTAAATTCATCTCCTCCACTACGGGCTAGAATGTCATTTTCGCGGATACAGGCATTAATGTTTCTGGTAATTGCAGCCAGAGCGCGGTCACCAGTGGGATGACCATGAGTATCATTGAGTTTCTTAAACCCATCCAGATCCAGTATTAAAAATAAGCAGGCAGAATCACGACGTAAAGTAGCCGCCATCTCTGCCCGAAAGCGTTGGCTAAACCCTTGCCGGTTTAAGATACCTGTCAATGAATCGGTTGTCGCCATCAGCTCGAGTTTCTGACGCTGCCGAATAGTTTCTAATGCCAATCCAAGGCTGCGACCAAAGGCGGCAAAAATTTCTATGCGCTTTTCTAATTTAGTATCCTCAAAATCAAGCAGCCAAAATTCCCCAATAATACCGTTATTGGTCTCCACCGGTTGAATTAACAGTTGGCACCAAGGAAATTTCCTTTCCAAGTCATCGGTAGATGGTGTAAGTACACTTACATAAGTTCCTTCATGCCCCAAATAATTTTGCTGGTCTAATTGAATCTGATTAAAAATCCACTGTTCCCAGCCAGTATCCTTTTGCTTTAGACGACCAAAAGGAGCTTGTATCTTCCACCCATCCTCTTGTCTCATGAAGAAAAAACCGGCTTCAAGATTTAATACCATAGCCATCTCACCAGCTTCTTCAAGCAGTTCAGATTCACTTTGTACTTGGACGAGTATTTCTGTCCCCCATAACAATAAATTTAAATCTTTTTCCCTCTCTGATGCAACCAGCCGCAATTCATATTCATGAACCAATGATGCTGCCAAAGGACCCAGTTGATTAAGACATAATGTTGTACTATGGTCAAAGGAACGAGACTTCCAGGCAAAAAGCACTAAAATTCCAAGTTCCTCACCAAGATGCTGCAATGGAAAACCAAGGACATGTTTAGAACTGGTTTCTACTTGATTAGATAACACGGAGATTAATCCTTCTACTGACTTACATGAAAACTCATCAATGATACTTAATTCCCCAAAGAACCTTTCACCCTGAGAATTTTCAGCACTTTTGGCCAGTAGATGATATCTTTCCGCGCGCATTACCCAAATAGCTGCCATTTGACATTCAAACAACTCCAGACAGCCCTGGACAAAAATTTTCAAGGCAGCCTCAGTACTGGTTTGTCTGTTTATTTCTTGAATTAAGGTGGTTACTCTCTCGGTTTTTTCAGCCACAGAAAAATTTTCTACACCATACAGCAATACATAACTATCATCAGTATCTTCCGGTTTTATGGGTAAAGCTGTTACCGTTGTATTGACTAATAGCCCATTTTGCAAGGTTTGGTAATTTTCCACCATTTTCTTTTTGCTCTCAAAAGCCTTGTTTATAAGCGGATGTTTCATCACCTGCATCCCTTGTAAAAGGCCTAATTTGTCTTCTGCATCTGGTGATGCATAAATCACATTATTTTGATTAGCAACTAGCCAATACGCCTTGGTCTTATTAGAACATTGGTCAAAGAGTTCCCCAAGCTTATTTATTGTTATTTTCATTAAAAATGCATCTCCTACCTGACTTTTAATCCAAAAAAATTAAAAATAATCGTATCTTTAAGTATTTAAATGCTCATGGAAAGGACTTTAAAATAAAGTATTGTTTTCATCATTTTTCTCCATAATCCTCCATTTTCCTTTATTTTTTTTAGTTTTAATTGAATTTCTTTGACTCTTGGTTCTTTGAGTGCAAAAATTAAGATTGGCACAATAAAATAAGAGAAGGCAGGCTTATGATCTGCATTCCCTTTGGGGTATATGTCTCCAGATTAATTGTTTGACCCATACCTACTTTGGCGTACACTGAATCGTGATTATATAATAAAAACATGAAAGGGTGTTGAAAATGGGAAATAACAATAACAGATATGATAAAGAATTTAAGGTCAATGCTGTTTTCCCATTATCCCAAATTTTTAACTAGTCTTTCTAAGGGATAATCAGCTAAATGTTTCCCCTTTTCCAAAGCTGCAATGGGGGAAGCTACATGGTTTACACTCTAAACAGAGTCCTCCATGACCTAATTCTATAAAATCAGCTTTACTAATTTTTTCTCCCGTTAATACTCGAGGTAATATTAAATCAAATACCTGCTTTAACCAGCCGTAATGCAGCCGCATCTTCATGAATCTTTGTTTTATCCGGTTTCATAATATAAATATGCTCTTTACCTAGCTTTAAAAGTTCAGGAATGTCTTGAATAGAAATAATATGACCCTTTTTAAAAGCCCTGCCTTTAAATTCATTAGATACTATTTTTGTTATATCATGACATAATACCATTCCCACAGCATCTTCTACCTTTATTTTTTCCATAAAGCTTCTCCCCTCTCAAGGTACTCTTTTAGTTTTAATTTAAAAAAGTGCTGAAAAAATCCTTATCTCAGAAATAGAGATAAGGATAGAGTAAACCTATCACTTATTCTCCTTTCCAAGAAAGGGAGGTATAACCGTTTCCAGCTATACCCCGTGAGTAAAAATGTTTACTCAGGGCTGTATTCCATGGAATACTCTTTAGGAAATACAGCCTCGGAGAATGTATTTTAGGGAGGTGTATGATTTTAAAATTTAATTATGCTCTTTCATTTTCATCTATCGCTTGAATTATATCCTTTTGAGTTGAACTTACTGCTCCTTTAAACTCCTTAATACTCTTACCCATTGCTCTTCCTACTTCGGGTAACTTGCCTGGACCAAAAATTATCAAGGCTAGGGATAAAATCAACAATAATTCGGGGAAACCAATATTAGGTAAAATACCAAACATTTTTCCACTCCATCCTTTAGCTGTTTAATTGCGCTTTACTGGCCATAACTTTTGAATCATTACCACTTTCTGATATAGTTAAATCAAATTTTTGTTCACCAATTAAATATAAAAATATACTTGCACCAATTGCTCCTATAATTACGGTCCACTCGGACCAAGATGGGATATATGAATTGTATATTAGATTTTCTCCTGACCATAATGGTATAATTTGACCCACTGTTACAAAATTAAGTCTCATGGATAATATGCCAACCATAGTTAGGACTGCCGCATTGAATACCTTCCTGCTATTATAATTATTTCCTAATAATAATATTAGTGGTATAACTAATCCAATAACAATTTGCATTAACCAAAATCTTATACTTAAAGGACCATTAATTAAAGCCATCAGAGCAGAGTATTTACCTGGAGTAGAGCCATATAAAGCTATTAAAACCTGCCATAACTCCATTAATAATGTAACTGCTAAAAATGCTGTTAATATCTTACCTAATATTTTTACAAGACTTTGTGTACCTTCAGCCTTTTTATTATCAATAAAATAATAGATTATTGATAATAAAGCGGCACCAGATAATATTGCAGTAACAATCATATAAACTGGATAGAAGGCACCTGACCAGTATGGGCGGGCGTAAAGCATGGCAAAAACAGCACCCAAATTACTTACTGCAGCCAATTTTACAAAAAATGCAACTTTTGCTATTGGCTTAACCTTATGGTGATCATTTTTTAAACTGTAGTTTAATTCTAATAGAAGTAAGATTAAGTATAACCCGTAGAGTGCACCCATCCACCATATTGGGGCACTTAGGTTAGGAGATAATAAGAAATTCAGCATTCTTAGTGGGTTCCCTAAATCAAATAACAATACACCAAATCCACATAACAGTAGTATAAGAGAAGCGAGCAAAGCTCTTTTACTTATAGCCTCAAACCATTGCATGCCGAAAACATGCCCCAATGAAGATATTAAACCTACTCCTGTACTGGCTACGGCAAAAAATACATATCCTGCAATGAGGATACCCCAGGGTACATCATTATTAATACCCATTACTTCTTCACCATTTATTAATATATTTAAAGCACCTGCTGTTCCAATACCTATTAACACAAGAGAAATTAACAGCCAATTTTTCCTATTTAACAAGCTTATCCCTCCTTTATATTTTTTCGGAAAGAAACTGTTCGTCCTGAGATATAAACATGTGGGTTACTTCTAGTAAATTTTTATATAATATTGTTCTGGAATTAGTGGTAACCGCCTTTTTAAAATCAGTAATCCATAAGGAAAGGTGATTAAAAAGAAACTCTTTTTGTAATTTTAGAAATTCCTCTTCGCCAATAGAAATGCTTTTCATAATTAAATACTGCATAAATTCCAGTTCAACTTTTATATGATCTGGCGCATCTTTTAAATCATTATTAATAACTAACCCAGCCTTTTGATAAAAATTAGTAGCTTCTATAGTTGAATCACCCATCACTCTTCGCTCATGACCTAGATATACAGAACTATAGGGTGCAGCTAAAAGATTAAATGGACCAACGAACAATTTTCCATAATCAATTAAAAAATAATTTAAATTCTCTTTATGCTCTTCTAGCTCAACTAAGATTTCATCTAGCTTAAAAACCGCTTGTTGTGAAAAATAGTCAACTTCATTTCGTAAAGCTTTAATAATAGCTGAAATTTCAGCATCAGGTTGATAGAAACATAAAGATAATAATTTGTAGCAGTTGGCCCTTTTTTCATGAATTTGGTTTGTTTGCATCATTAGCATTACACCCTTTCATTCAATCTTAAAGTTTCCTTAGTATTGCCTAATATAAAACACCTTGGGTTTTGCACCCAGTTCCGGTTTAAGCTGAAAGTTTTTATGTTTATTCAACAATGTATTGACTTCGCTTTTTGGATCTTCCAAGTCACCAAAAATTCTGGCCTTTGCAGGACAAGACGCTGCGCAATAAGGGAGCTCCCCTTCTTTTACCCGGTGGTCGCAAAAAGTACATTTTTCCACCACCCCTTCCGGTCTAATACCAGCATAGGTCTTTTCTCGCTCGGGATTATAATAGGGAATAGGTACCCCGGCTTTTTTAGAAGTTTCTGTCCCACTAGAAGTTACATCTTTAATAGCTGAGCTGTTATCCTTCCAAAGTTTATGGGGATGAGCTTTATTATAAGAAATAACCCCATAGGGATCAGCCAGCATACATGTTTTACAGCCTATGCATTTCTTAGCATCATGCATAGTTATTCCATTTTCATCTTTATACATCGCACCTACCGGACAAGCTTTAACACATGGTGCATTTTCACAGTGGTTACAAAGGGTAGGTATATATTCATACTTAACATTTGGAAATGTACCAGTTGTTTTATGCTGATAACTGGACCAGAAAAAACCTTCCTGGACATTATTTTCATTTTTACAAGCAATTGAGCATGCTCCACAGCCCACACATTTATGAAGATCAATTACCATTGCAAAATTAGCCAAATTAATCACCTCCAGTTTTTATTGAGATTAAATTTTTTCTATCCGAACCCGGGTTACCCCGCCATGCCGGGCAGTACTGCCGCTAAATCTATCATACTCTGCCGGCAATATTTCATTATTATTACCACCCCGGGGGATTTTTTTGTGAAAATCTTTAGCGGCTAATCTGCCATATGCCCAATGACCCTGACCATAACATTTTCCGATTGTACCGGGTCTGATACCTTCCCAGAGTTTAGCGGTACATTCAATCTGCCCAACGGGCGTAGTAAGGCGAACTTTATCCCCGGTTTTAATTCCTAACATAGCCCCATCAGTGGGATTAATTTTAGCCACATCATCCCATTTTTCATCACCTGGATCTACATCTTTAAATTCCTGATACCAAGTACAATTAGCCGACCGGCCTTCCCGATTTAAACGAGACCTATGTTCAAAGAAGATATATGGATATGCCTTTTCATCACCCCAACGTAAAGCCGGTTCATGATGGGGGGCAAAAGCTAAATCACCTTTAGCTTCATATTTACAGGTTACCATAATGTCATCTACAGTAGTACTGTGCTTGGTAGCATGGCCTTCAAGAGCTTTCTTTAGCGTTTCACTATAAAACTCAAACATTTTTGTTTCTGTGCCAAAATTGCCCCATTTTCCTTTATAGGGGTAAGCCACTGAGTTCCAAACACCTTTTTCCTTAAATTCTTCCCAGCCTTTTAATTTATCTCCTTTAGCCCCTTTTGTAGGATCCCAGATGTCCTGAGTAAGCAATTTGGTGGCATATATAGTAAACTCCATGCCATTAGTAGGCTGCTTTCCTGTATCAGGATCAACAAATTGCTCTTTAAAATATCTTAATAAATTGTCATAACCCTTCTTAGCTAAACTTTCCGCAATAAGCCAAGTAACTTCAGTTTCATCAGTTTTTACATCCCACATCGGTTCAATAACCCTTTGATTTAATGTTGCATAGCCATATCTATTGGCTTTTGATTTTAACATACCCCATCTTTCAAATAAATGATGGGCTGCAGGTAAAACTATATCAGCATACATGCTCATTTCGGCGGGATGGGTCGTTATATGCACAAAGAAGGGCAATTTTTCGAGAGCTTTCTCCCACCTTGATGTTTCGGAACAGGAATATACAAAGTTATTCCAGTAGCCGATTGCCATTTTTATCTCATAGGGATCTTCATTAATAATGCCATCAGCAACTCTGTTAGTAACAACACCGCCACCGGATTTCCCACCGTTTAGTGCTGGAAATTCTTTTGTACCCCTGTGGTCAATCTTTGCATACTTGGCACCCTTAGCGGCAATTTCATCAATATATGCACTAAAATCGGGTGCTTTCCCAATGGGAACTTTTGAGCTCTGTAATGTTCCACCAACATTGTCTACTGAGCCGACTAAGCCGTTAAGGGCATGGCAGGCCATAGCACTATATGCACCTCTAACCTGCATGGAAGCGCCGGGTGTAAGCCAAGATATGGCATTTGGGGCTGCTGCTGCAAAACCTTTAGCAACTTTAATTATTTGTTCTGCTGAAATACCAGTTATTTTTTCTGCCCATTGGGGAGTTCTATCTTTAAGCTCTAAATTCCACCACTTAACTAGACCATAAGTATATTTCTCCTGGAATGACTCTTCAGGTACAACTTGACCCGTCTTAAATTGATTAATACCATCAATAAAATCTCCGACAAACTCCTTATACCACATACCCTCTACTAAAATTACATGGGCAATGGCTAATGCTAAAGCCCCATCTTCCCCAGGAATTACCGGCAACCATTCATGGGATTTAGAAGCAGTAGCTGAAAGTCTAGGGTCGATTGCAATAACCTTGGCATTATCGAGAACCTCACCCCAGACATTTATAGCATGGGGAGTCATCCTATTTGATGCAATAGGGTCACCGCCCCACAATAAAACATATTTAGTATTTAATAAGTCATAATCTCTGTAATCCCATAACCCTTCTGTATAAAACGACCCAAACTTTTCTGCCTCAGCGCAAATTGCACTATGGGAAATATTATTTGGAGAACCAAAAATCTTAGGCATTGATCCATAGATAACCTCATTAAGATAGGTATAACGCCCACGAAGTAAAGCATACTTGTGAGTTTCATTGTTTTTGCGAAGTTCCATCATTTTATCCGTTATGGTATCAATGGCCTCTTCCCATGAAATAGGTACAAATTGGGGGTCTTCATTTCTTCCCTTTTTGGGATTTGTTCTTTTCATGGGAACCTTAACCCGATCGGGATCATAGACCTGCTGTAAAGAAATATGAGCCCTAGGACAGACATTCCCACGATGGGCTAATGAGTATGGGTTACCTCTAACTTTTATAGCTCTGCCATCCACTACCTTTACCTGAACAGGACACCAGGTAGTACACCCCTGGCAAGTTGAAGCTTTCCACTCACCACTACTGTTAGCACTTGCATTACTATTTTCTGCAAATGCAGTTAGCATCATTTTTGTACCGGATATTCCTGTTGCTAAAAGGCCTGTAGCTGCAGAGATTTTCAGAAAACTTCGACGCGATACCTCCATAATTATCCCTCCAATTCTAAAAATTATTTTAATTAAGTCTAGTTCAACATAGATAGAATAAATTTAATTTATATATATTATCGTAAATTATTTCACAAAAAGCTATCAGCGAAACCCTGACTAATTTAGCCCTCTTGTACATAAAAAACCCGACAAAAGTAAAAGCGGATGTCAGGTTTTGCCCTGACATCCGCTTTTTTTTAGAAATCAACTAATCCCAAATTGATAGCATATCTCACAAGTTCTGAGCGGCGGCTTATGTTAAGTTTTTTCTTTATTCTTACCTTATAGGTTTCTACAGTTTTAACACTAATAAATAATTTATCAGAGATTTGTTGGTTAGTATATCCTTGTGCCATATATTTTAAAACCCCTGTTTCCCGTTGGCTAAGATGATTATTTCCTTCACTTTCTTGTACTGTATCAAACATATCAAAAATTAAATGTTTTGTCATTGATGGGTCAATATAATTCTCACCCCGGAATACTGATCTTATTGCAGAAAGAAGATCTGTATCTGCTGCCTTTTTTAGAATATAACCATTTCCGCCTAATTTGAGTACATCCTTGAGATAACTTTCATCATCGTGCATTGTAAGAACTAAAATTTTCGTGGCCGGGCATGCCTTTTTAATTTCTGGAATTACCCTAAGGCCACCATGTATGGGCATACTTAAATCAAGGAGTACTACATTGGGTTTGTGTTTTTGACTTAAAAGGATTGTTTCAGAGTCATTTGAAGCTTCGGCAACTACTTCCATATCCATTTGAGCATTTAACATCATCATAAGGCCACTTCTTAATACGGCATGGTCATCAGCTATTAAAATCTTTACTTTTTTCATTAGCCACCAATCCTTTTAAACTAATATGGTTATAGATAGTTGTTCCCATTCCCGGTTCTGACTCGATTGTTAATTCTCCACCAATTAGATTAACCCTTTCCATCATACCATGTAGTCCTAATTTTTTCTCATAAATAGTTGAGTCCAAAATTGTTTGTACATCAAAGCCTACACCATTATCCTCGATGATGGCGATTAAATTATCTCCTTTACGTTCTAAAATGACACTGGCTTCAGAAGCTTTGGAATATTTAGCTACATTAGTTAATGCTTCCTGTACAACCCTGTATATTGTTAACCTAATCTCAGGTTCTAAATATAAACCCTGCATACCAAAAGCTTGAAAATCTACATCTATTCCCAGTTTAACAGAGCAATCCTGGGTGTACCTACTTAATGCCGCTTCCAATCCCAAATCATCTAAAACACTAGGTCTTAGAGCCAAAGACAAATCTCGTATTTCATCTAAGATATCATTAGTAAGTTGTCTAAGTTGCATAGAATTGTTCTTAATTTCTTCAATATCTTTACTTTCTTCCAACATTTTTAAACCGATCATCAATGAGGTCAAAGATTGACCTGTTTGATCGTGTAATTCTCTAGCAATCCTTTTCCGTTCCTCCTCTTGGGCGCTAATAATCTTCTTAAGTAAATTTGATCGCACCTGATCAGATTTTTGCAGATTTTCAATCATCTCATTAAATGCTTTACCTAGGACCATTATTTCATCGTGGGCCCAGGAAAGCTTAACTTTTTGATCAAATTGACCTTTTCCTATTGCTTTAGTTGTCTCAACCATTTGAACAATAGGTTTAGTTAAGAGAGAGGTGAAAAAATAGGCAACAAAAATACCTATTACCGCCACTAAAATTGTAGTTACCAGCATTCTTTGCATTGTTTTATCTAAAATTTTTTGTATTTCCAATTCAGACATTCCTAATCGCACGGTTCCTGCTGTACCTTCAAAAATTGGTATGGCAATATCATAAACAAGTCCTTCCTCGGTATTTAAAGTTTGGATATTTTGTTGGCTATCTGCTGAAACTTTATTAGCATCAAGCAATCCTTTAGGTAAAATTTTTCCAAAACTATTAGTGATTAAATCTCCCTGGGAATCTAAAATAAAAACATAACGGACATCCTTATTGCTTTCAACGACCTTAGAAATTAGCTGGTGTAAGGTAAAAGTATCATTTGTAAAAATAAGGTCTACACTTCTGGCAGAAATGTATTGGCTGGTAGATATACCCTGTTTTATTAATTGCTCTCTTAGAGTAGTTTGCATAGTATCATAAGTTTGAAAGGAGGTCCATCCACCTAATACCAGGACTATTCCAATAATTATCCCCATTATTTTTGTACTAATGCTAGAGAATTTTAAGATATCTAAAAGTTTAGCTTTTACGAAGAATTTACTACCCATTTAACACCTCATTAGCCATTTCCCTTATTGCATCATAATTGTCATCTTCTTGTTCCCTGAACCTTTCTATTTTTAAGTGCTCTAAAATGACTCTGCCTTCTTCAGAATTATGCAAATTCAAAAATAACCTTTTTAGTTTATCTTTTGTTTCTGTATTAACCTTTGGACTTACTACTACTGGTGGTATACCAAATTCCTTAGATTTTCCTATTATTCGGACTTTATCTTTAATTTCAGGTTTTTTCTCAATAAGATACTCAAACACTAGCCCGTCTACAGCTGCTCCATCAACAATTTTGTCAGCTACTGCTTTTATTGAGTTGTCATGACTGTAAGTAAAAATTGTATTTTTAAAAAAAGATTCTGCCGTTTCCTTCTTTTGCTTAAGCAGATACTTAGGATATAAATAACCGGTGTTTGATATAGGGTCAGTAAAAGCAAATCTTTTCCCCTTTAATTGGTCAAAAGCCGTAATCATACTATCCTGAGGCACTATTATATAAGACTGATAAGTTAATTTCCCATTTTTTTGGGGAACTAAAAAAGACTGTAATCCAAATTGTTTTGTACCCAGAGTATAGGCATAAGTACAAATAAAAGCTAAATCTACTTCCCCTGCTTCAATAAGGTCATTTACTTCCTGATAGGTTTTCCGTTGGATAACTTCCACTTTTATACCTAACTCATTTTCAATATATTTTAATAAATCACCGTAATATATAATACTTTCTTTAGGAGAAGTAATGGCAGAAAAAGCAACTCTTAAGGTATTTGACTTATCTTCATGCTTATTATTGTCCACCCTCTCCGTATCTTTAAGGGATATATCTATACTGTCATTTGGTACGTTTTTGCACCCTATAACAAAAGTAGTTAGCAAGATAATTAGGATTAGTGCTGTTATTGGAAGTCTTATCTGTTTAAGTATAGGTAACACCTCCATAAAAAAAATTTATAATTGATTCTTCAACAAAAATTCTTTTTATCCTTCTATTTATGAAATAAATAAATCCAAAGAAATAGAGTGACTGGCGACGGCGAAAGCCTTAGTTGCACTTATACCACCTCAAACCTATACTTTCTTCAAGGCTAAAATAGAGGCTGGCAATCAACCTCTATTTTCACTATCTATATTTTATAAAACTTTAGGTTTTTAAGTTAAATTTTATACTTTCCCCTTGACAACTGATGCTTCCGGGAACCAGCCTCGTGTATTATTTGCTATCCGAACTAAAGCCAGCATTACGGGAACTTCTACTAGGACCCCTACAACAGTAGCTAATGTAGCACCCGATTCCAACCCGAATAAAGAGATAGCCACGGCAACTGCTAATTCAAAAAAGTTACTTGCTCCTATCATTCCTGCCGGAGCCGCGATATTATGAGGTAATTTCCAGGCTTTAGCCCAACCATAGGCAATTGCAAAAATTAAGAAGGTCTGAATTATTAATGGAATTGCTATTAATGCTATATGAAGAGGATTGCTTAGTATTACGTCTCCTTGGAAGGAAAATATAATGATTAGTGTCAATAGTAAACCAATGATGGTTGTATTATTAAACTTTTTCAAAAAAACATTTTCAAAATAATCCATTCCATGATTTTTTATAATATATCTTCTAGACAGGTATCCAGCAGCTAGTGGTATTACTACAAACAAAAATACTGAAAGGAAAAGAGTCTCATATGGCACAAAAACATCAGTTACTCCCAATAAAACTGCTACTATAGGAGTAAAAGCAACTAGTAATATTAGATCATTAACTGCTACTTGAACTAAAGTATAGGCAGGATCTCCACTAGTTAAATGGCTCCAGACAAAAACCATTGCCGTACAAGGGGCGGCCCCTAATAAAATGGCCCCTGCAAGATATTGATTACCCAAATCATCAGAAATCCAAGGGCTGAAAACTATTTTCAAAAAGAAATAGGCAATTAAGTACATGGTAAAGGGTTTAATTAACCAGTTGGTAACACATGTTACAGTCAAGCCCTTTGGTTTTTTAGTCGCCTGCACAATACTACCAAAATCAATTTTTAACATCATAGGATAAATCATTAACCAGATTAAAATTGCTACAGGTATGGAAACCTGTGCATATTCAAATTGACTTAACACTTCTGGAATAACCGGAAAAATTTGACCAATTGCAACCCCAACTACAATACATAATGCTACCCAAATGGTAAGATATCTTTCAAAAAAACCCATAAAATAGACCACACCTTTCATTATTTTTCTACCACAAATTAAATATATTGGCATTTTTTATTCTAATATGTCAATATTCATAATCATTAGTTAAAGAGTGTCAAATTATTGACTCTACTTTGATTTAATGTTTGTTATTTTTTGAGTTAATTTTTCACATCCTAACCCTTTATTTTTATATTCCCGCATATTATTTATGTCTTTTGCTAATTGTTTAGATTTATTAAATTTTTCTTCCAGATAATTTATTAATAATAAATTATCATTAATAAATTTTTCGTTCAAACGGTAATAAACCCACTGTGATTTTTTGCGAAAGATAATTAATCCAGTATTTTTTAATTTATTTAAGTGCCGTGAGGCATTTGATTGGGTTACTCCTAGTATTTCTTCAATATCACAAACACAAAATTCTTCATATCTTAAAATATTTAATATTCTTATTCTATTATCATCCCCTAAAGCCTTAAACACTTCAGATAAGATCAATCTGTTCACCCCCCATAAATGAGTATATTCAATTATGATTATATATTATTCCTTTTTTTCTCTTTTTGCAATAATTTCAAGTTAATTTTATCTATGTATGGATACCATTCATTAGCAGGGTTTTTGTTTACTTTTTTAGCCTAAAAGAAGATAATATTTATATAAGAAAACTACCCTCCACATTATTTTGGAGGGTAGTTTTCTACTACCACCGAGGCCTTTAACCCTTTTGCTTTATGGAGATTCATTATTCTAACAGCATTTTCATCATCTGCTAGGATATTTAGTTCTTCTTCAAAGTCAGCCTCCATAATAGCTATAGGGTATAAGGAATCAGGCCCAAATCATTCATTATCATTTCTAAAGCTGCAGCCGGCGAATATTTCTTAGTCCAAATATGATATTTTGCCAGTGCCTCAAAAGCCCCTTGAAATTTGCTAGCTACTTCTCCACTAAGAGTGTCAGATATTGTACTAAATATATTAAAATAACCACCACTAGTTTTAAATTCATATAACTCATCATCACTTATTCCAAAGTATAAGCCCCTTAATACCGCAGCAAGTGCCACCTGATTATCAGTATCATTTAAAGCCTTAATTAGCTTTAAGAGTTCTAATATTTCTTTGGAATCTTTTAAAGAACTTCCTCCTGCTGTTTTTACTGTACCCCATACCGTTCTAAAGCCCGGGCATAAATGTAAATAGAATCTTTGAAGAGTGAGAGTATCATAAAATTATTGTAGATATTAAAAGATCGTCTATACACTTTGCAGGCTTAATACCAACAACAGATAAATCAATAGTTCAGAACATGTTTCAATTTCCATATTATGCTTAAAGGCTATATCCGAGAGTCTCTTTGCTGTTTCCAGCATTTTTTGATTATCAAAGGAGACCGTATTGATATTTTTCAAATTGCGCTCTGATTTTTTGTATAAGTCTACAAAGCTAATGATTCAGCACTTTGTATAGCCTTCTAATTGTGAAGCTATAAAATCAAAATATTTACAGTGGTACTTAATATCCATTTCTCTAGTGAATATTATAGTATCATATCGCCATATGACTTTTTCTTTTCCTATTTTAAAAGAGAGGCCCTTAAAGGCCTCAATAACTTCGTCTGTAGAAGGTACTTTTCGTTCTATTTTTTTATCATATGCATTAATTGTTTTTTGAAAATAGTATTTATATTCGAATGTAAATCAAATTTGACTAACATGTTAGTTGGATCTTTCGTCCAAAAAACAATTGAATCTATTAAAGAAGGGTTTACCATGATTTTGCTTACTTGTTGGTAATTCATTGGATTACGCACTAAAACATATCCTTCTATTAAACGATTGAAAAACCAGTCCGTATAAAAAACAGAAATATCAGTTCTACGGCTTACACTTAAAATCAGACTAACAACCCTCCACCATTTTCAAAAAATCCTCCATAATGTGTAATATGGAGGATTTTTGTTTTGAACACTGTTAAGTTAAAACATTCTTCTACATTTGAGAGACAGGTTGCTATAATGGGATGCTTACCATGGGTTCCCCACTGAGCCTGCATGATATCCCCTTGGGCTGATGATCTAGCGCACGACTAGTGCCCATCCGCTGCACTTTGGCTATTACACAAGGGATTTCTGTTATTACATCCGAGATTGCCAGTATGGCATGTATAATAGGCGCTTCCCAGACAGGAAAAAGGTTTTGACTTACCAGCAAGGCAGTAAACTTTGACGAAAAGTTCCGTACTCCAGTTTATGTAATACTAGATGAAATAATTTCTTCTATCTGAATAAATTTACCACCAACTTTTATCTTAAGATAAATATTAAAAAAACCTGTTACATGTCATTTATATCCTGTTCCAAAACATTCCATGTCTGGCACATCTGGCTTTCATCAGCTTGTGCAGAGGGCGCCTTTGCTGCAGGAGTAAGCTTTTTTGAAGCTATCCAATCTATCCAATAACTCCTACAGAAATTGCTGAGATAATGTCGGAGGAAACCTCTGTTATCTTGGATTAATCTTGCTTTTTCTTTGATAATAGAATTTTTGTACACAACTAGATAATTGTAAATACTGGGAGGTTTTACTAAATATCTTTAAGAAGTGATTTTATTGCTACATAAATTTTGGCCATATGAGAGAAAAGGTCATGCTGCCAGATGTAGCAGAAATAGAGATTTGTGATATAAAAATCCTAGTGTACCGCCTCAAGAATTTAAACCCTATAAACGTTTGTTTCTAATCTATTAATTTTGCTTTATCTTTATCGATAGCCTATAGCTTCCTGCTTTAAGTAGATTCCTGGGCTGCTCGTCATTTCTTTTCCCTCCTGACAAAAATTGCGTAATCGGGGACAATGGGCTTCACATATTCCACATCTTGAGAATTTACTCGGGTCTGATAGAACAACTTTTCCCTTAGCATCCCCTAGATCGCTTTTTGGGGACAGATTGTGTAACAAATTCCACATCCTTTACAGTGTTCTTCACTGATTTCTAAAGGACCATTACTCATATAACACACCTCCGATAATTTACACCTTTTGCATATTCTTTTTATTTATAACACTCTGCGACTAACTCAATAACATGTTTTGCTTCCACTTTACTACCGCTGTTTTGCAAGCTGTGATTAAGTTGCATAATACAGGAAGGACAAGCAGAAGCAACTATTTCCGCCTTACTTTTTGCTATAGATTCTATTTTATGCTTAGCAACCTTCTGAGATAAGTCATAGTGTGTAAGATTAAAGGATCCTGCCGAGCCGCAGCATCTATCGGCTAATGCCATTTCAACGAATTGGTAATTAGGATTTAAATGCTTTAAGAGTTCTCTAGGATTTGATTTGCCTCCTGGTGTCCTTTTTAAATGACAAGGATCATGATAAGTAACTTTTATCCCTAATTCTTGAGGAGGGTTAAGTTTAATATCAATTACCTCAATTAAAAATCTGTTAATATCCATTACTTTTTTTGCAAGGTGCTCAGCATCTTGGCTTTTTAATAACTCAGGATATTCAAGCCAAGTAGAGAGACAGGTTGCACAATCCATAATTATATAATCAACATCTAAATCTTTGAAATATTTGATATTTTCCTCTGCCAAGAATTTACCAACTCCAATTTCTCCGCTTGCTAGAGCTGGCACTCCACAGCAGTACTGCTTAGGTATAATAACTTCAACATTATTTGAGTTTATTACCTTTAATACACTGGCACCAACCTTAGGAGTAACCAAATTTGTTACACAACCAGTGAAATAGGCAACCTTTAGTCTAGGACTTTTTAGTCCAGTTTCATCAGGGTATGTATCACGGAAAGCCTTGCCTGAAATACGGGGAAGAATTCTTTCTTTCTCCGCCAATTGCATGGGAAAAAGACTTAAAATACCAGTCCCCCTTGCCAGCTTTTGAACCCCGCTTTTCTGATAAAAAGCTAAAAGCTTGCCAACGGTTTTTAATCGGCCGTCGTATTTTAAGAGGTGTTGAAAAATATTTTTTTTAATAATTGGTAATCCTCTAGCTGCCATCAAATCCTTACGGGACATTTGTACTAATTTAACTACTTCAACTTCATTGGGGCAGTTTTCCGAACAAGAACCACACAATAGACAAGTAGAAAATATCTCAGCCAGCCTATCATTCCATTGAATATTGCTAGCTTGCAGGTTTTCAATAAGCTCTATCTTGCCTCTGGCAACATAAGGTTCTCTTCCTGTTTCAGCAAAAAGAGGGCAGTGGGCTTGACAACCTCCACATCGGCTGCATTTTTTTAAGATATCTTGATATTTATACTCCATAATAATCACCTAAAATATTTTACCAGGATTTAAGATGTTATTCGGGTCAACTGCTTTTTTGATAGCTCTTAAGTAATTTAAGCCAACTTCACCTAATTCCCACTGTAGATACGGCTTTTTCATAATCCCAATGCCGTGTTCCCCGGATAAGGTACCACCTAAAGCTAAGGCTGCTTGGAAGATTTCACCTACCGCTTTTTCTACCCTTTCCATCTCGTCATGGTCATTTTTATCTGCTAAAATATTAGGGTGGAGATTTCCGTCTCCCGCGTGCCCAAAAACAGGTAGATGGAGCTGATATTTAGTACCAATCTCCTTTAAAGACTTCACCATTTCAGGTATTTTACTACGGGGTACCGTTGCATCCTCAGAAATTTTTGTCGGCTTAAGCTGAACAATAGCCGAGGACACTGCTCTTCTAGCCTTCCACAACCTTTCTCTCTCCTCATAAGCTGAGGCTATTTCAGTATTCCGGCAGTTATTTCTTTTACAAACATCTTCAATAATCTGAATATCTTCAGCCACCTGAGCCGGCGAACCATCTACTTCCATTAATAATATTGCCTCTACATCTAAGGGCAGTCCCTGTTTAGTATATTTTTCAACACAGTTGATAGTAACTCTATCCATTAGCTCTATCGTGGCAGGAATAACACCTTCATAGATGATAGATGTCACAGTTTTAGCCGCATCTTTTAATTGATCAAAATACACTAAAGCCGTCTTTTTATCCTTTGGTTTAGGTAAAAGTCTTACCGTTATTTCAGTAATTATTCCTAAAGTCCCTTCACTACCAGTGAGTAAACGAGTCAAATCATAGCCTGTGACGTTTTTTACCGTTCTGCCGCCCGTTCTCATTATTTCACCAGTAGGGGTAACCACTTCTAACCCCAGAACATAGTCTTTGGTTACACCATATTTAAAGGCTCTGGGCCCTCCCGCATTTTCCGCGACATTGCCCCCCATAGTACAGGTTTTCAAGCTTGCAGGATCAGGGGGATAAAACATCCCCATCTTTTCAATCTCTTGATGAAAATGACCGGTAATTACTCCTGGTTCCACTACTGCCATCAAATCTTCCTTGCTAATTTCTTTTATCTTATTCATGCGAGTTAATACCAGGGCAATACCGTGGGCCTCAGGTATAGAACCTCCACTCAAACCAGTGCCTGCACCTCTGGGGGAAACTGGAATGTGTTCTATATTAGCAAGCTTTATAATTTCTGCTACTTCCCCTGTATTTCCTGGGAAAACAACTACTTCAGGAATGCCCCTTTGAAAGGTCCCGTCATATGAATAACAAATCCTATCTTCATATTCAGTTATTACATTTTCTTTGCCGATTGTTTTTATTATTCTCTTCAAATACGTTGAATCCAATTTGCCATCCCTCATCTTTCCTTTATATATTAGAAAAAATATTTTGAAGTACTGTTTTAGAAATATTAAAAATATGGTTTTTAGGCTTAAGTTCTTGTGTAAAGAAAAACTCCGGCAATCCATTTCTAGATTGGGGTAGCCGGCATAATTATTAAACTCAATTTCTGTCTTAATTACATTTTTTTGGGAATCTCTATTGCTTTTTCAAATGAAATATCAGTTCCCCACCTAGCATTAATAAGTTTAGCAGTTCGTTCTACCATATCAGGAACAGGGCCCACGAAAAAACAATAAACACATAAATCACATAAAACTATCATGATTTGAACATCTTTGAAAGTTCTACTATATCTTCCTTAGTGTTAATATATTCTAAATCTTTGGTTTTCTTTTCTATAAACAATCCTCCCCGGCAAACAGTTTCCCGCAGTATTATCACCACCATTGTTGAGGCAGCATAAGTCACGCCGGTACCTTTAATACCACGAGGATCATATACAGCTAACGCCTGACCCTTAACTGTAGGTATACGCTTAACTTCCCAGTATTTTTCCCGTCAATTCAGCACCCTGACCTATCATTTTGCCCATAAGGGAATTATTCTTAATCTCTTGAATTATCATAATTATTTTTTCCTTGTCACCATGGGATAGCATTCCTGTGCCTTCTATAAACTAAAGCTCTAATTCCAACCTTCGCCAGCTTGCCTGCAGCTGTACCACCCTCATTACTTTCTTTAATTCCTCCAGTTAAAGGGCTTTTTGCACCTATAGAAATTCTCCCCGAACAAGGAGCAACTGTACCTCCTAATAACCCTGGAGCTATAACGATTTTATTATTTGAACCAAAAGGTTCACAGGCTGGATCTACCTCATCCATGAGAAATCTTGATGTTAGGCCACGCCCACCTAACAAGAAATATCGATCAGATAATTTCTCTTGAATCACTTCATTTTTCGACATATTGATTCTTAATACACCATAAACACCCCGTTTAATGTAATTGTCAATGAAAAATTGATCCACCCTGCTGACGAAAATTTGAGCCACCTAGGGCAAAAAAATTATTGTTCTTTACTACGCTGTAAACTTTGTTTAAACCGATAGCTATCACCATTCATCTGTAAGATATGACAACGATGGGTAAGTCTATCAAGTAATGCCGCAGTTAATTTTTCTTCTCCAAATACTTGAGTCCAATCAGCAAATTCTAAATTAGTCGTAATAATCATACTACCTCTTTCATAACGGCTAGAGCAGAATTGGAACAATAATTGAGAACCCTTAGTATTAAAGGGAATATAGCCAAGTTCATCTAAAACTACTAGGTCAAACTTGAGCCACTGTTTCTCAAATCTGATTAATTGATGCTCACTCTGAGCTTGGAGCAGTTCATTTACTAAGCCAGCTACATTATAAAATCTCACTTTAAAACCTTCACGGCAAGCACAAGTAGCAAGGGCTGTTGCTAGGTGGGTCTTACCAGTACCTGCATTCCCAACCATAATAATATTTTCTTTATCCTCGATATAGCCACCACGACTTAAGGTTAGTACCTTGTTTTTATTCAATCTGGGAATGGCACTAAATTCAAAGGTTTCTAAAGTTTTGGTAGTTGGGAATTTAGCATACCTTAATCTTCTTCTTAAATTGTTTTCGTCTCTCTGAATTACTTCTTGCTCAATTAAACAAAACAGAAATTCCTCAAAGGTCTGATTTAAATCAGCTGCTTCTCTTACTAATGCCTCATAATTTTTCAATACTGAGGGGAGTTTTAACTGTTTTAAGTAAGTCTCTAATAATATTGTTTTCGCCATATTAGCACCCCCTTTCTAGCAGTTCATTGAACCTAGCTATTTGGGGTTTTAGTATTGTTACCTTAGCTAATTGGCTATCATTGTTTAGTTTTAGGGGTTGGGGCTTAGTCTCTGGTGTAATAAGCTGCAAAAGGATATTCTTAACACCCTCATAATGACAAACACCATATGCTAATGCTAATTCAACAGCATCATCAACTAGATTACTAGGATAGCTGCGATGAAGCTTTAAAATTCTAATAAATTCTTGATTGCCATTAGGATTGTGTTTTGCAATCTTAAGTCTTAATTCCTGATAAGCTGGTGTTAGACCAGCATCCTTAAGGGGTTTAGCATTTTCAATTGCTCTAGGTTTTTAGTAAGTACATCTAGATAATGGTCTAAGTTACTAACTTCCTGACCTTTATCATATGAACGGTTATGTCTTGCTATTAAAGATCCTCCGAAATATATCTCTATGTAATCTACATAAGCTTGTACTTGGACTTTTTGATAGGCATATTTTGTTGGAACTGAATATCTATTGTTCTCCAATTGGATTTGTGAGTAACTATTAACTTTAAGTTCTAAATAACGGCAACATGGGAATGGTTTGGCTGGTAATTGCTGAAGTTTAAGCTGATCTTGCTCAAATAAATCTGCCATAAGCTTATTCCCTCTGCGTTTAGCCTTACTAATATACGCAGTACATTTAGCTTTTAATATTTCATTGAGTTCTTCATATGATTTAGCTTCTAGAAGAGGAACGAGAAAGTTTCTTCTGCCAAAGCCAACAAGACCTTCAACTTTTCCTTTTTCATTACCTTTAGCAACATTGCAAAATATGCTGTCGAAGAGATAATGAGCTTTTAGAGCTGAAAATGAGTTCTGCTCTGTACGGTTATGACCCGTAAGTACCTTCTTTACAGCTGTTTTTAAATTATCATAAGTTAATGTTTGGGGTATACCACCAAAGAACTCAAAGGCTTGTCTATGCCCTTCAAAAAATGCTTCTTGCCTTTCATGGGGAAATACCATTACAAAAGGTGCCCCTGAGGCTGACAAAGTCATACAAAACAAATGCAACTTAGTCTTTTTACCGCCAATAATAGCTAAAGCTTCGCCCCAGTCACATTGAGCATTGCTGCCAAATTCATATTCTAAGGGAATAAATACTTCAGGCTGGGTAGCCCTTTGTTCATAAACATAGTTCCTAACAGTAGAGCAACCTCCTGTAAAGCCATATTCTTCTACTAATCTTTCATATATTCTATTACCTGAATGCCGTTGTTTCTTAGGCATTTGTTCATCTTCGGCTAACCATTGATCTATGATTGGTTTCACTGGATCTAATACTGGGCAATTCTTTTCTTTTGTTTGGGTGTACTTAGGCTCTACAAAGACATCTTGAAATAAATATTTTTTTATTGTGTTACGGGAGTGTCCTAATATTCTTGCTATTTCTCTTATAGACCGACCTTCTTTAAAGTGCATTTTTTTGATATACTCTATTTGAACCATCTTAATCATTCCTTTTCCTCCTGTACGCAATGGTCTAGTCAACTTTTAGCATACAGGATTATTGATTAAGGTGGCTCATTTTTTTATCAGCAATTGCTGATTAAGTGGCTCAGTTTTAGATTAGCAAATACACGTTTAACTAAGATTGAGCTAATGCAATTCACAACTATTACTGAACTAATATGCAATATTTGTTGCTAAGATCAGTTATGAATCAATAACTTTGTATAAACACACATCGTTAGATTAGAGTTATCGCTTAGTTCAATTACAATTAACACTCCCTTTTAAAAATAAAATGTATTAATTAATAAAAAACCCAAGCAAGTATAATGAGCATAAACAACTCATATACTTCCTTGGGTATCGGCTTATTTAATGAAATTGACCTGTCAGTCAACACCAGTAAGCCATCCCAACCATATTCTTTTATAACCGATTATTAAATAGTAAGTATTTTAATAAATTCTAATTATACCGACTTAAATGATAATTTATTTAATCTCATTTGTAAATAGTAACAACATATAATAAAATGCATTATTTTTTCACTCTATCCTTATACCTATCTACAGCATTTTTTATTGCTTGTATTAACGATCCAGTTGTTGAGAGGCAAATTTTTGTTTTAATCTCATTAAATAACGGCTCCAACGAGTTATTCACACAATATCCGTTAATCAATTCCTTCAAACATGCCTGAGTAAGGGGAGATATAAGATTAAAATGAGATTCAACTATACAACCCGTTTCTAAATCGATAAGAAGTTGAACAGTCATTATATTATATACCGTTATTTCTTTTGGTGGTTGAGCAGTGCCTCCAACCAAAACTCGTCCTTCCATTCTTTTCATTTTGACACTCCCTAATCCGGTATATTAAATATGAATTACTTTAATAATATCATAAAAATTAGCATTAATCCTATAATTTTTCCAGCATAATGATAAATTGCCTCAATCAAAAGTTCTTTTAGAAGATGAACTTATAGAATGTTTAAAGACGCAGAAATCTATAGGGTAAACATTAATAATAATGCGGAATATACTCTTGGATACCTTCCGCATAATAAGGGGGAGGGGGTATGTAAAGTTACTATAATATCAACATAGAATCTGGTATCTAAAATACTCGGTTTATCCTTATTCTAAACATTTAAAAGATATCAATAATAAATAACTGTATATAAGAAAGCAATTTCCAATTTCAAACTAAACTAATTTTTTTATGGGTCTTCTTGAATTATACTCGATGTAACTAACTAACACTGTACCAGATACAGGAGATATTAGCACCGAAGCTGCAACATGCATATGCTGCTAAAACAACCTATTTACAAGAATGATATAAATACCTGAAATAACAATAACTATAAAACCAAAATTTCGATTCCATTTAAGACCTATGACAAAAGTTTTTTCTTGAATGAGCCCTCCAATTACCATGTTGGCAGGTACAAAAGGAGAAATAATCATGGATATTGTATAAGCTACAACTAAAGTAAGTGTAAAGGCAATATCACTCAATCCAAGCATCGCGGGTTTTAAGGAAAGAGCAAAAGTAGTTATAGTTATAACATGATGAAAACCTATGCTTGAAAGCAAAACCGTTATGATAATAATAAATTCCACCAGAAGAAATGGTGATAAACCCGAAATGCTTCGAAAAGCAGTTTCAATAAAATAATGTACCGGTGCCTTAGCCAGTATTACTCCGAAAAAGCCCACACAAATAAAAAAAACGAATTCGTTAGTGACCTGTAAAATACTTTGGTCATAGCTTTTTAATTCTAACCAAAAACGGTGAAACTTCTTCAGAAACACAGACCAAATAGCACCATAGAATGCCGCTATAAAGCTAACTAAAAGCATTATGCTACTAAACTTAGTAATTTTTTCTCCAAGAACAACCACTACATATAATAGCACAAGATTAAATATCAATTGGATCATTTTTTTCTTATTACCCTCGATTAAAGGAGATACTTTTAAAGTTGCCTTTAACTCATTTCGTAAGGGTAAATCGAAATAAAACAAAAGATTACCGAGAAGCAACATTAAAATACCATATAAAAATCCAAAAAAGAAATAATCCCCAAAAGATACTCCTGTATAATAAAGGACAAGGTTTACAGAAGCAAAGTACGGCGACCAACACATACATGAGGAAAAGCCTACTCCAAATACCTTTGCTAGGAATTTTTTAGGGAGTTTGATATTTTCAATTAGAGAATACGTTATTCTAAGAGCACCTAGGTTAGTAATAGAGCCCAGACCAAAAACAAAACTGGATAAAATGCTAAATATACTATGGCTCTTTGTGAAATATTTACTAATGTAATAATTAAAAGCCTCTAAATAACCCCCAATTTTTATAGGGATTATTAAAACCGGTACCATTACAAAAAGTACCCCCAAAGGTACATTTTTAGTGATAGCTTCAAACCATACCGTATACCCCATCTCATATTTAAATAAAAGAACATGCCCGACAACTAAGGTTATCAAACTTATGTATAATGCACTACCACGGGCTCGCACAATACAGATGAAAACAACTAAAATAAGTACTAAAGTTTCTAAAAATAAAAATTGCGCATTTAAAAACTCTTGCACAAAAATTAGTAAAACTAAACTTAAAATACTTATGACCGCTAATCTCTCCAGCAATATTTTTAACACTTTAATACCCCGCTTTAATAAAATCTGACCGCTAGTTTGATTTGTTTTTTAATTTTAAGAAAATACGAAAAATGGGGGTAATCCCCATTTTTAAATCTAAGTTACAAATGCTTTTCAAAGCACTTAGAATTATTTTAATCTTTACAAGTCACGTGTCCACAATGAAGCCATTGCCGGTCCTCCACCAACACATAAGGAAGCTCCACCATATGACAACCCAAGACGCTCCATCTCATAACATAACGATACAATTATTCGTAAACCGGTACATCCAACTGGGTGACCAAGAGCAATTCCGGAACCATTATGATTAATTCTATGTAGGTCCATCTTTATTCCACTTGCCTCTTCAAGTACTTTACTTACTCCCAAGAATTGAGCTGCGAAAGCTTCATTAATTTCCCAATATTCTATATTTTCAAATGCCATTTTTACCTGCTTTAAACATTTTGGAATTGCAACCGCCGGACCAATACCCATATATTTAGGGTCCACTCCTGCACTGCAAATATTAATTAATTTCATTAATGGCTTTAATCCTAATTCCTCTGCTCTACTTTTTGACATAACGACTACTGCTGCCGCACCATCATTTATACCTGCGGCATTTGCTGCAGTAACTACCCCATCTTTTTTAAAAACAGGTTTTAAATTACCCATTTCTTCTAGCCTTGCACCCCGAATCGGATGTTCATCAATATCAAAAATCTTTACTTCTTGCCTCGTCCTAATTTCAACAGGTATTATTTCTTGTTTAAATCTGCCATCATCTATAGCTTTTATTGCTCTTGTATGGCTCATTAGAGCCAGTTCATCACATTCAACTCTTGAAATATTATATTTCTCAGCTACATTTTCTGCAGTTATTGCCATGTGTCCAGGTACTAATTCATCATATAATCCATCATGGATCATATGATCCTCGATATTAGCCCCATTCATCCTGTAACCCATTCTAGCACCAGGAAGTAAATAAGGAGCATTACTCATACTCTCTACACCAATAACCAAGGCTACTTGTGTTTTACCTAGCATAATATTATGACAAGCTATTTCTAACGCTCGCATTCCTGAAGCACAGTTTTGATTTACACTTACCGCACTACTTCGAAAAGGCAAACCAATCCGTATTGCAGCTTGTCTTGCAGGCAAAGAGCCTTGCATCGCAGTATAAAGCTGTCCCATGGTTAATTCATCAATAATATCAGAGGTTATTCCTGCTCTTTCAATAGCACTTTTACCTACGGTAATAGCTAATTCCCGAGCCGAAACATTCTTTAAACCTCCAAGGAATTTACCAATCGCAGTTCTACAAGCACTAACAATAACGACATCTTCAAACCTCATATTTTCATTCACCTACTTTTTTTGTAAATTAACTGCTAAAAAAGCCTTTCCCGGTTTTCCTCCCTAAATGTCCTGCTCTTACCATTTTTCTTAATAGCGGACACGGACGATACTTATCATCTCCAAATTCATTGTAAAGTGTTTCCATCACAAACAAACAAACATCCAGCCCAATAAGGTCTGCTAAAGCTAAAGGTCCAATGGGGTGATTAGCACCCATTTTCATTGCCGCGTCAATATCCTCTGCGGAGGCAACACCTTCCATCAAAATAAAGATAGCTTCATTAATCATAGGCACCAGCATCCTATTAACAACAAAACCTGGTGATTCTTGAACCTCAACTGGAGTCTTCCCAATAGATTTTATAAAGGATCTTGTTTTATTAATAGTTTCTTCACTGGTATTAGCTCCTTTAATAACCTCAACTAGTTCCATGACAGGTGCCGGGTTAAAGAAGTGTATACCAATAAATCTATCCGGTCGTTTAGTTACTGCAGCCATTTCACTAATACTTAAACTTGATGTATTTGAGGCAAAAATAGTATCTGCAGGACAGGAACTATCTAATTCTTTAAAAATTTCTTTCTTAGCTTCCATATTTTCAAAAATTGCTTCAATAACTAAAGAAGCATCCTTAATGTTAAGCGACGTACTTACAGTTATATTTCCCATAATTAGTTCTTTTTCACTGAGTCCTAGCTTGCCTTTTGCCACAATTTTCTCTAAAGTTTTATTTATTCCGATTATTCCCTTTGAAACTAAATCCTCTGTTTTATCAACAATAACTACTTTATTTCCTTTTTGAGCAATAACCTGAGCAATGCCCGAGCCCATAGTACCGGCACCACAAACAATCACTTTCATTACATTTTAACCTCCCAACAATAAACCAGTTAGCTTCCTATAAATTCCGGACTTCTTTTTTCAAGAAAAGCATTTATTCCCTCTTTATGGTCCTTAGTAATAAAACACTCACTAAACACTTGAGCTTCATAGTTACATGCGTTTTCTAAATCTTTATTTAAACCATAATTAATTACTGACTTAGCTAATGAAACAGCATAAGTTCCATTACTACAAACTTTTTCAGCATACTCCCAAGTTTTTGCCAATAAATCCTCTTGGTTAAATATCTTGTTGACTAAACCAATACGGTAAGCCTCTTGGACATCAATTATTTCGCCGGAAAAAATCAATTCCTTTGCAATACCAGATCCTATCAATCTTGGTAGCCTTTGTGTTCCTCCAAAGCCTGGTATTATTCCTAGCTTTACCTCAGGTAAAGCAAATTTAGCATTTTCAGAGGCAAATCGAATATCACAAGATAAACTAAGTTCACAGCCTCCACCTAGAGCATAGCCGTTAACTGCAGCTATTGTTACCTGGTTTAAATTTTCGAGAGTTAAAAATACTTGTTGACCTAATTTAGAAAACTTTTTCGCTTCCAAAATTGAATAACTTTGCATTTCGCCAATATCAGCACCGGCAATAAAAGCTTTACTACCTGAACCCGTAATAATTAAAACTTTAATTTCCGAATTTAGAGCAACATCTTGCAATAAACCTAATAGCTCCTCTAGCACTTGATAGCTTAAAGTATTTAAGACTTGTGGTCGGTTTATTGTAACTTCTGCTATTTTACCGTCAACCTTATATAAAAGATTTGTCAATTTTCCACCTCGCAATATATAGCAATTTTACTTAAAATCTCTATTTTAGTTTTTCTATTTTTCTCTCTATCTCTAATAATAGGTCTTCTTCTATTATTGAAACATAATCTAATGTTTCTCCAGCTATTATGATAGATGTTCCCATAAAAATCGGATGTTCAGCACAAGCAACATTGCAGCCATTTAAAACTAATAAAATTTCATAAGCATCTTGCTCCCAATACACAAATTCTATACTTTCCTTTAACCCATTTCGTAAATTTAGAAATAACTTTTTTGTATCAATATCCGGGTTACAATTACCACAAAACTTTACGCCTATTTTAATCATAATATTCAACTACTTTACTAAATTATCTGTTGTTATCCCGGCTAACTTTTGAGCAAGTTTAACCTTATGTAGCAGATTTCCACTTCTTAACAGCATTATCCGCTGCGCTTGAGGAGAACCTGCTCCATGCATACTTTCGACCAAAGCAGTTCCGCCTGTCATATTTTCAATAAGCCTCGCCATCCTGTAACGATGTTCTGTTGGATAATCAGCTTTTCCAGCAAAATACTTCTTAATGTAACCTCCCAATTTCTCATCGTTAAAGTCTTTTTCCGAAGGCAAGGTTGCAATAAACCCACCTGCAATATCCTGACAAATACGGTCAATTTCATAAATATATCTAGTTACATTCTGTTTCACTACATTACCTAATAATGCATTAGGATAATAGGCACCCGATGCTAGTTTTCCACCTTCCTGAGAACAAGCTATGGAACAACAATAAAGAGTTTCCGTCAGATGAATCATCTCTACTAATTTATCCTTGATATGAGATGCTTTCGCGGCACCATTATACTCAGCAATTGCAGCGGTAGCCCCTGTGACTACATCGCTAACGCCAGCTTTACAACCACCGTAATTTTGTCGATGTAAAGTAGCAAACCTTTCAACAAGAGACCCGGCAAATTCATATTCCCCACACATGAAAACTCTATTCCAAGGGACAAATACATCTTCTAATACTGTGAGACATTCTCCACCAACTATACCGTATTTTGTGTTACCCTGGTCCATTTCATCAAATTTGCGTTTATCATTTGTCTGACGTCCAAATATGTGAATAATACCAGGAGCATCTACGGGTATAGCACATGCAACTGCATAATCCTTATCAGCATCTTTCATTGCTCCGGTTGGCATAATTAACATTTCATGTGAATTAACCATTCCTGTCATATGAGCTTTTGCACCCCGTATAATAATACCCTTATCATTTTTTTCTACAATGCGAACAAAAAGATCGGGATCAGCCTGCTCAGAAGGACCAAGACCACGGTCCCCCTTGGGGTCAGTCATTGCCCCCGCGATCATTAAATCATTTTCCTGTACGTATAATAAGTAATCTACTAAACGTTTATGATAATCAGTGCCCAATTTTTGATCCATATCAAATGTTGTCGAATAAACTGCATTTAAAGCATCAAAACCAACACAGCGCTGAAAGCACGAACCTGTTTGTTGAGCTATCAATCTTAGGAGCTTTACTTTCTTTACCAGATCGTCTTTATTCTGATGAATATGGGTAAACCTATTTATCTTTTTACCTGTTAAATGGGATGTCGTAGTAGCTAAATCTTCATAAAGAGGATCATGGGCAAAATCATAAGTAACAGCTGCAGCATTAATATGCGGTTGTAATAAGGGGTGCCCAACTAATGGTTCTATCTTTGCTGTCTCAAAATATACCTCTGTCTTTAAATCTTTTAAACTTTCTATGTACTCCTGTCCAGTTTTCATTTACTTTCCTCCGTTTCCAACCATTCTGTTTTTTAAACTCCGTAAGCCGTAAGCCCTCCATCAATTGCTAATACTTGCCCCGTTACATAACTAGCTAAATGTGACGCAAGATATAAAACACCGCCTACCACTTCTTCGGGTTCTCCCAGTCTTCTTGCCGGTGTCCGATTTTCTATAGTTTCAAGAAATTCTTTATTCTCAATAGCCTTAGCAATTAATTCAGTTCTAATATATGCAGGAGCAACAGCATTAACTTGGATGTTGTGTTTTGCCCATTCACACCCTAATACCTTTGTTAACATTACTACTCCACCTTTGCTTGAACTATAAGGCGCTGATCTTGTTATACCTACGATTCCCCCGATAGAAGCTGTATTTACAATCTTACCATACCCTTGTGGTATCATAATCTGTTCAGCTACCATACTACTCATAAAAAAATACGACTTTAAATTTGTATTTAAAATACTATCCCACTCAATCTCCGTGATTTCAGTGGAAGGTTTTCTTTTGGAAATACCCGCATTGTTTACTAACACATCTAAGGTTTTAAAAGTGCTTTTTATTTCAGAGACTACTTTTTGTATTTCATCTAATTGATTTAAATCTGCTGAAATAACACTTGCTGTACCACCAACTTCTCTGACCATTGTAGCTGTTTCTTCTAACAACTCCGATGTACGACTTATAAGTATAACATGAGCCCTTAATGACCCAAATCCAACAGCAATACTTCTTCCTATTCCTTTACTTGCTCCGGTCACAGCAACAATTTTATCTTTAAAACTTAGAGTATAATGCATTATTTCACCCCTCTAGACTTAGTAGAAATATTTATAATACTGCTCTTAAATATTTTATAGGCAACACATACAATGTGTTGCCCGCCCACATTGTATTTATAGATGTGGGTACAATTACTCTAAATATTGCCGTTTAATTTCAATATAATCTATATCTGGTACTTGATTAGTTATAAGTGAATTTTCACTTTTATTTATGATATATTTTACAGTATTAATATTCACTTCTCGCCCACCCATACCAGCAATACAACTATAAACTAACGGCGGCGTTTTCTTATTTATTAAAGCCGCTTTAATATCTGTTGCTAATTGACCTCCCTGTCCGACGGAGATGCTCTTATCAATAACAGCAACAATTTTGGCATTTTTAACTATTTCAAAAATTTCTTCTGCCGGAAACGGACGATATGTTCTAACTTTGAGTACTCCCACTTTCTTGCCTTCAGACCTTAATTGATCAATCGTTTCTTTAATAGTTCCAATTACAGAACCCATAGCTACAAGAATTATTTCTGCATCCTCACACTTATATGCTTCAGTAAGTCCACCAAAATAATCCCCAAATATTTCTTTATACTCTTCAGCTATTAATTGTATTTTTGTTTTAGCTTTTTCCATAGCAAAATGCATCATATATCTAAATTCAGGAACTTCGTCATCTCCATACGAACCATATGTTAAAGGATTTTTAGGATCTAAGCGGTACTTGGGTACAAAAGGCGGTAAAAACTTATCGACTAATTCTTGTTCTTCTATTTTTACAGGTTCAAAGGTATGTGTAAGAATCCAGCCATCCATACATACCATCACCGGAAGTAAAATATCATGATCTTCTGCCAGTTTAAAAGCTTGAATATGGGTGGCATATGCCTCTTGAATATTTTCAACATAAATTTGAATAACACCCGTATCTCGTAAAGCCATAGTATCCTGATGGTCAGGCTGAATAGTAATTGGAGCAGATACAGTTCTATTAACACCTGTTAAAACTACAGGCAATCTGGTTCCTGCCATTGCATATAGTACTTCTGTCATTAATAATAGCCCCTGGGAAGAGGAAGCGGTATATGATCTTGCTCCAGTACCACTAGAACCGTATACAATAGAAGCAGCTGAAAATTCCGAGTCCGCCCTAACATATTTAGAACTTAATTCATTATCAGCCACATATTTTGACAATTCTTCAATTATGTGAGTTTGAGGGCTGATTGGATAAGCTGCTATAACCTCAGGCCTACATGCCTTAACAGCTTCTGCAACTGCGAATGAACCCTCCATAACTGCAGTTCTACTCATTTTACTTCCTCTCTTCCTTCATTAGTATCGCTGTCTTCGGACATTCATTTGCGCAAATTCCGCATCCCTTACAGTAGTCATAATTGATAATGCATTTCTTATCTATAATTGTTATAGAACTATCCGGGCAAAAAAGTTCGCAAATGCCACAACCGGTACATTTCGCTGTTATTTCAGGATAATAATCACGCCAACTTCCTGTTTTGTTTAAACGTGATTTTCCAGCCTCACAAACAGCACCTATGGTTAGCATAATAATCCCTCACTTTATTCACTAATTCCAAACCGCTTAACATTGTCATTACAAATTTCTTGCAGTTTTTCCATTATCTTTTCTTTATCCTCTTTAGCCAGATGCCTAAATCTATTTTGTTTATTTAAATATTCCTGGATAGGCTTGGTATTTTTTATCTTTCTTACAACCATTTGTTTTCCTTTTTCAACTTCAAATAAAGGTACAAGACCTGTTTCGGCTGCTAGTTTACCCATTGCAATAGTTTGACTGGAATCAAAACCCCAGCCTATACAGCATGGTGTGTGAATTTGTATATACTTAGGCCCTTTGATACCAATAGCTTTTTTAACTTTATTCATTAAGTCTTGTGGATAAGCGATAGAAGTGGTAGCTACATACTCTACATCATGAGCCAGCGCAATTGCAGGTACGTCTTTTTTAAACTCCATTTTACCGTAAGAGTTTTTACCAGCAGGAGATGTAGTGGTTGTAGCAGCATATGGAGTAGCACTACTTCGTTGCACCCCTGTATTCATATAAGCTTCATTGTCATAACATATATATGTTATGTTATGCTTACGCTCAAACATCCCCGACATAGCTCCCATACCGATATCAAAAGTTCCTCCGTCTCCACTAATAATTACGACATTAGCTTTTTCTCCTTTTGCTTCTAATGCAGCTTCGACACCGGAGGCAACTGCAGCTGAATTTTCAAATAAGGAATGCATCCAAGGTACTTCCCAAGCAGACTGTCCATACGGCGATGTAAATGTTTCTACACATCCAGTAGCTGAAACAACAATTGTTTCTCTACCAACTACCCTCAATATTTGCCTTAAGGCAATTGCTGCACCACAACCAGGACAAGCACGATGCCCAGGGGCTAATAAGTTTAGTTTTTCGGTCGTAACCATAAGTAAATCCTCCTATAATCATGGTTTCTTTTGCGAATAAATGTTTTCCCCTTTATTCACAAAATCGTAAGCAGTTTGTGCAGCTAAAATATTCTTTTCTGCTATTTCCCCATTAAACTTTTCAGAAATTGCTTTTTTAATAGCTTCAATATCAAATTCTCTAGTGATAGCAGCAAAAGCTCCGATTAAAGCTGTATTCATGATAGGGAATCCTAGAATCTCTAATGCTATTTTTGTAGCTGGTACTGTTTTGACATTTAAACTTTTATCAAAGTTTAATTCATCGGCACTTTTTTCAGAATTAACAATTATCATACCATTAGGTTTTATTCCTGCAGCAACATCAATTATATGGAGCAGAGTAATATCCTTAACGATAATATAGTCAGGTTCGTGAATCTTTGTACGTATTCTTATAGGCTCATCACTAATTCTAGCAAACGCTTGAACTGGAGCTCCACGCCTTTCTCCACCACCCCCTAAATAGGGAAATGATTGGCAGTACTTTCCTCCCTGAAAAGCAGCTCGACCAAATAGTTCAGCTGTTACTACGGAACCTTGGCCACCTCTACCGTGAATTCTTATTTCTTTCATTGCTAGACACCTCCTTTCAGTTGGGTATTAAAAATAAAAATTTATTAGTTTTACTATTTTTAAAATTTTCATTATTGTATTATTTTTGGAATGGTAAATTCCATTTTGTTAATTATTATTCTGCACATTGTGGCATATTCCTTCTCGTTATTTAAAAATAATATTTAGTTTTATTTACCCCGCCACTTTACTTAAGGTAGCAATATCTAAGAATTAGTCGACATGAAATTATTATTTATAATAATTTACTACTAACTCATGCATTTACGATAAAATTTTCTAGGTTAAAAGTG
This sequence comes from Clostridiaceae bacterium BRH_c20a, assembly GCA_000961765.1. Classification (GTDB taxonomy): domain Bacteria; phylum Bacillota; class Peptococcia; order Peptococcales; family BICA1-8; genus BICA1-8. The sequence continues at coordinate 5,906 of LADT01000080.1, read as the reverse complement.
CCAATAATTCAACAAAAAACACTAGATATTCCGATAAGTTAATTGTATAATTATTAGGAATTGGGATATCACTATTCATTTTAAGGAGTTGGACTTATGGAGTATAATTCAAAGTTTTTTATACAGACATTAGCAAAGGGTTTAGATATTTTAGAAGCTTTTAAAACCGATAAAGAAGAATTAGGCATAACGGAATTAAGTAGTCTAGCAAATATGCCTGAAAGTACGGTTCAAAGAATTGTCAACACATTGGCTTTCAAAGGTTACATCTATCAAAATCCTTTGAATAAAAAATATCGCTTAGGTTTTCTGTTATTAAAGGCAGACTATTCTACCAAAAACATGAATGAGTTAGTACAAAAAGCTTATATTCATATGAAAAATTTAAATGAGAAAACCGGGGAAAATGTAAATCTAGCAGTAAGAGAAAGTAATAGTTTGTTATATATAAAGCATGTAAACTCAAAACACCTGCTTAGACCAAATTTTATTTTAGGTGAGCGTTATCCCCTATATTGCACAGCATTAGGAAGATGCCTTTTATCAGACTTTAGCGAAGAAGAGCTTGCAATTTTAGTGAATAGCCCACTGGAAAAATATACACCACATACAAAAACCAGTTTTTCAGATCTAACTAAAGATTTAAAATTCATCCAAGAAAATGGGTATATCATTGACGATGAAGAATTTCAACTTGGGTTGTTTTGCATAGCTTCGCCCATTTATGGTTTTGATAAAAAAGTAATTGCTGCCTTAAGTATTAGTTTACCTAAGATGAGAATTACCGCCGAAAATAAAGATGATACTATTAAATGGACTCAAGAAACAGCAAAAAAAATATCAGCCGATTTTAAAAACATCTTTCAAACAAATTGAGAGGAAAGCCTAAGCTTTCCTCTCAATTTGTTTGAAATTTTTTCTTTTTTAGGTGTTATCCGGGAATTGAGTATCTGTTTTGTAATTCCTCAAAGTATTCCTTATCTAAGGGTTTAATCCCCGCCATTAAATACTCCCTGCCTAATTGCCGGTACTTAGCTTCACCAAAGTTATGGTAATTTAATAGTTCATATTGTTTTAAACTATTTATGCTACTAATAAATTCCACAATACTTCTAATATCATCTTCAGTATGGTTAAACCCCGGTATTACAGGGGTTCGCACAATTATTGGTATCTCTGGGAAACTTTTTGATATTCTTAAGAGGTTCTCCAATATTAATTCATTAGGGACGCCCGTAAAAGCACTATGTTTGTTAGAATTCAGAGACTTAATATCATAAAATATTAAATCCACATATTTGCAGACTCTTTCCACATCTCCCCATAAGGCATATCCGCTTGTTTCTATTGCCGTACTAATTCCCAGCCTATGACATTCTTTCAGTAAATCATAAGTAAACTCAGCCTGCAGTAGAGGCTCACCACCACTTACAGTTATACCTCCACCAGACCTCCTATAAAAGATATTACTTTCACAAACAGAATCTACCACTTCACGAACAGATATAAATTTACCCATCAAGTTTAATGCCGCAGAAGGACATACTTTAGCACAGTTTCCACAATTCAGGCATAATCTTCTGTCAATTTCAATTGTCTGTTTTTCATTTTCGGATATTTTTATTGCATCTGCTGAACAAATTTCCAAACAACGCCCACATTCGCCAACACCAATACATTTGCCTTCTTTATATGCTAATTCAATAAATATATTTTGTGATTCCGGATTACAACACCACCTACAGCTCAAGGGACACCCCTTAACAAAAACTACATCTCTAATACCCGGACCATCATGGATACAAAATTTCTGTATATTAAAAACACAACCCAAAGCACTCTTATTGTTTATAAAATTAGACATATCCAACCCTTTCCTTATTACCCTTAGAAATTATAGGTAAAACAATATGGAAATTACTTTCTGCCCCAAATAGTCTACCCTCCCACACTGCCCATCTACATAACCTGATGTTCCGTTCTACTTATTATTTCATTTTGTAGCCCTGGACTTAAATCAACAAAATAAGCACTATATCCAGCAACTCTAACTATAAGGTTACGATATTTTTCGGGGTCTTTTTGGGCCTCTCGCAAGATACCACTATTTATAATATTAAATTGCAAATGCCAATGCTTCTGGTCACACCATGCCCTGATCATTGAAACCAGATTTCTCAGTCCTTTGTCTCCATCCACCGTTTTAGGACTTAATTTAATATTCAATAATCTTGACTGACTATTGTCATATCTTTGACTATTAGCTTTCGAAATAGATAATAAAGTAGCTGTTGGTCCGTTAACATCCACTCCTTGGGTAGGAGAGATACCTTCGGAAAATGGTTCCCCGGCTTTTCTTCCATTCGGGGTCGCTCCTATCAAAGCACCCAATCCTACATGAGCAGTTACTGGTACAAATTTAACATGCAATGATACTCCATTTACGGTTTTAAATTTATTGGCACAAGTTAAAAGCATCGCGTCAACTTCACATGCAACATTATCTGCAAACCTATCATTATTGCCGTATTTAGGAGCATTAAGAAGCATCTGTCTAATTACTTCTTTTCCTTGAAAGTTATTAGCTAGTGCTTGAAGTAATTCATCCTTCGCAACAGATTTATCATCATATACAACTTTCTTAATCGCCGCCAATGATTCTACCACCGTACCAAAACCAATAATATTTATATTTCCTGTATCCTGAAAGTTAGCACCCTTAATAGTTCCTTGATGAATATCTTGACACTCTTTCATACAAACATCATGAAGACATGATGTAAATGGGGCAGCTAATTTTTGTGCATTAACCATTTCTAACATGCTTTGTCTGATATAAAAATGTCTTATCAAAAACTCAACTTGCATTTTAAAAGAGTCCATTACCTGATTAAAGCTGCTAAAATCTCTTAATAACCCTGTACGTGGTCCTAGTTGCTGTTTTTCACTTTTTAAAGTAACTAGTCCGTCATTTAACGCCATTTCTAGAGCGGCTGGCAAATTGATACTTGCACCAAGAGCTAAGTATGTATCTTTATTTAACATCCTCACTTCCGTACAACCACAACCGGCGTAATCTCTCGCTTCCCGAAGAGAAGCACCTTGAGATAATAGCATTGGAATGATAGCCTCGTCATTTAGTAATTTGGGGAATCCCGCCCCTTCCCTTATTAACTGACCTACCTCCCACAAAAAGGGTTCAGGGGTTTGCGAATGGATTCTCACTGATAAATCAGGATAATTTATCGGAAATTCTTTTTTTGATTTCAAAATCAAATAGGATAATTGATTCGTGGCATCTCGCCCCTCTTCTGTTTGACCACCAATTACAGCTTGTTCAAAATGGGCGTAACCTTGCCAAAAGGACTTAGCACGAGTTGCATTTATTGCCACAAATTGCGCCATTTTAACCCAGAGACATTCAAGTATTTCTAAAGCCATATCCTCAGTTATAACTCCTTCTTCTATATCCCTTATATAAGAAGGATAGAGATATTGATCTATTCGTCCATTTCCTATTACTCCTGCGTTGGGTTGTTCAAGCCGTAAAGCGAGCTGAGTAAACCACTGCGCTTGTACTGCTTCATGAAAATTTCTCGCTGGATGGGCAGGGACCCGTTCACAAATTACCGATATTTTTTCCAACTCTATTCTTCTTTTCTCATCTTTTTCATCTTTTTCATCTTTTGCCATTTCTTTTGCTAGCTTCGCATATCGTTGAGCAAAGGAATTTATGGCATCGCAAACTATTATAACAGCCTTAAGAAAAAATGCTTTATCAAAATTATTGTCTGCGTCTAAAGTGTCCAAAGAATTTAATCGTTCCTCTGCGTCTTTTTTTATACCATTAAAACCTTTTTGCAAAACCTTTTGATAATCAACCGCCCAATTTAATGTGGCATTAATATTTGCATTATCTTGTATTAAACCTAAAGTAGAGTAATTATCATTTCCAAATACAAGATACCTAGTCTCTTCAGGAAGCATACTTATATATGACTCATGAGTTGTTTTACCATTCCAATAAGGCAAAATTTCCTCTTTAAGAATTTTAATATCCTCATCAGAAATAAGAAATGGATTTTCATCAGTTTCCTGCAAGTTCTCCAAACTCTCTTTTAACCAGCCACCCCGAAGTTCAGGAAACAAAATACCGTGTCTCCCCGGTCCACCACAAGTTCCTACAATAAGTTCATCTTCTTCGATATAAATGGTTAATTCATTAAGTATTTTTTGCATTGCCTTTGCTTTTCTAAGTACAAGCGGAAAAGATTCTGTTTGTTTAAAAGATTCAGTAAATAATCTAGCCCTTTCGATGCTTACTCTCGGGGGCTGGGTTCTAAAATTTTTTAATAGTCTAGAAATCCTTGCTCTTTTTAACCTTTTTTCATCATTATCAGACAATAGTAATTCGTTATTAATCATCCTTTCTTCTTGAGGGGTAAAAATTGTTGTAGAGTTTTGCATATCATAAACTCCTTTCTAATATTTCGGCATGCCTCATTCCGTTTTCATCTAATATATTCTCTCTTTTGTGAAATTATCCTCCTCATTATTTTAAGAAAGGAAATGTAAAATACTTTAGTAATAGCATCACTGTCAAAAAGGAAAGGTTGTTGAGTTTTTAATCAACAACCTTTCCTTTTTATTAGTAGACTCTCGGATTAGTAAAAAGCAGATAAAACTCGCAATGAAACAAGCAAAATAGTAAGTCTAAGAAACAGAAAATAATTAAATCAGAAAAATGTGCATTAGAAATAGACCTAGCAAGAGGAAATTTTAAAAACTAGGCCAGAAAATGTTTGGATGAAATTGTGGGAAAAATTAAGCAGCTACATGTTTCACTTCACTTTCCCACTGAAGAATTAAAGCTTTGACATCCAGCTTAAGATGCTTAACCATGGCATCAATATGTAAGCACATGGCATCAGCAAAAACCCTAAAGTTCCAAGCTCTGGAACTGCGGATTTTACCCCTTTTTTTCTAAAAGATAATCTTTCTTAAGTCTTTTATTAAAGCGTTCAGAAGAAGTACGACGTTTATAACGTTCTTTCCAGAGAGTACTACCACGAGGGATGCGAGTAAAAAGGCGAAGATTATCCTCTTCCCTAGTGTAAATAACACGCCCATAGGAAGAATCGGAACAAGAGGCAGAGCAATTAATATTCCATTTTTTTCGCGATTTAGGACAGCGCCATTTATGCCGTTGTCGATCCTTGCAATAACCATGATAAGCCATAACATGCTCAGCTTTATTGCAAAAGGGGATACCATCTTTATTAAAGGAAAAATCATTATTAAGAGCGGAAATACCGGTATTGCGATTATTTAAATCAATGAGAGCAGTGACATTCTTAGTATGCAATAACTCATAAATAGAGTAAGCATCATGAGCCGAGTCTAAGATGCATTCACTAAAACTAAACTCAGGATAAAGCTGTAACGCATCAAAAAAAGAATATACAAAAGCAATACTATCATGACGGTTAGCCTTATGGAGATAAAGGTAAATAGGTAAATCATAAGGGCTATCGGCTGCAGTAAATGCATAGAGGCTGCGGCCATAAAAGTATTCTTCCCGATAGCTATCCCAGCCCCAAGTAGCATCAGGATCGCTATACTTACGAGGGCAATTACAATTAAATATTTTACTTTTTCTACAACTGCAAATTAAATTTCCTTAACGGCTAGCACCCGTGCGGACTGAGGTACCGTCCCCGGCAATAGAAAGGTTATTTATATTTCCCAAAAGCCCCTTTTGAGCAGAAGGGATGACAAAGCACTCCTTAAAGATCTGCTGTAACAGGTCATGAGGACGGGATTTGAAAATAGGTGGATGCTTTAGAAGCCGGTTAACCAAACGTTTAACAGCGCCGGGTTTTTTAAGAGGTGACTTATCCCCTTTT
>LADT01000048.1 GCA_000961765.1 Clostridiaceae bacterium BRH_c20a | reverse complement strand
GGGGACATCATTAGGATGAAAGCCACTTAAGATGGCCCAGATGGGAAAAGCCTTCAGGTTATTGACCCAATCATCAATAGATCTTTCTTGAGTTAACTCCATTAGGAGCAGGGAACGAAAAAGATCTACGGGATCCCGGGAAGGGGCCCCTTTATTAGGAGAATAACTGTTATTTAAAATTGTAGCTACTTTACTTAAATCTGTAACCCATACACTAGCTAATTCCCGTTGATGAAGTAAAACAGTTGGAGTTAAACCTGGTAAAAAGTAATGAACTTTCAATTGTTCAACAACAAATTGTTGAAACTCTTGGTGAGATCTAGAAGATTTCAACATAAAAATCACCATCCAAACCTTGTTAGTAGGCGAAAAATGCCTCCATCGCGATTATGGTGATGATTTGGATTTGTCAAGTCCTAATTTGTTGTTTGCAGGACTTGGAGGAAAAATGAAAATGGCCCAAGGTCAAAACCTTGAACCATATAACTTCGGAGTTTCCGAGAGACTTATATTTATTATGAGGAGGAGGATAATCTTCATTTTATTAAATCATTAATATCCATAAGGGTTTTTAACCAAAAATCCGGTTGGAATTTTTCCAATTCAGCCCTTTTTATCAGACTATATTCAACAATTGCACAACGCACCCCTGCCTGGTGTGCAGATTCAATATCATTAGGGCTATCTCCAACCATTAAAACTTCTTCTGGTTTTAGTTCCAACTTTTCTAGTGCCTTTATTACAGGTGCAGCAGTAGGTTTATGTTCATCAGTATCTTCAAATGCAATTATAATATCAATATAGTCTTGCAAGCTACATAAGTTAAGACCTTTAAGGGTTGTATCACGCATTTTAGATGTTACTACCGCTATTTTCAAACCCTTGCTTTTTAGGATTTCTAAAGTCTGTTGAACTTGCGGAAAGCCTTTTACTAGGATATCGTGGTTATCAATATTAAATTTTCTATAAAATTTCACTACGTCCGATAATTGTTCTTGAGTACAATATCTCCCTAACGTAATCTTTAAAGGCTCCCCAAAATAGCTTATTATTTCATCTCGGCTAATTTCTAGATTTAGCACAGACTTTAATGTATGGCTGTACGATCTAATGACTAACTCATTTGTGTCAATTAATGTACCGTCTAAATCCAATAAGATTCCTTTAATCATTGTTTGATTAGCTCCTCTTAGCATTTAAGTAGTCCGATTATTTCCCAATAACCATCTTCGTTTCAACTAATACTTTTCTAATTCGCTCAACTTCTTCTTTTTCTATTGGTAAAAATGGCTTCTTGGGATACCCCACATCTACACCCAACATTGGCAATACAGCGTGATAGAATGGAATAGGTATTCCCGAACCTGTTACTGTTCTCAGCATATTTGCTTTTTTCTGTAATGCTACTGCCTCTTCGAAATTTCCCGATATACATTTTTCATAAATACCTTTTATGAAAAGTGGAAAAGCATTCGATAGACCCGAAACGCAGCCGTGTGCACCGCCAACTACAGAAGGAACCAAATGTGTTTGCGAACCTATTAAAAAGAGAAAATCTGGTTTAGTTACTTTTGCCATGTATTCATAAAATAGAGCTATATCTGCACTACTATCCTTTACTCCCTGAAGACCCATTTCCGCTAATTCAGCCAATAAATCACCTGATACACTAAAATTGCTGTATTTGGGGTTATTATATAATAATACAGGTATTTCTACTGCATCTATTATTGCCTTGTAATGTTCTTTAATAACATTTATTAAATGCTTGTAGTAAAACGGAGTAACCGCAGCTATTGCATCTGCCCCTAGCTCCTCTGCATGCTTTGCCAATTCTAAAGTACTAGCTGTATCAGAGCAACCTATATGGATTATAACAGGTTTTTTTCCTTTTGCTACTTCCATAGTAACTTCGGCAACTCTTTTTCTTTCATCCATGGTCATTATTGGACCAGAACCATAAGAACCACATAAAAATAATCCATCTACATCTTTAATTAGGTATTCAATATAAGCTCTTAATCTCTCCTCATCAACTTTCCCTTCCTTTGTAAATGGAGTAATCACCGCTGGGTAAACACCTCTAAATTTTTCAACATTCATTCTTTTTTGCCTCCTTAAAATTTTATTTGCAATTTTATTTGCAATTTTAGTTAAAATCTTGAAATTTTATTTCAAGAAAACCAAAAATAAAAACATTATGTTACCCTTTTATCTACACCTATTTGATTGATTTTTTCTAAGCATTTTAAAGAATATTTATATTGGCGTGCAGCAACAAGAGCGAAAAGTAAATCAACAACATACATCAAGGAAATCCGTGATGCACCTGTTCTAAAATTACCATCTTCGGTCGAAACAAAAAGGTTAATGTCAGCAAGATCTGATATTGGATTTTTGTAATATTTAGTAAGTGATATTATAGTTGCCCCCACTTCCTTTGCCATCTCCAAACTGTATAAAATGTCTGCAGTTTTCCCAAGTAAGCTAATGCCCACTGCAACGTCACTTTTTTTTAAAAGAGCAGCAGTGTGAGCTTGAATATGGGGATCTGTATAAGAATAAGCAGGTATTCCTATTCGAGCCAAACGCAAATGGGCTTCCTGAGCAATTAGACCTGAAAGACCTACTCCAAAAAACACAATACGTTTTGATTTACAAATAACTTCTGCCGCCTTTTCTAACTCTTGAAAGTCTATTATACTATTAGTATCCTTTATGGCTTTTAAGCTTGAATGTGTTATTTTATTTGCAATATCTTGTACGCTATCTTTACTATTAATTTCTTCAGGTATAAATTGCTTTGGAATTACTAGATCTTGTGCTAAAGATACTTTAAACTCTTTAAACCCTTTATACCCTATCGATTGGCAAAACCTTATAATAGTAGCCTCACTTACCTTGCTATTTACAGCTAATTCAGCTGTCGAATGATGCAACACCTTTTGTGAATTTTGAAAAATATAATCTGCCACCCGTTGCTCTGACATTGTTAGTGCTGTGTAATACTGACGAATACGAGTTAATGCTCCGGTTATTATCATATGACCAACTTCTTGTTCCATCCCATTCTCGACCATAATAAAGTCTACACCTGCCCTAACGGTTAATTTCATTCTGACCGCTGATAAACATCTGAGCTTCTTCCAAAGTTGGTAGCCCTTCAACATTTCCATTAACAGTAACTGCCATTGCGCCTAATGCATTTGCCAATGTTATAGAAGTCTTTAAGTCCCACTTTTTAAGTTGACCAGCTAAGAAACCAGCCGCAAAGGCATCCCCTGCTCCGAAAGGATCTATTGTCTTAACCTTAAACCCTGGCACCTTAACTATTTCATCGCCCTGGATTCCCACAGCACCATCAGCACCAGTTTTAATTACTACCACTTCCGGACCCATATTTAAAATTAATTTAAATAAAGCGTGAATATCATCTGTGTCAAATAAGACCAAGCACTCTTCAATTCCCGGTAAAACAATATCTGCCAACCTTATTAGTTCCAATATAGTTTCTTTGGCTTCTTGTTTTCCCCATAGCTTTAAACGGAGATTTGGGTCAAAAGAAACTTTAACACCATTTTCTTTGGCAATTTTCATCGCCTTTTCTACAGCTTTAAGGCATGATTGGCTAAGGGCTGGTGTAATCCCTGTTATATGGAGGTACTTGGCCTTTTTAATATAATCTTCTTCGATATCTTCAGGGCACAAATAACTTGCCGCAGAGCCCTTTCGGTAATAAAAGTTTCTTCTCTCACCATTTGCCTGGTGTTGTCTGAAGAAAATTCCAGTTGGGTTTTGGCTATCAATTTTAACTTGTGATACGTCTAATCCCTCTCCACGAAAAGACTTCAAAACATATTTGCCAAACTCATCATTTCCAAGTCTGCTTACCCAACCAGCTGAGTGCCCAAGGCGAACTACCCCAACTGCAACAGTAGTTTCAGCTCCACCTGTATGTCTTTCATATTTAGAAACATAACTGAGCGGCCCCGGCATCTCGCCATCAAATACTACCATAGTTTCTCCAATTGTTACTAATTCGGGCAACTTTATCCTCCCTCCTTATTTGGTATTGAAATGGAAACTATATTTCAACCATAACTTTTATAACATTTTTATTTTCTTTAAGTAACAGATCTAAACCCCCACCTATTTCTTCCATAACAATACGGTGAGATATAATAGACTGTAAAGCATACTTTTCACTCGCTAACAAGTTGACAGCATTTAAAAAGTTTTCCTCGGTATATGTGGAGCTCCCTGTTATCAATTGTTCTTTAAGTCGACTTTTTTCTATATCGATAACTCCAGGTTTATCAAACTGCCCTACCAAAACAACCCGTCCCTGCTTTCTTACTAATGGAAAAACCTGAGTTATTAGTTCAGGGACCCCAACGGCAATTATTGCTACATCAACACCTCTATTACCATAATAATTTTCTAATTGAGAAGATAAATCTATAGAGGAATTATTGATAGTGATTGAAGCGCCTAGTTGCTCTGCAGTTTTTAGTTTCATATCAGACAAATCAGCAACAATTACATCTTTAGCTCCCATGTGCTGAGCTGCAATTTGGGACATCAACCCTATTGGGCCAGCACCTAAAATAATTACGTTTTCATCCGGCTTAATACCTGCTCTATTTGCAGCGTGTAGACCAACCGCAAGTGGTTCAGCTAAAGCTCCTAAATCATATCCCACTTCTTTGGGAATCTTATACACCAATTCCTTTGGTGCTACAATATATTCAGCAAAAGAGCCTGGCCACTTATTAGTTCCTAATAGTGTTTTATTATCACATAAGTTAGAAGTCAAACCCTGACTGCAAGGAAAGCAAATACCACATTTTTTTTGAGGTAAAACAGTAACACGATCTCCAACCTTAAAATCAGTTGTTGAACCAGCTGCTACCACCTCTACTTCGCCAGCTAATTCATGACCCAAAATAGCGGGAGGCTTGCGTCTTGGATGAAAACCTTGATACGCATGAACGTCCGAGCCACAGATGCCTGTCGCTCTAACTCTTATTAATAATTCACCACTTTGCAGCTCTGGTTTAGGTCTATCTTCTATTACTACTTGGTAAGGCGCCTTTAATACTGCTACTTTCATCTAATCACCTCCTTTTTTTGGTGTTTATATATGTCTAATAATTTTGTCATATGATATCAACTTATAGTGCTACCTGTAAATCAATTTCACATAATTTACAAATAGCTTTGATCATTTCGATTGCATTGGGTGGACATCCAGGTACATAAAGACCCTTGTCTTTAAACTTTTGATTACATAAACCAATAATAAGGTTTTTCCCCTTTAAATCTTTAATTGGTTCATCAGTATATAAGGCCAATACTACATTAAGGTCTTTTAATTTTTCCTTTTGTCCCTGCTCTTTAAGATATACGAGGGCACTTAAAATACTAGAATAACATCCAGTACATGCATATTCATCAACAATGTTCACGTTAGGATAATCTTCTATAAAACATTGAAATCGAGGCTTAAAGGGTCTTACATTAATTTCTTCTAATTGCAAACCCTTAATTATTATTTTGCTTTCATCCATAATTCCAAGTTTCTTTTCCGCTGCTCGATTAATATGTCGGATTTTCCGAGGATCAAATCCCATGATTTTTGAACATATTGTGTCTACAGCAACTAGGTCTTTCCCAGCTACAAGAATTCCCATAGGCACACAATCCCGTGGATATTCCCAATTACCCTCCATTCCTACAATCCCATCTACAATAGTTAATGTTGTTTTAACAAGAGAATTTAAATCAGCTACTCCCTCATCAATTCCAAGCTTATGTGTTTTTCTTTTTTCAAGACCCGGTAAAACACCCTTCATATTTTTCAAGCTTAATGTTACACCTGTTCTAATATGTGTCTTCATTACCGGGAGATTTATAAGTATATCTGAATCCAAAACTGTTTTGGCAATTTTCACCTTTTCCATAACCAATGGATTAGGAACATCCATCTCAATTGCCTTATCTTTGTTCAGGTCAACGATATCAATGCCGTACTTATCCTTTATGGGTTCTAACCCTGCTGCTCTAACACAATTTAATGTGTCATTTTGTGTGGCAAAAGCAAAACCTACCCCACAACCCTCGCCTAATACAATGTTTTTTTCATTAAATCCTATTTCCAAGAGTAACTCGGCTAATGCAAAAACTATTCTATTATCAGTTATATGACCACTTCCCGAATGCATGGGATGAACAAGATTTGGCTTTAGCAAAACCCTTTTATTCTTATCAGCAAATATATCTTTCCAAGCGCCAATCATATCTAATAATTTAAAAATATCTTCTTTCAATGGTAAGCTATTATTAACCTTTTCCCGAACATTTAATATTGCTACTTCAGGTTGCTGCAAATAAGTCATCAATTCTTCTCCCTTCATGAAGGATACTAACTAGCTCCATGAGCAGACATTTGTTTCTTTTTGGTATAATGTTTTTTAAGGACAGGCGAAACTAATATGAGTACAGTAACTACCAGCAATAATAAACTTATTGGTCGAGTAAAGAAGATGGTTAGATTTCCATCCGACATGATCACACTTCTCCTGAAATTTGACTCAGCTATTGGCCCCAAAATTAATCCAAGTATAATTGGTCCAAAAGGTATCCCCAGGAAATTTAATATGTACCCTATTACTCCAAAAAAAATCATTATCCATACGTCAAAAATATTATTCTGCAGAGAATATGTACCTACAATACTTAATAAAGTTATTGTCGGAAGTAAATAATACCTGGGAATAGATATTAACCGAGCAAAAAAACCAGCTAGTAAAAGCCCGCAAACTAAAATTCCAAAATTTGCAAAGATTAACGAAGAATAAATACTTTTTATTAATGCGGGGTGTTCTTGAAATAAAAGTGGACCGGGTGTAATATTATGCACCATAAATGCGCCTAGTAAAATTGCAGTTACTCCATCTCCTGGTATGCATAAAGTTAGTAACGGAATTAATGCCCCGCCCGTAGATGCATTATTTGCGCTTTCGGGAGCAGCTATACCTTCAATATTCCCTTTACCAAAGCTATCAGGATCTTTTGAATTGCGCTTTGCCTCATTATAAGATAAAAGAGATGCAATTGGCGCACCAGCTGCAGGAATGGCACCCACTACAGTACCAATAATAGTACCACGCACTATAGTTTTTGCACATTTTTTCATATCGACTAATGAAGGAACTAAGTTTTTCAATTTCTGCTGAAGAACTTTCACAGTTGTTTTATCATTAAGTTGAGCGAGGACTTCAGCCAATCCGAACAGACCTAACAATACCGGCACCAACAATACCCCACTCAAAAGTTCTGTACGACCAAAAATGTATCTTGGATGGCTGCTAATGGGATCCATTCCTACAGTAGCAAGGAATAAACCAATACAGCCTGCAACCAATCCTTTGGGAAGAGAATCGCCGGAAATACTGCCAATAATACTTAAACCAAAAACGGCTAAAGCAAAAAATTCCGGAGGTCCAAAACTCAAAGCAAAATTGGCAACCTGGGGGGCTAAAAATATTAAAACAAAAACACTCGCTGTTCCACCAATAAATGAACTTACAGTTGCCATTCCAATTGCCCGGCCCGCTTCACCACGTTTAGCAAGAGGGTGACCATCAAAATTAGTGGCTATTGCAGCAGGAGTACCAGGAATATTTACTAGAATAGCAGATATTGAACCTGCATAAATAGAACCACAATATACACCTAGTAAAGTTGCAATCCCATTTTCAGGTGACATGGCGAAAGTAAGCGGCATTAATATTGCTACACCCATAGTTGCGGAAAGACCCGGTAAAACACCTACTATCATACCAACTAACAGTCCAAGAAATACTAATAATAACGATTCAAGTCCGACCACAGGATTAATCCCCCCTTAATTAAAGATCTACGTGAAGGAACTCCCCAAAAATAAAATAAATACATATCGTAATAATTACTGAGTAAAATAGGTGAAGTAGGAACTTTTTATCTTTGATGTTCCATTCAGCTCCAGTTAAAAAGATAAAAAGCAGTAAACAGATTACACTGGAAATTATAAACAACTTCAACTTAATTCCAATTGAAAATAGTATAACTGTAATAACACTAGCTATTAATTTTGTAATATCTTTTTTATCCATCTTTGTAAAATCTATGGTTGATGGGCTTTTGGTAAGAATGCCGCCAATTGCAATAATTACACCTAATACTGCTAAAAAGTAAGAAATAACCTTGGGAAATGTCGCCGGACCTACAACTTTGTTCCCTAGAGGAATCGGGAAATGATTACTAGTGACATATATCCAAAGGGCTGCAATTAGAGTTAAAAAGCCTAAAATTACATCTTTGCGCATTAAGTATTTGAACAAAACTCCCACCCCATGTTTAAAAATAGATTTGGAAATATAAACAGCTAAGACCTATTTAACAACGCTCTTACTTGTATATAAATTTCATAAAAACTACACCCTATGCATTCTACTATTAAGTGCTTTAGCGGTGGTTGGCTACCTTAGAAGACGCCAACCACCCGCTACCCTACCCCAACGAACTAAATTAATTACTTAAGTGATTTTGACAGCTCTATAAATTCGTTATATTGTTCATCTAAAAACTTAGCCCACTCAGAAGGATTATATATTTCAATATTACAAGCATTACTATCCATGTATTCTACAAATTTCTGTTTTGCCGCTGCTTTTTTGGCAGCTTCATAAAGAATATTAACAACCTCTTGCGGAGTTCCCTTCGGCGCCATTAAACCTCGCATTGCACAAGCCCTAAAAATTTCTATTCCCTTTTCAGAAAAAGTTGGCACGTCAGGGAATATGTCATACCTATTCTCTCCACCAATAGCTAACACTTGTATTTTTCCAGATTTGACATGTGGAACTGCTTCTGCAACGTCCATCATCCCAACCGGAACATGATCCCCTAAAAGGGCTGGCATCATATCAGCAGTACCTCCACCGAAGGGTACTAATTCAATTTCCGCCCCTATTGCTTTACCAAATGCAATTCCAGCTGTATGCCATGCCCCTCCGGGTGCTGTTACACCTACCTTGAGTTTTCCAGGATTTGCTTTCGCATATTCAACAAGCTCTTCAATTGTTTTCCACTTTGAATTACTATTTACGGCAAGGGCAAAATCATTAATATTTACACCAATTATAGATTCAAATTTATCAGGTCCGATATCAACACCAGTTGCCGTACGCAGAGTAACCAATGGAGTAGCTGCCATCACGATTGTATATCCATCAGGTTTAGCAGTTATAGTATCTTGCAAACCAGTTGCGGATCCAGCCCCACCTTTATTTACCGGTACTATAGATACACCAAGTTCATCTTCCATACCTTCTGCAAGCATACGGGCTACTAGATCTGTACCACCACCAGCATTATAAGGAATTATTAATGTAATTTCTTTTTTGGGAAAGTCAACCTTTTTAGGCTCTGAGGTTTGCGACTCAGGTTGCGACTTAGGCTGGGATTCCTGCTGACCACAACCAACAATTACGAGTCCTACTGATAAAAGTAAAATTATCAATAAATAAACTGACCTTTTCATTACAATAAACCCTCCTTTATTTTTTGTAGTAATTTTCACTTGTAGAGTACCATGCATGGTAATACTTCTCTTGGAACACACCCCCCTCTCACCAGATCATTATTTTACATGTTTTTTGTACAACGAAGCTAAATATCATAAGTATATAAGCTGCCACACTAGAAAAAAGACAAAATTTTATAAATAATAATTTTATTTTAAATTTCAATATATTGATTATTCAAAATAATAAAGTTCCTAAAATACTAAACAGGTAAGTGCCCCTTATTTAGCTAATTATTAGATGTTGCCCCATTAGACTAGATAATCAAATTTTATTTTGAGAGATCAAACTTTGCAAACTTTTTTAAATTAATTTATTCCTTAAGCCCTCGAACGATTTTTTCGGCTACTAATTCAGCTACCCGATTCTGAGCATCACTAGTCCAAGCTCCTAAATGAGGGGTGATTAAGAAGTTATTAAGATCAAATAATTTGGAATGTGGAATTTTCTGTTCAGGGGCAGGCTCATTCTCCATTACGTCACTACCAGCTCCACCCAACTTTCCGTCCGCAAGCGCCTTATATAGGGCTTCCTCATCTACTACTCCGCCCCTACTCATATTTATTAGAAATGCTCCTTTTTTCATCTTTGCAATTTGATCATAAGATATAAAATGATACGTTTCTTTTGTTAACGGTGCATGTATTGTCATGATATCTGCAACTGTAATTAGTTCATCTAAGGAAACCAATTTAATATCTTGTGGAACATTATTTTGAGATACGTAAGGGTCAAAAGCCATTACTTTCATTTTAAATGCATTAGCTATTTCCGCTACACGTAAACCTATTCTTCCCAGCCCTATGATACCAAGGGTTTTGCCTGACAATTCACCACCCATAAAAAGAAACTTATTCCAATCATTATCATCTCTAACATTTTTACTGGCAGCCCAAACATTCCTATATAAATTTAACATATGGGCAAAAGTTAGTTCAGCTACCGATTCTACATTGCCTCCGGGGATATTATAAACTTTAATATTTTTTTGTTTTGCATACTCAACATCTATATGATTCAATCC
>LADT01000043.1 GCA_000961765.1 Clostridiaceae bacterium BRH_c20a | reverse complement strand
TTCCTGCATTTGAGGCTTGTCATTTGCCAGCAATTTTGCCAAAGGCTCTAAAATCCTTGCCCTCGGGTCATATGCCTTATAAACTCTATGACCAAATCCCATTACTTTGCCATTTTCCGCTCTGAGCTTTTTGTACCATGATTTAACATTATCTACTGACTTTATTTCTTCTAAAGTACTGATAACCTTTTGATTAGCTCCACCATGCAATGGGCCATTTAAAGCGGCAATACCAGCCCCTACTGAAAAATATATATCCGATAAAGTAGAAGCAACAACCATAGTAGCAAAAGTACTAGCGTTTATACCATGCTCGGCATGAAGAATAAGACAAATATCCAACACCCGCTCTTCCAAAGGTGTAGGTTTTTTTCCATTCATCATATATAATAAATTGGCGGCAAAACCTAAATCCGGATCAGGCTCTAATGGTAGATGGCCTGATCGTAATCTAACAATGGCACCCATAATACTAGATAGTCCTGCTATACATTGATAACAATTCTCTATCAACTCAGTAGATTCATTTTCATCACTTTCAAATTCATAGATAGCTTTTTCTTCTCCTACAGGCTTTTTCTCCATAGGAATGGAATCCTCATCAGCAGAAATTCCTGGATATAAAAGCTGCATGTGCTCCTCAATCTGATTACCTTTCTGCTGCCTCATTAGTTCACTACCTAGGCGTAAAGAAGCCATAGGGCTCATTCCTTCTATATTAAAGCTGTCAAGCTGTCTAATAGTTTGGGGAATATTTCGATAAAGGTTAAGCTTTTGCTTAAAAGATGCTAACTCATCTTTTGTAGGTAATTTTCCATGAAATAATAAATAAGACACTTCTTCAAAGGATGAATGGGCACATAGATCAAAAATATCATAACCTTGGTAAATTAACCATCCCTTTGAACCATTTACATAGCCAATTTTTGTATCACACACAATAGCTCCTTCAAGACCAGGACCAATAGTACAATTAATTGGCCAATTTAGGCTTTGAGTGAATTCTGGCATTGGTTCCCAACTGGTTTCTTGATGAGCTTTTTCCTTAGCCTCTAATATCAATTGTGTTATTTGCTTTACATTATTTTCTTTAAACATTTTTGTCATCTCCTTTTAAAATTTTCAGTTATCCAAGTTTTCTTAAATTTAATACATATATTTCCTTATAATTTAAGCTATTTCCTTTGGTAAAAAAAAATGTATCATGACTGATACATTTTTACTATTTCCAAATATTAAAATTCTAGTTATTGCTTCTACCAAAAATAAAAATTTTTATGTATGCCAACTTTAAACACTTATGGGAGTTGCCTCTTTTTTATTATATAAAACAATACAAATGCTTGTCAATATTAATTTTTATATAATATTGTATACTTAAATCAGTTAATATTCACCTTTCTCTCTGCTACATGCTCCTCAACTCCTCTAATGCTATTTCCTGATCCATCATAATATTACCACCCTTTGCCGAGTATCTACACCGCTCCCCGCCCATACCCCAACATACCTGTTAAGAAATACCATAACCTCATCATACACTTTAGAAATACATTTACCAAGTGCCATCCTGGGGGAATTGATAAACTTAGACTCTGATTATCAAGTAATCACCATTTTTCATTTGGACTATGTCTGCTTTCATTGCTTTAGCTAGATCTTGAGTCATGATTGCTGCCTCTTCTTGATTTTCCCCTAAAAGGGACAATGGTTTGCCACCTAATATACGTTTTGAATTCAAAGTAACTATAGCTAAGATTTCATAATTAGGTTTTATTGATCCTTCTCTAGCCAAAACTATTCCCTCCCTACTAGGTTAGTCTTCATTAATGCATGGCTTTTCTTAACACTTTCTAAGAGGGGTGTTTTCTTTACTGCTTCAATCATTCTATCTATGTCAGGGACTAAAGGAACGAGGGCAATTATTCCCTTTCCTTCTTCATAATCTTTGCGAGTAAAATGGTAACGCTTAACACCTACGGACCTAGTGGCCTCAAATAACATCGCTTGTCTTAATCCGTAATTATCAAGAGTAATTCTAAAGTGTTCCTCATTAGGATAAATAACTACAGCTAATCCTTCTTCCTTAAATAACTTACGGGCGTTTTCTGACCCTAATTGATTTGATACATAAATACCATCAACATATAATTCAGAACCTTTAACCTCAACCTTTCCAGCCTTAACCTGAGCAATATCACCAACTGTTTTCCCTTTAGACACCCTTTTCAAAATAAGAAAACTTATCAGACCAATGATAATTCCACTAACAACATTTATCCAGATCCTATTATTCACTAATTGTATAGTTAAAGCTGTTATAAATGATACGGTTAAAGCAATGTAATTACGAGCTTCAAAGGTTTTTGCTATCCCATCAATATATGCTGCTCCTCTATATGCAAATTCCGTTTGTTCTAAACCTTCAAGACTGTTAGCTTCCATTTTTCTGACGTCTCTAAATTGTTGTATAGCTAGAGCTAAAAATGTAACAGCGACGAAATTTTTAGTCATAAGTGCCGGAATGGCTACTGCCCCTAATGCAGCTGCAATAAAACCAGTTAATAAATGAATTAGATAACCATTAGGGAAAGTTGGATATTGTCTGTAGTCCTCTTTCAGGTTTAAAAAACGGGCTAATGTCCCCATTAGTATTGCTGTAATAATTAAAACAATATATTCTGTTGAGATTAATTCTTCCTTCATTTTAATCCCCCTATAAATGTTATCCAAGTTATTTTCCCTTTAGGCCTTGAATTGTATTCAGCAACTGTTAGTTTAAGGCTTTATCTATTCATCTAAAGCCACATGTCGAGAAAGACCTCCGGGATTATCCTCCGAAGGTCTTTTGCATAAAGCCGTATGGTGCGAGAAACTCGACTTGATCCCGTACGCCAATAAGGGAAGCCAAGAAAATACTTCAGTTGTTATTTTTGTTTTTGTATAGAAACTCTTTCGTCCGCTGATAAAAGTCTTTTTCATGTTATAAGTTATTTGTCTCTTCTTTTGTCCAAAAAACAATACAATCTATTAAAGAAGGGTTTACCATAATTTTGCTTACTTGTTGATAATTCATTGGATTACGCACTAAAACATATCCTTCTTTTAAACGGTTGAAAAACCAGTCTGGATAAAAAGCAGGAATATCAGTTCTGCGGCTTACACTTAAAATCAGACTAATCCCTCCATTATTAAGAACGTCCACACACCATCTGCCGTGCTTCTCTCACATTGCTTCTCTTGTTATTTTTCGAAAAAAACCCGCAACAAGCAGTTAATTTAAATTTGCTACCTTTGGCATTTCATCCCAGGTTCGACCTAATAGTAACCTTCCACTCTTCTTTTTATTTGTTCCTCCCCATTGTTTAAAGTAAAATAATACTCCTTGCGAATCACATTGTTCTTTAATAGATAAGACCCAGTCCGTTTTAATTTCCCTAGCATTAGGACCGCTTTCTCCACCTACAATAGCCCAATCAATTTCGCTTAAGTCTAGATTCCTTACCTCACCAAGAAGAGGCTCAAAAGATATAAACCTGACTTTTGATCGTACTTTTCTTAAAAAATTTATTCTATTAGTATAATTCTCGTTCTCAACAGTTACACCTTGCCAAATATTCGGTGTCCAATTTAGATAGGGTGCTAATTCCGCTAAACGATCAGCTCGTTTAGTTAATATTTGGAAGGTATGTAATGTGGCTTTATTCATAACATCAAAGACACTCTCAATAAAGCGAAACGGAACTTCATCATGAAAAAGGTCAGACATAGAGTTTACAAAAATAATAGATGGTTTTTTCCACTTAAGGGGATCTTCAATACAATATGAGTGAAGGGTAACATTAAAACCATTTGCATATTTTGCATTACCCATGAGTTTCAATCGTTTTCCCATAGTAAAAGCATAACAATTTTTACAACCTTCTGATACCTTCGTACAACCAGTTACAGGGTTCCAAGTACTTTCTGTCCATTCAATTTTTGAATTCAATGCCATTAACCATACACTCCTTTACTTTAATGTGATTCATTTTTGCTTTCTATGTATGGGTCAAAATATGATCCGCTATTTTTAAAGAAATCTTAATTGCTTTAGGGCTGGGATTACTTACTGCAAAACACAATATAAACATAGGTGAGTTATTAACTGGGTTTCTGAGAAGTTTTGATTTATCTGAAACTCCTGGGAAAATTGTTTTTAATCGTTTGATTACATACTTTTCAATTTCAGTTACATGTACTCTCTCCCTATCCTGTTCACCAAAAAGCGATAATTGAGGCGATTCATAATATATTTCCTCTTCCCAATCAATTGTTCCTAATAAGTCATTTATTATTGCTCTATGGGATTCTTCTATGTTTCCATCTCTTCTCATAAGTCTGTTCATAGCTGATAAAGGAAATAAATACCACACATCAAATGCCTCTGTTTTAGCTATTGATTCCAATGAATCCCATTTTAGTTCCATAGCATAAGGGTCTAAAAATATAACTCCCCGCCAATAATTCTTATACCATTGAAAAGAGTTTATTTTCTGTAATAATTCATTACAGTCGCCAATAATTATTTCATAATTTATATTCTTATTTTTACTCTTAACTATAATATTTTGATCTAATCGATGAGCATAATCCTCGCTTTTTTCTATAAAAAAGTACTTATCAAAAGGATAATCAATAGCTTTTAGTGCTGAACCAGGAATTGGCCCAATGTCTTTAATGTCAATATTACCACTTCCCGCAAAGGCATCAAAATAGCATAATCTAAATGGCTTTCTTTGCATTGCAGTAACATAAAAATTTAGATACTTATCCAGAACATTAAGTTTTAGCAAGGTCCATGGTCCGCCAAAGGATTGCATCCGCCCACCCCCATTCCCAAACATATGTTCTTTTTTATTTTACATTAAATACCTATAATTTACAATATTTTTCTGCATTTTTTTAAATAGTAGTAAGGTTTTTTATTCCTTTTAAATTTTTTTAAAGGTCAATTTATTAATAACAATCATGGATAATTAAAAGAACCTTATTTCATATGGTCATAAAGGTGTCTATCTACTTTCATAGCATTAACACCAAGTTTTCCTTTAAGATATACGGATACTTCTTCATAAACAACCCTATTGGCAAATTCATCTAAATATTTCCAAATTCCCTTTTAAATTGATTCGCCACTGTTTTTCCTAAAACCTTCGGGAATTTTGTCGAAATAAATTATATTGAGCTGTCTATTGATCTAAAAGGATGCTAAACATGAAAAAATGATTAGACTATGGCTAGTTCTTTCCTCCATAAATATCCATCTCCTAGAAATTATTCAGCTGACAGCTATTATACTGCTTATAAAACTAATTACTGCATAAGCAATGATATAAACAATAATTAATATACTCAATAAAAAACCTTACTGCTTTTTTCTATCTATACTCCACGGATGAAAGGTAGGATTATAAGGGGACGGGGATATTGACACAAAACACCCCCATGGTATAATTTGCCAAAGGGGTGTATTAGTGGCTAGAGTGGCAAGGATAGTCGCATAATCAACTTTTACAATACCATGTTTCTCGGCAAAGGTTCATTTTCTCTTCTTATGTCCAACCTGCTCTAAAATGTGTCATTTTTGCTTTATAAAAAATTCTATATTTTCTCTTGCAAACTCTTCAAATGTTCTCGGTTTTTTTCCTGTTAGTTTATAAAACTCGTCTGTCACTTCTTTTGCAGTACCCATTCTTGTCATAAAATAAAGAGCTACAGTCACATTTACAAATCCCTTATTTAGTCTACGTTCTTTTATATAATAGCTTCGATATTTCAGATATCCCGGCTTACTATATGTAATTTTTCTTCCTGTAACCTTGCTTAATATTTCTGCTATCTGGTAATAATCTAGAGCTTCAGGCCCTGTAATAGTGTGAGCAGTATTTTTATATATCTCAAACTCATGCAGTAATGTAGCGATGGAAAGTCCGATATCTGCAGCATCTATGAAGCTTGTCTTGCTTTTTCCTGCTGGTATAAAAATCTTATCCTGTTCTTTAATTTCTATTGAATGTATACCAGATAGATTCTGCATAAAGAATCCTGGACGTATATGTGCATAAGGAATTCCAACTTTTTCAATGTATTTTTCTATTTTATAATGAGGAGGTATTGTGTTATTTTCAACACCCATTAATGATAAAAAGGAGACTAGCTTAATATCGAAAAGTTTCAAAGCATCAATAAAAGGATATAAATCCTGTGGTTTACCAATATGAGGTGGTCTCATTAGAAATACTCTATCTACGTCATTCAAAGCATCCTCAAATGTCATTTCCTCGGTAAAATCAAATTTAACTACATTAACTTTGTCACCAAACATGTTTTCAAGCTTTTTAGTATCTGTCCCTGCGGTTACTACTTTTTCACCCATTCTTAATAATTCTTTTACTACAAAGCTTCCCACATTGCCAGAAGCACCTGTTACTAATACCTTCATTATTATTTCTCCTTACTTAATATGTTATTTGCCTTTTGAATTAATTCAATTCATTTTCATACCCCTTTTCCAAAGCTGCAATGGGGAAAAGTACATGGTTTACACTCTAAACAGAGTCCTCCATGACCTAATTCTATAAAATCAGCTTTGCTGATTATTTCTCCTGTTAATACCCGGGGTAATATTAAATCAAATATTGTGGTTTTTTCATACATAACACACCCCGGCAGACCCATAATAGGAATATCATTTAAGTATCCCATTAAGAACATTGCTCCTGGTAATACCGGTGCTCCATAGGTCACAATATTTGTCCCTAATTCCTTAATCGCAGACGGAGTAACATCATCAGGGTCCACTGACATACCACCAGTGGTAAGGATAACTTCTGCACCTTGTTCTATAAGCTTTTCAATGGATTTTTTAATAAGCTCTTTTGAGTCGGGAACCATGACTTGGGTAATTATCTCACTGCCATATGGCTGTAGCTTCTTTCTTAAAACAGGTCCAAAGGCATCTTGTATCCTTCCATAAAATACTTCATTTCCTGTTGTGACTACCCCAACTTTATATGGCTTATACGCTGTGATCTCAACCAAACTCTCTTTGGAACAGAGATTCTCAATATGTTTTATTGGTTTTTCATCAATTACTAATGGTATTATTCTGGTGCCTGCTACTTTTTCTCCCTCTTTTATAGATCTGTTATTATGGGAGGTTGCAAACATAATATCATCTATTCCGTTAATTTCCTTTTTTAAAAGCCCTGCCCTTAAATTCATTAGGTACTATTTTTGTAATATCATGACATAATACCATTCCCACAGCATCTTCTACTCTTATCTTTTCCATAGTTCTATGCTCCCTTCATGGTACTCTTTACCTTTATTAAAATCTTCGGGCGTGTTTATATTAAAGAAAATATTATCAGTAACCTTCATTTTCTTTATCATTTGGAACTAAGAGAATTTCTTTAAAGCCGCACTCTTTGGTTTTTTTAATTATAATCTCAGGCATTGTGCCGTTACTAAATTGTAGAAAAGCTTTATCTTTACCCATACGACTGCTTTTTCCACCGGCAAGAACAATTAATCCCAGCTCCATTTTGGTCCCTCTTTCCAACAAAAAATCCTTATCTCAGAAATAGAGATAAGGATAGACTAAGCCTATCACTTATTCTCCTTTCCAAGAAAGGGGAGGTATAACCGTTTCCAGCTATACCCCGTGAGTAAAATTGTTTTTTACTCAGGGCTGTATTCCATAGAATAATCCTTAGGAAATACAGCCTCGGAGAATATATGAGGGAGGTGTATGTTCTTTTGCTTTAATTATGCTTTTTCTTTTTCATCTACTGAATCTAAGATTTCCTTTTGGGTTGAACTTACAGCACCTTTAAATTCCTTTATACTTTTACCCATTGCTTTTCCTACTTCCGGTAATTTGCCTGGACCAAAAATTATTAAGGCAAGGGCCAAAATCAATAACAATTCAGGTAAGCCAATATTAGGTAATATTCCAAACAAATAATCTCCCCCTTAATAAAGTTTTATTAATATTTCTTCTATCATAATTTAATAATAAATATTAGTATTAATCAATTAGGACAATCCTCTATTTCAACTCAAATAAATATAGGGAAAACCCTTACTAACTTCAAATTGAGGCTTTATACACTCTCACACAAACTTCCTTGTGTAAGGCTTGACCACTAATAGGCTCAGCTTGCAGAAAATTAAACTGACTAGCATTAGTTCCTTTACCTTGAGCCACCTTTCCAAATCCCCAGTGTCCATACCCCCATTGCCAACCAACTACCTGGGGATGAATACCATCTATTACCTTAACTATAGCCTTATCTTTACTGTAGGGAGATTCCACCCAAACGCTATCGCCGTCATTAATACCTAAATCCTGGGCTGTTGTAATATTCATATATAAAGGATTGTAATTTTTTATATCCATTAAATAAGGATTATTAAAGGTTCTACTATGGGTATGGTTAGCTTGTTTCCAGGATATTAAATATAGTGGATATTCCTCATCAGGCTGCCATTTTTTTTCTCTATAAACAGGAAGCCCTCCGGCATCCTGACCATAAATATCATAAATTTTTTTCCCATTATAGCTATTAAGAGTAAACTGAAAACGAGCTGTGGGGGTATTAAGCCCTTCTTTATATTTCTGAAACACTGTTCCTTTAGGGTCTTGCCAAACCGCCCCGGGCATTTTTTTAAGCTGTTCTAGTCCAAAACCAAGAGAATAATATAGATTAAAATCAAGATATTCTTCATAGGTTAGATTGGCAAAAGGCTCCATTTCTTCAGCATCTTTAAGCCTTAATCTACGACCTAATTGTATAAAAATATCGTACTCCGGGTACTGCCCAAAGGTAGGTTCTACTACAGGCTGCCTCAAAGCCACCATAGGCCAGGTTATCCCCCTGCTTACCAATCCATATCTCTCTAAATAAGTAGTTCCTGGTAATACTATATCTGCCAACAAAGCAGTTTCACTTAAATAATTATCTATTACTACAAAAAAGTCCAGCTTTTTTATGGCTTCAATTACCTGCTCCGTTCCCGGTACTGAGAACACCAAGTTAGTCATTGTAGCAATACCAACCTCTAAGGGATAAGGACCATTTCCTTCTCTTAATTTTTCCATAGTTTCTACATAAACCCCGGAACTATGGCCTAAAGGATAATTATCCAAACCATCAAAGCGACTCTTTGATATTTTCTTGAGTTTAAGAGGACCCTTATTAAGGATGGATTTTCTCGGCAGTAACAGTCCTCCTGGTTTATCAATAGTCCCTAGTAATAGGTTGAGCAT
Organism: Clostridiaceae bacterium BRH_c20a; assembly: GCA_000961765.1. GTDB lineage: Bacteria > Bacillota > Peptococcia > Peptococcales > BICA1-8 > BICA1-8. The sequence goes on along the minus strand of LADT01000043.1, from coordinate 27,215 downwards.
AAAAATAGCCCGCATATTATCAACTGCATTTGAGTGATGACCAGGCCCTGCCCAAGTATCGACAATTGCCGCATGGGCATCAGCTAATTCTCTAGCCAATTGATTAATTGTTTCGATAGGCACACCAGTTATTAGCGCAGCCCATTCCGGTGTCTTATCTTTTACATATTGGGCATATTCATTAAAGCCCGCAGTCCAATTATCCACAAATTCCTTATTATATAATCCTTCTCTAATAAGGATATGTCCAATAGCAAGTGCTAATGCTCCATCGGCGCCTGGCTTAATGGCTATCCATTGGTGAGCTTTACTTGCTGTTTCATTACACCAAGGATCAATAACAACAAGCTTTGCCCCATTTTTTATCCCTTTAGTTATTATTTTAGGCAAATGGGACCATTTTGTTGCACCTAGAGGATTCCAACCAAAAATCAACATATAGTTTGTATTAGCATAATCACCTAAGGGTTCTGCTTCCCCTGTTATGCTTAAAGCTGCCGCTTTTCTAGAGGCACTGCAGAGATTTGTATGGAAACTGACATTAGGTGTGCCAAACAAATTGCCAAAATCCTGCTGTATATCTTTAGCAATAGTACTTTCAGAAAAAGTAATCAACCTCTCAGGTGTACTCTGGTCTTGTAGTTTTTTAAGCCGCTGGGTAATTAATTCAAAGGCTTTCTCCCAGGAAATTTCCTGCCATTTAGGGTCTACTCCTTTTCCTTTTTGCTTGTTAGTCCTCAGCAAGGGCTTTTTTACTCTGTCGGGGTCATATAAGGACATAAGGCCTGCATTACCTTTAGGACACACAGCACTACCTTTTGAGGCTTCTTTTTCATAATCTTGAGATATATTACATACTCCCAATGGATTATAAGCATTAGGTTCTATTTTATAGGCAACGCCATCGACAACTTGTACTTTTATTCCTGTTCCCCCACCACACATATGGCAACAGGTGTAGACCCATGTTCCTTGAGGACTCAATAGGGGTTGGTCCTCATTGGCTCTGACTTTTTCACCTTTTAAAAAATTAATGGTCAAGCCTCCACCTATTAACGAGGAGGTCTTTAAAAAATTTCTTCTACTTACTTTTCTTTTATAGATGTTGTCCATTAAAGAACACCCCATTCAATTTTTTAATAGGTTTATCCTTAAGAAGCATCAGAAAATATCGGTAAAAGGTATAAACCGTAAAGAAAAATAAGCGTGCTAAACAATAGAATACCAAAGCTAAAAATCCATTCAATTGTACTAGGTATATATACATTAGTTACCCTAGCACTTTCATAAGCTTCTACTAATCCATTTAAAACAGGTATAGTTAGTTGTGGAATTACTAAATTCATGCGGGTCACAAAAACCCCTATCAAAGAAGATAAAGCCCCAACCATATAAGCTAGGGTATATTTATTAAAGTCAAGAAAGAATATTAATAATGGTATAAAAATTCCCACTCCTATCTGCCCTAGCCAAAATAATTTTGAAAAAGAACCGGTTGTTAGAATCTGAAGTATGGATGTCTGCCCAGGCAAATCACTGTAAATGCCGACTATAAACTGAGATAAAAAAAGTACTAAATCAAATAATATTAGGATTAACAATACATTATATAGGCTTTTGATTAAATTCTTTTTCCCTCTCTTGAAAAGAGTTAATAAAAAAATTTGCAGGGCTACCCCTGAAACTGAAGCAGAAACTAAAAAAACGATGGGAAATAACCCTGTATTCCAAAAACTGCGGGCTTTAATTACGGCGAATATTGCACCTGTACCGCCATGGACTGCGATAGCTAAAGGAATACCAATATAGCCAATGTTTTTAATTATTGTACTATCCCTTTCCCAATTAAAAGATGACAGTTCCCTGTTTTGTAAAAGGATCTTAGTAAAAAAGCTTTCCTTCCTACTCTTATATAAATGGTTAAGAATATCTTTTCTTAATAAAAACCATAGTTGAATAATGATGATTAATAAATATACTACATATAAATGCAGCTCCCAGGATAGGATAGAAGTAGTGTTTCTGTTGATAAAAACAGTCCAAAACCGCCCCATATGACCAATATCTATGAGAATAAATAAAAAACCTGTTATTAAACAAATAAGTGCAGAATAAAGGGCTAACGGACCAAGGCTTTTAAATTTCTTAAAATCTAATACATATCCTAGGGAAAAAATCAAATAACACCCCATGCTTAAGCCGATAAAAAAAATATAAAAAGATACCCAAAGTCCCCAGCCAATAATATTATTTAGGTTGGTGATTATTAGTCCTTGGGTAGTTCTAAAATATAATATCAAAAATCCTATCACAGTAAATAAAATTAGGAGAAAAGACCATAAATAATAAACAGGCCTATTAGTCAAAATAATACCCCCTTAAAACTTGCCGACATAGAGGACACTGGGAAAAGTCCCTAATTCATCTTTTAGACGCCAAAAGTTCTCATTAGCTATATTTGTAGTAATTGCATTGCCAACTTGATTTATATCAGCAAAAGTCCTAGCCTGTGCCATACAGCTCTGAACACAGGCAGGTTCAAGGCCTTTTTTAATTCTGTGTAAACAAAAATGACATTTACGTACATTATTTATAGGAGATTTGCCTTTTTCCCTAACCCACTCATTTCCATACTCATAACTCCGGGCTTTTTCAAAGCTATTAGGAGGAGTATAATAATTTTCACCAAAATCATAAGCTCTAGCACCATATGGACAAGCAGTTAAACAGTAACGGCAGCCTATGCATTTGTTGTAATCAATATCTACAATACCATCTTTTCTTTTTTTGGTTGCACCTACCGGACATACTTTTACACAAGGAGGCTTTTCACAATGCATGCAGGGTCTGGGCAGATAACGCTCTTTACACTGGGGATAAGTTCCCTCTCTCTTTTTGAGTACAATATTATATTGCACACCCGGGGGAGTATGATTTTCTTGTTTACAGGCAATGGTACAGGAATTACATCCAATACACAAATCCAGATTAATAAGCATAGCATACTGCTGCTTTTTGGAAGATGGATATTTAGTCCATTTATCACTTTCATTAAGGGACACCCGCAATAACTCCCCGAATGCCATTCCCATTCCAGTTAGACCTAATCCTAAAATAGCTTTTCTTCTATCTATTTTATCCTGATTCACATTAACCCCCCAAAAAACACTAATTTTTGTTTAAGGAAGCCTATTCCTCATTTAGCAGATTATTTTCTATAGCATATCTAATAAGCTCGGCTAGTCTTTTGAGTCCTAACTTTTCCTTAATCCTGTGCTTATGACTTTCTACCGTTTTAATAGAAATATTTAAATTATCAGCTATCTCCTTATCAGTAAAACCTTGAGCCACTAATTTTAAAACTTCATTTTCCCTTTGGGAAAGCTTTTTACCACTGGCCGCCTGTCCTTTCTGTTCAGAATGACTACTTCTTTCTTCAAAAACGGCTCTTATAAATGCTTTAGTATTTACGCCATCTAAGAAAACTTCTCCGCGGCTTATAGACCTTATGGCCTGCAGCAACTGGTCCTCGGGAGCTTTTTTGAGAATGTATCCATTAGCATTATTTCGCATTGCCTCTATAAGGATCTCTTCGTCCTCATGCATTGTTAGAATTAACACCTTTAATTGAGGAAGTATTTTTTTTACCTCAGTCAATGTTTCCAGCCCATCCATCTTTGGCATTTGTAAATCTAATAAAAGAATATCAGGATTATTGTCTCTACAAATGTTAATAGCTTCTTGGCCGTTTTCAGCCTCACCTATTACACAAATATCCTGTTCATTTTCTAGTAATAGTTTTAAACCCTTTCGCACAACATTGTGGTCATCAGCAATTACAATTTTGATTTTATTCATTTATTGAGGTCACCCTTTCTAATGGCAATCTTAATAGAATAGTTACTCCCTCTTCCTGTGCCGTGTCAATAATAAAAGTTCCACCAATTAATGCAGCCCTTTCCTTCATGCCAAAGATCCCTAATTTGTTCGGATTTTCACTGTGTTCGTTAATTAAAGCCGGGTCAAATCCTAAACCATCATCCTCAATAACAATTAATAAGTTCCCTTGCTGCTTTTGAAAACTTAAATTTATCTCTCTAGCCTTCGCATATTTAGCAGTGTTAGTAAGGGCCTCTTGAATAATACGAAATATTGTTGTAGCAGCTTCCGGCATTATTTGAATGGAGTCTAGTATTTTTAGGTCTGCATTTACATTTATTCCATAACGTGCTTGATATTCTTTTAAATATCTTTTAACAGCTCCAGTAAAGCCAAGCTCATCCAGTAATTTTGGTCTTAACTCCACAATTATTTCATGTATTGAAGACAAGGTATTACTCACCTGCTGGTGAATTTCCTTAAGAGATTTTTTCAAATTAGGTTCTTCCGAAGAATTCTCTAAGGATTTTAAAGTAAATTTCAACCCTGTTAGTGATTGGCCAGCTTCATCGTGCAGCTCCATAGCTATGCGTTTCCTTTCCTCTTCCTGTATAGAAACAACCTTTTCCAACAAAAGCCTTCTCATTTTTTCAACTTCTTCAATTTCCTGATGGGATTTTTCTAACTTTTCAGCCATTTTATTAAATGATTTGACCAGTACTCCTACCTCACCACTAGCTATTGAACTGGCTTCTACCCTATAGGAGAAATTCCCGGCGGCAACTGCCTGAGTTGCCTGCACTAAATTTATAATAGGGTCAGTTATAACCTTTTGAAGACTATATGCAATAAGGGTAGAAAAAACAGCAACCATTATTAAACTTATCAACACATTACTACTTATACTTTTAACTAGGGAATGCAAGCCGGTAGTAATTAATCCAACCCTTACGATACCTGCCTGTCCACCAGCAATAGGGGTTGCTATATCCCACACTAAACCTTCCTCAGTTTTTAATAGCTGTACACGGGAATCTTGGCCATTTACCCAGTTGGCATCTAGTAAACCTACTGGTAAACCTTTAGTAAAAGAATGGGTCAAAACTTTGTTATCTTGGTTAATAAAAAAAATATATCTAACACTATTATTATTGATGGTAGTATCATGAATAGTACTTTTTAGCTCGAAAATATTTTCTGTTAACACATAGTCTACACTTCTACTTGCTATGTCCCTAGAGATAGCTATCCCTTGTTGCTCTAATTGCCTATGGAATGATACCTGCAGTATTGATTGAGTATAATAGGTTATCCAAACTGAAAATATCAAGGCCATAAATAAATGTATACCCATTAATTTAGTCCTTAAGCTTGCCGAACCCAACAATTGAAAATTAAATATTTTAGATAAGCCACCCTTAATCATAATTAAAAACCTTTTCATTCATACTTTGTATTGGTTCAAATAAACTTTCTTCGACAATTACAAACCTGTCTATATTCATATTAGACATCACCTTTTTCTCCTCACTTTCGGTGCCCAGGTTAGTGAAAACCTGTTTTAAATTGTCCTTAGTTTCTTGAGCCAAGTCATTTCGAACAATGATAGGTGCATTGGGAAGCTTATTAGAACTATTAATTATTTTAAAATAACCTTTATTTATTATTTCTCTTTTAATTAATAAATCTAATATATTACCATCAATGGAAACAGCATCTACTGTTTTAGAAAGCAGTGCTGATATAGCTTTATCATAACAAAAGCTATAAAAATAGTTAGAAAAAAAGGTCTCCGGAGTTTCTCCTAAATCTTTAATCAAAGCCATGGGATATACGGTTCCCTCAATACTCCACGGGTCTGTAAAAGCAATTTTCTTTCCCTTTAAATGGCTAAAATCTGTAATACTGTCATCCTTATTGATTAAAATGTGGGACTGATGCATTTGTTCACCATTTATTACTGGGATGACTAAAAGTTGCCCTGCATTCTCCTCTCTAGCCCGGAGATAGCCCCCTGAGTCTATAAAAGCAATATCAACCTTGCCATCCTTCATCAAGCTTATAATTTCGGCGGAACTCTTTTTTTGCACTAAATCAATTTCTTCTTCCATCCTATCTTCTAGTAAAGTAATAAATTCCTCATATATATTTAAACTTTTTAGGGGAGAAAGACCAACATTTATCGCAATAGTAATTTTATCTTCTATACTTTCTTGGGTATAGGTTGTATCAGTTTGATCTGATAGTTTTATTTCCTTATATTCCCGCTCTTGACTGTTACACCCCGAAAAAATAAATACTATTAAGAATATTAGAATGATATAAACAGATTTTTTTCTAAAGTATTTTCCCATGACTTCCCCCATAAAGAATATTTATATTTATTATACAGTATAAAGCTAACAATTTTTATTCCTTATACATGAAATATTGGCACAATTTATCAGAAACACACAGCTTACGCCGAGCCTTTGAGCCGATGTTGCTCTTATACTTATTACCTTGTAAAAGTTATACTTGATAAGTACTAATAAGGGTGCCTAATGACACCCTTATTAATGGCAAACCTTAATAATATATGGTCTAATTAAATTGCTATGTTTAACTTTTTTAACCATTCTTAAAGAGGTATAATGGTTACCTCTGTATCGTAAAAGGAAGCACTGCCGCCGATAGGCTCACTTAATGTTGTCCCCCGAAGATTATCATCTAATCTAAATAATGGATTAGGATGGACCCCAGCACCCCTTTTAGCTTCACCTTTGATTATGGCACCATCTACAACAATATCATTAGAACCATAGCCCCAGTGACCAAAGTGGGTAGATATTCCTACAACCCCTGGCCTTATGCCTTCAACTACCTTGGCTTTACCTATAACAGGTCTTGATTTTCCTAAATCAAGTAAATGTATGCCTTCTGGGTTACTAGCTGATTGGATTTGGACCATGTCTCCGTTTTTAATTCCTAACTTCTGGGCATCTATACTGTTCATCAACACTCCATTTTCCGGCATAATACTCACTTGGGACCAGTAGTTACTAATAGTTCTCGATTGAGTACCCCATACCTCTTTAAAAGTAATTAGCTTAAATTCCCGTTTATCATTTACCTCCTTACCCATAGAGTCTAGAACTGTTTGGTATATAGGATATCCATAGAAATACTTTCCACTGACTGCATGTCTAGTAGTTGCAACTTCTTCAAGATACAATCTACTCATACCACCTAGGCGCTTTTTAATAGTCTCTCCATCATACGTTTCCTCGTGAGACTCAAATCTACCTCCTCTATTCAAAGCATATACTACCTTTTTCCATTCCTCAGGTTTAAGAGCCTTTTTCCATTTCTCTTCATCAAATATTGCTGGTGTTAAATGGCGGCGACTTTCCCTGAAAAGCTTCATTTCATCATCTTGGACATCCTCAGGCATATTTAAGCCTTTATCAAAGGTGACATTAGCCACATTCTTTAAATAATAATCTTCCATCCGGACTAAATCCATGCCTTGACCAAAAGCGTCCTTACCAAAACCAGATGAATTTAGCTTTTCAGCTATAGCCATCATTAAAGCCTCCAAAGATGCCGGCATCTTCTCTCCAAATACCTCAACAGTCTCTGTTAACGGCTCAATTACCGGTTGTCTAATCTGGCTATTTTTAACCCGATCATGGTGGCCAGCACCTGGAGTAGCCCATCTTTCCAAATAAGTGATATCTGGGAAAATATAATCAGAATATTGACTGGTGTCCCCCACAATAATATCACAGGAAATTAATAATGGTACTTTTTTGGGATCTAATAATGTTTTAAGCTGAGCTTGCCCACCTGGTATTGAATACATTGGTGTATGGGAGGATATTAGGGCCGCTTTTATTCCATAGGGATATTCATCATTAGCAGATGCCCATGTTTCTTGTGCTACATTGCCACTGAAAGGATACCACGGTCTTTTAGCTGGATATCCCTCAAACAATGTTGACTCTTCATAGTTCCAACCTTCTCTAGTAATTGGAATACCAAAATTATTAACTTTATTTGGATGTAATTTTTTAAAATCATACGGCTGTCCTGCATTAGCCCCCATATAATTCCAACCGCCACCTGGTTTAGAAGTACCACCCTTCCAATCAGGATTTCCAACTAAAAAGTTTAATATTATTAAAGCATGGGCATTATACCAGCCATTAGTATGCTTAATAGGGCCTCGGTAAAATTCAACACCAGCTTTTCTGCCATAGGATGTAAATTCCTTAGTAACTTCTATAATATCTTTTACTTCAATACCTGTAACTTCAGACCATTGCTCTAACGTCTTAGAAAAAGCCTCTTCTTTAATTATTTGTAGCGGACTTTTTACCTTTATACCTTCGATTTCTGTATCTGCAAATAGTTCTCCCTCAATGGCATCAACCTTGTCTTCCGGTGTTACCGCTACTGGCTGACCATTTTGCATAACTACAAATTGCTCCTCAGTACCTATGCCAATTTCACTTGCCCGTAGATGCTTTTCAGCTCTATCTCCATCAACAATTTTAACTAAATAGGTTGCATTAGAATATCCTAGCTCTCCATCAGCATTTGCAGCAGCTTTAGTAGCATTTGCTAGATATTTTTTGTCATATCGATCATTTTCCAACATCCATCTAATCATAGCTAAGGCAAAAGCACCGTCTGTTCCTGGCTTAACAGGAAGCCATTTCCAGGCCTTAGAAGCAACCTTGGTCATTCTGGGGTCAACTACCGCTATTTTCAGTCTACCGGAATTTATTCCTTCAGTTATAGGCTCACTTTGCTGGACAGGACCATAAGCAGCCTCAAAAATAATGGTACCAAAAACTAATAAAAATTCGTTATTCCAATGATCAGGACGGGGGCTCTTATGACCTCCACCACCCCATTTTCCACTAGTATAACCCATTGTTGAAAAAGTCCAGGACTTGTTACTTGTCTGTCCACATAAAGTAGTCTTTTCAATCCAGTTTACACTACCCATAGAATCTTTAACCCAACGCTGAGTAAACTCTTTTCTACCATTATGAATCCTGCCTACTTGATAAAGGAACTGGTTATTCTTTGGCCCCTTATCAGGATGGTTTGGATCAATTAAATAATGCAAATTGTTTTTATGTTTTTCCTTAAATTCAGCAACTGTCATTTCCTTTTTGCGGATTTTATCAACATCATCTTTCATAGCTTTGGCAACTGTCGCATCCTTTAAAATAATTATGTCTTTTAAGCCTGGTATATCCGTGTCTTCACCAATATGGGAAAACAGTTTGCCACCCTCAACAACTTCAGTGATAGCCTGATCAAATGGTATTACTTCCCATTCATTTGAACCTCTAGGCCCTTTACGCTTTAATACCCTGCGTAACCTATATGGATCATAAGCATGCTGGATACCAGCTTGCCCTTTAGGACATAGTTTACCATCAATGGTTACAGCATCATGAGGTTTGGTAGCATAAGGGATATTTTTAGCCAATGTCATAGTACTATATGGGTTACCATCAATCTTAACTGCAACTCCGTCTATTAGCTTAACCTTAATACTGCAAGCAACAGTACACTGTAGACAAGCGCTGTAAAGAATATTTTCTGGCTGAATTAAAGGATAAGTACCATCTTCACTTTTAACTGCATTTGCATAAGATCTTTCCGCACCTGCTAATGTAGTTGCTAGAAAGGAAGTACTTCCTAGAAATGCAGAGGATTTTAGAAAATCACGCCTGGATAGATGTGGACAAGCCTTGTGATTGTCTGTCATAATTTAATTCCACCTCCTCGTTTTTAAAAACAGGCAGTAAATTACACGCTATTGAAAACGCTAATACAAACAAGCCTATTAATCCTAAACTGCTCAACCATTCTATAGTGCTAGGAGCATATTCATAAACTAGCCTTGCATCAACATAGGCATTATTCAAGCCTTCTAAATGGGGAGTTGTATAAGCAGGAATGATTAGATTCCATCTAACTGCTACAATTCCCATTACTACAAATAACCCTGCCAAACCTGAAGTATAAGTAGTTTTATTTTTATTGGCTAAAAGTGCTATAGGTATTACAGCACCTAAACCTATTTGTCCTAGCCAGAATATATACCAATTAGGTCCTGCAATAATGTTTAATAGAGGTTCTTTGGCATCAGGGATAACACTATATAATCCTACCAAAAACTCTGAGACTACTAATAGCAAATCAACTGAGATAAAAAGAATTAATAAACTGCCTAGCTGGTTTAATAAAGATTTCTTTTCCCCGTTTTCTGGTCCCATAAAAGCATAAACCAAAAGCATTAAAGCGGCACCAGAAACTAAAGCGGACACTAAGAAAATAATAGGGGTTAAACCAGAGTTCCAATAGTGCTTAGCAGCTACTACACCAAAAATTGAGCCTGTACCTCCGTGTACACCAATAGCTGTGGGTATGCCAATTATCCCCAATACCTTCAGCCACTTTGCTGCTTTAGCCCTATGTTCTTCTAAGACTTTTTCCTCACTGGGAACAGAGTAACCTAAGGTTAAGACTTTATATAGCGTGGCTTTAAAACCATCGGCGGCATTTGCGAGCCTACTTAATTGTTCGCGTAATAGCAGCCATAGTTCGCCAACTATTAGTAAAAGATATACTAAATATAACTGAATTTCCCAAGATAATACTGAATTGGCTTGACGATAGATAAGGGTATGCCAAAATCTAGCCGGATGACCTAAGTCTATAAGAATAAACACCATACCCGCCAATAAGGAGAAAAATGCAGACAAGAGGGCTGCTTTACCAATTCTTTCAAATTGCTTCATATTAAAAACATACACCATAGTTGATAATAAAAAGGAACCTGCTGAAAGACCAATAAAGAAAATATAAAAAACAACCCATAAACCCCAAGTTGAATATGTTGTCAAACCAGTTACCTTTAACCCTTCACTTAAACGGGTAAAAGTCGCCCAAACTCCAACTAATGAAAGAACAACTAATATTGAATAATATGCTTTACGCAACACTTTTCACCTCCTAAGAATATATTTACACAAGATAATAAACACTAGGCTTTGTTCCTAATTCTTCTTTCAGGCGCATAACTCTAGCAGAACCTATTAATTCATGCACTAGACTCTTCTTATCATTTAAGTCCCCAAAATAGGTAGCACGACCCATACAGGTTGTCACGCATGTGGGTAGCATTCCTTTTTTAATGCGATGTACGCAGAAATGACATTTCCTGGCATTCCCTATTGGAGAATTTCCTTTTTCCCTAACCCTTCCTATACCATATTCATAGTTGGCAACTTTTTCATATGGCTGAATTTCTGGGGTATTTTCTGTATAATACTCACCCCAGTCAAATTGTCTAGCACCATAAGGACATGCATTTAAACAATACCTGCAACCGATGCAACGCTCATAATTAATGGAAACAATACCATCAGGACGCTTGTAGGTTGCATTAACCGGGCATACAGAAACACAAGGGGGATTTTCACAGTGCATACAAGGTCTAGGTAAAAAAGACCTTCGCACATTAGGGAATGTACCTATTTCATGCTCAATTACAGGTCGATATACTGCTCCTGGCGGTAAGGCATTCTCTGCTTTACATGCAACAGTACAAGAAATACAACCCACGCATTTTCTTTGGTCAATAACCATAATCCAATGATTTTCAGTTTCCGGCTTAGCAAGAGCCTTAAGTAACTCTGTTTGCATACGGGAAAACTCATCGTCAGCCATGCCCTTTGGTAAATCTTTTATTTGAGTGCTTTTACCTCCAACAACATCAGCAACAGAAGTTGAAGTCTTAATAGCTGAGGCCAGTAATACTCCTGAACCGACAGTAACTCCTGCCTTAATTAATGATCTTCTATCCATTTTTTGCTCATCTGATTTTGAACTCATTAGTTCACCTCCATTTAATTTAAGGTTAAAGAATACTTAATACTAAAACTTATGTTAATTATATAGGTTACTTATGGGTCCGAAAATTCGGATTAATACTGAATTTTGGCATAAAAAAAATCAGGGTAATCCCTGATTGCAATTGTTAATTTTTAAGTATTTACCCTAAAAATTTGTTTATGAACAATTAGTAAATATTTTAAAGGTTTTTAGCGATAACATAGCGTATTATTTAAACAAAATTTTTTATATCCCATTTTTAATTAAACTTTTGAATGAAGGGGATATTTTATGAATAAACAAAAACCAATTTTCCTTTTATTATTTGTAATGATGTTGGTTATGTTGTTAATTTCTTCATGTACAAAATCCAATAATAAAGAATTGGATATTGTTATTAATAACACGGAGATTGTTTCAAAAACAGAACAAGATACAAAACCCTTTAGGATTGCTCTAGCCACCGGCATATCTCCGGAATCTAATATTGAATATTACTGGGCTTTGGTTAAGTTTATAGAAAATCAACTGGGAAGAAAAGTAGAAGTTGTCCAAAGGCAAAACTATGCAGAAATAAATTACCTGCTTTCATTAAATTTAGTTGATGTTGCTCTTATTTGCTCCTCAAGCTACTTATTAGCTAAAGAAGATTTTAATATAGAATTATTGGTTGTTCCGAAAATTTATGGGGATTACAATTACCAATCATATATCATTGTTAAAGAAACCAGCGAAATAAAGGAATTTGCCCAACTGAAAGATAAACGTTTTGCCTTTAGCGATCCAATGTCTACTACTGGATATTATTATCCCGCATACCGAATTACAGGATATGGTAGTAACCCCCATGATTTTTTTTCAAGGTTTTTCTTTAGCTATAGCCATGATAATTCTATTTACGCCGTCCTTAATGGTTTAGCCGATGGAGCGGCAATAGACAGTACAGTTTTTTATAAAGTAATTAAAAATAACCCTGAGATTTCCAAAAATATTCGTATCATAGAGAAATCCCCCAAATTCATGAACTCGCCAATCGTTGCCCGTAGCAACCTTGATGAAAACTTGAAGGAGGAATTTATAAAGCTATTTCTCAGTGTAAATGAGAACGAAAATTTTAGAAATATTTTTGCAAAATTTGATATCGAAGGATATAAGGTAGAACCCCAGCCAGAGAAAAGTTACGAAAATGTATATCAATTAATTAATGAGGTAAGAGAAAAATATGAAAATAATTTATAATATTTTAAGAATCCACCGACATATTTCTATTCAAGCAAAAATCTTAGGAATTGTTATAATGTTAATTTTATTTCTTGCTTTCTTGATTAATTGGGAAGTAAGGGAAAAAACAAGTTCTCTACTAGAAAAACAGCTAATCCAGCACGGCAACTCCGTTTCAACCAATGTAGCCCAAATGATAACAGAACCTATTTTAACCAATAATGTTTATCAACTAAATATTATTATGGAAAAATTAACAAAAGATGATCCTAATATAAGGTATTATTTTATTCTGGATAAAGATAATAACCTGGTTTTATCAAGTTTTTCAACTGGAGTTCCTAAAGGCTTATTAGAGGTTAACAATTATGAAGGAAGTAAAAGTAATTTAAGAGAACTAAAAACCGAAGAGGGGATTATATGGGATATTGCAGCACCTATTGCTAAAGGTTTTGGTGGAACTTTACGTATAGGTATCTCGGAAAAATACCGTACCATCGGTCTAGAAGAAGTTTCTCATAAAATTATTCAAAGTACTTCAATTATAATAATACTAACTATCTTTTTTGCTTATTTATTGACAAAGTTATTAACTTACCCAATCAAACAATTGGTCACCTTCGCCACAAAAATTGGCAGTGGAAACTATGACAGTAAGCTGGAGGTAAACTGGTGGTTTGATAAAGAAATAACCACTTTATTGGAAACTTTTAATAAAATGGCCCGAAATCTAAAAGAGATAACAGGCCAAATGGAAAATGCCCAAAAGACAGGAAAAAAATTATTGCAAAAAATAATAACTGCCCAAGAGGAGGAAAGGGCTCGAGTATCCAGGGAATTACATGACGAAGCCAACCAATGCCTGGCAGCAATTAGCCTAGGATTAGACAGAATACACGAGGAGACCGATTTGAACAGAAGCAAATATTTATCCCACGAACTTAAAGAAATAGTTTTGATGGCCAGTTCTGATTTGAAACGATTAGCCTGGGAATTAAGACCCAGCACCATTGATAAAATAGGTCTAGATATGGCTATCAAAAATTATATTGATAATTTTGCTACCTATTATAAGATAACTATTAACTATCAGAGCGACCTCTCAGAGAATGATAATTTTGATGGTGAGATTAGTATTGTCATTTATAGAATCATTCAAGAGTCTCTTACAAATATCGCCAAGCACTCTGAGGCCGATCAGGTAGAAGTAACTATCAAAAAGAATCCAAAACGTCTTATGATTATAATTGAGGATAACGGACAGGGTTTTAATGAGGAGAAAGTCTTTAATATAGGAAACAAAGTAACCGGCTCAATTTCTTCCTTAGGATTATATGGAATGATGGAAAGGGCGGAGCTTGCAGGGGGAAATTTAATAATAGAATCCGAAATTGGTCAAGGTACAGCTGTTTATCTTACAATACCTTTAACCTAAAAAGAGAGGGGGCTTTCAGTGGCAAAAATAAAAGTAGTAATTGCTGATGACCACGAAATATTTCGTAAAGGTTTAATTTCTCTATTCAAAGACCAACAAGTATTTAATGTTATTGGTGAGGCCAGCAATGGAGAAGAAGTATTAACTATCCTTGAAAATAAGGAACCTGATGTACTGTTGTTGGATATAAGCATGCCTAAATTAGATGGGCTTAAGGTTATTCCCCAAATTAAAGCAAGATTTCCAAAAGTTAAAATAATTATTTTAACTATGCATGATGAACCTCCTTTTTTAAATAAAGCCCTAGTAGTAGGTGCCAATGGTTATATATTAAAAAACACAGGTGAAAATGAATTATTTAAAGCCATTAGCCGTGTTTATAACGGCGAAGTAGCTGTAGACCCTTTCTTGGCAGGTCAGACTTTACGTTCCAATTTAGCCGGTCAGTTTTCAATTACTAAAAATTCAGATGATTATTCCGGAGCGAACCTATCAAACCGTGAGATTGAAGTACTAAAACTTGTTGTTAAAGGACATACCGATAAGGAAATTTCTGATATTTTGAATATAAGTATTAAGACTGTAGAAAAACATAAATTAAAACTTAAAGAAAAAACGGGAAATAAAAGACTTGCAGATTTAATAAAGTTTGCTATTAAAAATGGATATATTAGTTAAAATTAGAAAACACGGCTTGCGCCAAGCCTTTTGCGACTGCGGAAGCCGATGTTGCACTTATGCCACCTTAAACTTATACTTTAAGGCCAAAAAAGGCTTTCATTTAGAAAGCCTTTTTCGTCTTTAATTAAACTTTATTTTACTTTTTCAATAGACACCTTATGATAGTAATAGTTGCCACCACCGGAAACTATGTCAGAGCTAATAATGGTTTTACCATCCCACTCCCAAACTGAACCTAGTTCATTTCCGGAAATTCCTTTTCCACGTCTTGCATCAGCTTTTACCTTCTCACCTTCTACTACACCATTTTTTACCAACCCTGGACCAAATAGTATATTACTACGCTCTTTGCCTAATGGAAATCCTTGTACCGCCTTGTCCGCCCCATCTTTGACAAACCATTCCCGTGACCCTGGTGAATTATATCTACCCCAGCTATGATAAATAAATACTACACCCCGAGAAATCAAATTGGAGACCTTAGCTTTACCGATACTACCGTCTTGGAGATAAGGGGAAGATACTTTAACATTATCACCATCATTAATATTCAAGGTTTTAGCATCTTCAATATTTATTTCTACAAAATTTTCTGGCATAATCTCAATCATCCAGTAAAAGTTTTGACTTCGGGCAAATGCCATACCAGAATGTCTAGGACTGACTAGATTAAAGGCATATTGATCTCCTGCCAATTGATCCAAAGAACGATCATAAAAATCCCTACCCATTAATTGCTGCCTAGGAAGGTCATGGTACGGTTTCCCTGTGGCCGCATTAATTGTATTTGCTAATTTTTCATTATAGAAAACTAACATCAGTGAAGGGGTATGTTTATGGTGTCCCTTTTCATTAAATATGCTTTCCTTAGGCTCAAAAATCCCACCTCTTGCTAACAGATAGCATACTCTTTTCCAATCAGATGCAGATAGGACTTCCTTAAACCTTTGGGAGCAAGGATAGTTTTTCTCCACAAAGGCAACTTCTTCGGGCTTTGCCTCAGGTAATTTTTCGTTAATTGCTAGATTTGCACAAGCATAGGCTGCAAAATCATCAGATGATTCTAATCTGGCAACCCCACCATCTTTTATATTTACAGCTTTACTGCCATACCCTGGCATATCAAGAACTTTGGCCACATCGATCATGAACTTTTCAAAGCAAATTCCCTTAGTGGCTGACTCAACAACAGGGGTCCTTATGGGAGTCGCTTTCATAGGTGACCAATGGTAACCTCCTGTGTAATACTGACCATCTAAATAGGTGTAATCAGGAACAATATAATCAGCATATCGGGTTTGCTCCCCATACTGGGTCATAACAGCAATGTGCAGAGGAATTTTTTCTAAGCTTTTAAATGTCTCAATGTATCTCTGTCCACCTGCAACGTTTCCAATTGCATCCATAAAATAGGAAATCACAATTTTTACTGGGTAAGGATATTGTTGGTCTATCCCCATTAACGCCTGGGTATATGACCCCCGCCCTTTAGTTAATGGAAACCAGGGTAGTTTAGCAGGATAAGGATTTTCCCCTTTGGCAAACTTCATCTTATATAGTGATGTATCTTCATAATTAAATTCATTTCGGTCAATTCGTACCCCTCCGCCAGAAGGTGCATCCTTGACCATTGCTAAGTCATATTTACCTGCAATATAGTTAAATCCTCCGGCTGTTTTTAATAAACCGCCTTTAACCCCGAAGTTGCCTATTAAGGAGTTTAACATAAAGATAGCCCAATTCATATAGCTTCCATTGGCTTGGTCCATACCACGATAACTATCTGTAGCAGCTTGCTTGCCGTAGCTAGTAAATTCCCTAGCTAATTCAATTATAGTTTCTAATGGAACATCACATTGTTTAGCCCAACCTTCTGGAGTATTTTCATTTGCTAAATCTTTTAATACTTGGAATCCAGTTTTAACTAGAACTTCCTTTCCGTCGACAATGACAGTACCTTTATATTCTAAAGCGCCTGTATCAACCTTATCATGGGTTGTTAACTCCATAGTAACTGGATCTACCACAACGTATTGATCTTCTCCAATTCCTAAGTCTTTTGCTCTCAAATAGCGCCTTAACTCAGGAACAACAAGATAAGTTGAAGCTGTCCAGCAGTGTTCCCCATCTATTTCTGCAGCCTGTTTACTAGTATTTTCGAGAAATCTTTGATCATAACGCTTATTGGCCATTATCCATTGAATCATACCCATAACAAGGGAAACATCCCGACCTGGTCGAATGGGTACCCATTTAGCTGACTGGGTTTTGGGAGCTTTAGGATTAACATAAACTACCTTTAAGTCGCCTTTGTTTACTCTCTCAACAACTCTAGAGGTAACACCTAACAAACCTGGCTTTGCACCCTCAAAGATAGTTATACCCATAGCAAGTACAAAACGGGTAGAATCATAATCAGGACGACAATTGTCTGTTTTAAAATCAGTGCCATACAACTGCCCAAAATACCAAGGTAATTGACAAATGTCACTATGATCTGAGTAATTCACGCTACCATAAGACCTAAGCCACCTTTTACAAAAGGCGGGACGAGGCTCCTGTCCCCCACCCCCCCCATAAATCATGGATAGCTGGTTTGATTTAGGCCCCAGTTCGGGTTGCTGCGGATCTATTAACTCAGTAGAACGAACTTTTCTAAACCCTTCAATATACCGATTTTCTCCAATTTCACTAAATAATTCTCCACCTTCAACTACCTCATCTATTAGCTGCTCCCAAGAGATGGGCTTCCATTGATCCGACCCTCTAGGGCCATTACGCTTAAGTGGGGTAACTATTCTTAACGGATCATAATTATAATGGGCTCCGGATGTTCCTTTTAAACAAGCCTGGCCAGCAGTTTTTAAGCTCTCTGCGACAGGTGTATTATAAGGTAATGGTTCATATCCCATATTTTGTGGACTGTATGGGCTTCCTTGAATCCTTGTAATTTGCTCATCATTTGTTTGAACACGAACTCCACACCTGGCATCACAACCTAAACAGGTTGTATTTACAACCCTAGTATTTTCATCCAATTCTGTCTCCAGTTCTTGTTCATTTTTAGGAGAAGGAGTAACAGCTTCGACCAGTTTACCTGCATTACTCAAACCAAAAACAGCTAAGGCACCTGCAGCTCCCATTTTCTTTAAAAAATCCTTACGGGATTGTTCATTACTCACTATACTCACATCCTTTCGTTTATTGATTTAAACTATTGCCTGAGACACTGCCCATATATTCATCTTCATAGTTCTTGGGCGGAACAATCATAAAGAGCATCAGTAAAAAGAAAACAGCTAATGCAATACCTCCTAAAGCTTGAAATGCTTCAGTCCCCCAGATATGCTGTTTGTCCGGCTGTAATATATACCCGGTTCGGGAAATTAATTGTCCGCCGATAATTAGATTGTATTTTTCAAAAAATGAACCTATTATTATTAATACCGCCGAAAGATTCAATACAGGGATCTTACCCTTTAATCCTCCGCCATAACTTAATAAACCCACTGGCAGCAATAACCCCAAAAGCCATTCCAGACCAATATGGGTAAAACCCATCCCCATTGAAGAAAACCCAGGAGTATTGCTATAGTAGATTCCATGGAGAAGATTTACTGCCTTTACTATTATGTTGGCAGCCACTCCCAACATCATGAGGAAGGCTAAACGCCCTATGGTTTTTGCATCCCTGTATTCAGCCAATTTATAAGCGATGAAGATTACTGCGCTGCCTACTCCAAAAATACTAACTATATATTGAACCGGTTTAAGTGGCGAATACCATAGTTTTATTCCATTCATTACACTTAGTAAAAACCCGAGGTAAGTAACAAACAAAATACCACATATTGCAGCCAATATACTTAGCCCTTTTATATTTTTCTCGCTTAAACTATTCTTCTTAATTAAATAAATCCCATATAGGGCTGTTAACAGCCACAAACTAAGGATTATAACCCCATATGGCATAGGGGAAGTAGGGTTAGCCCTGAGGAAGATAAAAATACTCCTCAAAGGTTGTTCCAAATGAAGACCTAAAATAACTGGAACTGCAAGGAGAATTCCGGTCATAAACAACCATGAAACCTTCCATGGAAACCTTAATTCTTCTATTTTATTTTCCTTTATTCCCATCAGGATTAAAACTAATGCAACAAAGGCTATACCTGCCGCAATGGCTGCCAATGTTTCATAAGTTACAACACTCAAACCCCATTTAACCGTTTCATTAGGTAGATTCATCCTTAGACACCTCCCATCATAGTATCAAGTCCAACATAAAATATCATCGGTCCGTTACCGCTTTCCTGTTTGATAGTCATAACAGTATGGGAATCAATTATTTTTCTGACTTGACTGTTTGGATCATTCAAATCACCGAAAACTCTTGCCCTACCAACACAGTTTTCAGCGCAGGCAACACTTAAACCTTTTTCGATACGATGCAGGCAGAAACTGCATTTGTTGACAACCTTTTTAATTGGATCAACAAACCTTGCTCCATACGGACAAGCCTGTATACACGCCCCACAACCGATACAACTGGAGTCTTTTACTGCAACTACTCCGTCAGGTCTCTGATATGTTGCTTTAACTGGACATACTTTCACACAGGAAGGTTTTTTGCAATGATTACAAAGTGCTGGTAAATAAAACTGAATAGCTTGGGGGTATAAACCCTTTTCTTGTTCTTCAACCCATGTTCGGTGGGAGCCGAGGGGTACATTGTTTTCTGACTTGCAGGCAGCCCGGCAGGCCATACACCCTACACATTTTCTAACATCAACAGCCATTCCCCATCGTTTATTTTCTGAAGCTGCTGCCGTTAAGGGTGCAGTAGTCAAAGCTGCACAACTTACCATAAGACCATTTAATGAAATTAAGAACGTTCTTCTGGATATCTCCATCCTGGCACCTCCTTGTTTGTCTCTGGATAATAATCTTAAAATTTACCTACTTAATCTATTTTTTTGTGATATTTATTTTTAGTGCATATGCAGATTCGCAGCCTCCTGAGTAAATGTCTAGAAATTTAATCATTTGATTATCAACTATACCGTCAGGCTCTATTTCCACATATCTTTGAAATTCTTTAATTTTTTCTAAAAATTCCTCATCCAATATTCCGTCATATTCGCCGTTGTAAAAACCGGCTTTATTTAGCGCTTTTTGTACTAAGATAATATTTTCACTAGTCATTTTAAGAACAACCCGTTCTTGAGTAGTTTTTGGTGAATTGGTTGTAGAATTGGTTTTAGACTTTTCGGTTGTACTATCAAACTTTGGAGAATTATCAAGGGACTTCCTAACTCCTTGCTTTACCCCATCGTTTGTATTAGTTTCTGATACACCAGTAAAAGTATTTGTGTTTAAATTTTCATTTTCAAAAGGGGGAATCCAGTTTTCCGGACCATTAAAAGGTTCCTGCTTGTACTGTGGGTTTTCAGATAAAGAATCCTTTGGACTTTCCAATTGACCGGTTTCAGTAGGTTTGGTTAGACTTCCTTCGTTAAATATCCCCAACCCTAAAAGAACCATTGAGAAAAGAATAAGAAATGCGGGAATAAAAACAACTACCCTTCTGCCAATGTTTTTTCACCTCCCATAAAAATAGTAATTAAGACAAAGCAAATAATCTGTAAGTACTTTTATTCAAGCAAATATAAGCACTTGAAGAAATTGTATATAAAAATACTTTATCTTTACAATGGGGGAAAATTTGTATTTAATTTTTATAAAATAGGGTTATCCCTACTTCTCTGAAATATTTAAGCTAGCTCGAGAGGCTAATTTAATGATTAGTGATATAAGTGACTTTAACATTGGACAAGTTTTAATAGGTACTGGTACAACGGCAGGTATATATTTACTTCCTGAATTACTTGGTTCTTTTAAGACTGACTATCCAAAGGTAGAAATAAAACTTCAGATTGGTTGCTCTAATTTTATTATTCAAAGGCTACTTAATAATGAGTTTGATTTTGCTGTAGTTGGGGAAGGGCTCGACCTAGATTTAGACTTAATATCCAAACCTATTGCTAAAGATGAGTTAGTCTTAATAGTCTCACCTAATCATCCGTTAGCCAAAAAACAAGAAGTATCTATTTTAGATTTATGTAATGAGACATTTATTTTAAGAGAAAGAGGCTCTAGTTCTAGAGAAGTGTTTGAAAACGCAGTCATTAAAAAGAATATTAAAATAAATGTTGCCATGCAGTTTAATTGCGAAGAGGCTATAAAAAAAGCAGTTTCAGCAAATTTAGGTATTTCTGTAGTTTCCAATAAGTTCCCTTAAATTAGAAAAGCAACTAAATGTAGTTGCCACCCTAAAAATTAAGGACCTTAATTTGGTTAGAAATATTTATTTGGTTTATCATAAGGATAAAGAATTTACAAATATTATTAAAAATTGTGTCAAATATATATCTTTGGGGATGGGTAATGAATAATTCTTCAGCGGCAATGACTTAGAGTGAATCATAAATATATGGTGCAAGAAACGGGACTTGAACCCGTACGCCATAAGACACACGCCTCTCACGGTGGCGTTCCTTTATGGTTACTATTCCAATAACTCAGAGGCAGCTTATAAATAAATGTATACGATTATTTAATGATTAGTAACCTAAGTATGATTTGTCATTATGGAGGTGCATCAATGGACAGATTTAATCGAGGTTTAGTGTTTGAGATTGTTGGCGGAATATTAATGAATATGCTTTCAATGCATTTGTTGAGAGTGAAGAGTTCAAGGGCTTAATGGAGACTTTGGTAAGATGTCCTAACGCCTATGAAATACGAGAAAAAGGCCTGGTTGCAGACGAAAAGGTTAAGAAGGAAATACTATCCTCATTGACAGAAGAACAAGAACGCATGATAAAGGACGGAAAGCTTGCATTTATTGACCCGATAACCTACTTCGATACGCTCATGGCATCTCTTCATATGTCAATTGTTCAGATTGGCGTTGAGGTATCAAAAAAATAAAAAAGCCCTGATTATTTTAATAATCAGAACTATCTCTTTTTTTCATCATAATAATATTTCTACTTTATACATATATCCAAGAATAATTATTTACTTCCCTTTGTTATTATATATTGTCTTTTAGTAGAAGCTTCATAATTTTTATGATAGCGCTCTATCTCTTCATCAATATCAATAATACGTATTAGAATTGAATTTTTCTGTACGGTATCGGCAGTTCTCCAAGCATCCAATAGTCTACCACGCTCTTTTTTTAATTTTTTGAATTGAGTATTTGTCATTTAAATCCCTCCTAAATTTATATTTAATGATCATTATCAAAAGATAACAAAACAAATATATGATCCTAATGAAATAAGTTTTTTCTATCGAATGTATTCCAATGGGTTACGAGGTTGACCATTAACAATAGTTTCTAAATCAACATGGGGGCCCGTACTTCTTCCCGTACTTCCCACTAAGGCAATAACTTGCCCTTGTGAAACTTTTTGCCCTACTTTTACATTAACCTTTGAAGCGTGAGAGTATCTGGTAACAAACCCTTGTCCATGGTCAATTTCCACATGATTACCATAATTACCCCTCCATCCCGCATAAGTTATAGTTCCTTCAGCTATAGCTTTTATCGGAGTACCCGTAGGAGCGGCGATATCTATTCCCCTGTGAAATTCCTGTTTTTTACTAAAAGGGGACTTTCGATTGCCGAAAAGGGATGTAATTTTCCCTTGTACCGGCCAAGGGTATTGCCCTTTAACTCTGTCCCTAGAAACACGCCGGGTTCCTCTAAGTATAATCTTTGTAACAGGCTCTTCAAGTTCCTTTTTCGCGATTACGTTCTTCTCTACTATTAATCCGTTAAGTAGTTTTGTAAAATAAGTAACTTCCTGCTTACCCTTTATACCTTCCTGCTTAATTTTAGTGGCTCCTGCATCAATACTATTATCATTAACATACCTAACCTCAAACGGGATATCTTCTACTCTTTTTTCAATGCCTTCAACTTCTACATTAATTTTGGGTTCCATACTAATCACGGATAGCCTTTGCCCTGGTTTGATTACGTCTGATTTTAGTTCTGTATTGAGCTGTTTTAAATCTCCTACTTCTAAATTATTATCACTAGCTACTTTCCATAAACTATCTCCTTCTTTTACGATATAAGTGTTATACTCTTCTGTTTCCAATCTTAATAATTGGTAAGCGGTTTCTACTGTTGATATTTTCTCAATAGGCACTTCTACAAAAGTAATTTGTACCGTTTCATTTATTTTAATTTTATTAACAGTTTCAAAAATATCACTTGGAATAGCGCTTTCTTTAATTTTAGCCAAAACACCTTCTGCTTCATCCGAATTAATTAATACTACTTCCTGTACTCCATTAACAACTATTGCAGCCCCTGATACAACCGATAACTTTTGCTCCAAAATTTCCTTTAGCTTTTCCTGAGGAGTAAGGGAGCCTTTTTGCATTTTCTTAAATTCAATTTTTAGATTATTATGATTTAGGCCCTTAGATGAGTAAGAATTATGTCCAGCAATTATATTTTTAATAAGGCTTTCTACATAGATTTGATCATCAGTGATTCCTACTAGTTCTTCATCCATATAGATACCCAAGGCAGTAGCATAACTGCTTTGCAAAAATAATACCATCGCAAATATAATCAATAGAGTACATACAATAATCCGATTTCTTTTCTTGTTCAAACCAAATACCTCCGAGAATTTTCCTACATTTAAGAGTAAAGCTTTACCCTCCTTAAAGTTATCTATGTTTATTTATATATTAAAAATTTGTTAAAGTTTAGAGCAATATGTGGATATTCTATGAAACTTAATTAACTTACTAAAAATTAAATAATTTCTAACCATTTCTAAGCCAATGCCACAAATAAATTTTAAATTTTTCTCAAAATATACACAGTTTTATAAAAATAAGTACAAATTATCAAGCTGGAGGATATTGATGCCATAGATGACTTTGCAGGTGTTACTAATAGTTCGGCAAGTTACAAGAATGCTGTAAAATAGCTCTAGAAAAAGCTAGGCAATAGAAACCATTAGTGAATAATCTTCCTCATTTGCAATCTCAATGATTAAGAAATAAGGCTGCACTTCAATTAGGAATGCAGCCTTTTAAAATTTATATTAACTAACCAGTTAGTATGTTAAGTTATTAACCCTGTTGTTAAATACCTTTCTCCTGTATCTGGAATAATAGCTAATACCTTTTGATTTGGCTTTAGTTCTTTTGCTTTTTGAAGGGCAACATATACAGCGGCACCTGCTGAAATACCACATAAGATACCCTCTTTTTTAGCTAGCTGTTTAGATGTATTAAATAGCATCCTCATCAGCAATATGAACAATCTCATCAAAAATATTAGTATTTAGGGTTTCAGATTAGGTTTTCTAAGGCAAGGTAATCTTAATTATCTATTCTTTGAATATCTCTTCCAAAACACTCTGCATTTCCGGTGTCTTCATAACTTCAACCATGGCCTGCCTCATTTCAGGAGTCTTCATCATTTCCACCATAGCTTGTCGCATTTCTGGCGTTTTCATCATTTCCACCATAGCTTGGCGCATCTCTGGTGTTTTCATCATTTCAACCATTCCATTACGAAATTCGTGAGTTCTGGTCATATTGTCCATCATGTTGTCATTATAGTAGTTAGTCTCATCTTGGACTGGACGACGCTGAGGTACACAAGCTACCAAAAGTAAACTGAGGATTATAAATAAACATATTAATTTAAATACATTCTTTGCCATTTCCTTCCCTCCAATATTTTTAATGTGTTTTTTTATACTATTATTTAACCAGATTAGCAATTTATTTATTTCATTAACACTTTTATCACTTCTTTTGCCTCTAACCTCTCCAGTAAGATGTAATTCTTTAAATTTATTTAAAAAAAGATATCACCTACCTCCCCAAATTTTTAAGTTAAGTCCGAATAACTTGTTACAAGCGGAACTACAAAAGATTTACCGCTCATTAATACTACTAGGAGGAATTAAGAAAATGGTAAAAAAACGTTTATTTAACACTATTACAACGGTTGCGCTGGGATTATCTTTGGTAGGGGTTGCCAATGCAGACACCGCGGAAAATCTTATGCCTAAAATTAAAGATTCTATGGAATCCCAATTGAATTGTCCCAACAGGAGAATAACTCGAATATGCAGAGCATGGTAGATACCTTAAAGGTTAAACAAGAAAAAAATACGTTCTAGAGAGAGGCAGGAAATATATTATTGCTCTTACTTTAATACTTATCGAACCAGAGCTTACTCCATTAAAGAAATTTTCCAAATTTTATATAGATAGGAGTGAGTCCATTTGAAAAATAATCAACTAATTATCATGTCTATAGATAATAATTATACGGTAGGATATAGTGCGGACGGGCATTTTATCAAAATACCTAAAAAACCATCACATAAAATTGGTCAGATTATACATTATCAGTCAGCTAAAACCGGTTTAAGAAAGCCTTGGGGAATGGCTGTTGCTGCCGCAATTTTATTGGTGTTTTTCACAGGACTTTTAAATCCATTTTTTACAAAAGAAGCTGCTGCAGCTTATTTAAGTATGGGGCTAACTACCGGAAGCTTGGAAATATGGACTGACGACAATAATAGGGTAATAAAAACTAACTATACTAGCTCTTTAGAAGATTTAAAACAGCATGACCTTAAAGGGAAAGATATATATGAGGCCATGTCTGTTCTAGCCCTAGAGGCAAAGAAAAGTGGTCTAATAACAGAAGATGAAAATAATATTCTATTAATAGATCTGGTAGATTTGGAGAAAAGTACTAATCTATTATATATCAGAGGATAAATTAAAAAAGGTTATTTTAGAAGGATTAGCTGTTGAAGAGTATCAAGGTTTAATGATGATGGAGCGGCATGATAAAGACTTTCTTATAAAGGCAAATGAATTAAATCTAACTGCAAGCCAATATCACATTTATCTGTCAAGTAGTTCTAAAGGATTTAGCATAAAAATGGAACAAATTCAACACGGTCATATCCGTAACATTTTAAAAGAAAATGGGGCATCTCCTGAAGAAATATTTGATATGCACTCTAATATGGTGCCAAATAATACCGAGAGAATGTCTTCACATCAAAATACTAATAATATGCATTATGATAATGAAACAACTTCATCGGACAATAATATTGTTGCACCAGAACATAATAGAGAAAACAAAATGAACCAAGATACTGAGAACCATGAAAATGGGAAAATGCCAATGAATGATTATAATAAGATGCATAACTAAAAATCTGGTTATAACTATTGGGGGCGTATCATTTGCACAGGCTTCACAATGCTGTATGGTGTTTACTAAGTTATTCTGCATATTCATTATAGTCATTTTCCCCCTTTCATTTTCGGTTATAGGGTATCCCCTATAATATCTTATGGTTAGAAAATATTTTAGGATTCTGCATGGAAAGCAGAGCTAAAAAGGAAAAAATCGCCATTGAAAGGCGATTTTTAGTAGTAAACAATTATGCTATTACATACCTACTGGAAGTTTAAAGGGTATCAGCTTAGCTGTAAAAGTGGTTAGTAGATTAAAATTTCCAGTTAAAATCAGGATACCAAGGGCAATAATTATTGCTCCTGTAACAATATTAAGTGTTTTAGAAACTTTATGGGTTTTATGAATCAATTTAATGATTTTATCCATATACAATCCAGCAACTATATAAGGTATTGCTAAACCTATAGAGAATAAAAACATTACTAACATTCCATTTGTTACAGAACCGAGGGAACCAGCCATAATCAAAATTGAATAAAGTACTGGACCAATACAATGGGAGCAAGCAACAGCAAATATAATACCAACTACAAATGATGAAAGATACCCCGAACCGAATTTAGCCTTATCTCCCGGCATATTGCAGCTATTTATGAAGCTTAATTTTATAATTCCAACCAAATTAAGTCCAAGAATTATTACCAGAGTACCACCTACAAATTCGAAATATCTCCCATACTTAGTTAAAAATCCTGCCATTAGCCCTGCTGCCCCACCTGCTAAGGTAAAGACGATTGTAAATGCTAAAATGAACATTAA
>LADT01000001.1 GCA_000961765.1 Clostridiaceae bacterium BRH_c20a | reverse complement strand
AAAAAAATTACAAAGAAAGGGGCTAAAAAAATGACAGTAATTAATAAGGAACTATGTAATGGCTGCAAGATATGCAACAAATTTTGTACTGTAGATGCCATTCATTATTTAGCCGAGGAAAAGAAGTGCTATATCGATCAGGACAGATGCACCGAGTGCTATGTATGTCTGCGCCAAAAGGTATGTCCTAGAGGAGCTATTCAACCCGTAGAATTAGATAGTTTTTATAAGCAGTTCCAGCATGTTATTAGTGACCCGGTTGAAACTCATGGAGTAACAGGAGTTAGTGGTCGTGGAACTGAAGAAGTTAAAACTAATGATGTTTCAGGTAGGGTAAAAAAAGGTGAAGTAGGCGTTGCTATTGATATGGGTCGCCCAGGGATGGGAGTATTTTTAAGGGATGCGGAAAAGGTAGCTATGGCTATTGCTGCAGTAGGAGCTGAACTAGCTCCCCAAGAGCACACGCCTTTAGCAGCTTTAATGACTGATTTGAAAACAGGTAAGCTAGAAGATGCGTGTCACGGCTATCACCTATTATCTGTTATTGTTGAGGCTAAATGTAAAGAAGGAGAGCTAAAACAGGTTTTAGAGGCTTTGCAAAAGGTAGAAAAAGAAATTGATACCGTATTTTCATTAGGCTTAATTATCAGAACTGATGAAAAGGGGCAAACAAAAGTATTAGATACGCTAGATGAGCTAGGGATACCGCAGCCCCATAGGGGTAAGGTGAATGTTGGCTTAGGTAAGCCTCTATCATTAGCATAAGAATAGAAAGGAGGAATAACAAATGACTCATTCATTACATCGTTCAGGTCCTATAGAATCGCAAAAGAAAGATTTTAACTGGTTTATGTATCAAACAAAGGGTGTTAATGATGTTAATATTAAGCCCAAGGCTTTAGAATTTATTGCTGCTGCTGAGGCTGTTGGTTCAGAAAACTGGGGTGATGTTAAGTCAGGTCCCAGGACCCAATACAAGACTGAAGAGATTATTGATAGAATTACTGACAAATCAAGAATTAGAGGGGTTTTCACCAAACGGGAACAAGTAGTTGAGTTTTTGAAAATAATGAAGGAAAAAGATACAGGGTTATCTGTTGTTATTACCGGAGTTTTATCCGAAGTATTACCTGCCTGTGAAGAAGCAGAGGTAACTCCCCATTCAATTAATTATTCATTAGGTGTATGGGGTAAAAAAGATAATCTCCCTGACGATACTACCTTATCTATAACAACCATGTGTGGACATCATATGATTCCACCTAAATATGTAGAGCATATGATGGATCAGGTCAAAAAAGGACGTCTAACAGCTGATGAAGCCGCAATCAAGCTAGCTAACTTCTGCTATTGCGGTATTTATAATCAGGTTAGATGTTCAGATATAATTTCCAAAACTGTAAACGAAGCAGCTGAAAAAGAGGTTGCATCCACAAAAGAATAAGAAGGTTTTTTGATAAGCTAACCCCCTGGGAGGATAAGTATAGTACAGAATAGTACTTCTCCATTTGCTTATCCTCCCATAAAATTTAATAATGGTGGGATTACAATGACTAATAAATTAGTTTTTACCTATAAAGAGTTATTTAATTTTTCAGAGAACCTTCTTATAAATTCAGGAATTAAGAAATGTGATGCAGAAATAGTAGTTAAGGTCTTAATTCAAGCTGACCTTGAAGGGATAGCATCCCATGGATTGACTAGACTGCCTATCTACTTAGAAAGAATAGAGAAAGGTTTAATTAATGCAAACCCAAAAATAACTTTGGAGTTTCTCTTTCCGGCATTAGGAATAATGGATGCCGATAACTCTTTAGGTCATGTAGCAGCTTATACCGCCATGGAAAAGATAATAGCCAATGCTAAAGAATATGGCATTTCTGCAATTGGGGTAAAGAATAGTAATCATTTTAGCGCTGCTTCATATTACGCCAATATGGCAATGAATGAGGGTCTAGTTGGTATAGTAATTGCCAATGGACCTCCGGCTATTCCTCCCTGGGGGGGTAGAGAAGCCTATTTTGGAACAAATCCTCTAGCTATTTCTATACCCGGCGGAGATGAGTACGATCCTATTTCTATTGATATGGCGACTAGCATTGTTGCTAGGGGTAAAATCATTAAAGCAGCACAAGAAGGGAACCTAATTGGGTCTGACTGGGCATTAGATGAAGTAGGAAAGCCAACAACTGATGCAAAGGCTGCTTTAAAAGGATGTATTTTGCCGATGGGTGCACATAAAGGTGCGGCATTAGCAATGGCTATTGAAATGATGGCAGGTCTCTTGACTGGAGCAGGATATGGTAAAGGTGTTATCTGGCAGTATAGTGATTCTCCACAGCCCAGTAATGTTGGGCACCTTTTGATAGCTTTCAATCCTGAAGGCTTTTTAGATAAGGCGACAATTAAAAGCAGAATGGATGACATGATTAAAGAAATGAAGGGTATGCCCAAGGCCATTGGTATTGAAGAAATAAGGATGCCTGGTGAAAGAGAACGAGAATTAGTAAAAGTTAATTTAGAAAATGGTATAACTTTAAGCAAGGAGTTGGTAGAGAAGTTTGAACAACTTTCAGCAAAGCTATCAGTTCCCATGCCAAAATCAATTATTTGACAACTAGGAGGTAAATTATGAGGATTGATCAGGAAAAATGCTCAGGCTGCGGTATATGTATACCTTATTGTCCTGCAAATGCAATTACAATTGTTAATAAAAAAGCTCAAATTGATGAAGATGCGTGTTTTGAATGTGGAAATTGCAGTCGTATTCGAGTTGTTAGATGTCCTAAAAAAGCTTTTTTTGAACAGCCTGGGTTATATGAAGGAACTAGAGCGGCTAGAAAATTCTTTAGTGATCCAATGACTACCCATTCTGTAACCAAGATTCCTGGTAGGGGTACTGAAGAAGTTAAAACAAATGATGTAACCGGCAGGGTTGTTCGTGGACAGATTGGTATTGCAATTGAAATGGGACGTCCTTGTCTTGGTACAAGTATGGAACAGGTCGAAAAAATGACTTCGGCTTTAGGAACACTGGGAATTGAGTTTGAAGAAATGAATCCATTAACTCACTTAATGGACGACAGGGAAAAAGGGACTATTAAGCCAGAATATATGAATGAAAAAATGGTTTCTGCTATTATTGAGTTTGGTATTCCTGTTTCTCAAATGGTACCGGTTATAAATGTAATTAAAGATGTTGCAAATAAATTAGATACAGTATTTTCTCTAGATATGATATACCGTTTTGAGGAAGATGGTTCATTGCCCATTGTTCCGGTATTAGAAGATATGGGAATAAGAGTGCGTAAAAATTCCAAAGTCAACTTAGGTCTTGGCAGACCTGTAGTGACAAGATAGAGGGGGGAACAGCATAATGACACACTCATTACACCGTAGAGGAACAGAAGAGAGTTTAAAGGATGATTATGTATTACTGGTTACTTCTGCTTATGGCTTTAACCATGAAGGCTCAAAGGATAAAATGAGAAAAGTTTTAGACGAAGTATTTGAACTCGGACCCAGTAATATAGGATCATATGATACAGGTACTATTTTATCAGGTGTTGATATCCAGGAAATTCGAGATGCTTTAAATGATGTGCCCAGAGTTAGATGTGCCTTTTCTTCTAAAGAAAAGATGAAACAAGTACTCAAAAGAATAAAAGAATTAGATCAGGGCTTATCTGTTACGGTCAGTGGTCTGACGGAAGAAGTTTTAGATATTGCCAAAGAATTAGAGATACAACCCCATTGTATCAACCTTTCACTAGAAATATGGGGTAATGTTAAAGAATTACCTTCCGAGGAAGTCCTAGAACTGGTAACTATGTGTGGACATGGGTTAATATCCTCGGGTCTAGTTGAAGATTGTATAGAAAAGATTAAAAAGGGCCGGATGACAGCAAAGGATGCTGCGGTTAAAATATCCCATCCATGTGTTTGCGGGATATATAATCCTGATAGAGCAGAAAAATTATTAGAAAAATATGTACCTCAGAAAGAACAGGAAGAACTGGCCTAATACTATTTGTGAGGAGGTGGTAAAAGGCAAGATGATTAGCTTTATGCTTAGAAAGGTCATTTTTTTAAAAAATTTGGAGGTGGATTATGAAGATTAAAAAGATTTTGGCATTGGTGTTAGCTATTATGTTAGTGACAAGCTTTGTTGTAGGCTGCTCTTCAACTCCTAAAGAGGAACCTAAGAAGGATGCTCCTCAAGAAGCACCTAAATCTACTTACCCTGAAAGAGCAATAGAAATGGTTGTTCCCTTTGGTGCTGGCGGCGGTAGTGATATTATGGCTAGATCTATGGTAAAAGTAGTTAATGATAACAAATGGGTAAGCCAGCCAATCAATGTCGTAAATAAACCAGGTGGCAGTGGTTCCATTGGTTATGCTTATACTGCTGAAAAGAAAGGTAATCCATATTATTTAGCATCAGTAAGTTCCAGTTTTTATACGGCTCCTCTTCTAGGAAACTCACCAGTTTCTTATAAGGATTTTACACCTGTTGCCGGTTTGGCAATGGATACTTTAGCTTTATTCGTGAAAGAGGATTCAGAGATTACTAGTGTTAAACAGATAATAGAAAAATCTAAGGCTACTCCGAAGAGTATTTCTGTTGGTGGCACAAGTGGTACTTCTGATGATGCTGTTATGTATCGTGTACTACAAGATAAAGCTGGCATTGAAATGAAATATGTGCCATTTGAAAGTGGCGGCGAAGTAATGACTGCACTATTAGGTGGACACGTAGATGTAGTTTGGGCTAACCCTGGTGAGGCATTAAGTCAGGTTGAAGCTGGGAAGGCAAGAGCAATAGCAGTAGCTAGTAAGGAAAGAATTCCTGGCTTTGATAATGTTCCTACTTTAATTGAAGAAGGTGTTCAAGCTAGTTTAGCTCAGTTTAGGGGTGTTGTATTACCTAAAGATGCTCCTCCGGAAGCAGTTAAATACTGGGAAGATGTTTTCAAAAAGCTCCATGAAAGTAGTGCCTGGCAGAACGATTACATTAAGGCTAATTCCATTACTCCACGTTTCTTAGGCTCCGAGGAGTTTGGTAAAGCAATTGTAGAACTTAGTGACATGTATGCAGAAATATTTAAACAAATAGGCGCCACAAAATAGTTTTTAAAAGGGAGAGTTTACTCTCCCTTTTAAAAAATAGATTATTAAATAAACACTCACGAGAAGGGGTAGTGAAAAATGAAAAAAGCTGATCAAATAACAGGTGCACTATTATTAGCCCTTTCTGTTTATATTGGTCTTACCGGGCTTTCGCTAGAGCTTTGGTGGGGTGATGAGGGGCCAGGGCCAGGCTTTTTACCTTTTTTTGTAGCAGTATGTTTGGCTATTTTATCCATAATGTTAATATTAAATACACTTATGAAAGAATATAAAGATGAAAATAATATTTTTTCCCAGGAAGGATTAAAATTATTAGCAACATTAATAGGTAGTTCAGTTGTTGCAGGTCTTTTAGTCAATTTAGTAGGTATGATAGTTGCAATGGGTTTATTAGCGGGCTTTTTAGTAACCTTTTTGGCAGAGGAACGCAAAATTATAACATCTATTGGCATGGCTGTTGTTTTGCCTATTGTCCTATATCTAATCTTCCGGGTAGGCTTGGATGTTCCATTCCCTAAAGGCATCTTGGGTTTATAGAAAGGTAGGGATTATAAATGTTTGAAACACTTTCAAATCTTCTCTATGGATTTACAGTAGCAATAACTCCTATGAATCTTCTCTACTGTTTAATAGGTGTAGTATCGGGGACAGTTATTGGGGCTTTACCAGGTTTAGGGCCATCTGCGGGTTTAGCAGTTTTATTACCTATAACCTTTGGTATAGAGCCTGTTTCAGGTATTATTATGCTTGCGGGTATTTATTATGGTGCTATGTATGGTGGTTCAATTACTTCAATTTTGATTAATACTCCCGGGGATTCGGCGGCTGTTATGACCAGCTTAGACGGTTATCCCTTGACCCAAAAGGGTAGAGCCGGTGCAGCCATGGGGATGGCGGCTTTTAGTTCCTTTATTGGTGGTACTGTCGCGGTAGTTGCTTTTACTTTTTTAGCACCTGTTTTAGCTAGTGCAGCCTTAAGTTTTGGTCCCCCTGAATATTTTGCTCTGATGGTGCTGGGTCTAACCACCTTGGCGGGAATGACAGGCGATAATCCGACAAAGGGCTTTATAAGTGCGATAGTTGGATTGTTCTTAGCAATAATAGGGTTGGACTTGGTTACAGGGTTGCCCCGCTTTTCCTTTGGAATGATGGAATTATATAGCGGGATAGACTTCATACCAGTCGCTATGGGTGTATTTGGTATAGCGGAGATTATCCTTGCTTCAGAAGAAAAGATTAATATGGAAGGTTTGAGAAACACAGATTTGCGCTGGAAGAAACTATTTCCTACAGCTACCGATTGGGCTAGATCCAAATGGGTAATTGCCAGAGGAACAGCATTAGGATTCTTTATCGGGATGCTGCCGGGTGCAGGAGCAACCATAGCGTCTTTCATCTCTTATGGCATGGCGAAAAAGGCTTCAAAGTATCCTGAAGAATTTGGTCAAGGAGCTATTGAGGGAGTTGCAGCACCGGAATGTGCTAACAATGCTGCTTCAGTAGGTGCTTTTGTTCCACTATTAACACTAGGGGTTCCGGGTTCAGCTAGTACAGCTATACTAATGGGAGCCTTAATGATGTTTGGATTACGACCAGGACCTATGCTATTTGATAAAAGCCCTGAGTTTGTTTGGGGCTTAATTGCTAGTATGTATGTGGGTAACGTAATGTTAATTTTAATGGTTCTTCTTTTTGTACCGCTTTTTGTGCGAGCATTACTGGTACCCAAGGCATCTTTAAATGCTATAGTTATAGCCTTTATTCTAGTAGGTGCTTACAGCTTGAACAATTCTATGTTTGATGTTTATCTGACAATTGGTTTTGGTTTCATCGGTTACTTTATGAAAAAGCTAAAGTATCCAGGTGCTCCGTTAGTATTAGCCCTTGTTTTAGGACAATTACTGGAAACATCAATGAGGCAGTCACTTATCTTATCAGGAGGAAGTTTTGGTATCTTTTTTGCTAGACCTATTTCTACCGTTCTAATGGTTATTGCTTTTGGTGCAATTTTCTTACCAGCAATAAAAAATATGATAAGTAAATTAAGGACAAAAAACGCCTCTGCGTAAAAAACACAAGAGTATCAGGAGTTTTTATGGTAAAAATGTTATAATGACAAAAAATACCGGGGGTGCCTATGTTTAAACCGGTTACTGAAAATCACCTGTGCTTATCTGACAAAATTGTAGAACAAATAAAAGCAATGATTATCTCGGGAGAGCTTAAGCCGGGAGATAAGCTGCCCTCTGAAAGTGAACTGTGTGATTTGTTTAAGGTGAGTCGTACTTCTATTAGAGAAGCGGTAAAAATTCTATCGGGAGTAGGCTTTTTAAAAATACGAAGGGGATTGGGTATTTTTGTTGAAGAATTAGATGTTAGTTATTTAATAAATCAAATTTCACCCATCCTCGTCCAAAGAGAAGACGATCTCTTAGATATCGTAAGAGTGAGAAAGCTTTTGGAAACCCATGCTGCTGCTTGGGCAGCTGAAAATGCTACACTTAGTGATATTGGTGAGATGGAGGCAGCTGTAAATAGATCAAATGACTTAGTTCAAAGTGGTTTAGCTGATGGAATAAATCTTTCTGAGGAAAATTTAAAGTTTCATATGATTTTAGCTAAAAGTACAGGTTCTAAGGTTTTATACAGAATTATGCAATCTCTTTGGGATATTCTTGCTCAAGCCAGGCAGGTGACAGTTGAGCTACCTGGCAGAAAAGAACAGTCAGTCGAAGGTCATAAAAAAATTTTAGAAGCAATTAAGAGTAAAAACCCTGAAGTAGCTCAGCAGGCTATGTTGTACCATCTTGAGGCAATAGAAGCAGTAGTGCGAAAAAGTGACTAGAAAATTAAAATTAATTATAATTTTGGATGAATGTGGGGGAAAAAAATGAAAACGCAAATAAAAGGGGTATACCCACCTATTACTACACCCTTTGATCAACATGAAAATATAGATTATTCAGCTTTAGAAAAAAATATAAAAAAATGGAATGAAACTGAATTGGCTGGTTATGTTGTTTTTGGTTCAAACGGAGAATATGCATTTTTATCTGAACAGGAAAAACTGGATATAGTTAAAGTTTGTATAGATAATGCAGCCGAGGGTAAAAAAATAATAGTTGGATCTGGCTGTGAATCAACCAAGGATACTATTGAGTTAACCAATAAATGTGCAAAATTAGGTGCTCATTTTGCGTTAATAGTTAATCCCAATTTTTAT
Source organism: Clostridiaceae bacterium BRH_c20a (assembly GCA_000961765.1). Taxonomy (GTDB): domain Bacteria; phylum Bacillota; class Peptococcia; order Peptococcales; family BICA1-8; genus BICA1-8. The sequence continues at coordinate 151,831 of LADT01000001.1, read as the reverse complement.
AAAGGAGCTATGAATAAGAAGGTCCTTAAGGCACATTTTACGGCAGTTGCCGATGCTTCCGATATTCCTATTCTTTTGTATAATGTCCCGAAAAACACTTGTATTAATCTGGAACCTGATTTGGTAGCTGATTTAGCTCAACATCCAAACATTGTAGGTATTAAAGATAGCTCCGCAAATATAACTCAATTAGCCCAAATTATTTCCATGGTTCCTGCTGATTTTAATGTTTTAGTAGGAACAGCCGGTGTATTATACCCTGGTCTTGTATTTGGAGCTAAGGGTGGGGTTATGGCGTTAGCTACTTGTTGTCCTGACAAATGTATTGAGATTTATAACTTATATAATGCTGGAAAATACGAAGAAGCCAAAGAACTGCAAATGAAAATGATTCCTGTAAATAATGCAGTCACCGGCACTTATGGGATTCCCGGACTTAAGTATGTTATGGAAACCTTAGGATACTTGGGCGGGCCAACTAGAAGACCTCTATTACCATTAACTGAAGATGATAAGGTTAAACTAGATGAAATAATGAAAAAAGCAGAGTTGATTTAAACAAGGCTTTGGCAGATTACTGCCAAGGCTTTTTCATTTTTAGGTTCTAAATTAGGTCAGATATTTGGTTGATTGGGTTAATAATTAGGTCATGAAAAAGGTTTTTAAAAGTCAAAATATTTTAAAATATCAAACAATAACGCTGGTTAATTTTGGCATGTTAATTGCAACAGTTTCTAATCAGCAATCTTCATCAATAGTAAGGAGGTAAATATAATGATCGAAGCCCGTATGGCTAAAACAGCAAAAATGATAATGGATACTGTTTTAGAAGTAAAGCCAGGTGAAAAAATCTGTATAGTAACAGATACTGAAAGGCCCCCTAGTATTACAAAAGTCTTGGCAGTTGCAGCAGAATTTGCTGAGGCAGAATCAGTAATTGTCACTATGGCGCCTACAGGTATGAGTGGTGTTGAACCACCAACAGTAGTAGCCGCTGCAATGTATGCAGCTGATATCATAATTAATCAGACCAGCCACTCCATGACCTTTACTAATGCCCAAAGAGCAGCCATTGCAAAAGGTGCTAGGGTCTGTAATATCCGTAATGTCAATGAAGATATGATGATTAGAGGTGGAGTAACTGCTGACTATCGTCAGGTAAAAGAGTTAAGTGAAAAATTGGCCGAAATCATAAGTCGGGGTGAACTGGTTCATATTACTACTCCTGAAGGGACTGATGTACGTTTAAGTATTAAAGGTCGACAAGGACATGTACTCGCAGGTTATGCCACAAAACCAGGTCAGTTTTCCGGTTTGCCGGATGGGGAGGCTGCTTGTGCGCCTTTGGAAGGTACAGCAGAAGGAATTATCGTAAATCCTTACTTAATTGAAGATATTGATGTCATAAAAGATCCTTTGCGTATTGAAATTAAAAATGGACTGGTTACAAATGTTGAAGGTGGTCGAGAGGCTAAAAAATTGCAGGAAATACTGGAGAAATACGGTGAACCAGCTAGAAATATTGCTGAATTTGCATTTGGTACTAATCCTGCTTGCCGCTTAACGGGGAGGTCCAGGGAGGATAAAAAGAAGCTTGGTACATGTCATATAGCTATCGGAGACAGTATGTCATTAGGGGGGGCAGTAGAAAGTCCTATGCACGCAGATATAATGCTCTTAAATCCTACAATAAGCATAGATGGCAGGCTATTAGTTGAAAACGGTTGTTTAGTAAATTTGTAATCGAAGTCAGTCAAATACCCAAACAAGAGAAGGGAAGTGTAAAAATGTTTAAAAGAAACACAATGTTAATGCTTTTGACTCTAGGATTGATAGCTTTAATGATTTTCTCAGTTGGTTGTGGTGCCAAAGACCCAGCCCCAGCACCAGCTCCATCACCAGAGCCTGCTAAGGAAGAAAAGCCAGCATGGCCACAACAGGATATTGAGGTTGTTTATCACTCTAAAGCTGGTTCCGGTGGAGATATTTTCTTAAGAGCCATGGGTAAAGCAGTAGAGCCAGCCTTGGGCAAGGCTTTTGTCGTAAATAATCTGCCCGGTGCAGCCGGAGCTACTGCCTGGACACGTGTGGCCAAAGCAAAACCTGATGGCCATACAATTTTAGGGATATCCTCTACCCTTGTTACAGCACCGTTAATTAACAAAATGCCTGTAAACTTCATGAGCTTTGAACCCGTTGCAATGATGTTTATCGACCCAATGGTTATCTTTGTTCCAGCGGATTCCCCTTATAAAACATTGGCTGATATTGTTGATGCAGCTAAAAAAAATCCCGGCAAGCAGAAGTGGGCAGGCGGTACTCCTGGTGAACTAGGTGTAGTTGCAGGTCGTGAACTGATGAAAGCCGCTGATTTTAAAGTTTCTCTTGTACCTTTTGAAGGCGGTGGTGACGCTGCGGTATCAGTTTTAGGTGGACACTTAGATGCAGGTATAGGTGAGTATGCTGAAATAGCTTCCTCTGTCGAAGCAGGTCAACTGAGAATAATTGTAGCCTTTAACAAAATGCCCCTAAATCAAGAAATTCCAACTGTTGCCGAAGAGGGCTATCCTGAAGTTGATGTTCGAAAGCTAAGAGGAATTGTAGCAACCAAGGGTACACCTCCAGAAATAATTGATAGGCTGGTAGAAGTAATGAAAACTGCCTATGATGATCCTTCATTTAAACAATACTATGAATCTAACAATCTAATTCCTGAGTTTGTTGTAAAAGACGATTTTCTGAAGGTGATGGAAGAGCAGCATGAACAGATTAAGGCATCTCTAGAGAATTAACAATCAATTTTCCTGAATTTTGGGCGGGTTAAACCCGCCCAAAAAATAAAAAGGAGGAGGCAAAATGTTTCAGCGTAATGATTGGGTTGTGGGGGTATTATCCGTACTGCTTGGTGCATTTGTTATCTATCGTTCAAATTTTTGGGAGACAGTTACCTCTCTTGATCCTGCTGGACCTGGGGCACTCCCGGTAATATTGGCCTGGGGTATTATAATTATAGGAATTATTCATCTTATTGGCTTTCGTTTTTCTCCTAAAAGCAAAAAATATAATTTACAAGAATTAAAACCAGTACTGCAAATTACATTAGTTAGTATTATCTATATCTTGCTTTTCGAAAAATTAGGCTATCTCATTCTAACACCCCTTTTAATAATTTCTACTATGTGGATAGTTCAGGTAAGAGATAAGCGAGTATTAATTAAAACAGGATTTTTAGCTACAGCAGTATTATTTGCAATTTTTTTCTTTGGACTGAAGATTAAGCTTCCTTTAGGTATATTAGAATTTTTCTTTGAAGGCTAAATTTCTTAAAATCTGTGCTCCAATGTAAGGAGGATAATAAAGTGATTTTTGAATATTTTATGTCAGGTCTAGATATTGTCTTAAATTGGAATTCCATATTAGCCATACTATTTGGAGTCGCCTGGGGTACAATCGGGGGAATGATTCCGGGAATAAATGCTACTATTGCCATGGCACTGCTCCTACCCTTTACCTGGGGAATGGAACCGGCAGTGGCTTTAATGATGCTGTCGGGAGTATACTGCGGTGGGGAATATGGTGGGTCTATCCCTGCTATTCTTATTGGTACTCCTGGTACAAACGCTGCTGCCGCTACAGTCTTAGATGGATATGAGCTCCACAAACAGGGGAAGACGGGCTTAGCCTTATTTAGTTCCTTGAATGCCTCGGTTTTTGGAGGTATTGTTGGAGCAACGGCCCTAGTATTTCTGGCAATTCCTTTGGCAAAAGTAGCCTTAGCCTTTGGTCCTGCTGAATATTTTGCGTTAGCTGCCTTAGGTTTAACAATGATCTGTTCTTTAGGTGAAAAAAATGTTTTTAAAGGTATCTTAGCAGGATTTCTAGGAATCCTTGTATCTACAGTAGGTTTTGACCCTTTTGCAGGGGTTCCTCGTTTTACCTTTGATATCCTGTCATTGGCCAGTGGTTTTGAGATGGTTCCTTTAATGATGGGTCTATATGCTATTACCGAGATGTTTAAACAATCCCAGGCTGTAGTTGGGAATGATGGGTTTTTTCTAAAGGCTCAGGCAGTTACAAAATTCCCTACATGGAAAGAAACAAAACCATTGGTGTTTCCTGCGTCATGGGCTGCAACATTAGGCGTAATAATTGGTGCTATGCCGGGTGCAGGTGCTACTGCCGCAGCATTTATTTCTTACAGTGAAGCGAAACGCTGGAGTAAAAACCCGGATTCTTTCGGTAAAGGCAATCCCATCGGAGTAGCAGTACCTGAAGCAGCTAATAACGCTGTTACCGGTGGTGCTTTAGTACCTCTTTTGGCATTAGGTATTCCTGGTTCTAACTCAACTGCTATCATGCTGGGTGCTTTAATGATTCATAATGTAGCACCTGGGCCATTATTATTTCAAAAGACACCGGAAATACCCTATAGTATTTTTGTATCCTTATTTTTTGCTAATTTCTTTTTATTTTTTATAGGTTACTTGTGTATAAAGTTTGCTATAAAGATGACCAATATATCAAAGCCAGCCCTTATTGCTGTCATTATTGCCCTGGTATTTACCGGTTCTTTTGCTTATAGCGGAGAGGTTTTCAGCATGGGTGTTGCCCTAAGTTTTGGTCTGTTTGGATTAGGTATGCGATATTTCGGCTTACCACATACAGCAACTGTTCTTGGTTTTGTTCTTGGCTTTATTATGGAAGCCAATTTAAGAAGAGCTTTAATAATATCAGAAGGAAATTATTCTGGGGTTTTTGCTAGTTCGGCAATAAGTAGTGTGCTTTTAAGTTTAGCGATAGTTTCGGTAGTATTTTCATTTTATAGAGGCTATAAAGCATCCCAAAAATCTGGAAAGACTGTAGCTTTATAATCTGTTTTTTAAGGGGAGGGTTAACTTGAAAAATTGAGAATGGAGAATTGGTAATTAAAATCTTTCTTAATTTTTGGTGCCTTGATTAAACGAAAGGAATGATGGTTACTATGAAATTATTAAATATGGCTTTTGCCGCCAATATGGTTATTAATCAGGTCTTAGAAGTTAAAAAAGAAGAAACGGTACTTATTATAACGGATACGGAGAGACCAAGGACTATAACTGAAGCTTTAGCTTATAGTGCTGAATCCGCCGGGGCACAAGTAACTGTAATGATTATGAAACCTCAAAAAATCGGAGGTGAAGAGCCGCCGGCTCCGGTTGCCGCTGCCATGACTGCAGCACAGGTAATAATCAATCAGGCAACCTATAGCTTAACCCATACACAAGCTACCCGAGAGGCCATGAAAAATGGTGCACGAATTGCAAATATGAGAAACTTTACCGAGGAAATGATGGTCAAAGGCGGAGTAAATGCCGATTATAATCAGGTAAGGAGGGTTAGTGAAAATTTAGCAGATTTGTTATCTGGGGCCGATGAAATTAGATTAACTACTCCAGAGGGAACGGATTTATTAATGAAGTCCAAGGGGCGTAAAGCTATAGCCCAGACCGGGTTTGTTACTAAAAATGGTATGATATCAGGGTTGCCCGATGGTGAATCAACCCTTGCTCCATTAGAAGGTATAAGTGAAGGTGTAATAGTATTACCCTATATTGCCGATGAGCTGGGATTAATAACTGAGCCTTTGCGTATTGAGGTATCACAGGGAAAAATTACTAATATAACCGGTGGGCAACAAGCCCAACGTTTAAAAGCTCTACTGGAAGAACATGATGAAGCAGGATATAATTGTGCTTCCCAATTTGCTTTAGGTACTAATCCTGCATGTCGCATTGTCCCTAATACAAGGGAAGTGTCCAAAAAACTGGGGACAGCTCATATAGCCATTGGTGATAATATTAGTTTAGCCGGAAAAAGTAAGAGCACCTTTCATATAGATTTTGTATTCTTATCTCCATCTGTTTATTTAGATGGTAAGTGTATTTTAAAAGATGGCAAATATCAAATTAACTTAGAAGATAATTAAAGACCAGGTAATGCCTGGTTTTCTTTTAAACTTTTATACAGTAATATAAAAATAATAAGAAAATACTAATTCCTTGGAGGAATAGGTATGGTAAATAAGAAAACAATTTGTTTTATTGCCACTAATTATTTTTCTTGTGAACAAGTGGAACAGCAATTAAGATTATATTTAAGTAAATATATTGAGGTAAAAACCTGGTGCTTAGACGATATGAATATTTTAGCAACTGCAAATGCTCCAGTAAGTGACCTTTATATCATTTCAAGTAGATCGGTATATAACTTCATTTCTGAAAAAATAATAAAAAAGCTTCCTGATCATAAAAAGGTTCTAATAGCAAATAGAACATTAAAGGTTAATAATTTAGAAGAGATATTATCTTTACCTCCAGACACAGAGGCTTTGGTTGTTAGTACGTGGAAGGAGACGGCATATGAAAAAGTAAAACTACTTCATAGTTATGGGATTGATAAAATTAAATTTTATCCTTACTGGAGGGGATTAGAATCATATCCAAAGCATGTTAAATTAGCTATAACAACAGGGGGACACTATGTTCCCCCTCAAATAACTAGAAAGATTGACTTGGGTGTTCGCACCCTAGATTTATCCACTTTTATGGAACTAATAACGGAGTTAGATTTACCGAGGGAAACTATAAATGAAATTTCTAATCATTATATCTCAACTATAATTAATTTAGGCATAAGGCGTATAAAAGCTGCTGAGCAGAGTGAAGACTTCAAAAGAAAACTGCAGGTAATTTTAGATACAGTAGATCAGGCAATTATCGGGATTGATCAATTAAATAAAATAGTAGTATTTAACCCTGCCGCTGAGTCAATGTTGGGTATTAACAGTACTATGGCCGTTGGCAACAATGCAGAAGATATTCTTCCAGAGCTTAATTTTAAGCCGGTCATTAATAATGGTCATAATATAAAAAGTAGCATACAAATAATCAAAAATAATTATTATATTGTTAATATAAGCCCAATTCTTGATAATGGATTTCGTGTCTTAGGTGCTGCTGCTACATTACATCCTACCCATGAAGTTCGGGAATTAGATGTCAAGGTAAGGAGGGAACTTAAGAATAAAGGACATGTTGCGAAACATACTTTTGTGGATTTAATCGGTAACAGCATTTTATTAAATAATGTTATCAATTTGGCCCAAAAATTTGCAACCGCAGATTTAGCAATTTTAATAGAAGGAGAAAGTGGTACTGGAAAAGAGCTTTTTGCGCAATCAATACATAACGCTTCTTTAAGGAAAAAATCACCTTTTGTGGCCATCAATTTTGCCGCATTACCAGAGAATTTAGCTGAAAGTGAATTGTTTGGTTATGAAGAAGGAGCCTTTACAGGTGCTAAAAAAGGCGGAAAAACCGGCTTATTTGAAGAAGCCCATACCGGTACTATTTTCCTGGATGAGATAGGGGATGCCCCACTCGATTTGCAAAAGAAGCTTTTAAGAGTGCTTGAAGAAAAAGAGGTAAGAAGAGTAGGGGGAAGTGTGGTAACCCCCATAGATGTCAGGATTATTGCTGCAACAAATCAGAATATTAGGCAATTAATTAAAGAAGGTAAATTTCGCCAAGATTTGTACTACCGACTATGTGCTATAAATCTGTTAGTACCGCCTTTAAGAGAAAGAAGAGAGGATATACCATATTTAATTAAATATTTAGCGAGAAAGGTCTCTCACCGTGATTTACTTTTAGAAAAAACAATAGAGGACTTTCTGATAAGTTGCGAATGGCCGGGAAATATTAGGGAATTACATAACGTTGTTCAGTTTATGTGCGGTGTTGTTGAACCTGAGGAATGGGCAACTATTAAGCATTTACCAAATTATATTTTGCGCAATTCAAACATACCGGTTGATATCATGGTTGCGCACAACACTATCAAGCTATCTGAACAGTTGGAGTTAGTAGTAATTGAATTTAAAAGGTTGGGCGCAATCAGGGAATTATATTATATATTAGATGAAATAAAAAAAGCAGCTGTATTTGGAAAAGGTATTGGCCGTCAAGCATTGGTTAAGGCCTTGAAAGAGAGAGCTTTATCCTGCCCTGAACATAAGGTCCGCCTTTGGTTGAAAAAACTAGAACAGACGGGGTGTATTTCCACTGGCACAACTAAACAGGGGTCAAGGCTGACTGCCTTAGGTGAGGAGCTATTCAGTTATTTAAGAGAGGAAAAAGTTTATCTGAGAAATGGAGTAGAGCTTCATGGATAGCTTAGATTATTTATTAAAACTAATTGTAACATTTTTATTAGGTGAGATGGGAGCCTTAATAGCACTAAAATTAAGATTCCCGTCGGCTTATTTATTAGGTCCTATCCTAATGGTTTCAACCTATCAGGTTTTTATAAATGACCTTGTAGATAAACCAGGATGGCTAAGGCTGATAATTCAAATAGCTGCAGGTGTAGTTATTGGAACAAGTTTTGCAAAAGTTTCTATTGAAACATTTAAGAGGCTTATGAGACCTGCATTAGCAGTAGCCCTAATCATGGTTATTGGAGGTCTAACGGTAGCAACAATCTTAAATAAAATAACGGGAATAGAAATAATAACCAGTATTCTATCTACTACACCGGGTGGTCAGGGGGAAATGATACTATTAGCTGAAGGGGCAGGTGCCTATACAGAAAAGGTACTTATTCTTCAGCTTTTAAGAAATCAGATGGTACTTTTAATTATGCTACCATTATCTAAAACTATTTTAAACTTAAAGCGTAGTAAGCTTGTAAAGGAGAAAAATAGATATGGCTGAGAAAATTAATATCCTGCTAGTAGCCGTTATAACAGGAGTAGTATTTAATTATATAGGTGTTCCTGCAGGCGGCATGATAGGAGCTATGCTAGGGACAGCTGCAATTCAAATTCGGTCTACAAGTAAATTAGTTATACCCATAAAAATCAGAAGATTAGTAAGGATATCTATGGGTACCTTTATAGGTTTAGGTATTACTGCTCAGGGAATAGCTCAGGTAAGGAATTTATTACTTCCCGCTGTAATTTCACTGGTGGGTATTATCAGTATAAGCCTATTAACCGTACTTATATTGTATAAAATCTTTAAATTTCCACTTGCAGAGTCCTTGCTGAGCTCTATTCCTGCAGGACTTTCGGAACTAAGTATGAATGCTGAGGAAATAGAAGCCGATCCGGTAGTTGTTACAACTATGCATATATTTAGACTTTTTGGTATTTTCATAACTATTCCTATTTTAATAAAAATTTTGCACTAAGATTTATATAATGTGTTTTTTTTATGTGGTATATGGAAATGTATGCCACTTTTTTTGGTTTTATTTTTAGGCAATTTTTAGGAGTTAGGGCTCACCTAATTATGTAGTGATATTAGAATAAATGCTGATATTTTAGTATTTTCTATCTAATTATTATTGGCATAAATTTTGCATGTATTAATGTTTAGCCTAATAGTCGAAAGGGGAGATAATTATTTTAAGCTTTGATGGTTATATCAGAAGTGACGGTACAGTAGGAGTAAGGAACCATGTCGCAATAATTGCAGCCCAGGGATATGGGAATACAGTTGTTGAAGCTATTGCCTCAATAGTACACGGTGTCTATCCAGTAATACACCCTTATGGTAGAGGGCAGATCGGTCCAGATGCAGAACAGCAAACTAGAACCTTAGCTGGAACAATATTAAACCCAAATGTTTATGGTGCAATAATTGTTGCTTGGGAACCTGTTGAAGCCCAAAAAATATATAAAAAGGTAAAAGAAAAAAGTGATAAAAAAGTTGAAATAGTAACCATTATGGGCCAGGGCACTCTTAAGGCTATTGAACAAGGGGCTAGAATAGCTATAGATATGCTGGTTGAAGCATCTGAATTAAAACGGGAAAAAGCCCCTATAGACAAGCTCATGATTGCCGTCAATTGTGGTGCATCAGATGCAACATCGGGCATTGTTGCCAATCCAGCTACTGGTTATGTTTGTGACAAGCTGATAAACCTTGGTGGAACAGCTATTTTTAATGAAACTGCTGAGATTATGGGAGCCGAGCACATTTTAGCTCGCCGTAGTAGTCCTGAAGTAGGAAAAAGGCTATTAGAAATTGTAAAAGAAGTTGAAGATTATGTTTTAAGCTTAGGAATAGATATTAGGGGAAATCAGCCCAAACCCGATAATATCGAGGGAGGGTTAACAACCGTTGAAGAAAAGGCTTTGGGTAATATAGCCAAAGCAGGTTCCCATCCCATTCAAGCAATAATTAGCTATGCAGAAAAGCCAGCCGGCAAAGGCTTATATCATATGTATTCATCACCTGCCGGTGCTGAATCAAATACAGGATTTTTTGCTTGTGGAGCACAGATTACAATTTTTACGACAGGAAAAGGAAACCCGGTAGGTCATATCTTAGGTCCTGTAATCAAAGTGACCGGGAACCACAGAACAGTAAGTACTGCACCAGAGAACATCGATCTTGATATATCAGCAGTTTTAAAAGGACAGATGGATATAGAGGAAGCGGGAGAAGATTTATTCTCATTTTTGCTTCAAGTTGCTTCTGGCAAAATTACAAAATCCGAGGCCCTTAAACATAATGAATTTGCTATCAGCCGTATTGGCTTAACCGTCTAAAAAAATGAAAGGGGAGGGTATGATGGAACAAAAGGGGCTTTTATTAGGTACAAACGATAATGTAATTGTAGTAATAGAGGATGTTAATACCAATGAGGTTTGCGGCATTATCAAGAAGGATATTGAGCTTACAGCTAAAAATAACATTCCTTTCGGACACAAGATAGCATTATGTGACCTGGCAAAGGGTGAGAAAGTGGTTAAATACAATGAGATAATTGGCATTGCAACTAAGGATATTGTAAAAGGAGAACATGTACACACTCATAACTTGAGCAGCATTAGAGGTAGAGGAGATTTAGAGGGGGAAATGTAATGAAAATAAATATACCATATGGAAAATCAGATATATTCTTAGATGTTCCGGAACAGAATTTAGTGGGTGTTTTAAGACGCAAAAAGGAATTAGAGGCAGCAGCAGACCCGAATACGGAAATCAAAAGAGCTTTAGCTAATCCTGTTGGTACGCCAAAGCTTTCTGAGCTAGCTTCGGGTAAAAAATCAGCAGTTGTAGTAATTGTAGACCGTTCACGACCTGTTCCTATTGAACCTATAGCAAAGATTGTTATTGAGGAACTAAATAATGGTGGCATTACTGATGAAAATATAACAATTATTGCGGCAACCGGGATGCATAATGCTGCCACTAGAGAAGAAGGTATTGAGCTTTTAGGTCAGGATATCATGAACCGTATTCGATTTATTAGTAATGACCCTGATAACCCAGATGCATACTATAATTTTGGTGAAACAAAACAAGGCACACCTGTTGAGGTTTTAAAAACATACTGTGACGCTGAAGTAAAAATATCTATTAGTGCTATTGACCCCCATCATCAAGCAGGCTGGAGCGGGGGCGCTAAAAACATTCTGCCTGGTGTTTCTAGTCGCAAGTCTGTCTATGTTCATCATAGATTATTTAGGCATCCTACTTCCCAACTAGGGCGCTTAGACGGAAACCGTTTCCGGGAGGAGCTAGAAGAGGCTGCATCTAAGCCGGGGATTGATTTTATAGTTAATACCGTTCATACGGAGGAGCGGGAGATTGCTAAAGCATTTGCAGGTCATTATATTAAGGCTCACCGAGAAGGAGCCAAATTTTTTGCAGAGTATGTTACCCATAAAATAAATCCGGCAGATATCCTAATTGCCAATCCAGGGGGTTACCCACGGGATAGAGAGTTCTATCAAACCGAAGGTAAAGGATTTACCAGGGTGAGCCCTGCCGTTAAACAAGGCGGTATAGTGATAATGATAGCCGAATGTTCGCTGGGTATGGGTGAACCCCGTTGGGCGGAAGCAATGAAATGCAATAAGGAAGAAATGCAGGAAGCTTTTAAAGATTTAGACGATACCTTTAACACACCTTTCATGAAAGCCTGGCGTTTAAATAGGGTTATGGATCAAGCCAACATATATGTTGTTAGTAAAGGGATCAGCAAAGATGATATGCCCCATTTACCTATTCGCTTTTTTACTGAAATCCAAGAAGCTATAGATACAGCAATTGCTGAAAAGGGTAAAAACGCCGAGGTCTTGGTAGTGCCAGATCTCTGTGGGGTAATACTGGAAAATTAGGAGAACTGAAAAGCGATGTAATTACATCGCTTTTTCCCTATTAACTGAAGTAATTTTTTCAGGAGGTGAAGTTTATGATAATTAAACAAATAGAGGTATATAAAACAGACATAGAACTTAATGGAGAGCTCCATAGTGCCCATACGCGATATCAAGTTACAGAGGATATTTATATTAAAATTATCACAGATGAGGATGTAACAGGTTATGGTGCAACTGCTCCGAAGTATTATATTACTGGGGAAACCCAGGAAACCGTAATAGCTGTATTAAAGAAAAGGATTATTCCTGCTATTTTAGGTGAAGACCCCTTTAGCCTGGAAAAAATTCACGATAAAATGGATCACGCTATAAAAGGAAATACAGCGGCAAAAGCAGCTATAGATATTGCTTTATATGATTTAATGGGGAAATATTTGCGGGTGCCTGTCTATCAGCTCCTAGGTGGATTATATCGCAAGGAAATGCCGGCATTTGACCTGATAGGACTGGTAACGCCTGAGGAAGCAGCTCAAAAAGCAGCACAGCAGCTAAAAGGAGGATATCGGGAATTTAAGGTAAAGGTAGGACCTAACTCCGACTTGGATTTAAAAAGAGTGAAAGCAGTAAGTGAGGTAATAAAGGGCATACCTTTGAAAGTTGATGCAAATCAAGCTTGGAAGGGCAAGCAGGCTGTGTATCTTACCCAAAGGTTTGCTGAATTAGGTGTAAATGTGGTTGAACAGCCTGTGCATATGGATGACTTAGAAGGTCTTCTGGCTGTCAAAAATGGTTGTCCCCAGGTAGAGGTCATGGCTGATGAGAGTATTAAAAGCTTAACTGATGCCCTCCGCCTTATCAAATATCAGGCAGTAGACCTTTTTAATCTAAAGCTTGTTAAAACTGGCGGTTTATATCCGGCCAAAAAAATAGCTGTCTTAGCAGAAGCGGCAAACATGGATTGTATGGCTGGATGTACTATTCAGAATACCCTTATTGACGCCGCCACGGCCCATTTTCTAGCTTCGACTAGAAATGTAGTCTACAATGAGATAAAATCACCCCAATGGATAAAAAATGATTTTGCTACAGGGTTAAAGATAATCGAAGGAATGGTTATTGTCCCCGTGGGTATAGGCATTGGCCTAGAAATTGATGAAGAACGGCTTACTTCGTATAAGGTTTAGGTCAGAAAATAAGGAGTGTTGTTAATGGGACTTAATATATTTGAAAAAATAATTATAAGTCATGGAATTGATTTAAATCAGCAGGAGCTTCACTTGGTTCCTGATCAGGTTTTAACCCAGGATGCTACTGCGACACCTGTTTTCTTACAGGTGGAGGCTATGGGATTAAGTGAAGTAAAGCCTTTTGTCGTTAGCTATCTCGATCATAACACCCTACAGATTGATAATAAAAACCCTGATGATCATCTGTATCTGCAGGGAATAGCGAAAAAGCTAGGGGTACATTTATCTAGACCGGGTAATGGTATCTGTCATCAGCTACACTTAGAGAATTTTGTTAAGCCCGGCGGTATCCTCCTAGGTTCAGATAGTCACACACCTACGGCAGGCGGTGCTGGGATGCTTGGTATAGGTGCAGGTGGTTTGGATGTCGCGGTGGCCATTGCCGGGGAACCATATTTTGTGCCTAAACCGGAAGTAGTGGGTGTAAAATTAATTGGGGAGCTGCCACTATGGAGTACAGCTAAAGATATTATTTTATCCATCCTGAAAGAAGTAACAGTTAAAGGCGGGGTCGGAAAGGTATTTGAATATTTCGGAGAAGGAGTAAAAACTCTTTCTGTTTATGAAAGGGCTACTATTTGTAATATGGGAGCAGAAATGGGTGCGACTAGTTCTTTATTTCCCAGTGATGAAATTACCTACAGCTATTTGAAAAGCTTAGGGCGTCAACAAGACTGGTTGGAATTAAAGCCTGATTTGGATGCACAGTATGAGAAAGTAATAGAAATAAACCTTTCTGGTATAGAGCCTATGGTGGCGTTGCCACACAGCCCGGATAATGTTAAGAAGGTATCAGAATTAGCAGGTACTCCTCTTTTCCAAGTAGCTATCGGAAGCTGTACTAACTCTTCTTATAAAGATATGGCAGTAGCAGCTGGTATTTTAAAAGGGAAGAAAATAGCTGAAAATGTTAGCTTGGTTATTTCACCTGGTTCCCGACGGATATTGTCTAAAATGTCGGAAACGGGAGTTTTAAAGGATTTGGTTGATGCAGGAGCCAGAATCCTAGAAGCAACCTGTGGTCCTTGTAATGGTATAGGGCAGGCACCAGCTGCAGGAACTAATTCACTGCGTACATATAATAGAAATTATCAAGGGAGAAGCGGCACTAAAGATGCCAATGTCTTTTTGGCTAGTCCCGAAACGGCTGCAGTCTCAGCAATATTTGGATATATTACTGATCCCAGAGAAATGGGTGACTATCCGGAAGTCGATATACCTGAGAATTTATCTGATAATGGCAATTTACTGGTTTTTGCCCAAAAAAAGAAAGAGGACCAGGAAGTAATAAAAGGGCCAAATATAAAGCCTATGCCTGTAGGAGAGCCTCACGAGCGGGATTTAACCTTGCAGGCCGCCCTAATAGCAGGTGATAATGTAAGTACCGATGATATATTGCCAGGGGGTGCCAACATGCTCGCCCTAAGGTCAAATATACCTGCCTCTGTTCCTTTCGTTTTTTCCAGAATGGATAAAGAATTCTCTAAGAAAATCGACCAACTCCCTAAAACATGGGTTGTTGTAGGTGGGGATAATTATGGTCAGGGCTCAAGTAGGGAACATGCCGTAATGGTTCCTATGTCAATTGGAATGAAAGCTGTTTTAGCAAAGTCCTTTGCCAGAATATACCGAAAAAACCTTATTAACTATGGTGTGATTCCACTTTCCTTTGTAAATAGTACGGATTACGATAAAATATCTCTCGGTGATGTGCTTCTAATCGCAGATATTAAAGAACAGATCAAGAGGCCAAATGTAATGCTTTTTAACCAGACCAAAGGGATCTCTATTGAAACCTATTGCAGTCTGTCCGAGCGGGAAGAAGATATTCTCTTAGCCGGGGGTTTATTAAATTACGTTAAAAACAAATTGGAGTGGAAGGATTGATTTTTATGAAGCCTATGACCATAACGGAAAAGATTTTAAGCCGTAAGGCGGGTCAACCGCTCTATGCAGGGAATTTTGCAACAGTAAAAGCAGATTCTTTAATGATTCATGATAGTAATGCTTTTACTACAATAGAGGCTTTTAAAACCTTCGAAAAAGAGAAAATATTACCTGGAACAGATGTTATTATGGTAATGGACCACTTTTCCCCCAGCTCTACAGAAGCAGCAGCAAACATGCATATTAAGATGCGTCAGTTTAGAGCTCAGCAGGAGTTTAACCTTTATGAAGTTGGAGATGGTGTTGGGCATCAGCTCATGTGCGAACAGGGACACGTGTTTCCAGGGGAAATTGCTGTAGGAACTGATTCTCACAGCTGTACTTATGGAGCACTTAATGCTTTCGGTACAGGAATTGGTTCCACTGAGGCGGCGGGAATTCTTGCCTATAGTAAAATTTGGTTTAGAGTTCCGGAAACCATTCGTATAAACTGGAAGGGTACACTACCCACCGGTGTTACTGCTAAGGATGTTGCTTTACGCACAGTTGAAAAGATAGGTTTGCGTCAGGCTCTTTACCGCACTTTGGAATTCGGTGGTGATTTGATTTCTCAACTATCTATTGATGAGCGGCTGACTATTTGTAATATGGGTATTGAGGTGGGGGCTAAAGCCGCCCTAATGCCCCCAGATAGTGTTTTAGATACCTGGATTGCTCAAAGGCCCAAAATAAGAAAATATGAACCTGCAGAGGCTGATAAGGGTGCTGAATACTTTAAAGTATATGATTTGAATGCTGATGACCTTGAACCATTAGTAGCCTATCCTCCTATGGTTAATCAGGTAGTGCCTGTTGGCCAGCTACAAGGTAAAAAGGTTGATCAGATTGTACTAGGTTCCTGTACAAATGGAAGGGCAAGTGATTTTCGGGAGGCTGCAAAGCTCCTTGCCGGTAAAAGAGTCGCAAAAGGGGTAAGGCTTGTTTTATTACCGGCTTCTAAGGTAGTATTAGAAGAGCTTTTAGCAGATGGAACCATGGAGGCTTTGGTAAGAGCCGGTGGCATGATTATAACTCCGGGATGTGGACCCTGCGGTGGATACCATGGGGGTCTAGTAGGCTCCAAGGAAGTAGTTTTGGCTACAACTAATCGGAACTTTACGGGCCGAATGGGTAGTCAGGATTCCGAACTATATTTAGCTTCACCTCTAACAGCGGCAGCTGCTGCCCTAACTGGAATAATGATTGACCCTAGGGAGGTGTGTTAGATATGATTATAAAAACTCAGCTTAAAGGAAAAGTCCACAAATTTGGGGATGATATTACAGCTGATTATATATTTGCCGGTAAGCATAGGGCGAAAGCGGAAAATGTTCTGGATCTAAAGGATTATGTCTTCAATGAAATCAGGCCCGGCTTTGCTAAAACAGTTACTCAGGGTGATATTTTAGTAGCCGGAGAGAATTTCGGCTTAGGTTCGTCCCGAGAACATGCTACTACTCTTATCAAAGCCTTGGGCATTGAAGCTATCCTGGCCAAGTCTTTTGCCCGGATATTTTATCGCAACTGTATTAACATTGGTTTGCCTGTCATAGAATGTGAAACAGATTTAATTAATGAGAGTGACATCATTATAGTTGATTTAAAGAAGGGGACTGTAAATGACTTATCTACAAACCAAAGCATGAACTTTAGGCCTGTCCCGGAGTCTTTATGGCAAATTTTAGAGTGCGGAGGGCTGGTAAACTATCTGAAGAAAATTGGTGAGGAGGGGTAGGGTGAAGAAATGTAGAATGTAGAATGTAGAATTTAGAATTTATTATGCCTTGGTATAACGAAAGGATTGATAAGTCATATGAACAAAAAAGAGGAAGCTGTTGCTCTTTTTAATCAGGGATTTAGCTGTTCCCAGGCAGTTTTATCAGTATTTGCTTCTGAATTTAATCTAGACAAAACAGCGGCTTTAAGGGTTGCCGGTGGCTTTGGTGGAGGAATGGGCAATTTAGGTGAAACCTGTGGTGCGGTAACCGGTGCATTTATGGTTATTGGACTCAAGCATGGAAGAACAAATATTGATGATAGGATTGCAAAAGGCAAAACCTATGGCTTTGTAAGGGATTTTGCCCAAATTTATAGCGCTAAGAGAGGCTCAATTAAATGCAAAGAACTACTTGGCTGTGATTTAAATACCCCCGAAGGAATGAGTTATGCTAGAGAAAATAATTTATTTAAAACTTTGTGCCCTGGATTAGTAGAAATGGCAGTAGAAGTACTTGAGGAAATTTTACAAGAAGAATAGAAATAAATAAAGTACAATGGCTCCTGGAAACCCAGGAGCCATTGTACTTTATTTAAATGAGGAGGGGGTTAAGGTGATATTCCTAGTAAGGGCCAGTAAAAATTTGCTAACAGTGTGGTGATAATAATTATAATCAATGAAGTGTATGTACCAGCTTTAAACATATCTTTTATAGTATAAAACCCTAAATTATATGTTATTAAATGGGATAAGGCCTGATTAGGTAAAAATAATCCTAAAATTGAGGCACTTATTCCTATCAATCCAAACCAAACTGGGTTAATTTCTAAAGAAATTGCCATTGATATTATAATGGGAAAGGTTGTAGCAATCATCGACAATAAACTAGGAAATCCAAGCCGGATAAAACCTATCATCAACATCGTTAAAATACCAATAATCGTTGGATTTAATCCTTGAAAATGAATGAATATGGTAGCAGCAAACCAGTCAATAGCCTGAGTTGAAGTTAAGGCATCAACCATTGCTAGACTGGCTCCTAAAAGTAGGAGAATACTCCAATCGATTGTATTTGTTGCCTTTTTCCATGTTAGAATATCTATTCCAGGCATCATAGTCAAAATTGCAATCATTAAGCATGTCTGGGAAACAGAAATATTTACATAATCCTCTAATAACCACAACAGAAGCATCAGAGAGACTAGAATAAGCATTTTAATTTCTTTCCTATTCATCTTCCCTAATTTACAGAGTTCTTTATTTATATATTCTAAGCCTCCGGGTATTATCTTAATTTCAGGTGGGAAGATTTTAAGGAAAATAAGCCAGACACTAAGATTAATTAAAATTACACTAGGGAGAAGAGCTTTTAACCAGGAAGTGTAATTCCAAGTGTAGCCAACTAAGCTTTCAAACAATCCAACAACATAGACCATGGAAATAGCTGCTGTCATTAGACCGATACTACCAATAAATGATGTAAAAGAAACAGAAAGCAACATGGATTTAGCAATATTACTTCCCTGTTGAACCTGCATTTCGTTAAGCATACCCAAACAAATAGGAACCATTAGGGCTACTCTTCCCGAATTTGTCGGTAAAATAAACATAAACAAGGTGGTAGTTATAATAACCATCAAAAGATTTAGGCTAGAATTACCTCTAGCAATCCTTAATAGGTGTAAGGCAATTCTTCTTTCTAATCCTGTTTCCTGAATAGCGGCGGATATAATAAATACCCCTAATATTAACCAGGCTGATGTGCTCCCCAATCCGGAAACCGATTCTTGATATGTTAATATGTTAAAAAGGGGAAAGAGTACCATTAAAAGTATTGCAGTAAGTGCCGGGGGTATTACTTCTTTAACCCACATGGCTACGGCAAAAATAACCAGAATTAGTGCTCTTCTTCCTTCCTCTGAAAGGCCAGGCGGTAAAGGTAGGAAAAAGAAGAGCGAACACAAAACCAATGTAATAAGAAAAAATTTATTATTACTATTGGAAATAGTGTTTGAAATATCATCCGTTTGGGATATATGGAGGGTCAACCTTCTTCACCTCATTCTTGAGAATTGGATAGTTCTGTTATTTCTGTGATAGGAAGGCTTTTCCCAATTTTCCAAATTTTTGAGATAAGTTCCCTTTCTTTCCCTTTTAGTATACCGGAAGTCAACTCTATAAATTTTTCCTCTAGTTCTGTATTAGTCATTGGTTTGTCTTTGCTACCTATAGCATGCTCTATAGTAATATTAATGGTATTGCCTTTATTAAATTTAGCATGAAGTAAAACTTGGTCTTCCATTAATGAATTATTTATTATTACTTTAATCTTCTTTCTTAGGTTTACAACATCTTCCCTTAAAACTATGTTATCAGCAAATTGAGCTTCACTGGCCTTACCAAAAATTATGCCGGCGGCAACGCAATGGAAAATACTAAACTTGGCTTCTAATTGGTTTTGGGGTGTTTCCTTTCCTGTTAGTTCTAAAACTAAAGGATGAACTTCTACAACTATTTCGTCAATATCAGCCGGGTTTATATTATGGATATCTTTTAGATTAATCCCCGCTTCTATCCCGGGGTGAGTAACAATACCACAGGCAAAAGGTTTGTAACTGTTCTCTAGAATTTGCCATTTATTTCCCCAAGGCTCAATAATAACATCAAAGTTTGGATTTTCTGATAATACTTGGCCAAATCCCCTCTTGGCTTCAAGGGGCGCAAGAGAACTGGTAAATCCTTTCTGAGCCAGCAAAGCACTTAATAATCCATTAGCAGCAGCTTTGCCGGGGTGGAAGGGTTTAGTCATTGTCCCAAACATTTCTCTCAAACCGGTTGGTTGCGCTGCGGCTAGACCTAAGGCATTGGTCATTTGCAGATGGTCTAACTTAAGAAGCTTACCCACTGCTGCTGCTGCACCAAAAGCGCCTACAGTTCCAGTAACATGCCATCCTCTCTCATAGTGACTAGGACAAATAGCTAGAGCAATTCTTTGTTCAACTTCACAACCAATAACAAAGGCTTCTAAAGCTTCCTTTGTTGTTAAATTATTGTGTTCAGCTACTGCAAGAACAGCAGGCCAAACTGGGGCACTAGGGTGAAGAACAGTATTTAATATTGTGTCATCGAAATCGAAAATATGGGAGGACATTCCATTTATTAAAGAGGCAAATTGCATATCTGTTTTAATATTTCTCCCTAAGATAGTTACCTGAGGAGGACCCCCTATTTCATTGGCTAATTCTAATACCATATCAACAGAGGGGTGATGGGAAGCACCTATTGCGACTCCAAGCCAATTTAAAAAGCTTCTTTTGGATTCAAGAATAGCCTCTTCAGGTATAAGGTTTAGGGGGAAATCAACAATATTTTCTGCTAGAGATAATGTTATTCTTTTCATTATTTACCTCCATTAGTTTTTTCTAATTAAAACATGCAATTTTCATGCCAGCTTCAAAAGTAATAAATGGGAGGAAAAAAGCCAAAAAGGCTTAAATTAGGCAAAAAAGACGTGCCTAATTTAAGCCTAAATTGGTAAGTGTAAACATCTTGCTAGAGATTGGATGTTAGTTATTATATGAGGAATGCCCCTAACGAATGATGGGGGATACTCTGGAGTGAGCTAGGGATTTTTATTGGGACAGGAATGTCACCAGTTAGCATTAGATCCTTGGCATTAAATTTGCAAGTTAATAGTTTATGAATCGAAAAACCTGGAGGGTGATTGAGTATTATTGAAAATGAAAAAAATATGAGTATTATCTATGTTGATGAAAGCAAAAAGTTTGGCGAAGGTCATCTGAGAAACTCTTACTGGTTACCTAGAGGTTGGCTGGAAATAAGAGTCGGAGATGTCATAGCTAATCTTGAAGATTCGATAGTTGTTACATGCAAAGGTGATGTGTTCCTGAAACCCTATGAAAGGAAAACTAAGGATCAGGTTCGAGAAGCAATGGTTAAATATCTTAACTGGGAAGAAAAACTTGTAGAAGAGCCTGAATATACAAATTATTTCAAAGCATATAAAAAAATAAAAATTTAATTTAGGATGCCTAAAAAGGTTAATTGGGCTTAATAATCTACCCAATATAGACCTAAAAAAACAGGGTTCTTTATTTAAACCTAATTTCAGTTGGCATCAATATTGCAACAATTAAAATGCGTTCTAAATATTATTCAAAAGGAGAGAAGCAGCTTGGGCAGTAATTTAATGAAAAAGATATTTGCCAAAAAATTAGGCCGTGAAGTCAAGGTTGAGGAAATTATATATATCGAACCTGATTTAGTTATGACCCATGACCATCAAGGACCTATGACTATTAGAGAATTTGAAAATATCGGTGCGGATAGCTTATGGAATCCGGATAAAGTAATTTTTGTTATGGATCATAGAACTCCTTCCCAAACACTGGTTGCCGTAGAAAACCATCAAAAATTAAGGAAGTTTGCAAAAAAGTATGGAGTGACTAAATTTTTCGATGTTGGTGAAGGTGTATGTCACGATTTAGTTGCTGAAAAAGCTTTGGTTAGACCGGAAATGGTTTATATTGCCACAGACTCCCATACAGTTACCGAAGGTGCCTTGGGACTTTTTGCAACTGGTGTTGGTTCTAGCGAAATGGCCTCTATTTTTGCAACTGGCAGGGTATGGTTGAAAATACCTGAAACAATTAAGGTTACGTTAAAAGGTACTTTACAAAAAGGTGTATACGGTAAAGATATAGCTTTGAGATTATTGGAAATTATTAAGACTGGTGGGGCTGATTATAAAGTCTTGGAATTTGGTGGACCAGGTGCTTCATCTGTAAGTGTAGCTAGCCGCATGTCACTATGTAATATGTGTCTGGAAATGGGTGCCAAAACCGCTATTTTCCCTGTGGATAATGTTACTGTAGAGTATTATAAAGAAAAAGGGGTAGGAGTGCAGGAATTATACCCTGATGAAGATGGAGAGTACATTAGTGAAATTATTGTTGATTTAGACCAGTTAGAGCCATTAATTGCTTTTCCTTTCTCGCCAGATAATGTTCGTTCTGTGAGTCAACTAGGTGATGATGTATATGAATTAAACCAATCTGTAATAGGTACCTGTACCGGTGCTAGATATGAGGATTTAAAAGTTGCAGCTGATATATTAAAGGGCAGACAGGTTAAATCCGGAACTAGAATGTTAATTGTTCCTGCGACAAAGGATCTAATGTTAAGGTGTACCCAGGAAGGTATTATCGAAACATTTTTAAAAGCAGGGGCCATGGTTAATGTACCTTGCTGTGGACCTTGTGGTGCTTATGGTATGGGCGTAGTAGCTGAAGACGAAAGTACTATTACTACCGGTAGTAGAAACTTCGTAGCTAGAATGGGGGCACCGGGTGCTCATATCTATCTATCAAATGCCGCTACTGCCGCAGCTTCTGCTATCGAAGGCAAACTAACAGATCCAAGAAAATACTTATAAAGGTTATAGAGGTGGAACTAATGAACAAAAGCTTAAATGGAAAGGTCTTTAAATTTGGTGATGATATTGATACTGGGCAAATAATACCTGGTAAATATGTTGTTCTGACTGACCCTGACGAGTTGGCTTCCCATGTTTTTGAAGATATTGCTCCTGAATTTAAAAGTAAAGTTGAATTGGGAGATATTATTGTTGCTGGTAAAAATTTTGGCACAGGTTCGAGCCGGGAGCATGCCCCTAAAGCAATAAAATTTTCGGGAATAAGTGCAGTTATTGCTAAGTCTTTTGCTAGAATTTTCTATCGTAATGCAATAAATATTGGGTTATTTGCAATAACCCTACCCCAGGTTGATGAATTTAAGGAAAACGATCAAATCACAATTAATTTGAATGAGGGGAAAGTTATTAACCATACTCAAGGTAAGGAATATGAATTTGAACTTCCCCATAAAGTTATGCTGGATATTTTTGCAGAAGGTGGTATAATTCCCTTCACTAAAAAGGAATTGAATTTAAAATAATAAAAGGTTATGAAAGGTGGAATTTAAATGGCTAAGTACAAATTAGGAATTTTACTAGGAGATGATATCGGACTAGAAGTTGTTCCTGAGACGGTAAAGATATTAAAAGAGGCAGTTAAACCATTTGCAGGTATCGATATTGAGTGGATAGAGCTGCCGGTGGGGATGCCTTCTTATAAAGACATGGGTGAAACATTACCCAATGAAACATTAAATGCTTTATTTAACTTAGATGGCTGGATATTAGGCCCAATCGGACACATGGCATATCCAAAGGATGACCCCAAGGCTATTAATCCCCATCCAATATTGCGTCGGGAATTTGATCTAGTAAGTAATATAAGACCTGCTAAATCTTATGACAGAATTCCATCATTACATAAAGATGTGGATGTAGTTATTATTAGGGAAAATAATGAAGGATTCCAACCAGACCGCAATATGTATAAGGGGACCGGCGAATTCATGCCTACCCCTGATATAGCAATGTCTGTAAGGGTTATTACCCGCCGCAACTCCCAAATGGTAGCAAGATCAGCCTTTGAACTAGCAAGACAGCGTAATGGGAAGAAAAAGGTTACTGCTATTCATAAAAATACTGTCTTTAAATTAGGCTGTGGTTTATTCATTGATAGTTGTAGAGAAATTGCTGGTGAATATCCGGATATTACCTTTGAGACTGCGGTTGTAGATACCTTTGCGATGCAGCTAGCAATGCGTCCCCAAAATTATGATGTTGTTGTTACTACAAATATGTTTGGTGATATTCTCACAGATTTGGCTGCAGGCTTAGTAGGAGGACTGGGAATGGCTCCCGGCTTATGCGTAGGACCAAAATATGTTATGGCTCAAGCAACCCATGGTTCTGCACCGGATATTGCCGGAAAACAAATTGCTAATCCATATGCCATGATAATGTCTGGGCAAATGATGCTATCCTGGCTTGGTAATCTCAAACAAGATGAAGAGGCAGTAAAAGCTGCGGCTAATATCCAGAAAGCGGTAGAAGAAATCCTAAGTGAAGGTGTAAATGTAACTCCTGACTTAGGTGGAAAAGCCTCTACCCCCCAAATGGGAGATGCAATTTGTCAGGCATTGAGTAAATTAGGCGGTTTTTAGGCTAAAATAGGAATATTTAGGTCGCAAATAGGTTTTGGTAATTCATTTATTTAATAGTTCCGGAATGATATACTAGCCTAACCGTAAATACTTTTGGCAATTTTCAGAACATTCCAAAGGGAACCCTTTAGGCATGAAACTTGCATTAGGTTATAAAGGATAACCAATTAACTTAAGTCTTTGAGGAGGGAGGCTAGAGGACTTTTCATAAAGAGTGGAGGTAACTTAATGGGTATGACAGTAACAGAAAAAATAATTGCCAATAAAGCTAATTTGTCTCAGGTTAAACCAGGGCAAATAGTACAAGCGCCAGTAGATTTTGCCTTTTTCCATGATAATAATGCACCAATAGCTATTAGGCAGTTTTCGCGGTTACCCAATGCCAGCGTTTGGGATAGTTCTAAGGTCATGTTTGTTTTAGATCATCATTCTCCGTCTACAACTTTAAGAGCCGCTCAGCATCATCAGAATATCAGGGACTTTGCCAAAAAGCATAATATTAAAGTCTCGGAAGTCGGCAGGGGTGTTTCCCATCCGGTAGTAGCTGAAGAGGGCTATGCTCGTCCAGGGAGAATAATTCTTGGTACAGATTCTCATACAGTTGGACTTGGTACCTTTGGCGCATTAGCCACTGGGATAGGTTCTACGGAAATGGCAGCTGTTTTAGCTACAGGCAGTATCTGGCTTCAGGTGCCCGAGACAGTAAAGATATGGCTTGATGGAAAACTAGGCCCTAATATTACTCCAAAAGATGTTGCTCTCTTTCTTTTAAAAAACTTTGGCCCATCCTTCTTGAACTATGCAGCTGTAGAAATCGCTGGACCTCTGGTAGACTCTTTAAATGTTGAAGAAAGAATGGCAATTACTATCATGTGTCTGGAAATGGGGGTAAAAAATGCAATAATGCCGGTTGATGAGAAAATCCTAAAATACATAAATGGTACACAGAAAACTGAAAAGATTTTCGAAGCTGATGAAGATGCGGTATACGCCTCAGTTGTGAATTTTGACGTATCTTCATTAGAACCAATTGTTGCAACTCCCGGACTACCCACAAATGGGGTTGAAGTTAGTCAGGTTGTAGGTATAGAAATTAATCAGGCAACGTTAGGTTCGTGTTCAGGTGCATTTCTACACGATTTAGAAGCCGCTGCTGAGATACTAAAGGGCAGAAAAGTACATCCGGGAGTTAGGTTTGTAGTCGTCCCTAATAGCTCGAGGGCAGTTGAAAAAGCAGCTCGTTCAGGAATTATTAGCACACTAGTTGAGGCGGGAGCAATCTTTAGTTCACCAGCCTGCGGTACCTGTGGAGGTTATGAAGTTGGAGTATTAGCGCCCGATGAAACCTGCATTTCGACCACAACCCGTAATATGGATGGCAGAATGGGTCCCGGCGGATTAATTTACTTAGCTAGTGCCCGCACAGTGGCTGCGTCAGCAGTAATGGGTAAGATAACCGACCCACGAAAATTGGGAGGTGGGATTTAATATGGGGGATTTTATATTAAAAGGTAAGGTCTGGAAGTTTGGCGATAATATTAGCACCGACCATATCTTACCTTCCCGCTATATGACCCACGTGGAACCTCATGAGCTGGCAGCTAACTGCATGAAAGGGACAGACCCGGATTTTTTTAGTAAAATTCAACCTGGAGATATTATTGTAGCCGGAGAAAACATCGGTTATGGTTCTAGTCGTGAACAGGCACCTCAGGCCATAAAATGTGCTCAAATTGGTGCAGTTGTTGCAAAGTCTTTTGCGCGAATTTTCTATCGAAATTGTTATAATGTAGGATTGCCTGCAATTAATGCACCCGATTTTGTTTTAGATGTCAATCAGGGTGACTTAATTGAGATTAATTATACTCAAGGTGGAATAACCAATTTAACTACAGGTAAGAAATACGAGTTTATTAAACCGCCTGATTTTCTGGTGGAGTATATCGAATTAGGTGGATTAATACCGTATTTAGAAAAACAATTAAAAAAATAAAAGGGGGAAAAGAAAAATGTTTAAATCCAAAAAGGTAAAGGTTTTATTAGCACTACTATTAGTTTTTGTGATGTTTGCTGCTGTAGGTTGTGGTGGAAAGCAAGAGGCTCCTAAGGAAGAACCTAAAAAAGAAGAGGTTAAAAAATGGCCGGAGAAAGATATTACCCTGATTTATCACTCTAAAGCTGGTTCAGGTGGAGATATGTTCCTAAGAGCTTTAGCTAAAGCCTTAGAGCCTGGATTTGGTAAATCTGTAATAGTTGACAACAAGCCTGGTGCGGCAGGTGCTACTGCCTGGAAAGCGGCTTTAGATGCAAAAGATGGGCATACTTTCCTCGGTGTATCCTCAACCTTAATTACTGCTCCAATTATGAATAAAATGGATGTTGACTATAAGAGTTTTAAACCTATTGCGATGATGTTTGTTGACCCCATGATATTGTTTGTTAGAAGTGATTCCCCTTGGGCCACATGGGAAGATTTTGTGAAGGATGCACAAGCAAATCCTGGCAAATTCAATATTGCCGGTGGAATTCCTGGGGAATTAGGATTTGTTGCCGCCAAGCTTTTACAAGAAAAAGCCGATATTAATATTAATGTTGTTCCCTTTGAAGGTGGAGCAGA
This sequence comes from Clostridiaceae bacterium BRH_c20a, assembly GCA_000961765.1. Taxonomy (GTDB): domain Bacteria; phylum Bacillota; class Peptococcia; order Peptococcales; family BICA1-8; genus BICA1-8. Next base: position 125,072 of record LADT01000001.1, on the reverse strand, counting down.
TGCTACAGTAGCCGTGCTTGGCGGACATGTTGATGGAGCTATCGGAGAATACGGGGAAGCTGTAGCGCAATTAGATGCTGGTGAATTAAAAGCTTTAATCGCATTTAACAAAGTATCGGGTGTAGATATTCCAACTGTTGAAGACAAAGGGTATAATTTCTTAGTGGAGAAATTCAGAGGCGTAGTTGCTCATCCTGACACTCCCGATGCAGTTGTTGACCAGTGGGAAGCAGCTTGTAAAGCAGCTTTAGAAGATCCCGGATTCAAACAGTATTATACCAACTTAAAACTAAATGTAGTATTCAAGAATAAAGCAGACTTCGTTAAAGTAATGGAAGAACAAGATAAACAAATTAGAGCATTTATGAAATAGTAGTTTAATAAAGGCGGGATTATTCCCGCCTTCTTAATAGAGGAGGATACGAAAAAGTGTTCAAACATAATGATTATATTGTAGGCATAGTGTCAATTCTCCTTGGTTTGTTTATTATAGCACAGGGCGAGATGATTGAAGGCCAAATAGTAATGTCTATTGATCCAGCTGGACCAACAGCTTTACCTGATCTAATGGCTTATATAATTATCATAATCGGGGTAGTGCTTATAGGTGGGGCATGGTTTGTAAACAAAGCTTTAGCTGAAAAACCGGATAAAAAGAAAATCCAGGATATGGTTATAGAATATAAGGCAGTTATTTATTCTTGTCTCGTAAGCGTAATATATGCAATGCTTTTGGAATTTGTTGGTTATTTAATTATGACGCCAATTTTAATGGCAGCTTTACTTTGGATAGTTCAGATTCGGAAAATATCCAAAGTAATCAAAATAAGTGTTACTATGACAGCAATCCTCTATACTGTCTTTGCTTTCGGTTTACGGGTTAAGTTGCCACTAGGATTTTTGGAAATATTCTTAGGCTAGGAGGTAATAAAAATGTTAGAAGGTCTACTTATTGGTGTTGAAAATGTATTTGACTTTTCCTCCTTAGCAGCCATTGCTCTTGGAGTGCTCTGGGGAATAATCGGTGGCATGATTCCCGGTATTAATGCTACTATTGCTATGGCTTTATTGCTTCCTTTTACCTGGGGGATGGAACCTGTTAATGCTATATTATTGTTGGCAGGGGTATATTGCGGCGGAGAATATGGTGGTTCAATTCCCGCTATTTTGATTGGTACACCTGGTACTACTGCTGCTGCCGCCACTACTATTGATGGTTATGAGCTCCATAAACAGGGAAAAACAGGAATAGCCTTGGGTACATCTTTGATTTCCTCGTCTTTTGGCGGTTTTTTAAGTGCACTAGTTTTAATGTTTGTAGCGATTCCTTTAGCAAGTGTTGCTTTAAAATTTGGACCTTCAGAATATTTTGCTTTAGCTATTGCCGGTTTAACCTTGATTTGTTCTTTAGGGGGGCGTAATGTATTTAAAGGGTTATTAGCAGGAGCTATCGGTATTTTTGTTGCAACAATCGGATATGACCCAATGAATGGTATTCCCCGATATACCTTTGGTTCTTTACATCTAGCAGATGGCTTTGAAATGATTGCTTTAATGATGGGTCTATTTGCAGTCTCGGAACTCCTAAGCCAAGCTCAAGAATTATCAGGAGATGCAGAATTTAATATTGTTGGTGAGGTTGATACTAGACTTCCTGGCTGGAATGTTATAAAGACATTTTTACCGACTTCTTTTTTTAGTTCCTTAATGGGTGTTGTTATTGGAGCTATGCCTGGTGTAGGCGCTTCTACTGCCTGTTGGGTAGCATATAGTGAAACAAAAAGATGGTCTAAAGATGGTGACACTTTTGGAAAAGGAAATATAAAAGGTGTTGCTGCACCGGAAGCTGCCAATAACGCCGTTACCGGTGGTGCCTTGGTTCCGCTATTAGCTTTAGGTATTCCGGGCTCTAACTCAACAGCAATTATGCTAGGTGCATTAATGATTCATAATGTACAGCCTGGTCCATTGCTTTTTACTAGACAACCGGAAATACCCTATAGTATTTTTATTTCATTATTGGTTGCTAATATCTTTATGCTAATTATGGGTTATTTTATAGTAAAACTTGCCATAAAGGTCACCAAAATTTCTAAACCTATTTTATTTGCCAGCATAATGACCTTAGTCTTCACCGGTTCCTTTGCCTATAGCGGAGAAACCTTTAGTATCCTTGTTACAATTGGTTTTGGTTTATTGGGATATCTAATGAAGAAATTTACTATCCCCTACACAGCAACAGTATTAGGTTTTGTTCTGGGTTTCATTATGGAAGCAAATCTAAGAAGAGCCTTGCTTATTTCAAAAGGGAATTGGACGGAAGCACTATTTAACTCAGGTATTAGTACTACTTTAATAATTCTTGCTGTTTTGGCTTTTGTTGGAACTACCTATCAAAACCTTAAGAAACCAGTAGATATTGATACAAGTGTAAAAGCATAATTTGTTTTTTCTATCCCTGAAATTCTATTTCAGGGATTTTATCTGAAGGGAGCTGTCTAAAAATGACAATGATCAATAATGATTTATGTACAGGCTGCAAAATTTGCCAAAAGTATTGTACTGTAGATGCGATTCTCTATTTAAATGAAGAAAAGAAATGCTATATTGACCAGGAAAGATGTACTGAGTGCTATGTTTGTCTCCGTCAGAAAGTTTGCCCCCAAGGTGCTATTGAACCAATCGAGCTAGATAACTTCTACAAACAGTTTCAGCATGTCATTAGTGACCCTGTAGAAAACCATGGTGTTACAGGGGTAACGGGAAGAGGTACAGAAGAGGTAAAAACTAATGATGTATCAGGACGCATCAAAAAAGGTGAAGTAGGTATAGCAATTGATATGGGCCGCCCTGGGATGGGTGTATATTTAAGGGATGCTGAAAAGGTGGCTATGGCAATTGCCGCTGTAGGCGCAGAACTAGCTCCCCAGGAACATACACCTTTAGCAGCCTTAATGACCGACTTGAAAATAGGTAAGTTAGAAGAAGCCTGTCATAACTATCACTTATTATCTGTTATTGTTGAGGCAAAATGTGAAAATGAAAACCTAAAACAGGTTTTAAAAGCACTACAAAAGGTTGAAAAAGAAATAGATACCGTTTTTTCCCTGGGATTAATCGTCAGAGTAGATGAAAAGGGGCAAACAAAAGTATTGGATTGTTTGAAAGAACTGGGGATATCAGAGCCTCATCGGGGCAAAGTAAATGTTGGTTTAGGTAAACCACTATCACTGGCTTAGAAAGGAGATAATTAAAATGACCCATTCACTACATCGTTCAGGTGCAATTGAATCACAAAAAAAGGACTTCAACTGGTTTATGTACCAAACAAAAGGTGTTAATGATATTAATATTAAGCCTAAAGCATTAGAATTTATTGCTGCAGCCGAGGCTGTGGGTTCGGAAAACTGGGGTGATGTCAAAACAGGACCTAAAACCCAATACTCCATAGAAGAAATAAAAGATAAAATTAGTGACAAATCTAGAATAAGAGGAGTATTTACTAAACGGGAGCAGGTAATAGAATTTTTAAAGACAATGAAAGAAAAAGATACAGGTTTATCAGTCGTTATAACAGGAGTACTATCAGAAGTGTTACCAGCCTGCCAAGAGGCTGAGGTGACTCCTCACTCCATCAATTACTCATTGGGAGTATGGGGTAAAAAAGAAAACCTCCCCGATGATACAACATTATCGATTACAACTATGTGCGGTCACCACATGATACCACCCAAATACGTAGAGCATATGATGGATCAGGTCGGAAAGGGGCGTTTAACAGCTGATGAGGCTGCTGTTAAACTGGCTAACTTCTGTTACTGCGGAATATTTAACCAAGTAAGATGTGCGGACATAATAACAGAAAATGTTGTAACAGAAAAAGAAGTTGCTGTTACCTTGGAGGAATAGTTTTAACTGACTGACCCCCTAGAGGGTAAGGCACCTCCTCACTAACCTTGTATATAAATGCCTTATCCTCTAAAATATAATAAAAAAGAGGTGAAAAAATGACGAAAAACATGTGGGATTTAGATACTCCTGCCTTAGTCGTTGATGTGAACATTATGGGGAAAAATATTCAAAACATGCAGGAAAAGGCAGATAAGTTTGGTGTAAATTTAAGGCCTCATACCAAGACCCATAGAACACCGGCACTGGCTAAAATGCAGGTTAAAGCTGGAGCCCAAGGTATCACAGTTGCCAAAGTTGGGGAAGCTGAGGTAATGGCTGTTGAAGGTCTAGATGACATATTTATAGCTAATGAAATATACGGAAAAGAAAAATTGGAAAGGTTAAAGAAGTTAGCTAGAAAGGTTAAGATTAGCCTTGGTGTTGATAATCGTGAGCAGGTTGCTGCTTTATCTGATGCTTTTAAGGGTGAAGAAAAGCCAATAGAGGTATTAATCGAAGTAGAAACAGGTGAAGAAAGGTCAGGTCTAATCCCAGGAGATGAATTGGTTGAACTAGCAAAATTTATTGCCCAAGCACCAAATGTCAAGCTTAAAGGTGTATTCTCCCATGAAGGACATACATATGGAGCCGAATCAGTGGAGGAGTGCAACAAGCTTTTTACTAAGAGTCAGGAAGATACTTTATATGCTGCACAATTAATCAGACAAGAAGGAATTGAGGTAGATGTTATTAGCATTGGAGCTACACCATCGTTGTTGCATGGCGAAGTATTACCAGGCATTACCGAAATTAGACCTGGCACCTATATTTTAATGGATGGTGCTCAAGGCCATGCTATTAATGATTACAGTAAATGTGCAATAACAGTCTTGGCCACAGTTGTCAGCAAGCCCACAAAAGAAAGGATAGTGCTTGATACAGGGGTAAAAGCATTAACGGCTTTTACCAGGAATAAGGGGATTTGTTATACACCTGGCTTTGGGCTAGTTAAAGGTTATGACAATTTAAGATTAGTAAAGCTTTATGATGAACATGGTTTAATTAACAACCAGGAGGTAAATGAAAAACTGAGTATTGGCGATAAACTAGAGATTATACCTAACCATGTCTGCCCTACCTGCAATCTTTACGATAAAATTTATATGGTACAGGATGGAAAAGTTATTGTCGAATTTCCTATTTTATGCAGAGGTAAATCTCAGTAGGAGAGGAGGCACTTATTTATGGCTGAAGTTATAGTCTTAACGGACAGGGATGTAGAAGAATTAGTAACCTTTGAGGAAACTATGGTTATGGTTGAAAAAGCTTTTGCTGATTTTCAACAAGGCTTAAGTGAGGTATTCCCCGTAGTTAGGGAAGAAATAAAAAAACACCAGGGGATATTCGGTGTTAAATCCGGTTACTTAACAGAAGATGAAATTTTAGGCTTTAAAGCGGGCGGTTTTTGGTTAAAAAATATGGAAAAAGGAATTACCAATCATCAATCCACAATGGTGTTGTTTGACCCATTTACGGGACAGCCCAAAGCTCTTATCGCTGCCAACTATATAACTAAAATTAGGACAGCTGCTTTAGGAGCTGTTGGCTGCAAGTATTTAGCCCGCAAAGACAGTAAAGTTTTGACCGTAGTTGGGGCTGGCTTGCAAGGTAGAAATCAATTATTAGCTACTTTAAAAGTTCTACCAAATATCGAAAAGGTTCAAGTTTATGATATTAGTGGTAAATTTGCAAAAAAAATGGTTGAAGATATGGATGGGTTAATAAAGCAGGAGATAATTTTTATTGAGGATGCAGAGAAGGTTTGTCAGAATGCGGACGTTATTCTAACGACAACCCCTAGCTATCAATATATTGTTAAAGCTCAATGGATAAAAGAAGGCAGCCATCTTAACTGCATAGGAACTGATACCAAAGGAAAACAGGAGATAGATCCACAAATATTTTCTAAAGCCAAAATTGTTGTAGATAATCTAGCCCAGTGTATTACAATCGGGGAAACTCAGCATGCCTATAACCAAGGTCTAATTTCAGAAAAAGATATTTTTGCGGAAATAGGAGAAGTGATTTTAGGTCGAAAACCCGGCAGAACAAATGAGAAAGAAATAACTATTTTTGATACAACGGGAGTTACCGTTCAAGACTTGATTACAGCGGGCAAAGTCCTAGAAAAGGCTATGAGTCTGAACAAAGGGGTAAAAGTAGAGGTTTAACACAAAAAAAGAAGGGGGCTGTCATTTACCGACAGCTCCTATTAGATTCTGATATTTTGATTTCTCTAGGTATTGGAGGAAATCTGTTCCTAAGAGGGTTATTTTAGTACCTTGCTTTGTTTTACCGGATTCAATAAGCTCCATCCTTACTAAGAGATTTAATAACTGTCTTAGTTTATGGTCAGCATAGACCTCTCCTGTACAGTCCGTCATTCTTTTAGCTAAGGTTGACCTACCTAAACCCTTATCTAAAGATGAGTAGCTTTGGATTTCATTTAGAGTAAGATAGATAATTTTTAAAAGGTCTTGATTTACTAGTTCCTGTGCCTTTAATTCAAACTTGTTATCATAATTATAGGGTTTAAAAGCAGTATCTATTTTAGGTGTGATATTTCTAGTTAAATAAATTGGCAGGTGTTTTATTGTTGCTGTTTCTCCAATGGGTACTATGCTGCACATATAATTAACAATATTTTCCAATTCCCTAATGTTCCCCGGCCACGAATATTTTAAAAGGTACTCTTTGACAGAAGAGTCTAAAAGTATCTTGCGCTGATAAAATTTCTGCGCAAAATAGTCCATAAAAATAAGTATATCTTCCTCCCGATCCCTTAAAGGGGGTATGCCTAAGGGCAGGGTACACAATCGGTAAAATAAATCGCTGCGGAACATATTTTTTTCAACTAGTTCTATTAAATTTTGATTGGTCGCAGCAATTACTCTAACATCAATAGGTATTATGTTTCGGCCACCAACCCGTCGTACCTCCCGTTCCTCTAAAACCCTTAAAAGCCTTTTTTGCACGTCTAATCCGGAATCACCTATTTCATCTAGAAAAATAGTTCCATTATGGGCTTCTTCAAACAAGCCGGACTTTCCACCCTTTTTTGCTCCAGTAAAAGCACCATCCTCATATCCAAAAAGTTCACTTTCTATTAAATTATCGGGTATTGCGGCAAAGTTAATAGCTACAAAAGGTCCGTTTTTACGGTCAGAGGCATTATGGATAGCTTGGGCGAATAATTCTTTACCTGTACCGCTCTCGGCCTCAATGAGAATAGTAAGATTAGTTTTAGCAAATTGATGGGCTAAGGATGATACATTTTCTAATTGCTGGGAAGTACCTATAATATCACTAAAATTATACTTAGCTATATTACCTTGTTTTTTTAATTCCCGACGGACTTTATATTCTAATTCCTGCACTTGACCTACCGGTTTAAAAGTAGTGACAACACCTTCTACCGATTCATTTGTATCTAGAATAGGGTATGCATTTAAAACATAATAATTATTTTTAATTTGTTGAATTTTATTAACTATGCATAAAGTATTAGTAAGTGTTGAGGTTAAGTCAACCTGAGGGAGAATATTATTTAGCTTTTTATCTATGGCTGAAAAGCTATTAATGCCTAGTAGATGTTCAAAAGCAGAGTTTATTAGAATTATTTTTTGCTCTTTATCTATGGCTAGAATTGCCTCATCAACAGTATTAATTATTACCTCTAGCCGCCGTTTTAAATTATTATTAATTTGAGCTGAAGTTTGTATTCGTTTGCTTAGATTAAATATTTCGTTAACATAGTGCTGAGAAATATTATTAATTAGTTCCTTAGGCAGACCAATTTCTATAATTAGCTCTACGTAAGTAGAAAGATCAATACTTTTGACACCTAGATCTATAGTCCTTTTAATATTTGAAGGCACAAGATGACTTAATCCGGTTGTAATGGCAAGGGTAATATTTTTATCAGGTTTGGGGGTAATTGTCGGATAATAGGGAACAAGCTCAAGATAATTGGTTCCCAATTTTTTCAAGAGGTGGATGGCCATATTTGTTGTTTCTTCTGAATCTGCAACGACCAAAGCTTGTGTGCCGGGTATCAGTTCTAGTACTTTATCTAAATTCGCGGTATCTAATGTTCTAGCTGCCACAATTACTTTTTTATTAGGGGAAATGCTGCCTGTTATTTTAGACAAAGCAGTATAGCTGGAAGTTACATAAATGTCACAGTCATAACAATCTATAGGCACCTCCATATGTTGAAGGCACCAAGATTTTATATCGAGATATTGACCAAGTAAAAAGTTAAGCTGTTTAGTAAGAGTTAAGGTAGTTTTCTCATGGTTTCCTATAAAGCAAATGCTTTTTCTTTTCTCCAATTCCAATCCACCCCATTTTATGTGCTATTATAGATATTAAACATTAATATCTATAAATCCTGCAGACTAGTTAGGAGGTTATAAGAAAGAATGGAAAATTATGAAGTATTACAAAGAAATTTAGAGAACAGAGGGTTTACAGTTAGAGTTGCAAATAGTCAAGAAGAGGTAATACCTATACTTAAAGAATTAGTGCCTGAAGGAGCGCAAATTGGCATTCCGGGTTCAGTAACTATTCGTCAGTTGGGTATAATAGAAAACTTTAAAATGTTAGGCCATAAGGTGATTGATACCTGGGATAACGGAGATAGGGAAAATCGCTTAAAACAACTAAATGCCGATGTTGTTTTAACTAGCTCTAATGCAATAACTGAAGACGGTCTACTTGTTAATTTGGATGGCACAGGAAACAGAGTAGCATCTATGTGTTTTGGACCCAAAAAGGTAATCGCAATTATTGGAATCAACAAGGTTACAAAAAATTTAGAGGAAGCAATTTATAGAACGAAAAATGTTGCCGCACCTCTACTCTATAAAAGCAAGAATTCTAATACCCCTTGCCAGAAAACAGGGTACTGCCATGACTGTAAAACAACAAAGACTAAGCAATGCAGAGTATTGGTAATTCATGAAGGTAAGCCAAGGGGAATAGAGGAATTTCATATTATTCTTATAAAAGAAAAATTAGGGTTTTAATTACGGGTTAAAACCCGTTTTTTTTATACATTAATGGAAGCTTATATTTCATTTCAGCCTTGGGAGAGAACACTTTGTTTTAAGTATACATAATATAAACGTTAATGTGTGAAATATACTGTATACATGTCTAAAACCTCTGTTTTTTTTACAGGAATAGTGTATTATATAACAAGATTGATTATGGTATTTAATATAAAACAGCGTTGGTATTAACTACCTTAATTATTTTAGAACTTGTGCAGTAAAAATGGGAAAACAACATATGTGAAACAATAAAACAAAGGGGGCAAAATAATGTCATATACTAAACAAGTTATGGAACAGGTAATTAAGAGAAATTCCGGTGAACCAGAATTTCATCAAGCAGTTCTAGAAGTGTTAGATTCACTAGAACCTGTATTTGAAAAGAATCCTCAATATGTTAATGCGGGTATTTTAGAACGTATTGTAGAGCCTGAGAGACAAATTATTTTCCGTGTACCTTGGGTTGATGATCAAGGAAAGGTACAGGTTAATCGTGGTTTCCGGGTACAATTTAACAGTGCAATTGGACCTTATAAGGGCGGACTACGTTTTCACCCTTCTGTAAACGTTGGTATTATTAAATTCTTAGGTTTTGAACAAATCTTCAAAAATTCCTTAACAGGTTTACCTATTGGCGGGGGTAAAGGAGGTAGCGACTTTGATCCCAAAGGTAAATCTGATGGTGAAATAATGAGATTCTGCCAAAGTTTTATGACTGAGTTATCAAAGCACATTGGAGCCGATACAGATGTTCCAGCTGGGGATATTGGCGTTGGTGGTCGTGAGATTGGATATCTTTTCGGTCAATACAAAAAGCTTCGGAATATGTTTGAAGCAGGGGTAATCACTGGCAAAGGCCTAACTTATGGTGGAAGTTTAGTTCGTACTCAGGCTACTGGTTATGGCTTGGTATATTTTATGGAGGAAGCAATCAAAGCAAAAGGAAAATCCTTTGATGGTGCTACAGTAGTTATCTCAGGTTCAGGAAACGTTGCAATATATGCTGCTGAAAAAGCTCAACAACTGGGTTCTACAGTAGTTGCTTTAAGTGATTCTTCTGGTTATATATATGATAAAAATGGTATTAACTTGGATACAGTTAAGCAAATCAAAGAAGTAGAAAGAAAAAGAATTAGTGAATATGTGAAAATTCATCCTTCAGCGGAATTTTTTAATAGTTGTGATGGTATCTGGTCTATCCCTTGCGATATTGCTCTACCTTCTGCTACTCAAAATGAACTAGATGGAGAGGCGGCTAAAAAACTTGTGGCTAATGGATGTTATGCTGTGGGTGAGGGTGCGAACATGCCTGCCACTCCTGATGCACATAAAGTATTCTTGGAAAATAACGTTATTTTTGCTCCCGGGAAAGCTGCTAATGCAGGTGGTGTAGCTACTTCAGCTCTAGAAATGTCTCAGAACAGCATGAGGCTTTCTTGGACATTTGATGAGGTTGATGCCCGTCTAAAAGATATTATGATTAATATCTATCATAATGCTAGTGCCGCTGCAAAAGAATATGGCTTTGAGGGCAATTTAATTGTAGGGTCTAATATTGCTGGGTTTATAAAAGTAGCGGACACTATGTTAGCTCATGGTATATAAAGGTTGGGTATAAAAAGTGGGGCCTTGTGGCCCCACTTTTATCATTTATCTATATTCCCCTGGATTAAAGCCAGGGTATTTTATCAAGATCATCCCCATTTAGAATAGGGAGTATTTTAGTTTTCAAGGGTTCGGGGACATCCTTTATCTTGTAAGCATCAATATTTAGAATGTCAATATTTTCTACTTTTACTCGCATAGCAAGCTCCTTGGTGGTTAAACCCCATTTCTTTCTTAATTCATTAACTGTCTTGTTACGAAAGAAAAAAGCCATAACTAAAGCACTCCTTTTTTCTTAATTATGTATTATTATAACACAATTGAAAGTAAAAAAGGCCGAAGCCACAGCTGTACTCCGTGGTTTCGGCTTTGTTGTTTACACATACCATCCATTAGCAGTTATTTTTAACTTTTTTCTCGGACCTTATTACCCAGTAAGAATGTTATCGAGTATAAACCGGCAGCACCAACTAAAGAATATACGATTCTACTTAAGAGTGCATTTTGTCCACCAAATAAAGTTGCTACAAGGTCAAAGCCGAAAAGCCCAATTAATCCCCAGTTTAATGCACCAATTATAACTAATAATAAAGCAATTTTATCCATATACCTGATCCTCCTTAAAATAGGTTAGGGGACACACCTCTAATGCATGTGATACTTTTGAGGTATGTCCCCAATTAATGTTGGGGGACACACCTCCTACAGGATGCAGGATGCAGGAAAAAGTCAATCTTGCCTCTTGCTTCTTACTTCATGTTTCTTGTCATGAGGTATGTATCCATAATAATAGGTTTAACAACTTATGGGTAATTATGCATATAAAAATTAATTTGTTTTCCTGGGGAGGAAATCAATGTGTTGATGTAAAATTAATTTATTAGCTCTTAATTTTAGTAATTTGTGGGCTGTTCTTGGGGAACGGGGAACAATTTAATGCCCTTTATGTAAAATTAACTTAAGTTTGGGTATTTTAGTATTAGAACGATTAAATAATTGAGGTGATAAGATTGGAGAAAGTACTTCCGGAATTATTAATTATTGGATCTGGCCGAATGGGAAGCTTTTTAGCAAGGAAATTATCCGGGAATTATCAGGTATATGTTTATGACCGAGTTAGAGAAGCCGCGGAAAGCTTAAGCCAAAGCTCTAATGCTCTCGTTGTAGATAAAACGGAATTAAATAAGGCTGATTTAGTCATTTTAGCTTTAGCCACCGACATCATTCCCCAAGCAATAGAAGAAGTTGACAGCTACTTAGCTCCTGGTGCAGTTCTTGTTAATATAGCTACAACCTTTTCTCATATTGATCTAAACACCAAAAGGAATAAAGTATCAGCCAAAATTGTAGGTCATGCCAAAGAAATGGCTTTAGGTGAAAAACCGGTAATAGTCATTGAAGGTGATGATAATGCTTCAAAGGAAATGGTGAAGGGTGTTTTCCAAAATATAGGCAATGTCTTTGAGGCACCAACTAATTTGGTAAGCAAAATTAATACTATTTCCTCTAGATTTGGTATTATTGCTGCTCTGGAGATAAAAAAGGCTCTGGGCGAGATGGACATAGAGGAGGAGATTATTACTGCTGCAATTAGAAATGTGGCCGCTGGAACTATGAAAGCTTTTGCAGTAGGTGATGTAGGCCCGTTTGCCATCAATATAATCAACGAATTTCAAGCAAAGAAATAAAAATTTCTTTGCTCCCGTCTATTCATTTTAAAGTAAACCGTATATCCTTTCTTGTCATTGACGGGAATGCTTTGTTTATCGTAGTTTGTGCAACTCGTGATTATTGCGAAGAGCAAAGCGACAAAGCAATCTCCGACCCAATAGATTGCCACGCCCTCACGGGCTCGCAATGACAAAATGGAGAATACTCTATAGACGTATGACTGGCCATACTGCACATCAGTTGCTTTATGGGACGAACTTAAAAAAATAACCTTAATCTTAACCTAGCGTAATGAAATGCAGCGAAATCTAAGTATTATATAAAAATCAAGGTGGTGTCCCTAAATTGAAACCTAGAAAAATGAAAACTTATTATGCCCGGGATATCTTAAAACTAGAGATAGCAGAAGAATTAGGTCTAATGCCGAAGATTAAATTCGGTGGTGGTTGGCCTGAGCTTACCGCAGAAGAATCAGGTCGTATCGGAGGAGTTATGACCAGGAAAATGAGAAGTTGGGGTTGGCTTTAGGTTTCTGTTTTATAACAGGAACCTTTTTTGTTATAATGAAGTAGTACAACTAGGGTATTTCTGTTATAATAATCAAAGAATTGTGCAAATTGGAGGCTGATTTTTCATATGGAAACTAAGCATGAGGTCATAATCAGATATATAAGGGATTTACAGGTAGGAACTAAGGTTTCTGTTCGACAAATTGCAAAGGAGTTGGATGTAAGTGAGGGAACAGCTTATCGGGCGATTAAAGAAGCAGAATCCCAGGGGCTAGTAAGCTCCATTCCTAAGGTAGGGACTATCCGCATAGAAGATGTAGCCGAGAAGGAATTAGAGGACTTAAACTTAAGAGAAATATCCTTAATTGTGGAAGGGGAAGTTTTGTGCGGTCATGAGAAGTTGGGCACGTTACCACAGCAATTTGTTATTGGTTCTACAACTGAGGAGGTTTTAGGAAAATATATTGAAAAACAAGCCCTCCTTTTAGTTGGAGACAGAGAAGAAATGCAGCTTTTGGGTTTGGAAAAGGGTGCTGCCCTGCTAGTTACAGGTGGTTTTATGGTATCTGATTTAGTATTGCAAAAAGGAAAAAGCTTGAACCTTCCTATAATAACCTGTCCCTACGATACCTTTGTGACTACTTCTATGATTAACAGGGCAGTTTACGAAAGGTTAACATACAAGGAGTTAGTAAGGGTAGAGGATATTATGGTTACTGAGGCAGAATTTTTATCTCCCGAGTATAAGGTTTCAAAGTGGCATGAATTGGCTCAAAGATCAGGGCATAGCCGTTTTCCAGTGGTTGATCATAATGGTGTTCTTGTGGGCATTGTATCTGCAGTTGATGCAGCGGGTGCTGACCCTGATGCCAGCATTTTAGCTGTTATGACTGCTGATGTTTTAACTGCAGGACCGAAGACTCTGGTTACGCACCTTTCAAGAGTCTTAGTATGGGAAGGCTTTGAATTAGTACCGGTAGTGGATGATGAAAAGCATCTAATTGGTGTAGTAAGCCGGCAGGACATTCTGAAAGCATTCCAGCAAACCCAAAGACAGCCACAGGTAGGTGAAACTGTTGATAACTTAACCCTAAGCGGTTTCAAATTGGGTGAATGGGAGGGTGGAGTCAAGCTAGAAGGAGAGATTACAGAGTTTATGGTTAGCGAAATGGGTACAGCTAGTGTTGGTACTGTGGTAATGATTATGAGTACAGCCGCCTTTATTGCTATTCGTAAAAGTTTAAAATGGGATACAGTGACAGAAAACTTTACCTTATATCAGATGAGTCCTCCAGCAGTAGGGGAGATGGTCGATGTTTTCACTAAGATATTGCAGACAGATAAAAAGACCTGTACAGTTGAAATTGAAATGTACAGCGGCACGGAACTCAAAGGGAAAGCACTAACTACCGCAAGGGTAGTAAAAAAATAGGATAAATGTCATTGCTATCAAAGCTACTATTGTTGCTGTGTCATCCTGAGGGAAGTACGATCGAAGGATCTTAAGATTCTTCATTGCGTAAAATACTTCGCTATCGCTCAGGATGTGAAATCACTTGTTTATAGTTGTCCAAGCAAGGGTGATAAATGCGAAGGCTTCAGCCTGTGGCAAACCTTGGGTCTGAGATCGCCACGCTATGCTCGCGATGACAGGAAGAGCTGTAGGTTCTGGATACTATTAAAAATAAGTACTAAAAAGACCCAGTTGTTCCGACAAACTGGGTCTTCCATTTCCACCATTGCATTTTTGCTTAACAATTTTAAATTCTAAATTCTAAATTAGATCTACATCACCGGTTCCTCTTGCTGATTAGATGCCTGATACTCGGCATAAACAAAAAATACAACCTTTTCAGATACTAAGACACCTTTTACTTTCAAAATAAATTTATAGCCTAATGTTTCTATCTGCCTTCCCTCAACAATATGCCAAATCACCTGGGGATCTAAGTTATTGACCCTTTTTCCTCTAATCTCTTTTAGCATTTCTTTAATTTGTTCTTTGATTTTTAGCTCCAAATCATCTTTGTCAGCAAAGTTTCTCTTTGGTAATTCCAAGTCTATTTCGATTTCTTTAACAACAAACCATTTTTTAGCCTCTGTAACCTGATCCTCTAAGGCTTTAATCTGGTTTTTTCTTTCATTTAGCTCTACCTTTAAAAGTGAGTTCTCATTATGAACTTTTTCTATTTGATAACCAATAGCTAAAGTAGCAAGAACTGCTCCAATAATTATTCCTATTGTAAGTAGAGCCATATCTTTGGCAAGCTGTCTTTCCGGTGGAAAATAGAAAATCTTCATGGATTAGCACTACCTGTTAGTGTATAAATTAGATAGATACCAAGTTCGGCTCCGGCAAAAGAGCTTACTACATAGAAAAAATGCTTGCCTAAAATGCGAAATTCACCGGAAAAAAGCCCGGAGCCCAGGGCTTCAAAGGAACTAAAGGAGCCTCCTATGGCGGCAACTACTGCCCAAAGCTTCATATCCTCGGCCAGTTTTCTCATAGTAAAATAGGGTTGATGTCCTGTTATAATAGTTGATAATGAACCTATCAAGGCACCCCCTAGAACTATTCCTAAAGAAGTGCAAAAGATGAATATTAATCTATCAGTAAAATTCATAGTAATTACCCCGCAAATAGGTTGAATTAATAATATATATTTTTGTAAAGCTGTAATATGCAGGACAATAGTTGTTTTGTGTTGAAAAAATATACATAAGGGGCTTCGCCCGCAGAAGCATAGTACCTACAGTTCTACAGTTCTACAGTATAATTCCTAGGTTAAGGTTTCGCTTCGCTAGGCTAAGGTTGAGAAAAACAATAAATCATTACTTAACCTAAACCTCAGCCTTAATCTGTCCCATTAGTAACATAATCTGAGCTAGTCACTAGTCACTAGTCACTAGTCACTAGTCACTAGTCACTAGTAACTAACCTCGAAGCATATCCCAGAAGTAAGTAAAGGTGGTGAAAGTATGACCAAAGAATTTATACACCTCCACACCCATACAGCCTACAGCCTACTAGATGGTGCCAGCCGCTTAGATAGGTTAGTGGCCAAGGCTAAAGCCAACAATATGTCAGCTTTAGCTATTAGTGATCATGGTGTAATGTATGGTGTCATCGATTTTTATAAGGCCTGTAAAAAGGCAGGAATAAAGCCTATTATTGGTTGTGAAGTATATGTGGCTCCTAATTCCCGTTTTGATAAACGGGCTAATATAGATGATTCACCATATCATTTAGTACTGTTAGCAAAGGATAATGCCGGATATAAAAATTTGATAAAGATTGTCTCCATGGCTTGGCTGGAGGGCTTTTATTATAAGCCAAGGGTAGATAAAGAGTTATTAGCCCAATATAGTCAAGGTTTAATAGCCTTAAGTGCCTGCTTAGCTGGTGAGATACCCAGTCTTTTAATTGCTGATAAATATGAGGAGGCAAAAAAGAGCGCCCTTTGGCATCAGAAAACTTTTGGTGAAAATAGCTTCTATTTAGAACTCCAAAACCATGGCCTCTATGAGCAGGTAAAGGTTAATGCTCAACTAGCCCAAATTAGCGGGGAGACTGGAATACCTTTGGTTGCCACAAATGATGTCCATTACGTAACAGCTGAAGATGCTAAGGTTCAGGATGTTCTGATGTGTATTCAAATGGCTAAGATTTTAGAAGACGAATCACGGCTGAAATTTGAGACCCAGGAGTTCTACTTAAAATCTTGGGATGAGATGAATCTTTCTTTAGGAGAATATCAGGAAGCATTGCATAATACAGTTAAAATAGCTGAACAATGCCAGGTTGATTTTACCTTTGGAGAAAACCATATGCCGGTATTTGAAGTTCCGGAAGGGTTTACTATAGAGACCTATTTGGACAAGTTGTGTTTAGAGGGCTTAGAGAATCGCTATGGACAGCCTACCGAGGAAGCTCACAAAAGACTGGAATTTGAACTTAAAATCATCCAACAGATGGGGTATGCCGGGTATTTTCTTATAGTTTGGGATTTTATCCGTTTCGCCCGCACTAGAGGTATTTATGTAGGCCCGGGACGGGGTTCGGCAGCAGGGAGTCTTGTTTCTTATACTTTAGGTATTACTGATATTGATCCACTTAAATACGACCTATTATTTGAAAGGTTTCTGAATCCGGAAAGGATCAGCATGCCTGATATTGATATAGATTTTTGTTATGAACGACGGGGCGAAGTAATTGATTATGTAGTAGAAAAATACGGTAAAGAACGGGTTGCGCAAATTATAACCTTTGGAACAATGGCTGCCCGAGCTGCTATTCGCGATGTCGGTCGGGTTATGAATATACCCTTAGGGTCAGTGGATAAGGTAGCTAAACTAATTCCTAATGAGTTAGGAATTACTATTCCTAGGGCCCTTGAGGTTTCCCCAGAACTAAAGAAAATGGTTGAAGAAAATCCTCAGATTAAAGAGCTAGTAGATACTGCGATGGCTCTCGAGGGTATGCCTCGCCATGCTGGTACCCATGCTGCAGGAGTTGTTATTTCTCAGGAACCCTTAGATCATTACCTGCCCTTGCAAAAGACTAGTGATGGTGGAGTTACCACTCAATTTGCCAAAGAAAATGTAGAAGAAATTGGTCTTCTAAAAATGGATTTACTGGGCTTAAGGACGTTAACAGTAATAAATAATGCGGTGGATTTAGTAGAAAATAATTGGGGAGTTAAGATTGATTTTAATAAGATTAACCTTGATGATTCGTTAACCTATGAACTCCTAGGTAAGGGTGAGAGTATTGGCGTATTTCAATTAGAAAGCTCAGGGTTACGGTCTATTCTAAAGGAGTTAAAGCCGGAGCACTTTGAAGATATTATTGCTTTAGTCGCTCTATATAGACCCGGTCCTTTAGGAAGCGGGATGGTAGAGGATTTTATTGCCCGCAAGCATGGTAAAAAAACAATTGAATATTTGCATCCCAAGTTAGAATCCGTTCTAAAGCCTACTTATGGAGTTATAATTTACCAGGAACAGGTTATGCGGATTGCCAGCGAACTAGGGGGCTTTACCTTAGGTCAGGCTGACCTATTGCGTAGAGCCATGGGGAAAAAGAAGCCGGAAATAATAGCCGGCTTGAAACAAGAATTCATAAAAGGTGCAGAAAAGAATAATATAGATTCACAGGTGGCAATTAAAATATTTGAGCTAATTGAATACTTTGCAGGATATGGGTTTAATAAAAGCCATAGTGCTGCCTATGCACTGTTAGCTTTTCAAACTGCTTACTTAAAAGCCCATTACCCTGTGGAGTTTATGGCAGCTCTCTTAACGAGTGTTATGGAGTCTGCGGACAGGGTACCCTATTATATTGCTGAATGTCAACGCATGAGAACTAAAGTTTTGCCCCCCGATATCAATGAAAGTCGGGAAAACTTTATTGTAGTTGAATCAAATATCCGTTTTGGGCTTGTTGCAGTAAAAAATGTTGGCAAGGGTGCTATTCAAGCCATTTTAGCCGCGAGGGACTTGGAAGGCTCCTTTAAATCCCTTCAGGACTTCTGTAAAAGGATTGATTTGAGTCAGGTTAACCGCAGGGTAATGGAGAGCTTGATTAGGTGTGGTGCTTTTGGTTCAGTACCAGGAAACCGGGTCCAACTCTTGCAGATATTGGATACTTGTATTGAACAGGGTCAGGAGCTGCAAAAAAGTGTAAATTCCAATCAGGTTTCTCTTTTTGATGTTGGGGTGGAAGCGGGTTTTACTATGGATTTTGCTGATATTAAGCTGCCTGATGTTGAAGACTTCAATCAGCGGGATATATTAGCTATGGAAAAGGAGATATTAGGTCTTTATGTCAGTGGACATCCTTTACACGAATATACCCAATTGTTAAAGTCTAAAGTCAAACA
Source organism: Clostridiaceae bacterium BRH_c20a (assembly GCA_000961765.1). Lineage (GTDB taxonomy): Bacteria > Bacillota > Peptococcia > Peptococcales > BICA1-8 > BICA1-8. The sequence goes on along the minus strand of LADT01000001.1, from coordinate 106,397 downwards.
TCAGATTGCGGACATTACCCACGAAGAAGATGGCAGCAGGCAGGTTATCGGGGGAGTAATAACCTCTTTTAGGAGGAGTGTTACCAAAAGGGGTGAAACTATGGCCTACTGTAGCCTAGAGGATTTAAGCGGTAGTATGGAAGTATTGATATTTCCCAAAACACTACAAAAATACCAACAGTTTGTAGAGACTGATAAAGTAGTGTTAATGAAAGGGAGAATTAATCTTCAGGAAGATACTCCTAAGTTTTTTGCTGAGGATATCTCAGCTATAAATCTCCCACAAGAGCGGTCTACTAAGCAGCTATATATTAAAGTTGATTCAAACTTAATAGACACTGGCCGACTAGAGGCATTAAGGGAAATTTTAAAAAACTATCGGGGAGATATTCCCGTTTATCTTTATTTTGAAAAAGAGAAAAAAATGATCTTAACTGAAAAGGACTATTGGGTCAATTGGCAGACTAGCTTGGAAAGTGATTTATTAGAAATATGTTCTCCGGGCAATGTATCCTTGATTAATAAATAAGCACATTTTTTAAGTCTCCAACATAAGTAGAAAGAAACGGATTTTGGAGGCAAAGAATGAAAAAAATAGTTATTGAACAGTTGGAACAACGGGGAATCACGGTAGATGATATTGCTTTAATTGTTTTTGATTTACAGAAGTCCTATTATCCTGGATTAGAAAAGGAAGTTTGTCTTGAGGCCATTGATGCTGTTTTGGAAAAAAGGGAAGTACAGTATGCTGTTTTGACAGGATTGGCCTTAGATGTATTAGCAGAGCAAGATTTGCTTCCGGAACCTATATCTACAATAATAAAAATGGATGAGTCCCTTTATGGAATAGATGAAATATTGGCTTTAGCTATTACTAATATCTATGGGACAATTGGCATTACCAGCTTTGGATATTTAGATAAAATGAAAATTGGTCTAATAGGTAGGTTGGATTCAAGCTTAGGCTACGTTAATACTTTTGCTGATGATATTGTTGCAGCAATCGCGTCAGCAGCTGCGGCTAAAATAGCCCATAACCAAAAAGGAAATGGCAAATATCATCATTAATGTTAACTATTTAGGAAATATTAATGTTGGTTTGGTTCAATCTTAATTAACTAAAAGAGAAATAATCTAAATCTGGCAGGAGAATAAATACTAGTCTAGAATAAGTTTTGATTAAGAAAAATACAAAGAATACTATCAATATAAGAAATAATTTTGGACAAGCTAAAAGTGGTAATGGTTGGAGGGTGATTTTTTGGAAAGAATTGCAGTATATCCCGGAACTTTTGATCCAGTAACAGATGGGCATATTAACATTATTAAGCGAGCAGCAAAGTTATTTGATAAAGTTATTATGGCTGTTTCCTCAGACAACTATAAAAAAACCCTATTTACTGTTGAGGAAAGATTAGCTTTAATAAAAGAATGTTGTTTAGAAGATTTGCCTAATGTGGAGCTGGGTGTTTTTGACGGACTTTTGGTTGATTATTTGGAGAGTAAAGGAGCGATAGCTATTATTAGAGGTTTAAGGGCCGTTTCAGATTTCGAATACGAGATGCAAATGGCTTCAGTCAATCATCTACTTAATGAAAAGGTAGAGACAGTTTTTCTAATGACTGATGCAGAATATTCATTTATCAGTTCTAGTATTATAAAAAATGTTGCAGCCTTAGGTGGTAATATCGATCATTTTGTACCTATGGTAGTAGGAGAAGCATTAAGAAAAAAATATAAAGTTGGTGAAAGACATGGAGGATAATAATATTTCTGGTGAATACATAGTAGTTAAAGCATTAGATAACGGTGTTAATTTAAGTGGTTTAACAAGGGGAAGGGATACAAAGTTTCACCATACGGAAAAGTTAGACCGGGGAGAAGTAATGATTGTTCAATTTACTGAACAGACATCGGCAATAAAAATCAAAGGGCGGGCAAGAATATTTACAACCCATGGTATTGTTGAAGCAGGAGACTAATTAGTTGGGGACATGCCTCAACAAGGAAAACATGCATTAGAGGTGTGTCCCCTATCCAATAAAGGAGGAATTTACAGAATGTGGACTGTTGTTTATATAGCTCCTAATAGAATAATTGCTGAACAACTAAAAGAAATCCTGGCAGGAGAAGGTTTGCTGGTCAATTTGCGATCCTCAGGCATTCCCCATTTGGGAGATTCAGGCTCTGTAGAAATTTTGGTACCTGAATCTGAAGTAGAGGAAGCCCACGAAATATTAAGCAGTGCTATTGCAAAGTAGCTACAAGCTTAAAGTGCTACAGTGCTACAGAAAAAAGATTACACTCCACGTTCGTTCCGTTAGATTAAGATTCCGCTTCGCTAGATTAAAAAACATGATGCACTGTGTCACCATTCCCTGCACTTAATTGGCTAGATGACATTCTTTGTTCTAATAAAGTGCCGGGCACACAATGGCAAGCTATCGACCATCAACTTAATACTAAAAATACCTTTTTTGGACACTGGTCACTGAGCACTGGGCACAAAAGCTTATAAATTGTGTCTAAAAGTTTTTACCAGTCACCAGTCACTAGCTACTAGCCCTAACAACTAATATAAAGGAGTTGCATTTAATGCGAAAAGTTGCCCTTTTGACCAGTGGTGGGGATGCTCCTGGTATGAATGCCGCCATCCGAGCTGTAGTAAGAACAGCCATTTATCATAATCTGGAGGTCTACGGTGTTATGCGGGGCTATGCCGGTCTTATTGAAGGAGTAATGCATAAAATGGACTTAGGCTCTGTAGCCGATATTATTCAAAGAGGGGGAACTATTCTTCACACAGCCCGAAGTCAAGAATTTATGACGCTCGAAGGAAGGCAGAAAGCCCTGGATAATTTAAAAAATCTTGGAATTGATGGGTTAGTCGTAATTGGCGGTGATGGTTCTTTCCGAGGGGCAAGTGAACTGCATAAGCTAGGCTTTTCTGTAATCGGAATACCAGGGACTATTGATAATGATATCCATGGTACTGAGTTTAGCATAGGATTTGATACAGCCATTAATACAGTTGTTGATGCTATAAACAGGATTAGAGATACTGCAACCTCCCATGAAAGAATTTTCTTAGTTGAGGTTATGGGTAGGAGTTCAGGTTGGATTGCTTTAGAGTCCGGTTTAGCCGGTGGGGCCGAATCAATTCTTGTTCCGGAAATCGAGCCCGACTACAATGAGATTGTTGATAGGTTAAAACGGGGAATGGGCAGAGGCAAACGGCATAGCATTATTATAGTAGCTGAAGGAGTAGACTCTGCATATAACGTAAGTAAGGAAATAGAAAAGCGTATTGGCCTAGATACTAGAGTGACAGTGCTGGGCCACATTCAAAGGGGTGGTTCGCCTACTGCCTTAGATAGAGTAATTGCTAGCAGAATGGGAGCATTAGCAGTTGAACTTTTATTACAAGGCAAGTCTAATCTTATGACTGGAATAGTGGGCACAGAATTAATTACCTTGTCATTTGATGAAGCTGTAAATAAGAAAAAAACTATAGATATAAATGCCTATAATCTAGCAGGGATTTTATCAATATAAAAAGGAGGAGAATCATGAGGCGTACTAAAATTGTCTGCACTATAGGTCCTGCCAGTGAATCAGTAGAGAAATTATGCCAGCTAATCGAAAGCGGTATGAATGTAGCGCGCTTGAACTTTTCTCATGGTACCCATGAAGAGCATGGAAAGCGTATTAAAAATATTCGTGATGCAGTATTAATAACAAATAAGCCTGTTGCTATTATGTTGGATACAAAAGGGCCTGAAATCAGGACCGGTTTGTTAAAGGACGGAAAGATAACCTTAGAAACCGGCAAAGAATTTATACTAACTACTGAAGAAATAGAAGGAACAAGAGAAAGGGTTACTGTTAATTATCCAGGATTAACCAAGGATATCCAAGTCGGAAAACGCATCCTATTGGATGATGGTTTAATCGCTCTTGAAGTCCTAAAAGTAGAAGGCACAGAAATATACTGTGAAATATTAAATGGCGGTGAACTATCCAACAGAAAAGGTGTTAATGTACCTGGTGTGGTTATCAAATTACCTGCTATTACCGAAAAGGATATTGCAGATATTAAATTTGGCATTGAGCAGGATGTTGATTTTATTGCTGCTTCATTTATCCGCAGTGCTAGTGATGTGTTGGAAATTCGTAAGATTCTAGAAGCCTATAAAGTAGATATCCATATTATATCTAAAATTGAAAACCACCAAGGTGTAGTAAATATTGATGAGATACTAGAGGTATCTGACGGATTGATGGTTGCAAGGGGTGACCTAGGGGTAGAAATTCCAGCTGAAGAAGTCCCCTTAATTCAAAAGATGATGATTGAGAAATGTAATCGAGCAGGCAAGCCCGTTATAACCGCTACTCAGATGCTTGATTCCATGATAAGAAATCCCAGGCCTACTAGAGCCGAAGCCAGTGATGTGGCTAACGCTATATTAGATGGTACAGATGCCATAATGCTCTCAGGTGAAACTGCCGCTGGTAAATATCCGTTAGAGTCAGTACAGACAATGGCAAGAATTGCTGAGAGGATAGAAACCGCTATTAAACATGAGCAAATTGTTGCCATGCGGGGTATAGTCACCCGTCAGACAACCACCGATGCCATCAGCCATGCAACATGTGCAACAGCCCAAAGTTTGGAGGCAGCAGCTATTATTACTGCAACAGAGTCTGGCTTTACTGCACGGATGGTATCCAAGTATCGCCCTAAATCACCTATCATTGCTGTTACTCCAAGGCTTAAGGCACAGCGCAAACTTCTCTTGGTATGGGGTGTAGAACCCATTTTCGCACCGGAGGCATATGGAACAGATGCCATGTTTGAGCAATCCATAAATGCGTCCTTAGCTGCAGGATTAATAAAAAATGGTGACCTGGTAGTTATTACTACTGGTGTACCGGTAGGGGTTCCGGGAACAACTAACCTAATTAAGGTAGAGGTTGTGGGACAAATCCTAGCCCAAGGCGCAGGAATTGGGCGAAATAGTGTCACGGGAACAGTACAAGTAGCCAAGAGTGCTCAGCAAGCAGTAACAGAAATCCAACCTGATGAGATTTTAGTTGTTCATGCAACAGATGCTGATTACGTTCCAGCTATGCAAAAGGCAGCAGGTGTTATTACTGAGGAAGGTGGCTTGACTTCTCATGCAGCAATTGTTTGCTTGAGCTTGGGGAAACCAGTTATTGTTGGTGTAGAAAACGCAACCGAGAAGCTGCCTACCGGAACTTTAATAACTATCGATGTGACCAGAGGGGTTATTTACAGGGGACGTACGAAGGTGATGTAGGGGCGCGCATTGCGCGTCCGCTTTTCAAAAACTAGAATAGACAATACTATTGGGATAACTTTTGCGTCTGACAACTACTAATGGGTTAAGTTATCGCGTCTGACACAATCATTGCATGTTTTATTTTGTAGGTTCTTCTCAACCTTAGCCTAGCGAAGCGAAACCTTAACCTACTCATTTGTTCTTACAAGAACTGTAGAAATGTAGGTTCTCGCCCAATTGTTCACTCTATTTTTTGGAGGAAGAAAATGCCGCTTATTATTGGTTTATTAGGAGTAGGGTCGTTTATAATAGCCCTGACAGTATCCTGGCAGGTTAAGAATATTAATCCTGATTTTATATCAGTTGCTAAATATAATTTAATGATTGCTCCAATCCTGTTTCTTGCAAATATATCATTAGGCATAGGCTTTACCAAGGGACACCAGATTTACAAGAACCTTCCTTTAATTATCGCATCCCAGACCTTTATCTACTATTTATTTATTTTGGGTTTTTCAATGTACCTTTTAGGGGATAAAGTTTCTGTTATTAAAGCCCTGCTTGCTTTTAGCATGATAGCTTTTGCAATTTGGCTGATTAAGAGCTAAGTATTTACATAATATTCCCTTGTTAACTTCACAACAAAATTGTAAAATTATTTTAGTTTTCTGTAACACTATTATCACTTTGAAAGGAGGGTAGAAACTGTATCAGTTCCAACTGATACTTGTAACAAGTTTGGTAAAACTAAATAAAATAATACTATCTAAAAACAGCACAAAGTGAAATATTTTAAAAGCGCCAGAACCATCAGATATCAGAAGTTAGATGTTGGACGTTGGAAGTTAGAGAAATCCGACTATTGGCTTATCGATAATAAGTTTTTTAATCACTGGACAACTGAGCACTGGGCACTGAGTACTGGTCACTGGGCACGAAATCGTGCATTCACTAGCCACTAGCCACCAGTCACTAGTCACTTCCTAGATGGTTGACGAGGGTGGGAGTTAATCGAAGAATTCGGCGGATGCTCCCCGGTCACTGTATGACCGAAAGAGGCATTACAAAACCCGAAAGTAATTTCGGGTACAAAGGGTGTCAAATACAGTTGTGCTGTAACTTAAGGAGGAATTTATTTTGTGTGGCATAGTCGGTTATATTGGTAATAAAGAGGCTACTCCAATTTTAGTAGAAGGTTTACGTAAATTAGAGTATCGTGGTTATGATTCCGCTGGCGTTGCAGTTTTAAAGGAAGGCAAATTACAGGTTATTAAGGCAGAGGGTAAACTATCCTTTTTGGAAAGCAAGCTTCTTGGTAAAAACCCTACTGGTAATATTGGTATTGGTCATACCCGTTGGGCGACTCACGGTAGACCATCAGATGAAAATTCCCATCCTCATACCAGTTGTTCTGAAGACTTTGCTGTAGTACACAATGGAATTATCGAAAACTATATGGAACTTAAGGAGTGGTTAGAAGAACAAGGACATATTTTTTCGTCCGAAACGGATACCGAAGTAGTTGCTCACATGGTAGAGCATTACTATAAAGGCAATTTAGAAGAAGCAGTTAAAATGACCTTAGATAAAATTCATGGATCCTATGCTTTGGGTGTTATCTGCAAAAACGAGCCCGATAAGCTTATTGCTGCTCGAAAAGATAGCCCCCTGGTAATTGGCATTGGTGAAGGTGAGAACTTTATTGCCTCCGACATACCAGCCATACTTTCCCATACAAGAAAATGCTATTTAATAAATGATGGAGAAGTTTGTGTACTCACTCCTGAAACAATAAAGATAACAACAATTTCCGGGGAAATAGTAAATAAAGAAGTATTTAATGTCTCCTGGGATGCTGAAGCTGCTGAAAAAGGCGGCTATGAACATTTTATGCTCAAAGAAATCCATGAACAACCGGTTGCTTTTAGAAAAGCCTTAAGCGGCAGAATTGCAGAAAATAGAGTTAAATTTGAAGATTTTCATCTGCCACTGGAGACCATAAATAAATGGAAAAAAGTATATATCGTTGCTTGTGGTACTGCTTATCATGCAGGATTAGTTGGTAAAGGTATTTTTGAAAATCTTTTACGTATTCCGGTAGAAGTAGATATTGCCTCTGAATTCCGCTACCGGAGGCCATTAGTCGATGAAGAAACTCTGGTTATTGTTATTAGCCAGTCCGGAGAAACTGCGGATACCTTAGCTGCTCTAAGAGAAGCTAAGAATAAGGGTGCTAGTGTTTTGGCAATTACAAATGTAGTGGGTAGTTCCATCGCCCGAGAAGCTGACTTTGTAGTATTTATCTGGGCAGGACCAGAAATTGCCGTGGCATCAACAAAAGCTTATACAACTATGCTGGTAGCAGAATATTTATTGGCACTCTACCTTGGTCAGCTTAAGGGTGTAGTTAGTGAAGCTGAAGCAAAGGTAATTATCGATGCATTACACTCTCTACCGGAAGCAGCTATCAGAGTTTTAAATGAAGTAGATAGATATAAAGAAATAGCCGAGGAATTTAAAGAAAAACATGACGCATTCTTTATCGGTCGAGGCTTTGACTGGGCAGTAGCCTTGGAAGGTTCTCTAAAGCTTAAGGAGATTTCCTACATTCATGCCGAGGCCTACGCCGCCGGTGAATTAAAGCACGGAACACTAGCGTTAATTACCAAGGAAACACCCGTAATTGCCTTATGTGTTCAGAAAAACACCTATGATAAAACCTTATCAAATATTAAGGAAGTAAAAGCTCGGGATGCAGAAGTATTGGCAATTGCTATAGAAGGTGATACCGAAGTAGGTAAATATGTGGATGATGTTCTTTATATTCCGGATATTTATAACTTTGTAGCTCCGATTCTGACAGTAATACCTTTGCAGTTGATTTCTTACTATGCCGCCAAAGCCAGAGGCTGTAATGTTGATCAACCAAGAAACTTGGCTAAGAGTGTGACGGTGGAGTAGTAGGGAATATTTGGAATATATATTTTGTTGCATGGTAAAAAAGTTCTTTACTTAGGAATAAAGTTGTTTACTTTGTAAAAAAGTTGTTTACTGGCTACTATTATGAGATAATCATAATAGTAGCTTTTTCATTTTTTGGAGGAATATTCAATGGCTAAACGTACCAATAGGTGGACTGAAGATAAAATTGTTCGTTACTATGTTGAGGGGCGAGGTAACGGTGAATTATCAAATTACAAGCCGTGGTTAACTATACAAGACGTTCCTTCGACAGGTCGTGTTCATCGCTTAAAGGGATGGAAAACCAACCGTATTCATCACCTTCTTTCAGATCTTGAACGCGACTATTTCTATTTGCTAGATTGGACAGAAGATGTAATAGATATCCGAGAACAATACCCCCTTGATCGTGAGAAGACAGTACAGATAGCGGAAAAGAAGCAAATAAACCATCCTGTAGATTCCACAACTAGAACTCCTATCGTATGTACTACAGATTTTCTCGTAACCATCCGGAAAGGTAAAGAAATCCTACATATAGCTAGAACCATAAAGCCTCATGAGAAGTTAAACGATAAACGGGTAATTGAGAAGTTTGAAATAGAACGACAGTATTGGGCTGATTCAAATGTTGACTGGGGAATAGTAACCGAATTGGATTTACCGAAAGAAACTTGTAAAAACATTGGCTGGATTCATAGCTGGTACCACATAGAGGAAAAAGACATAGACCTAGCCTTTACTCTGTATGACTATATAATAGATAGGGAAGTATTGATTTTGGACATATTAAAAGCATTTGATAACCATTATGCTTGCGAAGCGGGAACGGCCATTACTCTTCTCAAATACCTTATTGCTCATAAATATATAGGTTTAGATATGGAAAAGCCTTTTAACCTTCGTGCTACAATTCCCAGTTTGAGCTTTAATTTATCAAATAAACATAAGGAACGGTTGATAAAATGAATTTATTAGTCAATGAATTGTTGGAAAATTCGCAAGCAAATAAAATCTTTCGTGTCTTATGGGTGGATACTGGTAATGTTCTTACTTATTTGATAGATGTTGAAGATAAAATGGCACTTCCATTTGCAGTAACTGTAGCTGAAATAAAAGAAGAACTTATTCAAGATGAGTTAATAAAAATTAAGCATGATGAATTTTTACATGTTGTCAAAGATGAAATTAATGAGAAAAATTTTATAATTAGGGATACGGCTTGGAACATGATTAAAGATATTGTTACTAACGTCCCAGATATTTTTGACAGAGATAAACGAGGGCAAATGATAGCCGAGGTGATGAAAAAGTATGCTGTTACAAAGCCTACAGTATATAAATATTTACGCCGATATTGGCAACGAGGTCAAACACCGAATGCATTACTGCCAGATTATAGTAAGTCAGGTGGGAAAGGAAAGGAAAAGGCTTCAGGCAGCAAAAAACGGGGACGACCTCGCAAGCATACTACAGGTATAAATATAGACCAAGTAACTAAAAAAGTATTTCGTGTTGCGCTGGAAAAATATTTCCTAACTAATAAGAAAAACAGTATACCAGCAGCCTATAACATGATGATTAAAGAATTCTATGCGGAGGACTATTATATTGAAGACGGTATAAGAAAGGTAATTGTTGCAGATAAAGACGTATTACCTTCACTTGATCAATTCCGTTACTGGTATAACAAAGAATACAATGCAGAAGAAGTATCGGTTGCCAGACTGGGGCGTAAGAAATATGAAAAGGACCTTCGGGCTGTGTTGGGATCTTCGACTTCGGAGGTTATTGGCCCGGGTTCACGTTATCAAATTGATGCAACAGTTGCAGACGTTTATTTGATATCGCGCTATAATCCCGATTGGATTATTGGGCGACCAGTCGTTTATCTAGTCATTGATGTATTTAGCCGATTGGTTACGGGTATCTACATAGGGCTTGAAGGTCCTTCCTGGATAGGAGCCATGATGGCCTTGGCCAATGTTGCTACTGATAAGCAAGTTTTTTGTCGTGAATACGGAATAGAGATTCCCAGGGAAGCATGGCCTGTTCAACACTTCCCAGAGGTACTTTTAGCTGATAGAGGGGAACTTGAAGGATATAATGTTGAGAGATTAATTTCCGCATTTAATCTGCATGTTGAAAATACATCGCTATATCGTGCCGACTGGAAAGGTATTGTAGAAAAACAATTTGATACAATACAAAGAAAGGTTAAGCCATTTTTACCTGGTTATGTAGAAAAGGATTTTCAGGAACGGGGAGCACGTGATTACAGGCTTGATGGCAAGCTAAACATTGAACAGTTTACTCAGTTAATACTAAAACAAGTAATCTCTTACAATACTAAGCATTATCTAAAGAATTATCCTCGTGATGTAGACATGATTCAAGATGATGTAGAGCCTATCCCCTTAAATTTATGGAACTGGGGACTTCAAAATCGTTCAGGGAAATTAAGGTATTACCCGGAGGAATTGGTTAAACTGCATTTGCTACCCCAAGCGCAAGCAACAATTACTTACCAGGGCATAAAAATTAAAGGTATGTATTATAGCTGTGAACGAGCTTTAAAAGAGTCTTGGTTTCCGACTGCACGGCAGAAAGGTAGCTGGAAAATAAAAGTTGCGTATGATCCAAGAAATATGTCATCGATCTATTTAGTAAATGGTATAAATTTATTTGATACCTGTCGTTTACTAAAAAGTCAAAGACGCTACGAGAATAAAACCCTGGATGAAATAAATTATCTTCTTGAATATGAAAAACAGAAGCATAGAGAAGCTGAACATGGACAATTGCAGAAGGAAGTAGATTTCTTAAGTGAAGCAGAAGCTATTGTCAGACCAGCGGTGAAAAAAGCCAGTGAGCAGCAGTCAAAAACTATCAGTAAAACACAAAAGACTAAGGATATCAAAGAAAATCGTAAGTATGAACGTGACGCCAGAAAAAAAGAGGAAGCTTTTTCCTTGGAAAAGAACAGAGAAAACAAACTTGCGGATGTAGTATCTATGAATAAACAAGAAGATAATGAAGAACGGTATGCTCGTCCAACAATTAAAGAATTTTTGCGAAAAAAAGAAAGGGAAAAAAATCATGAATAACAATGGCTATATACATGTACAGGAGGCAATTTATCAAGATCAAGAACTCGTCGATTTTCAGGGTAACCCCTTAATTGAGGCGTTGCCTCCGATTTTATCTCCGGATGATGCTTTTGATAAGTTGAGTTTTTTCCCAGAATATGATGAAAAGGAACGTCAACTATCGGATCACCTGCGTTATCATGCACTAATTCGCTTAACGAGGTTTTTTCAACCAGTTATGCAGCATCTTGACTTAGAACAGCGTTTTTCAAGGTTATTGAGGTATGGTTATGTAGGACGCAACCCCCTTTCCCCAGATTATACCAAACAGCTTAATATGGCTCACTGTGTTTTAAACGGGAAGGATGTAAAACCGGACGTTCGTTCCACTGCTTCGAGCTTTACATTGATGGGCTTTTCCGGTATCGGAAAGACAACTGCTATAGAAAGAATATTGTCTCTTTATCCCCAGCTACTAATTCACAAACATCCATTGAATATAACCCAAATAGTCTGGTTGAAATTGAATTGCCCTCATGATGGTTCTTTGAAATCACTATGCATGGATTTTTTTATCAAAGTAGATCGCCTACTGGGCACTAATTATTACGAACGGTTCGGAGGCAGGCGTAATTCCATCAGTTCCATGGTTACGCGTATGGGCCAGATTGCCCGCCTTCACTGTATCGGAGCATTAATTATTGATGAAATTCAACATTTATTAACGGCCAAAAGTAGTGGCTCAGAAAAGATGATGAACTTTTTCGTCACTCTAGTCAACGAAATTGGCGTTCCAGTAATGATGATTGGTACTATGAGAGCCAGAAGCATCCTACAACAGGATTTCCGGCAAGCACGTCGGGGTAGTGGGCAAGGTGACATGGTGTGGCAGCAGATGTCCAAAGGAGACGACTGGGATTTACTTGTTGAGAGTATGTGGCAATACCAGTGGATTAGACAGAATGTTGAGTTAACGGGGGAATTGAATAATACTCTTTATGAAGAAAGTCAGGGAATCGTAGATATTGCTGTTAAACTCTTTGTACTTTCACAAGGACGTGCTATTGAAACAGGAGAGGAGACAATTACACCAGGGATGATACGAAAAGTAGCATCGGACGATCTCAAACTTGTTCAGCCAATGTTAAAGGCACTGAAGTCGGGATTACTTTCAGAAATTGAAAAATACGAGGACATTGTACCGATGGATATCGAGGATTATCTCCAGCATCGCATTTCAAGCATTGACCTTAGGGCAACAATTCAAAGGAAAAAGGAAAAACAAGCCGAAGCCCGGCAACAGAGAGAAACATCAATTTTAGAAAAAGTGATTTTGGCGCTTATAGGTTTAGATATCGATGCCAATTTAGCAGAGAAAGCGGTAACTACAATATTAAAGCAATATCCAAGTATAACGCAAGCAGAGTTAATGCAAAAGGCACTTATCTTTATAGCCGAACAAAGTGCACCTAAAAATAAAAAGATACTAAAAGCTGATGTAAATGAACTGCAAAAGATTGTGGATCAGGGTAAGAAAAAGAAAGTTTCAGCTTATCAGGCATTGCAGGAGGCGGGTTATATTAAAAATCCTTTAGAAGAATTTGCGCTATAAGAAGGTGAAGAGATGCTTTCATTTTTCCCAAGGCTCTACGAAGATGAGCTACTATATAGTTGGTTGGCTCGTTACCACTTGCGCTCTTGTAACGTGAGTCCCAAGGTAACAATGAAAGACCTATTCGGATTTGGGGATATATTGGCGGTACCTGATTTACCTACTCATTTAGACAAGTTATTTCACCGAATTAGGCATTTTGATGTACCTGGGGTTAAAAGATGGATTGAAAAACATACTTTTTTCAATTACTATACGACATTTGCTAAGGAAGGTGTAAGTCAGCAGGTTTTTAACGCTATGACTTCTGGCAATAGGCCAGGAGTCATTCATATGATGACAGGTATGATGGCCAGTAACATTTCTGAACCTACCTATTTTCGATATTGCCCACAATGTGTTAAAGAAGATATTGAAAAGTTGGGCGAAACTTACTGGCACTTGTCATACCAGTTGCCAGGTGTATTTGTGTGTCTTAAACATGAAGAATTACTTCAGAATTCTTCAGAACTTTTTCGTGGCAAAAATAAACATACTTATATAGCTGCAACAAAAGAAAATTGTAATTCAAAGGTCAAATCGCCCAAATATAATAATAAGACTATGGAATACCTTAAAGAGATTGCTACTAATATCATAAAGCTTTCCCAGGGTTATTATAATTTTTCTTGGTCCGGTATCCAGAGCTCCTATAAATATTTATTGCAAAAACATGGCTTTGCGACGGTAAATGGAACGGTACATCAGATGGACCTTGCTGAAGAGTTTCGCTGGTTTTACGGTGATGAATTGCTGAAAGCCCTACAATCACAGGTTGATCCTGACAATCCTGCTTGTTGGCTAAAAGCAATAACTCGCAAGCACAGGAAAGGCTTTCACCCTATACGTCACCTATTATTCATTCACTTTTTTAAAGAGAGCATTGATACTTTTTATCAGTATGCTGATAAAACCTACCAACCTTTTGGAAAAGGACCATATCCTTGTCTGAATACAGCTGCAGATCATTATAAACAGCCTGTTATTTCAGATGTCAACGTGACTATCTGCACAGACACTCGGAAGCCTGTGGGTACTTTCTCTTGTTCGTACGGTTTCACCTATTCCAGAAGAGGACCGGATCAAACCTTGGAGGATCGTTATAGGATTGGTACTATTAAGCAGTTAGGCCTTGTTTGGGAAGATAAGCTGCAAAAGCTTATCCATGGAGAGAAGTTAAGTTATTATGCTGCCGCCAAGAAATTAAATGTTGATATAGCCACCGTAAAAAAGTATGCAAATAAAGTGACGACGGCGGAATCTCCCAAAATAATTGATGATTCAAAACTGTTATCTGAAAAACAGACTCAATGGTTACAGCTTCAAAATAAAAACCCCAATTTAGCTAAGACGCAGCTGCGGAAGGTTGATCCTGCTTTATACACCTGGTTATATCGCCATGCACGTAAGTGGCTGGATGAAAATTCCCCTCAAAGGAAGGTTTTCCCTACGGTAAATAAACGCGTGGACTGGAATCAAAGAGATAACGAGTTAGTAATAGAAATACAAACGGCTGTTAAACGATTATATACTGCCAATAAGCCTGTGCAAGTAAATATTAGCAGGATTGGCAAGGAAATCGGTAAGCTCGCCCTGCTTGAGCGTCATCTTGATAAATTACCGATGACAGCATCCTACATAAATAAGGTTACCGAAACGCGAGACCGATTTCAATCCGGCGAGTTCAATGGGCAGCAAGACAATTATTTGAAAATAACGAAAATGTTCTTGAATGGAAAATTACTCGTCTTGCTGGTTTAAGACCAACTGTTTCCGAAGATGTGAAGCAAGAAATCAAGATTCAAGTTAAGCAGTATCTTTCATTAAAGGGCGAGGTGTAAAAGTGGCTTCAATTAAATTAAGACCTTGGCCGTTTGGAAACAGAATTGTTAAACTGCATTGGTTCGGTCATGTGCGATTAACTAAAGGAAATAGATGGCGCATTACGGTTGCTTTTGAAGACAATCAAAACATAGAATTAATCAATTACCCAATTGGATTGTTACCAATCCTAAGAATCGGCCAATATTATCAAAATGGGCAAGCCTTAATATCTCAAGCAACTGGAAGTATTGACATTGCCCATATAAGGGACTTAAGTGATGGGCATACGAAAAACTCTTTAGATATTTGCCGCCGTTTTAATTATTATCTTTACAAAAGGGCTGAATTAATCAAACAAAATATATGGTGTTTTCAATCCAAGGGGATTTATTACTATATCCCACATATTGAGTTAGTTAGAGCCCTCTTTGCAAAAAACAAGGTGTTGGCCAATGCCTTATTACGTCCTAATGGGTTGGTTTATTTGTTGGATCACGAACATTATAATAATCGGCAGGCTATATTAGATTTTTCACGGGAAATTCCAGCTTCTCTTATTAATGATGATTTTGTTCAACACTTTTCTTGGGTATATTTCATAACAGAAATACGAAATTCCTTTGAATCAGTACAAACAAACGTCTATGCCCAGGCAGCAACCAACTATGGTTTAGCGTTTGGTCAAGCCATAGAAGTAATTGTACCTAAACTATTAAATTCTGACTGGGTGGTCCGTGGCAAACGCATTAATCAGCATGTTCTTATATATGAACTTCTTAGCTTTTCAGCTTCTGAATTTCCGGTTGAACGAATAGATTATAGCCATAAGTCCATAAAAAGGCGTGTTTATTGCAATAATCCAAAGAAGAAACGTATTTCAAAAGGTAAGGAACATACTTTTGAGATTGATGGCGAGGATAAAAATCAAGCTAGAGAAGAAACACACCAACCTGTTGTGGAAAGTGAAGCAACTCAAATGGTATTTACGAATAGTCCGGAAATAAATCGCATAGCCAAATATGATCAGCAAATAAATCAAGGGGATAGCTACACCTCTAAACAAGGTAGAGGTGGTGCCGCACTTATTGCTGCCAGTATTGATGAATCTATTACCGGTGGCAGTGTTCAACCTATAGAGTTTAAAACTCTTGAAATTGCATACGAGAGAGATGGTTTCGGATTAGAAGATTTTTATGAAATGATTAAGTGTTTGGAGGAAATGCATCAGGAAATAATATTATCAATGAACCTTGTAAATTTACCCCTAGGTCGGAAATTCTCCTGGTTACCTGACGGGCGAAGGAGAGTCTGTGCCATTGTACGTGTTAAATGGGCAAGAGGAAAAGTTAATTATATTCTTGAAATTGCCCGTCCGGACCAGCGTTCCTTATCAACATTAATCGTTCAATTTACCAGGACAATAAATCGGGAAAACGAAGAAAAGGCCATACACGAGTTACTTCTTAACTTAGTGCTTAATAGTGGTAATTGGCCTACTGAATGGCTTCGAAAAATAAACCATGTTAAGTTGAGACATACTGATATGGAGCCTAGCCATTGGGCAGAAAGGGTTTATGAGAAGATTAGGTGAGATATAAACTTCTTTTTCTATCTTATAACATGGTAGGATTTTATCACTAAAGTAGAAGTAAAACAATAAGTGCTAACTATATAGTGCTAACTATATAGACCCTAATAAAAGTATTCTTCTTTCCCACCGCAGTACTAATAATTGTTGTTCGGCAATTAATTTAAGGTATTATTTTATACTAGACTAGGAAAAATCTCTATTTAAGTTGTCCTATTTTTATTCTAGCATCAGACAAATAAGAACAACTCAAACTGTTTTGGTTCATTACGAGATTGCTTGTGTTTTTAGGTCACTCATTTAAATAAAGTAGCCGTCAAATCCCTTTGTTCAAAAGTGACTTCTATTTTGTTTTTTACTTTTGGGGAGTCTTGAAATTATATAATAATAACGCTAAAAATAAGTATGATAAATATCACTTGGTAGCAAAGGAAACCTGGAAGTTTATAATGTGCTAATAAACCAATAATCGCGGAAAAGGAAAGATTAGTTAAAGGCAAAATAATATAATAAATAAAATGCCAAACTCTATTCTGAAAATTTGTCACAAAGCCTGCTTCATTTTTAGCATAATCAGTAATATTATTACTCAAAAAAGTAGTATGAATTAAATTGATGGAGACTAACCCCAAAATAGTAAAGAACAATAGAAAGAAAATTTGATATTTATAAGTATCTAAATATTGATAAAAATCCTCTTGAATTATTAATTCGTCTTTCGACTTTTCGACATCGTTAAATGAGATAGAAGAAGTAATAATCAGTACAATTATTACAAAAATAATCATGCTAATAGTAAAACTAACTAATAAAATACATAGACTTAGGAAAGAAATGATAACATCACTTATTATTTTATTCTCCCCCTTTCATTCACTTCTATTTACTTGGTAAAGATAGCGTTATGTTTCTTTATAATATTTCTTTTTTTATTAGCGATAAACCTTCATTTTAGGTAAAAATATTAACGCATAAATCTGAAATTATGAAATATAAAAAACAATAATTTCCTTGAATTAACAATTTGTTCCTAAATTTTAGAGACATTAGGGACGGTACTTTTTGTATGGAAGTATGACATAATTTTGGAGAGTGGGTGATGATATGGCAAGGCAAGCAAGATTAGAAAGTGAAACAGGATATTATCATGTAATGATAAGAGGTATTAATAGAGAAAATATTTTTGAAACAGAACAAGAGAACAAGAGAAAGAAAAGAAATATACAATTATTTTAGAAAAGATACAGGGGGAGCCTTGTTGTAAAGTGGTGGCATATTGTATTATGGACAATCATGTGCATATTATTATCATTGCGGAGAAACCAATACTTGTAAAATTTATGAAGAGGATAAATATATCTTATGCAATGTCATATAACCAAAGACATAAAAGGATAGGCCCAGTTTTTCAAGATAGGTTTAAAAGTGAAAATATCGATAATGAAAAATATTTGCTTGGTGCCATTAGATACATACACAATAACCCTGTTCAGGCTGGAATAGTCTCAAAAGTTCAGGATTATAAGTGGAGCAGCTTAGGAGAATATACAGGTAAAGGACTACTATTAGTTGATAAAGAAGCCAAAAACCAAATCATTGATGACTTTATATCGGATAAGAACTTTCTGAACTTTCATAACATTGAAGATGAAAGGGATTATCTGGAAATAACAGAAGAATTTAAACAACTGAAGAATAAAAGAGCAAATAAAATAATAGAAGATTACTTTATAGAAAAGGGAATAACAGATTTTAGGGAATTAAAAAGTAGGGATGAACTGATCATGAAATTAATAAATGAAACCGAAATGTCTTACCGAAAAATTGCAGAGTTAACATGCACAACATTAAACGGAGTGCAGAAAGCAAACAAAAAGTACCCTCCCTAGCGTACCCCCCTTGTTCTTCTTTATGATTTTTAGAATACTTAGTTTATTATAATGCATAAAATAAAAAGGTAATGAGGGAGCTATTTCTTTTTGTTTTGTGAACGGACAGACATAATCTTTTTGGGTTTTTTTGGAACAATAGCACCATTAAAAATATAAGGTTTCAAAATAACGATATGTTCTCGAGTCTTAGTTTTCTGTAGTTTTAGCGATACGATATTGCCAAAATGTTTTTCTAGAGCCCAACCAGAAACACCTCCTATGGTAAGGTGCGACATAATTAAAAGAAAGTCTGGCAAGGGCGTTATAAGTGTAGCCCTAGTAATATCCAGCGCCATTCCGATTCCAAATGTAATTACATATACTAATGAACCTAACCCAATTCCTTTAAAAATAGCATAGTCTGAACCAGTATAGCGCAGGAGGTATAAGAGTATCACCCCAAAAGTCCCTGCAATTGTCCAATCTGTTATAACACCCGTTACGAGACTGAAGGGAGCATCGATGTTTTCTTTAGAATAATAAAAGCCAGCAGCAATATGTACAAATGTATATCTGACCCATCCCATAAGGTAAAATGACCACGTCAATACCTCTTTGACAACATTCCCCATCCATCCTGCTAGAATACCAGCAATAATAGTATCTTTCACCTTAAACATTTAATATTCACCTACTATTATAATTGAATTTCCAAATTGTTTTAGCACCTGATTTTATTAGTTCACAACCTATTTGAGTAAAAAAATTTAATCTTAGTATTATTTCATTTAACTGCGCAGTTTAAATATTAAGCTGGAAAAATATTTAACACTAATGTATTTGTGTTAAACATGCGATAGGCTAGTATTTAGTTAAAATTAAAGACTTTTTCTACACCCATATTTGCTTGGTGACCGGTATTAATATGACAGTTAGAACATTTTTGTTCATTTTTAATTTATTGCAGGTGTTCTTCAGTACTATTAATTTTTTTTACATTTGGATAGTCTTTAATTTCTCCAATATGCCACGCAACATCTTGCTTCACTAATAAAGGGAACATCAATAATAGGTTAGTTAACATTTTGATGGGGAGAATTTGCCCACGAAATAACATATGGTTTAATATAATGACAGCTAATACAAAGTTCTTTTATAGAAGTATAATAATATACTCCTATAAAAGAACTATATCCAATTACAAATATAATAATACCTATCATTACTGCTAAAATTAATAGCTTAGTAATGAAATATTATCAATTATATATTGGGGAGGAAGAATAGTGAGCACTCAAAAAGACATCTGGGATTGTATTTGGTCAAAAGGTATAGAATTTACTTGGGACGATTTATCAGAGGAGATTTATCAGTGTTTATTAAAAGAGACTAAGGGGTTTGAAGAAAAAATTTTTATTGAAGCAGGTTCAGGTACAGGGCGTATATCTTTACGAATGGCTACTAAAGGTGCTTCTATAGTGTTAGTTGATTATTCGGAAAGGGCTTTAAAAAATGCGCAAGATCTCTTTTTAAAATCCAATCAAAAAGGAGAGTTTATCCTTGCTGATATTATGAATATGCCCCTAAATAATCAAACAGCTGATATCACATGGAATGCAGGTGTATTAGAACATTTTACTTTCTCCGAGCAGGTTAAGGCACTGGAGGAAATGAAAAGAGTTACAAAAACAGAAGGAGTGATTATTAGTTTAAATCCTAATGCAGGTTGTTTACCGTATCGAATGGGGAAATATATTGCAGAACAAACTGGAAAATGGCCGTATGGCATTGAAAATCCTGTTTCCTCATTAGCCCTTGCAGCTGAAAAAGCCGGTCTTAATGTTTTGCGAGAATACAGTATTGGTTTTGTTAATGCTCTTGATTTTCTTCTTTTCGTTCCAGGGGGACAATACCTGCAGTACGAAACGACAAATTTTTATCACAAATTATCTACTGAGGAACAAAAACTGTTTCCTGGTTATCTCCTGGTATCTGTTATGAAACGGTTATAAAAGGGGAAAGAGGGGACTTATGAGGTGTCAGGATATAAATGACCTGGAGAAATCCCGTTACATCGACGGGTTTTTGCGTCCAAGGAACGAACTATTGCACCTAAAAAGAGAAATATAATAAATAAAAAAGGCCCAGGTGTTTGGATACCTTTGATTTTTTCTACAGAAATTATAGCTTAAAATGTTACTACTTTATCAGCCCATTCTACCATTTCTAAGCAATTAATCATTTTGCCTACAGGACAAACTTCAGTTCCATCCATATTTCTTAATCTTAAACAGCTGCCGCAAGCAAGAATTTGACCGTCAAGTTCATGAAAGGTTGATACTTGAGCAGCCACATCGAATGTTTCATGAGTAAGTTTAATAATTTCCACACCTTCACTTACGAGAAATACCTTTACCTCATGACCTTCTTTCTTGGCAGTTACAGCAAACCTCATTGCACTCCATGCTTTTTCGTACTCCTTTGTTTGTAAAATTAGTCCAAGTTTCATTTCAATTCCTCCAATTCATCAATATAGATTATAAATTTTTTCGTTTTCCAACTTAAAGCATCCATTTTGCCTTATCCTGTTATCCCCCAAAAAACATTTCTTAACTTAAAATAATATGTCCGCCCACATCTTAATTGCTGAGCCACAAATTAAAACAGCTAAGATTATTTTTAATGTTTTCTCGGGAATAAACTTACTTAATTTACCGCCCAAACGGGCACCTGGAAAAGCACCTATTGTTATTGCCAAGGCTAAAGACCAAATCATTTGACCTGACAATACTTTACCAATGAAACCAGAAGTAGCAGAGAAGAAAACAATGCCTAAAGAACTACCGACTGTAATTCTTAAAGGTATTCTTAAAATATAAAGCATTATGGGTACGAGCATAAAGGCTCCCCCTGCTCCAACTAAACCCGCTAATGCACCAACTATACCAGCGGAGGCTGCTGCAAGGGGTTTGTTAAAGATTAACTCTTCACTTTCCGAGGTATTCTTTTTAGGGATAAACATCATTACGGAAGCAATTAAAGCTAAAGTAGCAAAGATTATTGAAAGAAATTCTTCGGGCACATATTTTGAACCAAAACCGCCTATGAATGAGCCAATTATTATACTGGTACCCATCCAAATAACTAATTGACTATTAACAAAATTGTTAGATTTATGAACTAATACCGCACTACCAGTTGCTACAAAAACCTGTACAATCGTTATCGCTGCTATAGTTTGCATGGATAATTGCTCTACTCCAAGTAACGGCGGAACAAAATATAGTAAGGGTATCATAATAATAGCTCCCCCTATACCCGCCATACCAGCTATAAATGCTCCTATAAAGCCTAAAAATGCAACAATTATAAAGATATTCAAAATAAAGACCCCCCAATCAAAAAATGTTAAGTTTTTATTTAATTTTAAAATAGTGCAATGTATAATACAAATATATAAATGCGTAGAAAACCATTGAAAAAATCTATAGTTAGGGGCGAGTGCTATGAACTTTAACCATTTAAGGTCCTTTTACAATGTTGGAAAATATTTAAGTTTTTCGGAAGCGGCGAAGAATTTATATATTAGTCAGCCTACAGTTTCTATACAAGTAAGAAAACTGGAAGAAGAATTGCAAACTAAGTTGATTGAACAACTAGGGAAGAAAATCTATCTAACTGATGCAGGAAAAAGGTTATATAATTATGCCTCCGAAATATTTAAGCTAGCAAAAGAAGCGAATTTAATGATAAATGATATTAGTGATTTTAACATTGGACAGGTTTTACTGGGTGCTGGTACAACAGCAGGTATATATTTACTTCCTGAATTGCTTGGTTCTTTTAAAGCAGACTATCCAAAAGTAGAAATCAAATTACAAGTAGGTAATTCTAAACTTATTATTCAAAGGCTACTTGAAAATGAGATTGACTTTGCTGTAATTGGTGAGGGATTAGGTTTAGATTTAGACTTTATATCTAAGTCGATTACTAAAGATGAATTAGTCTTAATAGTCTCACCTAATCATCCTTTAGCTACAAAACATGAAGTATCTATTTTAGATTTATGTAATGAAACTTTTATTTTAAGGGAAAGAGGTTCTAGTTCTAGGGAAATTTTTGAAAAGGCTATTATAAAGAACAACATAAAAATGAATGTAGCAATGGAGTTCAATTGTGTAGAAGCTATCAAAAAAGCAGTTGCAGCAAATCTAGGTATTTCTGTGGTTTCTAATAGTGCACTTAAATTAGAAAAACAACTAAATGCAGTTGCAAGCTTAAAAATCAAGGACCTTGATTTAGTTCGAAATATTTATTTGGTCTATCATAAGGATAAAGAATTTACAAATATTATTAAGAATTTTATCAAGTATATATCTTTAGGAATAGACAATCAGTTTTAGATTTTAAAATAGGGCTTGTTTTATTACCAATTGTAACTTTGGTGCATACAGAGCATGATTATTATTCCGGTTTGGGCAGTTTCCGCCTTGACCGGATTTTGTTTTGCATTAAGAAGGTTAGCAGCAATAAAAATATAATAATAAATGATATAAATTTATTGTAATACAATAAAATACATGTTAAAATCAAATTGCTAAAAATTTAAAGTGAGGTGCTATTTATGAAACGAGAAACAATCTTTTTAAAGCTTGCCGTTTTTTTAATTGGAACACCAGTTCTTGCTTTATGTATATTTGGGTTACCTTGGATAGCTAAAGATGCAGCAGAAAGTGGTTCAGAGTTGGCTTATTTTCTATATGGCATTTTAATAGTTATGTATATATCGGCGATACCGTTTTTCGTTACATTGTATCAGGCGTTTCGACTGCTAAGCTATATTGACAAGAACAAAGCGTTCTCGGAATTGTCTGTAAGAGCTTTGAGGAATATCAAATTCTGTGCACTCACAATCAGCGTCTTGTATCTGATCAGCATGCCATTCTTTTTTCTCATAGGGGAGATAGACGACGCTCCGGGTGTCATCGTAATTGGAATGGTTTTAACGTTTGCGCCGATGGTGATTGCCGTCTTTGCTGCTATTCTTCAAAAGCTTTTAAAGGATGCTATAGATATAAAAAACGATAATGATTTAACAATATGAGGTGAATAAGATGGCAATTATAATCAATATCGATGTGATGCTGGCTAAAAGGAAAATGAGCGTCACAGAACTTTCGGAGAGGGTTGGAATAACGATGGCTAATCTTTCTATACTGAAAAATGGAAAGGCAAAAGCGATTCGATTATCAACTTTAGAGGCGATTTGTAAAGCTTTAGAATGCCAACCTGGAGATATTTTGGAATATAGAAGTGATATAAACTAAAAAATTAAGATTATAAAAGAATTAAGAGGATAATTAATTAGGTTTTATTTTAACTCTTTCACCATTAGTTTGTCATTCATTGTATATTCTTCACACTATGCTAGGGTAGGATCGTGCCTTCTTTTAAAAATTTTAAAATTCTTGAAACTTACGAGGTGGATTTATGTATGATATTGTCATTGTAGGGTCAGGCCCCGCAGGGGCTAACCTTGCACGATTAATTGGAGATAAATATAAGGTTTTATTAATAGATAAAAGGAATCTAGAGAATGAGAATCCAAAAAGCCCCACAAATAAATGCTGCGGAGGATTACTAGCACCCGATGCTCAGAAAATGATTGCAAAGTTGGGTTTAGGGATACCTAAAGATATTCTAGTTGATCCGCAACTTTTTGCTGTAAAAACCATTGATTTAACCAATAATCTAGAAAGGCTATATCAGAGATTCTACTTTAATATGGACAGAGAAAAATTTGATAGATGGTTAGTTTCCATAATTCCAACTGGTGTTGATAAAAGGTTTAATACCTTTTTTAAAAACTTTACTGAAATACCAGGAGGATATGAAATTAAATATATATATAATAGACAAGAGATATCTGCAAGGACAAGAGTTATCGTAGGGGCTGATGGTGCCTTTTCAAGGATAAGAAAGTTTATTAGTAAAGATATAAATATTCCTGAAAGTTACATCTCAATTCAGGAATGGTTTGAATGTCCATCTCATATACCTTATTTCACAGCAATTTTTGATGAAGAAATAAGTGATTTCTACTCGTGGATAATACCAAAGGAGAATTTTCTATTATTAGGGTCGGCCCTTAGACCTAAGGATAATACTAGGGAAAAGTATGATATATTGAAAAGAAAATTAACACAATTAGGCTTTAATTTGGATAACAAAATAAAAACTGAGGGTGCATATATCTATAGACCTAAGAAGGTATCACAGTTTTATATAGGAAGGGATGGTATAGCCCTGGTTGGAGAAGCTGCAGGTGCGATTAGCCCTAGCTCTGCAGAAGGAATCAGCTACGCATTAAAAAGCTCTTTATACTTAGCTCGTAGTCTTGAAGAGGGAATAGATGGATTTTTGGATAGATATAAGCAGAAGGTAAGGGATATCAAGTTAAATTTACTCATTAAAAATTTAAAATCCCCAGCTATGTATAATCCATTTCTTAGACAGTTAGCTATGAAATCAGGTCTGCAAAGTATTAAATAAATTAGAGTAATGGCAAATGTGATAAGATTATTTTACAGGTAAGGCAGATGTCGATAAAACTAGGGCAAAATACTGGCATAATTTATGTAATAGTATATAAAAAATAGGAGGCAGGCGGAACCTGCCCCATTAATGATATAACTCTGTTTCTGTCGGCTTAATTTTGTCCTGGGGTGGTATCCAATCAATATCCCTATTATTAATTTCTATTGTTGGTGGAAAGCCTGCATAGTCAATCCCTAAAACCTCAGCCAAGTTACGGTCAATACAAACAAGGTCACTCCTTTTTAGCTGGGCTAAGTCAGTTTTTGCCAAAGCGTAGCAGACAAGCTTCATTTCTTCTACACAGGATTTTAAAAATTTTGCCAAATGTTCTGCACCTTCTTCAACATTAAGGTCTTCTTTAAACTTACCCAGATATAATGGTATCTGGGGTGGGGTCTCTTTTGGTAAGGCTTTAGCCATTTGAGTTTGCAGTAAAGCCATTAGGGCAATTGAGCCAATATATACGGCATCAGCACCTAAAGCCAGAGCTTTTAAAAAGTGACCTGGTGTTGTTAAGCCTCCGCTTGCAATAACAGAAATTTGCTCCTTTACACCCCTGGATTTCAGGTGATTAACAGTCCGATTTAATGCAAAAAGGGTTGGTAGGCCAACGTCATCCTCTAGAGTTGTAGGGCCTCCATGGGTACCTGCTTCTGCACCATCTACTACGAAATAATCAATACCTGCTTGTATACATATGTCTAATTCCTGTTCAATATAATGGGTGGCACATATTTTGATTCCTACTGGTACACCATATTTTCCCTTTAATCTTGATACTAAGCTAATAATGTCCTCAGGTTGGTTTACACCCATTAAACGGGAATGAATTACAGCATTTTCGCCTTGTTTGAGTTTTTTTGCCTTTCTTAAATCTTCACCGATTTGGGTTGAGTTCATTCCCATTGGTGCTGCTGCCTGTGCCCCCTGCCCTAACTGAATTTCTATAGCATCTAGCTGTCTTAGTTCTTTATCAGTATTCATCCATCCGCCCCGATTATATTGGCCGATAAAAAACTTTGCTTCTTTTCGTTCCTCGTCCACTAAAGGTGCTTCACCTGAATTAGTTGCGGTACCCGCCATACTGGCACCTCTAGCCAAAGCGATCTTTGCCTTCAAACTTAAGGCACCGCCATAAGACATCCCTGAAATTAGGATGGGAATGTCTAACTTTAATGGTTTTCTTGCTTTAGGGCCAATAACTGTATCTGTATTTATTTGGACTCCATCCTGAGTTGGCAATTTTACTAGATGTACCGGATTTAGTAATAGCTTGTTCCATTCTGATAAAATATGATAGGTCCCCAATGGCCTTTCAATTGGTTTTCCACTTTCTGCTCTCATTCCGGCCTCAAATATTGCCCTTGGAGTGAGTTTTTGCATTATTGTAATGAAGGATAGAAGATTTTCAGTATATGGGTCCTGCATCATTCTGTTCATATACTGATCCATCATAGTATCCATCACACCATTCATCATTTTACGAGCAAGCCACTTGAACAAGTAAATCAACTCCTAGTGTGTAGTTTGATTATTTAATTCAGGGTTCTTTTGAAATTTTTGTTCCCAGGAAATAATCATACTCTCAATAGCTTGCTGTCCTGCTGTTGGAGTTTTATACCATCCTCTTTGATGAATTTCGTGGAATATCTTGGCATGGTTTTGCTGTACTTGCCTCTGCATTTGTCCCAGCTGTTCTCTTAATGATTTATTTGCAGCTTCTAATTCAGCCTGGCAGTAAGAACCAGCTAAGCTTTTTTCAGTTGAGAGCATATCATTTAATATATCCTTTACTTCCATTTTCATATTTGAGTTTCATCCTTTCCATTATTTTTGCGTACTAATTCCAAAAGATTGGATAGGTTCTGCTGATGTAAATTGATAGATTCTTGAATATAAGGCTGTAACTCATCATCTTTGACTTCATTGCTATAGGCCTGATACTTTTTAATGGACAGTTCTTCTGCTCCCAATAATTCATTAATTTTTAGAAACTCCATTTGTGTTAACTGCTCCATAAAATACACATCCTTTTATTATAATTTTCATGTTTAGCATCCCCCAAAAGTATAATGTTTACAAATAAATTTTTTTTTCCAGTTGCTAAATATTATAATTGCAGAAAAACCAATACTTGTAGATTAGATTATCAAGTGCCCGAAATAGCCAAAACGAAATAAGAAGTATCTATCCAAAAAGCAGTAAAATAATTTAAATAATTTCCCAATTCCTCTCCAAAGCAATTTCCCTCAGCCTAGGGTCAGGGCAGACAGCGGTAGGTTGTCCTACCAGCTCCAAAACTTGTAGGTCGCTTTCGCTATCTGCAAAGGAATGTGACTTCGCCGGTTTTTGTCATGTCTACAAGAGTTAATAACAAGAGAAGGACTAATCAAAGTGCCGAATTTTACAAATAAGGAAGACGAATTGAATTTCTATTTAAATCTCCAAAATCCAAGAACAGGAGCCTTGAAGAGAAGAAAGCATAAGAAGCCCGTGGACGTGATAAAATAATAAAAAATGCTTGATTAAATATTACTAAATAACTATAATATTACTCAAATAGCATAATTAACTATTAGGTGCCTTTTTTTAAAAGGAGAATAGGGAAACCGGTGGAAATCCGGTGCGGTCCCGCCACTGTAAGGTGGAGTTTAGCATATCAGCCACTGGAATACCGGGAAGGCATGTTAAATGAAGAAGCCGAGCCAGGAGACCTGCCTTGTAGTTTTAGTTATAGTAGGTGATGGAAAAGCTTATGGTTTTTTAACCGTAGGCTTTTCTTTTTTTATCCTATATTTAAAAGGGAGGATTATTTTATGAGTACCAGAAAACTTGTTTTAATCTCATTATTAACAGCCTTGAGCGCTGTGGGAGGTTTGATTAAAATCCCTAGCCCGACAGGAACCATAGCCTTGGATTCGTTACCCGGGTATTTGGGAGCTGTCATTCTTCCCGGCTGGCCAGGGGCAGTAGTAGGTGCGCTGGGTCATCTGTTCAGTTCCTGGACGGTTTCTTTTCCCCTGGGACTACCCCTCCACCTATATATTGCTCTGCAAATGGCTGTCTATGTGGTGATTTTCGGGTTCTTTTTTAAAAAAGGGCGGAAGATAATTGCCGTAGCTCTGGCGATAGTTTTAAACGGCGTTGTTGCACCTACCCTATTGATTCCTATTCTTGGAGCAGGAATGTTTTGGGCCTTAGTATTTCCCTTAATAATTGGGTCGGCAGTAAACATAATTTTAGCAGCCTTACTGGCAAACTCTAATCTACTGCAAAAGGCAGGGAAAGAAATTGGACAAAACTACTAATTACCGGGATTTAACATTAATCCAGTTAAATCAGGAGGAATGCTTAGTCATTGCTTGTGACTCTTTAGGGGGAATTGGACCCAAAAGCCAGGATAAAATCAAAGCTCCGGGCGAAATTCTGGGGATATTTACTGCTAGGGTTCCTCTGCTGGAAGTCATGGCTACCGGAGCAAAACCCATCGTGGTTATCAACACCTTAAGTGTCGAAATGATTCCTACCGGAGCTGAAATCTTAAAGGGCATAAAACGAGAAGTAGAAGAAGCTGGATTAATGGACAATATTGTCGTAACCGGAAGCACAGAAGAAAATATAGAAACTGTTCAGTCAGCTTTAGGAATAACAGTCATAGGCAAGATATATATAAGTGAGCTAAGATTGGGGAAATCCTCTATTAATGATTTGATAGTCTGCATAGGGATTCCCCAGGTTGGTGGAGAAGTATTAACTGGAAAAACGGCAAACTCCAAGCTGTTGCTAAAGCTCCTGAACATATCATGGGTCAAGGAAATTTTGCCGGTAGGATCGAAAGGTATAGCCTTTGAAGCTGATCAATTGGCTAAAGGAGCCGGTCTAGATTTAGATTTACTTCCAAATCCCCCAATAGATTTGCAGAAGTCTGCTGGCCCGGCAACCTGCTTGCTGGCTACTTTAGATAAAGAATACCTGCCGGAGTTGGTGAAAATTGCAGATTTACCAGTTTGTCAAATTGGTTATTTAACCAAAGGTTTATAATGTTAAGAGGAATTGAAGCCAGAGATAATTTTTGCACCTCTTTTTCAGTCTGCTTTAAAGGTTGGATATATTGGCAGCCAGCCCTTTAATTTCCCGTATTTACAGCAGTTAAGCATTACATCTGCTTCTTCTTTTACAAAGTTTAGAAACATAACTCGTAATGAATCATTATTAAGTATGGCAATAGCATTACGCAGGTTTTTTTCTATTGCTGCAATGCAACCATCACGAATGGATTCAAATATTAATTGATCATTAATTAACGAAGAATCATTTACACTTGTGGTAACCTTTACACTTTTTGGAGATCTAGTTGGTTGAGGGACGTTATATTTATCCATTTGCTCCTCAATGGCGGCGATCTCTTTCTCCAGGTAATAAGACCCAGCTTTAATCATAGCCTTTAGTTCAGTATCATGTGCCCACTTGTAAAACTGTTGAGTTTTTTCTAAACAGAAATATCTATAGTATAGCTGCTGTGATAATATAAAAGCCTCACCAATATCAACCTTTGGTTGAGTTGCTGTGTTAGATTTACCTATGTGTATATTACCAATCTGAACCATATAAAACCTCCGAGTAGTTAGTCGTAGATAGTTTTCCAATTTCCTGAAATATAATGTAGTTGTTTTGGAATTTAGTATATTAGTCAATTTTACATAAGAGATATTTTTAAAAAAAGAGAGCAAGCTTAAATCAAGCTTGCTCTCTTTTTTAAAAAGTCCTCATTATTAAATAATGTGTGATAATTCTTATAATTTATCAGAAAAAAGTTAGTAAACCAACTTATATTAGACAGGGGCAGGGTTTATAAATTAATTGTTTCTAGTGGGCAAGTAAATATTTGCAGTTCCCAACCGGTACTATATTTCTCTCGTTCAGTAACATATATTTCTGCTTCCTGTTTATCATAAAAAACCTTGTCTGGAGAAACCACGCCGTTAGTATCCACAAGCTTCACGAAAAATGCATACATAATTAATCACTCCTTTAAATTTATTATAACCTATTTTGAAGAAAAAATATCTGAAAAGTCAGGCAATTTGCACAAAATATTGTTATACATAAGATAAGAAAAGTTTATTTCTATTATAGAACTCCTTAAAGTGAAATTGTCTAAATCTGCTTTTATTCTAAAACTTAGGGAAAATTAGTTCATATAATATTTTAGGGTGCGGGTGATGGTAAATATTTGGTGGGGGCTTATCAAGATATAAAAGGTTATGCAGGTCTTGATGCTCATGTGGGACAAAAAACGTTGATGAAGGATTTAGTAGAAAATTACGATCCTCAAGTTGCTCTAGCAATAAACGTTCCAAAAGTAGGGCATACAATTAGTGGCCCAAATGGAATAGTTTCTAGAAGCACTTCTAGGATAGAAAATGCTAGACAACTGTTGGCAAGAGATGTAATGGAGCTACGCAGGGTTTATGATGATATACCAAATTCTTCACTAAGAGAACTAATTGATTTAAATAAAAAAATGCATCCAGAAATGAGGTATAAATAATGAACGAAATCTTTGTTAAATCTTTGTATGAATCTATTGTTAAAGAAAATATTGAACTCTATAAAAACTTATATGAGACAACCAAAAGTGAAAACATTACTGATGAAAGATATTATTTGGAATTATACGTTACATACATAATAACCCTGTAAAAGCCGGTATGGTTTCAAAAGCACAAGAATATAATTGGAGCAGCATGAATGAGTATTTAGGTGAAGAAAAAGTATTGATAGATAAGGTAACCAAAGAAGAGATAATGAAAGGGTTTATATCAGAAAAAGATTTTATGGATTTTCATGAACTTGAAGATGAAACAAACTATTTGGAAATAAAAGAAGAAGCCGAAAAAAGAAGGGAAAAAAGAGCAGAGCAAATTATTGAGAGATACTGCGGGGAGAGAGGTATAATTGATAAAGGTCAACTTGGAAATTACGATGAAATAATCTTGAGGTTGCTAGAAGAAACAGGTCTCTCCTACCGCAAAATAGCAGAAATAACGGGGGTAAGTCTTAATGCAATATACAACGCTAACAAAAAGAACCGTACCTAACGTTTTCCCTTTGCAGTGAGGAAATATTTAAAGGTTTAAAAATGGCTAATAGCTAATAGTCGGTAGCTATTAGAGAGTGAAATATTATACACTATTTATCGAAAATTGCTGGAAAAAGATGACAAGTATACAAAGGGAAAATTTTTAGTTATGGCGTAGTATAGTGTAAGAAAAGAACATAAATTCTCGAAAATGGCAAATGTCGTGAAAACGGCAGACGCAAAGCCACGGGTCTAAGGCTTTTTAATAAGCTATGACAGCCGGGTTGCCGAAGGAAGAAGAATTGCTTTAATCAGTTCCATCGGTATACGGTGCAACTGATTTTTTATTTGAGAGGAGGAAACAAAATGTGGATAAAAAGAAAAGTATCTGCAAAAATCCTATCAATATTTCTTTGCTTCACTATACTTATTTCAGGCTTAATAGCACCTGCCGGGGTGTATGCAGATTTTTCCCAACCCACTACCCTGCCGCCGCTTTTTGACCCATACCAGCTTACCGGTCAGACCGGCTGGGGCAATATGCTGCCTGCTATAGGGAAAAATCTTCCCGACCCCTATAGTGTAGTTCCCCAGATCCCCAAACCAGATTTAAGCTCTCTAAATAAAAACAACGAAGACACCGGAGAGGTAGAGCCGGTTAATGGGGTGATGGTATTAAGCAGGGTTGATCTGAGTTACCCATCGGTAGGGTTTGGACCCTCTATAACCCGCAGCTATCTTCATCAAGAAGGGATTAAGGGCCTTTTAGGCTATAGCTGGAATATAGCCTATGACCAGCGTTTAGAAATGTATCAAGATTTTGAAATGGTAGAATACAGGGGCGATGGAAACCACCGCAGGTATCAGTTTACGAAAGATGATCCTGACACCTTATGGTAGATTCCTTCGATGGCGATCCCCTGATGTACTATCCCCTGGATAAAGGATATTATACAGAAACCACAGGACAAAGAGCAACCTTAAGCAGGAATTCCGATGGTACATATACCGTCAAAGATAAAGATGGCTTTACCTATCACTATAAAGGATATAAAACTGCCTGGCGGGAGAAGGAGCCGGATGCAGGTAAGCTTGAGTCCATTACAGACCGGTTAGGCAACGCCATGGAGTTTGCTTATGACGATAACGGCGGGTTAAATAAAATAATAGACACTGCCGGACGGGAAATAAAAATTGTGGTACAGGATGGCCTTATTAGAACACTAAGCGATCCCCTGGACCGGACAATTACTTACCAATACGATGATAACGACAATCTCAGCAAAATAAACTTACCCGATGGCAGTGAAGAAAGCTTTGCTTATGATGCAAACCACCGCCTGACACTCTATACCGATACAGAAGGAAGAACATATAACTACCAATATGATAATAACGTCCGGGTTCATAAAATTACACGACAAAATGGTCCGGAATTAAAATCATTCACATATGTTGCAGACGGAGACGGAGGACACACCACTGTCCAAGACCTTTTAGGAAAAGAGACCACATACTATTACGATAACCACAAAAGAATTACCCAAGAAGTCAATAATTTAGGAAAAATGTTAACCTATACATACGATGAACAAGGAAACCGCCTATCGGTGACAGATCAGGACGGAAATCAAACCAGATATGAATATGATGCCAAAAATCGTAAGACAAAAGTAATCTACCCCGATGAAAAAATCACCCAGTACAGCTACGAAGACTCCTTTGATAAAATAACCAAAGTAATAAACCCTGACGATTCCCAAGAAAGCTTTACATATGATATAAACGGCAATTTGACTTCCAAAACCAACGCCCTAGGCTATACGACAAACCTAACCTATGATGCCCAAGGTAATCTACTATCCCAGACCGACCCCAAAGGAAATACTACCACCTTTACCTATGATGACTACGGTAATCTTACAGCGGTAACCAATGCCTTAGGTGAAAGAATAGAATTTTTCTATGATACCGCAGGAAGAATGATCTCTGCCATCAGCCCCGGAGGAGGACAGCTAAGCTTTACCTATGACCATCAAGACCGGGTAAAACAAATAACAGACCCATTGGTAAAAACAACTAAATACGCCTATACATCCAGCGGAAACATAAAAACAATAACCGATGCCAAAGGTAACAGCTATCAATATCAATATGACACCCTGGGCCGTATCAAAAAAGTAAAAACACCTGAGGGTGAAGAAACTGCTTACACCTATGGAACAAACGATTTGGTACAAAAAGTTACCTCCGGTACAGGTGCAGAAATATCCTTTGCCTATGACCCCGGAGGCAAAATAAATAAGGTTATAGAGCCTGGAGGCTTAATCACGGAATTTGCCTATGATCCCAGGGGAAACCGTACAAAGATCATAGATCCAGAAGGTGGAATAACTACTTTTCACTACGACTCCTTTGATCGCCTAATAAAAAAAGTCAACCCTGTGGGAAACGCCATCCATTATACTTATGATCCCATGGGCAATATGACCGGTATCACCGATGCTTTAGGAAACACCACCCATCAGGAATACGATGCTTTAGACAGGCTTACCCAGAAAAAAGACCCCTTGGGAGGAGAAATCCACTATACCTATGACCAAAACAACAATCTACTGGAAGAAACATATCCCCTGGACGGTAAAATAAGCTATACCTATGATGAACTGGACAGGGTATCAACCATAACAAATGCCCAGGGGAAAGAAACAAAATATGCCTATGACCATAATGGTAATATTAATGAAATTACCGACACATTAGGCAATATCTACCGCTACACCTATGACCCGGCCGGTAGATTAAAAGAATTAATCACACCTGCAGGGGGAGTATATAAATACCAGTATGACCCATTAGGAAATATCAAAAAAGTCACCAATCCCTTAGATCAAACAACAGTTTATGAATATAATGCCCTAGGCAGCTTAATAGAAGAAATAAACTCAGATTCAAGCACAATATATACCTATAACCCTTTAGGAGAAATAGAAACAATTACTGATCCTCTTGGTAATACCATACAAATCAGCTATGATTACCAGAACAGAAAAACAGAAATTACCGATGCAGAAGAAAATACCACTACCTATGAATACAACTTTCGGGGACAGTTAAGCAAAGCAACCGATGCTTTAGGAAACACCG
Organism: Clostridiaceae bacterium BRH_c20a; assembly: GCA_000961765.1. GTDB lineage: Bacteria > Bacillota > Peptococcia > Peptococcales > BICA1-8 > BICA1-8. Next base: position 72,284 of record LADT01000001.1, on the reverse strand, counting down.
TCTCCTATAAATATGATTCGGCCGGAAGGTTAAAAGAAATAATTAACCCTTTAAATAACTCCTTGACATTTGATTATAATGCCCGTGGGGAAATCACCCAGGTCACCGACCCCAAGGGAAACGAAACCCGGTATGCTTATGACCTTCGGGGTAATGTAATCCGTATCACCGACCCCGAAGGAAAACATACACTTTATAAATATGATATAGCTAACCGTTTAGAGAGCATCACCAATCCTTTAGGTCAAATCATCAGGTACAAATACAATAACCTGGGAGAATTAATTCAACTAGATGATCCTCAGGGTAATTCCAAGACTTTGCAGTATGATCCCTTAGGCAGAATGACAAAAGAGACCGACCAGCGAGGTAACAGCTACTCCTTTCAATACAACTTTCAAGGTAACATAACTAAAATCACTGACCCTAAAGGTAATTCCCAGGGGCTGGTCTATGATGAACTGGGTAATCTCATTAGTGTCACAGATCCTTTAAATAACCAAACAAATTATGAATACGATGGTCTAAACCGCCTTAGCAAAATTACAGACCCCCAAGGAGCAATAACCCGGTATAGTTATGACCCTATAGGTAATCTCAAAGAGATTATCGATCCCTTAGGTAATACAACCGGTTACAGCTACGATTATCGCCATAACCTAAAAGAAGTAACCGATGCCTTGGGGAATAAAACCAAATATGATTATGACCAGGCAGGTAATTTGATTACAGTTACAGACGTCAGGGGTAACAGTACAAAACTAAAATACGACAGTTTAAGCCGTCTGGTGGAAGAAATCAATCCCTTGGGACAGGCTTACAAGTACAAATATGATTCCCTAGGAAATATGGCTGAAAAGACAGATCCCTTAGGTCAGATTACAAAATACTCTTATGACAACAACAGCCGCTTAACACAGGTCCGCTATACAAATGGAGAAGAAACTCAGTTCCGATATAATGCCATTGGATTATTAACCGGTATGGAAAGCCCCGGCAGTCATGAAGAATATACCTATGACCCCTTAAGAAACTTAGTGGAATTACAGGATCTTGCCGGAGGGAAAACCCTGAAATTTACTTATGATGAAGCAGACAACCGTACTTCCATTACAGACCCCGATGACAGAAAGAGTCTGTATAGTTATGATGAGAATAATCAGCTTACTACCTTTACAGACCCGGACGGCAATATAACTGAATTCACCAATGACCCCTTAGGCAGGGTTCAAACAATTAATCGTCCCAACAATATAATAACCGAATACTCCTATAATTCCGCAGGGCAGATTAAGAATATTGGAAATAAGGGAGAACAGGGTATTATCACCAGTTTTAACTACCGATATGATTTAAACGGTAACCGCATACTTCAGGTGGAAGAAGATGGGGCAGAAACCCGTTTCCAATATGACAGACTCTCACGCCTGACAAATGTGGAGTATCCCTTAGAAAAAATACAAAAGATCAGGGAAACCTATCTTCCTCAATCTAAAATAGAGCTTCCGGGTAAGCAGAAACTTACCCCCGGAGGCAATGGCAAAGGGCAAGAAAAATCTAACGGTAAAGGCGGCGGCAAACCTGCCAGAATCTTTGCCATTGACCCGATAGCAAGTGTATTTGACAAAGACAGACCGGTGATGATATTCAGTAAAGGTGGTAAAGGCGGAGGAAATGGAGGAGGCGGAGGAAACTCCAATGGCGGAGGGAATTCCGGAGGAAATGGTAACTCAGGTGGAAACAATGGCGGAGGAAATGGAAACTCCGGCGGAAGCAAGGGCAATTCAGGAGGAGAAAAAGATAAAGGCAATTCCGGCAATGGTAAAGGAAAAGAAAAAGAACATCCCGGTAAAGGCTGGGGCAAAGGAGGCAAATGGCGTAACCTCCAACAGTTAGCCTTACTAAAGCTTCCACTATTAGAAGAAACAATTGAACTGCCGGCTTATCTTATGGAACCCACCCGGTACGTAAGCTACACCTATGATAAAGCAGGCAACCGTACCGGTATGACTATTGACCAGGGAGAAGTCAGCTATACCTATGACGATGCCAACCGCCTGATAAAAGCAGGTGAGACATCATACCATTATGATGATAACGGCAATCTGGAATTCAAAGAAGCAGCAGAGGGAGGAACAGAATACCGATATGATGCAGCCAACCGCCTGACAGCAGTATACTTTGCCGATGGAACAGACTTAAAATACAGCTATGATGGCTACGGCAGAAAAATACTAAGGGAAGAGACATACTGGCAGAAGGAAGAAAGCAAACAAAGCATCAATGCAGGAAAGGGTAAAGAAAAAGGCAAAGGTCAGGAGACAGAAAATACTGCCGGAGAAGCATCTGCCCGGCTCCGCAGCCAAACAACCGCCTATCTCTATGACGGCACAACATTACTCAAAGAATATACAGGAGAAGGGGGACCCCTTGCCGAATACCATACAGGAGAAGACATGGTGCTAGCCCGGAATATGTTCGGCTATCATGGCAGGAAAGAACAGGGTAAACCCACCCTGCAGACCAGAGGGGGATTGATGTACTACTCCTTTGATGCCCTGGGCAATGTAACAGACCTAACAGACAGAACAGGAGAGCTAACAGCCCAGTTCCGGTTTGACGCCTTTGGGGGTATGTATGCCGGAACCCTGGCCCCCTATAACCATATGGGCTTAACCGGCAAAGATTATGATGCCAAAAGCGGTCTTATAGACTTTGGCTTCCGCTGGTACGATCCCCAGGCAGGCAGGTTTACCCAGCCTGATACCTATAAAGGGAACAAATACAATCCCCTGACCCAGCATCCCTATGCCTATGTAGGCAATAACCCCATTAACAATACCGACCCCACAGGGCATGACTGGTCAGATGATTTAGACTGGGGCGACTGGGACGGGACCGATGAAGAAAGACAAGAGCTGGAAGATAACTGGAATGATTATATGGACAGCATCAATGGCGGAGGTTCAGATGATAGTTCCGGTGGAGGAAGCTCAGGAGGGGGAGGCAGTTATGACGATGACGATGATGACTGGACCCCGCCACCCCCGCCAACACCGGAAGATAAGCATGTACAGTTCAACCAGGCGGCAACAGCCAGACCGGCAACATTTGTTGAGGCTAGTAAGACGACAAGCTCAAGCTATAATAGAACAACATATACCAAAGTTGCACCCCAACTAGAGCCAAAACCAGCACAGTATGAGAGCAGGAACAAAGCTGTTGAAGAAGAAAAATACAGAGAACCATCATTACTCAGATTAGGAGCCAGTTTTGTTGCATCTGCTGCACCTGTAGTAGGTACAATATATGGAATATCCTCAGCAATTGTAGGGAGAGATATTATTACCGGTGAAAGACTCTCTAATCTAGAACGGGGAGTAATGGTAGCTGGAAGTATCTTTGGAGGAGTAGTAGCAAAAGCTGCTGGTAAAATAGCGGGTAAGTATGTAGGTAAAGTAGCTTCATTTTTCTCTGGGACAAAGGTTGGTTCAGCAGTCGATGATGCTGGAAGTTATTTGACTAAGGGTGCGGGCAAGGCTGTCAAGACAGACTTTGTTGTAACACCTAAAGGAGAGGCAATACCCATACCTAAGGGTGCAACGGGACCTGTTGATATAGTAAATCCTGCCGGAAAAACTACAGGTTTTGGATACACCGGTGGTAGTGGCGGTGCTAATGGCCAAGTATCAAGTGTTAGGATTATGGATCCAACACCACCAAGAGGAAATTCTCCAGGATATCCTAATGGATATGTAAAATATCAAAACAATCCACCAGTTGGCAAACCGCAAGGTGTTGATCCAATTACAGGAAGAACCCTTCCAAATTCACAATCACATTTTCCATTAAGATAGGGAGTGAGATAAGAATGGATAAAGTATTAACTAGTTTAAGAAATGCCAAAATTGTTGGTATACAACAAATCCATGACTATTGGCAAGTTATAACTGACAAAGGCGGGATAAATATTTATAATCCAGTTAAATATTATACAACTGATAATGATTGCCATGATTTGGAAAATTCACAATTAGATGATATTCTTAATCACGTCATAGTTGGCATAACGGCTGAGGAACTAAAATATTTAAGTTTTGAACTAGATAATAATAGTTTAATCACTGTTTCTCTTGCCGATAATGACTATAATGGACCAGAAGCTTTTGATATTCACTTGGATACAGGCGAGATAATTGTTGGGTAAAGTAATATAGTCGACAACTGGCTGTAAAACTCGTAAATAGAGCAGCGTTAATAAACCGAAAAGTGAAGAACAACGAAAAGCAATTGTAGATTCACCTATTTTACACTTTTCAAATTAAGAGTCATAGGGAGTCAGCAATGACTCCTATATGCTCCTTGACAAATGCGGTAATCGTTATACTATGACCCAGGTTGCGACCCAATTGCTGAAAATCCAACCCCGAAAGGAATTGTTCCCCGACCCGCATTGCGGGGCGGTGTGAGCCGGAGCGGGGGCGTTTACGACCCTGCTCCTTTAACCTGCATCATTTTCGACCCCATGGTTCACCCTGTGATTGAGGGGATGAAAGCATATTTCGGGGCTGCATTTTGAAGGAAAGGTTCTTTCGCAAAAAGCCGCCAAATCCGGCTTCATTATTGCCGAAGGGGCAAACACCTTATGGAAGTAATTAAAACGCTACACGGGGGCTCACGGTGGCTCACGGTGGCTCACGGCGTTAAGTATTTGAAACGCCGGATAACGAGTATATTTATGAAAATGTAACGAACATGTAAACTGGCATGTACCCCATGGCTCATGGTGAACCATGGATTTACAGGTAATCTGTTCTATGGTAAAATTTGTGCCAGAGGGGGGTTTAAGGGGGTAAGAAATTATCCCGGAAAAATCCCTCATTTTCTTTTTCTGCATATACAGTTTTGATACAAACGCAGAAATGACTTGCAATACTTTTCAGACAGAGTTAACATCACACAACAATAGTGAAAATAACCTGTTTGAAACTGTGAGTCTTGCGGTAGATAGGCTGTCGCGCCCTTGCGGGTCTGAAAAGACTAACGCTATCATCTGAGGTTGCCGGTGCTGGGAGCTTGAAGTGGATGCAGGACAAAAGAAGGGATGATATGCAGAAAAGAGAAAACTATCTCTATGTGGGTATGGACTTGCATAAGGACACCCATACCGCAGTAATGGTTAATTGCTGGAATGAAAAATTGGACGTAATTGTTATCGAAAACAAGCCCAGCGAGTTTAGCAAGCTGGCAAAGAAGGTTGATAAAGCAGCATTAAGGCTGAATTTATCCCCTATTTACGGCTTGGAAAATGCCTATGGGTACGGCAGAAGCCTTGCGGTATGGCTGATTGAAAAGGGCTATGTGGTGAAAGACGTAAATCCATCCTTAGCTTACGACCAGCGCAAAAGTGCGCCCATGATGAAGAAAAACGATGAGCACGACGCTTATTGCGTGGCTACAGTATTGATCAACCAGCTTCACACCCTGCCCGACGCAAAGCCAGAGGACAACCATTGGACGCTGTCCCAGCTTGTTAACCGCCGGGATACTCTTGTGAAAGATGGTATAAGGCTCAAGAACGCACTGCATCAGCAAGTGGCAGTCGTTTACCCAAGCTACAGAAAATTCTTCTGTGAAATAGACCGCAAATCAGCACTATATTTTTGGAAAACATATCCCTCACCCGGTTATTTGAAAGGTAAATCCGCAGAAGAATTAATGGCGGAACTAAAGGCAGTATCTGCCAACTACACCATAAACAAAGCCGAAATGATTCTTGAATGCGTCCAAAACTATGGCAATACCATCCGCGACTATCAGCAGTCAAGAGATTTTATAACCCAGAGCCTTGTCCGGGACTTGGAGCATCAGGTAGTGGAGTTGGCTCAAATTGATACGGAAATTGAGAAAATGCTGAAAAACTTTGATTACAAGCTGACCACCATGCCCGGTGTCGGCAATACAGTAGCCAGCAAGCTCATTGCTGAAATAGGAGATATACGCCGTTTCCCTAATACAGATAAGCTAGCTTCTTTTGCAGGAATCGCCCCGAAAAGCTTCAGTTCTGCCGGAAAAGGTAGGGATGAGAGCAACAAGCAGGGAAACCGTGAGCTGCACGGCTTATTTTACTTCCTTGCTGTAACAATGGTGTCTGTTTCAACAAAAGGAAAGCCTTACAACCCCATATTCCGCACCTATTTCCTCCGCAAAATCAGTGAGGGCAAGACCAAATCACAAGCGTTAGTCTGTATAATGCGGAGACTTGTTAATATCATTTATGGTATGATGAAGAACAAGACGAAGTATAGGCCATATGTGCTGTCAGAAGATAAAGCTATATGATAAAATTATAGAAAAAATGCAAAGGGTGTGGGGCATGAGCAATATAAAACTCTTTGAATCAAAAAAAGTGCGGTCTCAATGGAATGAACATGAGCAAAAATGGTATTTTTCAATAATAGATGTCATTGAAATTCTTACTGATACCGAGAACCCAAGAAGATATTGGAGCGATCTGAAAAGGAAATTAAAAAAAGAAGGTTTTGTTGAGTTGTACGATTTTATCGTACAACTGAAAATGGAAGCTTCTGATGGCAAAAAATATCTCACAGATTGTGCAAATGCAGAAGCACTATTGAGGATAATACAAACAATTCCTTCACAAAAGGCGGAGCCATTTAAACGCTGGCTGGCTAAAGTCGGTTATGAAAGACTTGAAGAAATTGAAAATCCGGAACTCGCTACCAAGAGAATAAGAGAAACCTATAAAATCAAAGGTTACAGCGATGACTGGATTGAAAAACGTATGCGCGGTATTGCAGTCCGTGATGAATTAACCGACGAGTGGAAAAAGAGAGGACTTAAAGAACAAAAGGAATATTCAATTTTAACCGCAGAGATAAGCCGGGCAACATTTGGAATGACGCCCTCTGAATACAAGAAGCTTAAAGAGCTAAACAAGCCAACAGATAATCTTCGTGATCACATGACAGACCTCGAACTGATTTTTACTATGCTTGGCGAGGCTTCTACGACAGAAATAGCAAGAAACAGGGATGCTCAAGGGTTTATAGAAAATTTTACAGCAGCACATGAAGGTGGTACTGTCGCCGGGAATGCGAGAAAAGAGCTCGAATCCAAAACAGGAGCCAAAGTCGTGACGAAAGAAAACTACAAGGAACTGACAGAAGGCAAGAAACGTAAGCAATTGAAAGATAAACAATAATATTTAGCAAATAGTGAAAGCCAACTCAAAGGAAGGAAGTGGGGATATATGCGAAGAAAGCTGCCGATACTTATACTTGCATTGGTAATACTGCTGCAAGCTTTTATCCCTGCCGTTTATGCCGCTTCAGAAAATGAGGCGATATTTTCAAGCGTATATCTCTGTCCTTTTGATACTATATCTGAGGGCGCGGGTAATAAGACACTTAGCATTTAGGTTATATAGTGGAGGTTTTTAGAATAAATACCATCAATCCCCTAGCAACTTTTCTATACTAAATAAGTCTAATAGTATGTACGGAATTCCAAATCACAAATTAAAAACAACATGGAGGAATGATGAAATGAAAAAAATCTCTAAAATCAGTGCCTTAGTAATTATTTTTGCGCTCTTTTTACCTATTTTATTAGCACCAATTCAAGCTCAGGCCGCGGTACAAAAAGACCAGCTACAATATTATCTATTTTACAACCAAAAAACTAATGAAGCTCAATTTTTGGTTACTAATCCAACTAAAAACAAGGTAAATCTTCAGTTTCCTTCTGGAAAAGACTTTGACCTAGAAATCAAGAAAAATAACCAGGTCATTTGGAAGGCCTCAGAGGGGAAATTTTATACCCAAGCCCTAAGAAATGAAAAATTAAATCCTGGTCAAGCTAAATTCTTTAAAATAGAACTACCTAAATTAACTAATGGAAAATATGATCTGTATGCATATTTTGAAGGCAGTCCAACCAGAAGCAATCCAGCTGCCAGCCTGAATATTACTGTTAGTAATGGCATTGAAGACCCCCTTAAGTACAGTCTCTGGTATGATAAAGATGCCAATAAAGCATATTTGCTGCTGCAAAATACCGGCGTAAACTACACAAAGTTATCTTTTCCAAATGCTAAGGAATTTGATTTCCAATTAATAAATAATAAAGGAAAAAGTATTTGGAAATATTCCGATGGTTTGTTTTACGGTCAAGCTTTGAAAACCGAATGGCTTGCACCTGGCAAAACCAAGCTTTATTCAGCAGAGCTTCCTAAGAACTTTTCCGGGCAGTATACATTAAAAGCTTATTTCAATGGTATAAACGGTCTAGAGATTCCAGCAGCTTCTATAAAAGTAAGCCTTGACAAGATAATTACAAAAAATAGCTTGAGTTTTAGTGCCTGGTATAGTACTCAAACTAAACCCAAACTAGTTTTCTCAGCAGAAAATACCTCAAATCAAGTAATGAAGTTCCAGCTTCCGACTAGCCAAATTGTTGAAGTTATTGTCAGAGGAAATAACGGCTTTGTATGGAAGTTCTCAGAGGGTATTAAATTTGCACAATCTCCTTATACTAGGGAACTTTACCCAAAAAGCCCGTATTATAGTTTTATTTATCTGCCCGAGCTTCCAAAAGGTAATTACAAAGCAGAAATATATTACCTTGGATATTCTAAAACAACTCCTGCTGTAAAAACTAACTTTTCCATTTAACCAAAAAGAACCCGGTCCTTTGACGAGACCACTGAAAAAGTCCAGTTCCGTGTCATCCTGAATGAAACGAAGTGTAATGAAGAATCTATAAAGCCCTCGTAAATGCTCAAATCCTTCACTATCGCTCAGGATGACAAGTTTGGCTATTTGCCATATTACTTAACTTTTTCAGTGCCTTCTCCTTTGACTGGGTTCTTTTTGGTTTGCAAAAAACTATAGATAAAGTATTTGTTAAGAAAAATTGACAATAAGTTAAAAGTTCCAGCCTAAGGTTGATTTATTAAGGTGAGCCCAACTATAGATAATCAAAAAGATAATAATAATCAGCCATTATCAGCCGAGTTAAGAGATACAAATTCCAGAGAGTTACAAAGTATAACTTCTGAAGAATTACGGGAAACACCTTAAATATGAGGAAGTTCTTTTTATAATAATTAGAATGATAATCTGAGGTGAAGTAAATGGCAAAGAAAGAACAAAAACAACGATCTAAGATTGCGCCGGGTGAAGATAGTTTTTTAAAAAAGGATGCTTCCAAGAATGATATAAAAAAAGGTAATTATACAAAGGTAACAATACTTTCTTTTGATGAAGTAGATCCTTCTAAATAATGAGATAAATAGCAACTAGAGTAGCCGGTGGATATAATCACCTGGCTAATTTTTCTTTCTCATAGGTTAAATTTCCTAGGAAATTAACATGTACATTTATTTGTAATACTTAAAACTTTCCGCAGTGGGAGATTTTAAAGTACCCTAAAACCTCTTCTGCATTGCCTCTAAAGAAGATTTCCCTAGAATTTTTTTGTATTTGATATTCATACATCGGATCATAATATTCTTTTAGTAGTATTTCAATCCAGTTTTTGTGCATACTATTGCTTCCTGATAGTCCTTGTTCTTTATAGGCAAGCTCAAATGAATCCATGACCCGCTTGTAAAGATCGCCTCCGATTCTTTTTTTTACTCGATTTATACTATCCCTTATATAGTTGGCCCACTCAAGCAGCCCCTGTTCTTCACCGAATAATTCAAGATAATAAGCTTGTGATTGAATCACATATTCATTCATAGTAATATTTACCCGTTCCTTAATAGATAGGTCTATAAGTACGAAAAGTCCACATCTAAAATACTCAACCAGAGGCTTTGGAATAAAACATCTGCCGATATTTGGACTTTCATCCTCCAGTATCATATAGCGATAAGCTTTATGTTTATGCTGAATAAGGGCATAGGCAAGGTTATTTTCGAAGTTTATTTGAGTAGGCTGTGGTGTAACATATCTTCCAAAAGACGAACCTCGATGGTGAGCAATTCCTTCAAGATCGATTGAATTCTCAAGGTTTTTCAGTAATAGCGTTTTTCCAGAACCAGTATTACCACCAAGTAATATTGGTGTACTATTCTGCTCTGAAGGGCTGAGTTTACTGAGGAGATAGTTTCGAAAAGCTTTATAGCCACCCTCTAGCCGAGTAACCTCCCTGCCGGTTGCCTCAAAAATCCATTTTTGACTTATTCTAGAGCGCATACCTCCTCTAAAGCAGTAAATCATACTATTTGGATGCTTGTTAAGGTGTGAAGTCCAGGCGTTAACTCGTGCTTGTCGTTTTTCACCAGATACTAATTGATGTCCTAATTTAACGGCTTCTTCATTTCCTTTTTCTTTATATTGGATTCCGACTAAGTGTCTTTCGTCATCGTTCATTAGTGGTAAATTCATGGCATTTAAAAAGGCACCTTTTTTAAACTCTATAGGTGCACGGACATCAATTAATGGTATTTCGTGGATAACAATTCTCTCAAAATCATCACATGTACTAGTCATAATATTTTACACTTCCAATTTACGGAATTTGTATTCTGCCAATAACAACAGAGAGTGTTGAAAATAAATGTTTTTCTGTAACACTGTAACACTGTAACACTGTAACACTGTAGTACTGAATTATTATATTACCTTGATTAACTTCTCACTAGGTTCACAGGTTTGGCCAATAGATTTTAGTGATAAACCAGCTCTTGTTGTTATTTCTAAAAATTCTGAGACCCTCTCGTTTTTAACAATGGCAATTAGTCCACCAGAGGTTTGCGGATCACACAAGATGGACTTTTGTTCTTCGGTCATTTCTTCAATGGTGTGTCCATAGCTATTGAAGTTATTTATTGTTCCTCCTGGTACACAATCCATTTCAAGATATTTTTTTGTATTTGGTAATAATGGAACACGGTCATATTGAATTACAGCTGAAATACCACTACCTTTACAGATTTCACCTAAATGACCAAGTAATCCAAAACCTGTAACATCAGTTAAAGCAACAACACCTTCTAACGCTGAGAGCTCTGCACCTATTTTGTTAAGGGTACACATGGCTTCGATTGCTATAGCTATGTGTTCAGGCTCAATTTTTTTCCTTTTTTGTGCTGTTGTTAAAATACCAATGCCAAGGGGTTTGGTTAGAAATATTTGGCAGCCGGCAATTGCTGTATTGTTCTTTTTAAGCTGTTTATTATTAACAATGCCCGTAACAGCCAGCCCAAAGATTGGCTCTGATGAATCAATGGAGTGTCCACCTGCGAGAGGAATCCCGGCGGCATCACATACTGCACGACCACCATCAATAACCTGTCTAGCTATATCTGCAGAAAGAACATTAATTGGCCATCCTAATATTGAAATAGCCATTAGTGGTTTACCACCCATTGCATAGATGTCACTAAGGGCGTTTGTTGCAGCGATCTTACCAAAAGTTAGTGGATCATCTACGATTGGCATAAAAAAGTCAGTGGTACTAAGAACGGAGGTTCCATTACCCAAATCATAGGCAGCAGCATCATCGTTACTGCTGTTTCCAACAAGTAGTTCTGGATAAGTGATTGATTTATGGGTAGTTGTTAATATAGACTCTAAAATATCCGGAGAAATTTTACAGCCACAACCAGCACCATGGCTGTATTCTGTTAATTTAACATTTTCCATAAACGACATCCTTTTTATTAAGAATAATTACTATTAAACTATTATAATACAATTATCTCTCAAAATATATAAAGTGTGACAAAGGTGGTATAAAACACTTTTTTATCTTTTTTATTCATTAATTCCTATTTATTCTGTATAATAGATACAGGTAAATTTTTGCATTTTAGAGGACAAGAAATGGAGAATATTGAACTTAAAGAACTAGCTAGAAACAATCTCCGGGGAAATTGGCCTACTGCAATTATAGTATGGCTGGTGGCCTGGATTTTGACAGATGCTTTGACCGGTCAGGGCGGGAAAGAGGCTGCTGATTATGTATGGCAAAATGGTGAGCTCATAAGAGCAGATAACGGCCCCAGTTCGTTTGGGGGGTTGGTGAGTTTCATCGTTGGAGGGCCAATAAACTTTGGACTTGCTGCTTTTTTCCTGAAGTTAGTAAGAAAGGAACAAGTTGCTGCATTTTCTGATCTATTTAGTGGATTTAAATATTTCTTTAAGAATTTTATTCTGAACCTTTTAATTATTATTTTTGTTTTTTTATGGTTCTTGCTTTTAATTATTCCTGGTTTTATCGCCTTGCTTAAATATTCTATGGCATTTTATATTATGCACGATCACCCCGAAATTGGTGCTATTGAAGCTATATCAAAAAGTAAGGAAATGATGGATGGAAATAAATTAAGGCTATTTTCTCTTTGGTTTAGTTTTTTAGGCTGGTTTATTATAGGTATTTTTACTTTTGGGATAGGGTTTTTATATGCTATGCCTTATTATCATGCAGCAAAAGCAAATTTTTATGAAGATATAAAATGGCAACATAGTTCTTTATAAAGGTGTAATAATTATCAAAAGAGAGTACCAGCTTGGTTTAATCCCAAGCAGGTACTCTCTTTTTAAGTTTATAAAAGGAATTTCTGCTAAAAAATTTTGTTAACTCCATCTTGTGTAATTTTATTTGAACCTTTTGGAATATAAGATTTACAGCATGTTTCCATACAGCTTCCCGCAGATTGAGCAGTAAGCTGATTTGACATACTTGCATCTACGTTTTCAGGCTGATTTGCACCAAATTTATCAGTAGCTACCAGAATTTCATTTGCTACACAAAGATTTCCTTGTTTCCAATAGTGGCAGTCATTGACTATACAATGAATATGTTGACTCATTTTATTATTTTTCCTCCCTTTTTTTCTTTATTTTTTCACTATATTTTCATTTTTATGCACAAGCACCCTAATAATATAAAATCCATTTCTGCAAATATTACTAGTACAATAGTTACAGATAATTTTTTTGAAAAAGAAGGAATTTGAGTTGTAGTAGTGAAAAAGAAAAGGATAAATAGATATTAAATAATGAAACTTCTTGTGACATTTTGAAAGTGGAAGGATGGGGGTCTGTAATGAAGGGCAATATCTCAAAAGTATATCTTGTGTCCACCGATAACCGGATAGTGGGTACCCGCCGAGCGTTGGAAATGGTTGAAGGGCTTGATTTTAAAGATAAAAAGGTTATTGTTAAACCAAATTTTAACACCGCTGATGCCACACCTGCTTCAACCCATAATGATACCTTAGTAGCAATCTTTAAATGGCTTAAGGAAAAGGAAGCAGAAGAACTGACTCTAGCGGAGCGTAGTGGACCACCTCTTACTGTGGATGTTTTAAAAGAAAAGGGCATCTATAAACTACAAGACCAATTAGGCTTCAACATAATAAATTTTGATGAATTAACGGAAAAGGATTATATACATTTTAATCAAGAAGGGCTCCACTGGAAAAACGGTTTTATTATTCCCAAAGTAATAAAAGAAGCTGAAGCTCTAGTAAATACGTGCTGTTTAAAGACCCATGGGTTTGGAGGAGTAATCAGCATGAGTCTTAAACTAGCAGTTGGTTTAGTCCCGCGCCGGGGATTTCCATATATGCCGGAGCTCCATAAGTCATTTCAGATGGGAGAAATGATCGCGGAAATAAATGCAGCCTTTACACCTGACGTAACTCTAATGGATGGTGTGGAAGCCTTTACCGCTGGTGGTCCTGCCACAGGTTGCGTTAAACAAGCAAAGGTTATTTTAGCTAGTAAAGATAGAGTAGCTTTGGATGCTGCCGGATTAGCGGTTTTAAAGAAAATGGGTTCTAATAATTTAATTATGAATACACCAATTTTTGATCAAGGCCAGATTAAAAGGGCTGTAGAATTGGGACTTGGTGCAGGCTCAGCCGATGAAATCGAATTTGTTACTGAAGATATAAAAAGCAAAAAGTATGCCGAGGAGTTAAAAGAAATATTAAATAAAGATTAGAGCCTTGTGAAAATGTATAATATAGAAGCATAAGTAAACCCAAAAATCTCACAATAGTGGGGTTTTTTTGCATTTCATTAATTGCGGGTGGATTAATTTTACATTGACAACCACATTAGAAAAAACATATTTTAATAATCGATAATTTATTTATGCCATAAAGTACAGGCCATAAGTTTTGCGACTAGATAGGAGGACTATAGAATGATTAGTAACGAAATTAAAGATGAAATTCGAGCAATTGTTGGCGAAGAAAATGTACTTGACTCTAATCTAGATCTATTCAGTTACTCGTATGATTCATCCTTTGTACCTTTGCTGCCAGCAAATAAGCCCCATTTGGCTGTTCGTCCGCTGACCACGGAAGAGGTTTCGGCTGTTATGAAGATTGCTTATGAGCATGAGATTATCGTGGTGCAGCCTCAAATTATTGAACTTGACGAACGAAACATGATGATTAATACAGAACCCGGTGTGCGCACAATTGACCTTTATAATTATTGTGCAGCAAAGGGTTTATTCTATCCACCGGATCCGGCTGGCTGGAAATTTTCTACTATAGGCGGTAATGTAGCAGAAAATGCAGGTGGGATGAGGGCTGTTAAATAGGTGTAACTAATAACTACGTTATGGGTCTTGAGGTTGTCTTGGCTGATGGAAGGGCAATTCATACCGGTGGAAAAGCTATAAAAAATGTCACAGGCTATAATCTAACCAGTCTGTTTACCGGGTCTGAAGGGACACTAGGAATCATAACTAAGATACTATTGCGCCTAATTCCTATGCCCAAGGTGCGCAACACATTGCAGCTTATGTTTATTTCCCTAGATGATGGGTGTTCTACTATACATACTATTCTCCAGTCCGGAGTTGTACCTGCATCCGCCGAATTGATGGATAAGACCAGTATTCAAGCTGTGGCCCGGCATAGCAAGCTTGAAATTGATCCTGAAGTAGAGGCATGTGTCATTATCAAAATAGATGGCGATGATCATACTGATCTTACAAAACAGGCAAAACAGATTGAAACAATAGCTCGTCGTCTGGGTGTAGCTGAAGTTCGAATTGCTGCGTCCCCTGCTGAGGCTGAAGAAATATGGAACATCCGCCGCGGATTGAGCTCGGCGGTTGCAGCAATGGCTCCCAACCGTCTTGGTGAAGATATTTCAGTGTCCCGAGATACCTTTCCCGAAGTTGTACGCCGTATCCGTACCATAGCAGAAAAATATAACCTGACAATTGCAGTATATGGCCATGCTGGTGATGGCAATATTCACCCTTCTATCCTTTGTGATTTACCTAAAGCTGGAGAGGCTGAACGGGTGCATAAAGCTGTTGATGAAATCTTTATGGCAGCCCTTGCTGTCGGCGGGACCCTATCAGGTGAACACGGTATCGGAGTAACAAAACGTGATTACATAGGACACGCATTGGGTGAGGACGGAGTTGCAGCCATAAAAGCTGTTAAACAGGCATTTGATCCTAAGGGTATTCTTAATCCAGGAAAAATATGGTGATGATATTGAGGAGCGATTTGATATGATTGAGCATCAAAGACAGGATGTTTTAAAGGAAATCAAACATATTGTAAGTAAGTGTGATCGCTGTGGAACTTGTCTGCCTGTTTGTCCACTCTTTGGTATTAAAGGTATTGAGCTATCAAGTGCGCGAGGTAAAAACAACATTGCGAGCTCTTATTGAGGGTGGCCTTGAACCTAATTCCTAGTTATTGGATGTGGTTGATCTGCCTGCTTTGCCGTACTTGTGTAGACCAATGTCCAAACAAGGTGAAAACCGATGAAGTAATGATGGGAGCACGTCAGCATATTGCTGATAGGCAAGGTGGTACTAAACCGAAATACAAGGTTTTGGGAAAAATTTTAAGAGACAGAACTTTGTTAATAACAGGTGCCCTTGGCCTCATAAATTAAATTAAGATTAAACAGACTTGTTCCTTATGGAATGGCGCCACGAAAGTTTACACGGGAGGATTACCTGGCCAGCTTTGCGGGTCCTGCGGCCCTTAATGGTGCAGTCATGTCAGCTAATGTTCCTATTTTAAAAGATACGAGGATAGCATATTTCCGGGGTTGTGGTATGCAGATGATATTTCCGGAGGCAGTTTCGGAAACCATCAAAATCTTAAATACTCTCACTAAGGTACATTTAGTAGATAACGTGTGCTGCGGATTACCTCACATATCCCATGGACTCCGAGGGGATTTTCTAAAATTAGCAAAGCGGAACATCAGTTTACTTCAAGAGGTTGATGTAGTGGTTAGTGACTGTGCAAGCTGTAGTGGTACTTTAAAACACACTGCCGCCTTTTTTACAGATGACCCGGAATGGAAAGTCAAAGCTGAGGTTTTTACCAAGAAGATAATGGGTCTGTCAGAGTTTCTTTTAAAGGCAGGATACAAGCCGCGGCAGCGCATGGGGACAAAGTTAACATTTCATGAACCCTGCCATCTTGGACGTGGTCAGGGAATAAAAAAAGAGCCAAGAGAGCTATTAAGTGGGGCTGGAGATTTTGTTGAAATGTCAGGTGCTGACGTTTGCTGTGGAGGGGCTGGGTCCTTTCACATTGACTATCCTGACATAGCAAATACTATTCTGGAAAAGAAAAGACTGAATATCGAAAAGACTACTGCCCAAATCGTTGTATCTGAATGTCCTGTGTGTCTTGTGCAGCTGAGTAAGGCTGCCCAAAGAAGTGGGGGAAAATTCCAAGCAATGCATATAAGTCAGGTAATTTGATGCGGGAAAAAGAGGTAGCAAAAAAGTAAAATATAGAAGCATAAGAATCGTTCCTGCGCTTTCAAAAGCGTAATAATATAACAAGTTCCTGAATTTCAACAATTAAAAAGGACGTTAGATATAATAAAATAGGACCAAAATACTATTTTATTCCAAGTATTCAAAAATATACTAGACAAAAACCCTATAATATGTTATTTTAATCTTAAGAAAAAGGCAAACTTAGTGAAAACTAGGGACGCAAAGCTACGGGCCTAAAGCAAAAGCTATGGTCGCCGGGTTGCCGAAAGAATATCATATCTAAAAGTGACATAACCTATCTTTTGGTTTACTCGAAAGGTAGGTTTTATTTTATCTGATTGGAAGTGATTAAAATGAACTTTACCGAAAATCAGATAGATAAGCTAACGAAAGTTATTCCTAAAGAATATTTAGATGTGATAAAGAAATTTTCGGATGAAGGAAAATATGGGACAATAAGTTTAGTTTTTCAAAAAGGTAAATTAGTCGGTTGCGATATTATAGAAAAAAGAAGAAGTATTAGCTGACCGAGAAACGGAGGCTAAGATGTACGACATTAGTACATTTTGCCTCCGTTTTTTTAATTTACGAGAAAGGGGTGATGGGGATGAAAGAACCCAGGAGTTTTTTACCTTAGCTTCTACAGAAACAGAACCGAATGATGATCCGAGCAACGCAACAAATATTACTATAGGAAACTGGATAGAAGGGAATATTGGAACTGCTGAAGATGAAGATTGGTACTACTTTTATTCAGATGATTTTGGAAAGCTAACTGTATATTTAGAAAATATTCCATCAGGTTGTGATTATGATGTATATTTTTATAAGCTGGAGGATACTACGTTAAGTTTGGAAAGTTATTCTCTTTATAATGGTGACCATTATGAGGTTTTGAGCCATGAAGATGCGGAAGGTTTTTATTTTATCAGAATAGTTACTTATACTGGTTATAATCCTTCAGAAAATTATAGACTCTACACACATTACTCATATTCCTATGATAATTATGAGCCTAATGACAGCTTGCATTTTGCTTATCAGT
Organism: Clostridiaceae bacterium BRH_c20a; assembly: GCA_000961765.1. Taxonomy (GTDB): domain Bacteria; phylum Bacillota; class Peptococcia; order Peptococcales; family BICA1-8; genus BICA1-8. Next base: position 54,475 of record LADT01000001.1, on the reverse strand, counting down.
TAACACCTGGAGATACCCAACATACCGCAACCTTAGACAATGAATATGACCATGATTGGTATGTACTTGATATAAATAGCGGCGACAAAATTTTTATTGATCTTTATAGCTTACCTGATGACTACGACTTATTTTTATATGATGACTCGGGTGTTTTTGTTGATAGGTCTATAAACGGGCAGACAAGTGCCGAACGAATAGCATATACTGCAAATTCTACCGGTACATACAGAATTTTAGTTAATAATTATAGCTGGTCAAATGGTACTGCACAGTATAAATTAGGGGTAACAAAAGTATCTTCTCCGGTAGGTATAATTCCGGTAAGTGTTCAAGCAGTTGCCGATGAAGAATTCAGAACAAGATATGGTGATAATTGGCAGAATAGAATTACAGAATTGGTCAGTCAAGCTGGTGAAGGTTTTGAAAGTGACTTTGGAATACAGTACAATGTAAATTATTACGTAGCCTGGGATTCTGATAACAGCCTCACAACTTTATCAGAACTTCTTCAGGAAGCTATCGTAGAGACTACTGCACCTGAACAGGTAAAAATGGTATTTACTACTCAGACTACCAGTGACGGATACGTGGGACTTGTTCCCTATGCCGGGGCAGATGAAATGATTGTAAAAGATACAGAGTATTTTGAATTTGATTGGGATACAACCCGGCATGAAGCCAGCCATGTATATTACTGCACCCATGATGGACATCCCGAGGATACTCATTGTATTTTAAATCAAATTATTGAATACTGGGATGTTTTATGTGTTAATGATATTTATAATAATAAAAATAAATATTAAAGAATAGAGGTGAGTAAATTGAAAAAATCAACTGTGCTTATAGTGTTAGTATTTTTATTGCTGACCGGTGTGGCTTTAGCGAACTATCAGGATATTGTAAAGCCTGTTCCAACGGAAATTGGTAAAAAATTGGATGAAGATAAATTAATTAGACTCAGCAAAGAAGAATGGGATGTTGTGTATAAAGGTAGTATCTTTATGGGAACAGGAGCAGTGAGACACATGCATCAGGGAGAAAAAGCAAAAGATTTTGCAAGTCAAGTAGATGTTTCTATTTCGGAAGTGAAAGTCCATAATCAGGAAGGAGAGTTAATACCTATAAATTTCCAGATAGATATTACCAATAACGGCAATTCCGAATTGTATTTCTATGATTTTTATTTAATGGACTATGAGGGTATTCCTATCTGGGATAAGGAAGCTTATAATGTAAAAATTGATTCGCAAAGTACGAAAACACTTAATGTTGATGCCTGGATGCCTATAAAAAGTATGGCAGGAAAAATAAGTGTTAAGGATTTGCTGGAAAAGGAAAAAGAAAAGGAAAAGTTCGAAGAAGAGAATAAAAATAGACCGGAAGCCCAACGAAAAGAAGGCGATCCCATTGAAGAATTCTTTAATTTTAAAATGGTGGTTAGTTCTACACCTGTTGATATCGATGCATTTCTCCGGGAAGTTAAGTATATGGGACCAGCCGGGGAACCGTCTAAATATGTACAGCTATATATAATTGAGGAGTCGTGCAAAGCGTTCTTTACTGAATGAAGATAAATATAAAAATCATATCTACTTATTAAGTAAGGGTTCTAAGACACAAATTTTGTTTTTAAAACTACAAGTAATTTACTTGTAGTTTTTTTTGAATCAAGTCACAAGCACTAAATAATTTGGTAGTAAGGGGTTTGTTGATACTAATGGTAATATTTTTGCTTTTGAATAGGAAATTACCAGATATCATGGAATCTTACATAGGGGAATCTTTATTAAAAGAAGAATGATTTTTAATAAGTTAAGAAAAAGGCAAAAAATGGGGATTAATTTATCAGAATTTTTAATCTAGTCTGATTGTTCAGCCTAATACTAAAAATCAAAAGGAGGGGATTTATTAAAGACACCCTAGCTGTACTAAAGCAGATGTGCTAATTTATTGGTTTATCTGCGGATGCAGCTTCAGCTACAGAACTGCAAGCAGTTCAAGAGCATAAACCTGCGTTTGAGAAAGGAGAGATAACAGTTGACTAGTCAAAGTTCATATGTCAGGGCAAATTTCGAAGTGAACCAGACTCCTCAGTTTAAGGTGTTAAGTGATGCTCAGTGTGAGGAAATTTATAATGGTGCCCTTGAAGCTTTGGAAAGAACCGGTGCGGACGTTTACAGCAAAGAAGCATTGGAGCTATTTGCTAAGGGCGGTTGTCGTGTAGAGGGTAACAGGGTTCGTTTTCCTTCGCGTTTGGTGGAATGGGCGGTAAGAACTGCTCCTTCTCGGATTGCTATTAGTGACCGTAATGGGAAACGCTCAATGTTTTTAGAAGGAAATAATGTTTATTATGGTCCTGGGCCTACCAACACTTATACCCTTGACCCGTTTACCGGTGAGAGAAGGAGACCTAAAATATCTGATACAGTTCGGGCAGGTATTGTTTGTGATGCACTTCCCAATATTGATTACGCAATGGATAATGGTACTCCTATGGACGTGACGCCTACTCTGGCTGACGTACATGGTTTTGAGGCTTTGGTAACTAATACCACCAAGCCGATTATCCACTGGGGTTTCGGAGTTGACCAGTACCAGGATATTGTGGATATGGCGGCAGCAGTTCGGGGTGGTATAAAGGAACTGCAGAATAACCCGTTTATTATTCTCTATTCAGAATCTAGTCCTCCGCTGCGTCATTCTGATGAAGCTATCGATAAAGCCATCTTTGCAGCGAGAAATGATATTCCAATAATTTATACTCCCTGTACTTTTGCCGGCGGTGTAGCCCCTGCCACAATGGCCGGTTCTATTTTAATCTCTGTCGCTGACAGTTTAGTAGGTCTGGTCGCGGGGCAATTGGTCCGTGAAGGCTCAGGCTTCATTATGGGCGGTCTGATCTCAACCATGGATATGTCCAGCAGCATTTTAGCTTATGGAGCACCCGAGTTGAGTTTAATGTCGGCTGGGTTGTCCAATGTTGCTCGTTATTTACACATTCCAAGCTTTAGCACCGGTGGTTGCACTGATTCAAAGGTTATTGATGCTCAGATGTCACTGGAAGCGGCTTTTTCTATATTGGTTGGCGGGCTCAGTGGAGCCAACATTATTCATGACTGCAACTATATGGAGTATGGAGCTACCGGTTCTCTGGAATTGATGGTGATGGATGATGAGATTATCGGCATGGTCAAGCGGATTTTACGTGGAATTGAAGTAAATGATGAAACCTTGGCTGTGGATGTTATAGACAATGTTGGACCAGGAGGTCATTTCCTGGGTGAGGCCCATACCATGAAACATTTCAAAACTGAAACCTGGTGGCCGACTCTGATAAGCAGGATACGTTACGATGAGTGGAAAGCTACCGGAAGTAAGACTTTAGGACAACGAGTCAAGGAAAAGACTCAGGATATTATTAATAACCACAGAGCAGAACCCTTACCGGAAAAAACACTGGCAGAAATTAAGGCTATCATTGAAAGAGCGGAGGTTAGGGAAGCTGCCAAAAAAAGATAGGAAATAACAATTGAAATGGAGGAAAAATAATGGCTAACTTTGAACAATTGTCCAATAGTGTGATCACTGGTAATGAAGCGCAAGTAAAAGATTTAACCAAAAACTATATAGACAGTGGTATTGATCCCCTGGACATTATAAATAAGGGTCTAATTGGAGGCATGGGTGTTGTTGGTGTGCGTTTTAAAAGCGGCGAAATGTATGTGCCTGAAGTATTAATGTCGGCACGGGCTATGAATGCTGGTCTGGCAATAGTTAAGCCTCTGATTGCCGAGTGTGACATTCCTTCAGCGGGCAAGGTAGTTATAGGCACTGTCAAAGGTGACCTCCATGATATCGGTAAGAATCTGGTGGGTATGCTGATGGAGAGTGCGGGAATTGTAGTTATCAACTTAGGTGTGGATGTTTCACCGGAAAAATTTGTTCAGGCGGTAAAAGATCATAATCCTGATATTATTGCAATGTCAGCACTTTTGACCACAACCATGCTTTCCATGAAGGATACAATTGAGGTATTAAAGGAAGAGGGTCTGAGAGATAAAGTGAAAGTAATCGTTGGTGGAGCACCTATCTCCAATGATTTTGCTGAGGAAATTGGCGCTGACGGATTTGCTCCTGATGCAGCTTCAGCTACGGACCTCTGTAAACGACTCATTAGCTAAACTTATGGGTAAGAAAGGAGAGATTTAAGTGAGAACTAGAAGTAACTATAAAGCAAATGCCAGTACCATGTTAAGCATTCTCTCCCCTAGTCAGTGTGAAGAGATATTTTTGGCTGCTCAGGAGGTACTGGAGCGTACTGGTGTTACTTATCATGATGATGAGGCTTTACAAATAATGAAAAAAGCCGGTTGCTATGTAGATGGAAATCGAGTTAGGATTCCGTCTTATCTGGTTGACCGGGCATTGAGGACCGTACCTCACAGAGTAACTTTGTGTAACAGTCGTACTGGTTCCCGAGATGTGCTTTTGGAAGGTAATAACGCCTATTTCGGTACAGGTTCCGACACTCCTTTTACCATTGACCCATTTACCGGTGAAAGAAAGCGTTCTACTAAAGAATCTGTAGGATGGGCATGTAAAGTTATTGATGCACTACCCAACCTTGATTTTGTCATGTCTTTGGGGATTGTCCAAAATGTTCCTTTATTGATTTCTGATAGGTATCAATTCGAAACACAGGTATTAAACACCGGTAAGCCCATTGTTACCACAGCCCACGATATTTATGGTTTTGCTGACATTATCGAAATGTGTGAAATCATTGCCGGCGGAGAAGAAGAACTGCGTAAAAATCCAATTATGACCCTTTATGCAGAACCGATTTCACCTTTGCAGCATGCTTGGGAAGCTGCTTCCAAATTAATATTGGCCGCTAAAAAGGCCCTTCCTGTAGTATACACCCCCTGCGTTATGGCAGGAGGTACAGTTCCTTCAACAATGGCAGGGGTATTGACCAACGGCTTGGCAGAAAGCCTCAGCGGATTGGTTTTACACCAAAACACCCGTGAAGGCGCACCTTTTATCATGGGCGGTGTATTTACCGTAATGGATATGAGTACTACTATTTTCTCCTATGGCTCACCGGAATTCAACCTGCTGATGTCTGCTCTGGCTGATATGGCCCATTATCTAAAGCTACCCATGTTTGGTACTGCCGGTTGCACTGATTCGTGTATTTGCGACGAACAAGCCGGGATTGAAGCGGCGTTGTCTATTGCCATGACCGCCTTGTCGGGACCAAACTTAAACCACGATGTGGGTTACGTGGAATATGGGTCTACAGCAAGCCTGGAACTTTTGACTATTTCAGATGATATTATTGGTATGGCCAGAAGATTAGTCCGGGGGATTCGGGTCGATGATGAAACATTAGCTATTGATTTGATTGATAAGGTTGGTCCGGGAGGACACTTCCTGGCAGAAAATCATACCTTAAAGCATTTTAAGACCGAAACCTGGTATCCTAAGCTCATTAACAGGCAGCGCTATGAAATGTGGCAGTCTGCCGGCAGTAAGACTTTGACTGAAGTAGCTAACGAGAAGGTAAAAGATATTATCTTAAATTATGAACCAGATCCCCTTCCAAAAGATATTCAACAAAAGATCAGAGCCGTTGTTGAGCGGGCAGAAAGTAAACTGAATTCGGTTGTATAAGGTAAAAGGATTAAGTGGTTGCCTGCTTTTTTGGCAACCCTTAATCACAGGAGACCACTGAAAAAGCCCCATTTCGTGTCATTCTAAATGAAACGAAGTGGAATGAAGAATCTTGAAAGTCGCTTAAATACTAGATCCTTCGCTATCGCTCAGGTAAGCAGGGTATCAAAATCATGTGTTCCGATTTTGTTTACATCGCTTAGTTTTTTTACCTAATGACAATCTTGGGTATTTGTTCATATTGTTAGACTTTTTCAGTGCCTTCAATCACAGCCGGTTTTCCAACCCTAGGATATAGAAAAAGTCCTGAATTTAGGATGAAATCATAAGGTTATGCTTAGGAGGAAGTAACATGTCATTAGTGTTGGGCATCGATACAGGAGGTACCTATACTGACGGTGTAATTTTGGAACCGGGGAGCCAAATAATTAAAACAAAAGCTAAAGCATTGACTACTAGAGAAGATTTGACCGTTGGTATCCGAAACTGCATCAAGGCTTTAGGATTTGGAGATTTAAAGTCGATCAAGATGGTTGCGCTCTCAACAACTTTGGCGACTAATGCTATCGTAGAAGGCCGCGGCTCCGAAGTTGGTTTAATACTAATTGGCCATGAACCAATTAAAAGTCTCCCTGTACAACATTATACTGTTTTGGGGGGTGGGCACGATATTAAGGGCAGGCCTCTGGCTAGTCTAGATTTAAAAGCAGCTCGTGAGGCGATTAGCAGCTTTAGAGGTGAAGTCAGCGCGTTGGCTGTATCGGGTTTCCTGAGTATCCGTAACCCGGAACATGAATTATTAATACGGGATTTGGTTCAAGAGATTTTAGAAGTGCCGGTGGTATGTGCTCACCAGCTTACAACATCCCTCGGTTTTCATGAGCGCTCAGTCACAGCGGTTCTTAATGCTAAATTAATCCCGATTATCGCTGAATTGATTGAATCCGTCAAGCTAGTATTAAAGGAAGTGGGTATCCAAGCGCCATTGATGCTTGTTAAAGGTGATGGCAGTTTAATGAGTGAAACTATGGCGCGGGAAAAACCAATTGAGACTATCCTATCAGGTCCGGCTGCCAGCATTATTGGTGCTACCTTTATTACTGCAGTGGAAGAAGCTTTAGTATTGGATATGGGAGGAACTACTACCGATATTGCAATCTTACATGAAGGAGTACCGCGGGTAAATAAGGAAGGCGCCATGGTAGGCGGCTGGCTGACAAGAGTTCAGGCAGCGGAAATCAATACCTATGGTTTAGGTGGGGATAGTTATCTGCAAGTCACAAAAGATAAGAAGCTGATTATAGGTCCCCAGAGGGTCTGGCCATTGTCAGTTGTGGCTTCTAGTTATCCATATTTAGTTGCTGAATTACAGGAACTAGAAGAAAATGAGCAGGATTTATTATCTGCCCAGCCTACTGACTGTTTTATGCTTTTAAAACAATCAGCAGTGGAGAGCTTGACATCTACGGAAGAGGAAATTATCAAGCTTCTCAAAACACCCCATTCACTTTTTTACCTGGCTAAAAAGCTTGGTAAGGACCCAAATTTGATTAACCCTGAGCGCCTGGTTAATATTGGTGTGTTGGCAAGAATATCGGTAACCCCTACAGATATTCTCCATGCTAACGGTTCTTATATTGAGTGGAACCAAGAGGCCTCTCGGCTGGGAGTAAAGATTTTGGCTAAACGGCTGGGGAAAGGTGCCAAAGAGTTCCTGGAATTCGCAATGGAAAACATAATTAACAATCTATGTCTGGCTGTAATACAAAGCGTTATCAGCTTTGAAGGCAAGAATCTCTGGCTTAAAAACAGTCCAGACGCAATGTATTTTGTTGAAAAGGTCTTAAACCCTGAAACATGTAACTCAGTAGAGGTTAGTATTAAGGTTAAATTTCCTATAATAGCAATCGGTGCGCCTGTCCAAGCTTACCTGCCGCAAGTCGCCGAAAAATTGCATACTGAGTTGATTATTCCACAGCATGCGGAAATAGCTAACGCTATTGGAGCAGCTACCGGTAAAGTGGTGGAAAAGGTTAAAATTCTAATTAAGCCTGGGGCTGAGGGCGGGTTTATCCTTCACGCTCCTTGGCAACGTAAGGGTTTTATATATTTAAAAGATGCTAGCGATTATGGGCTAGCCCAAGCAAAAGAAAAAGCTATTTTGGCTGCTGAAAAGGCGGGGGCAGCCGATTATCAACTGATAGTTAACTGTGATGATGTTTACACTGCTGCAGGTACAAGTTGGAAACAGGATATCTATGTTGAGACAAGGATAGAAGTAATTGCAATAGGGCGTCCCAAATGGGAGGACAACGGGGTAAAAGAAAAGTTTTTTAAATAGGTAAGGGGACACACCTCCATTGGAGGATTCAACTTGGGTTGGAGGAATGTCCCCAACGAATGTAAGGGGACACACCACATTCATGAGGCAAGAAACAAGAAGCAAGAGGCACGACACGAATAGGTTCTTCCTGCATCTTGTCTCCTGCTTCCTGCTTCCTGCAATCAGGATGTCCCCAAAGAATGTATGAGGAGGAGACAATAAAATGATCATAGTTGGTGAATTGATCAATACCAGTAGAAAAGCTATTAAACCGGCCGTAGAGAGTAAGGACGAAGCTTTTATTAAGGAAATGGCCCAGAAACAAGTAGCTGCGGGTGCTAACTATGTTGACGTCAATTGCGGTACGATGGTTTTTAATGAGCCGGAAACCATGGCTTGGCTAGTGGAAACTATTCAGTCCCAGGTTACCACACCGTTGTGTTTAGACAGCCCCAATCCCAAGGCCATCGAGGTTGGATTATCCTTGGTGAAGTACGGACAGCCCATGATTAACTCGATTACGGCGGAGAAAGAACGGTTTCAGCAGATTCTCCCTTTGGTAACCAAGTATAAGACTAAAATTGTGGCTTTATGTATGGATGATTCTGGCATGCCGGAATCAGCAGAGGATCGGTTGAAAATTGCCAAAAAGCTGGTGGGAGATTTAACTAGTGCGGGAGTGACAGAAGACGACATTTATCTTGACCCTCTAGTTAAACCGGTCAGCACCGGTGATAAAGCTGGGATGGAAGTTCTTGAAACAATTTATGGAATTAAAAAAATGTATCCCAATGTTCACTGTATTTGCGGTTTAAGTAATATCTCCTATGGCTTGCCCAACAGAAAAATTTTAAATCAGGCTTTCATGATTCAAACCATGGCCATGGGGATGGATGCGTATATTTTAGATCCGCTGGACAAAGTGATGATGGGGTTTGTCTATGCTTCCCAAGCGCTGCTGGGTAAGGATGAGTACTGTATGAAGTATCTTACTGCCCATCGTAGTGGACTTTTTGAAGTTTCCTGTGGGTAATAGAAGGAGGGGCTAGAATGCCTGTACCTTGCTGGAGAGTGTTAGCGGAAAAAGATATTGAATTAATACATGAGACTACATTAGCTATTTTAAAAAACACTGGGATTGAAGTCCGGTATGAACCAGCTTTAGAGACTTTTAAAAAAGCAGGTGCCCGGGTAGAGGGGCAGCGTGTTTTCTTGTCATCAAAATTAATGGAGACTGAGCTTAAAAATGCACCAAAGCAATTTACTTTACATGCCCGTAACCCGGCAAAAAATGTGAAAATTGGCGGTGCCCACACTGTTCTTGTCCCAGGTTACGGAGCACCCTTCGTGACTGATCAGGAAAAAGGCAAGCGCAAAGCCACCTTTCATGATTACGAGAATTTTTCCAAATTAGCCGGTGCAAGTCCAAATCTGAGTATGACAGGTGGGGTATTAGTCGAGCCTAATGACCTTCCTAATGAAATCAGAGCTGCCAAAATGATTTATGCATGTATCAAAAATTCGGACAAATGCTTTATGGGCAGTGCTTCAGGTGCACAGAAAGCTCACGAGAGTATCGGCATGGTACAGATTTTGTTTGGACCTGAGCATTCTATAATAGAAAAACCGGCTCTAATAAGTTTAATTAATACTATTACACCGTTGATTCTTGATGAACGGATGTTAGGTGCCTTAATGGAATATGCAAAATCAGGGCAAGCTGTGATTGTTGCATCTCTAGGTATGGCTGGGGCTACCTCTCCTTCATCTCTTGCCGGTACTTTAGCCATGCAAAATGCAGAAATCCTAACCGGTATAGTGCTGGTGCAGTTGGTCAGACCTGGGGCTCCGGTGGTCTATGGGGCGGCCTCCTCTATTACGGAAATGAGATACGGTTCTCTTGCCATTGGAGCACCCGAAACTTCATTAATCACCAGTGGATCAGCACAGTTAGCTGCATATTATGGCTTACCCTCTAGGGGCGGGGGAGCGATTACTGATTCTAAAATTCCTGATGCCCAGTCCGGTTGGGAATCAATGATGAACCTGTTAACAACAGTGAAGAGCGGTATCAATTTTGTACTGCATGCTGCAGGTATACTCGAATATTACATGACCATGTCCTACGAAAAATTCATCATGGATGATGAATTATGCGGTATGGTTTTAAGAATAAAAAATGGAATTGAAGTTAACGAAGCTTCTCTGGCTTTACCAGTAATAGAAAAGGTTGGCCCAGGAGGGCATTTTCTCGATCAGGATCATACTTTACATACATACAAGAGGGAATTTTGGAGACCAGGTATTAGTCATAGAGGCACATACGACCACTGGAAAATGAAAGGGTCACCCACAGCCCTTGAGGAGAGTGGAAAGAAATACCGGCAGATTTTGGACGAATACCAGCCACCCCAGCTTGATGTAAGTATTGACAGAAGCCTTCAAGCCTTTATTAAAGCAATTGAAAATTGAAAATTGAGAATTAATAAATTAGTCATTCTCCATTCTCAATTATCTAATCTCAATTCTCCATTATAATTCCGAGGGGCGGGTTAGCCATGAAAAATTATAAAGTAAAGGTTCTGCCTATAGGTATAGAAATGTCTGTAACCCAAGGCAATACTTTGATGAAAGCATTGATTGAAGCTGGCATTTATATAGAAGGACCCTGTGGCGGCCGTGGTACCTGTGGTAAATGTAAAATTGAAGTGGCTAATCCTGATTCTCAAGAAATAAATCCTGACGGAACCAGTGAAATTAAAGGCGAGAGTAAATTGGCCTGTCGTCTGGAAGTAGATCGGGATATGGTAGTGATAGTCCCACAAGCTAAAGTAGACGAAAGCCGTAAAAGTTTGCTGCAAACAGAATTAGCAAGCTATGAGCGCCGGGGCAGGCTTTTGAAGTTTACTGTTACAGTTCCGGTACCATCTTTGGAAAAGCCGGCTTCCGACCAGGAAAGATTATGGAGTGCTTTGCATGAGAGTGCTTCCTACCCCATGAAGGTTGAAATATTACGCATGCTCCCTGATTTGCTTCGTAAAAATAAACACATGGTTACAGTGGTTGCCCGTAAGGGCGAAATAGTGGCCCTCAAAGCAGGGGATACCACCCTTGAGCTGTATGGAATTGCTTTCGACATTGGAACGACCACCCTTGTTGGTTCCCTCATTAATCTTTTGACTGGAGAGGTTTTGGCAACTCAATCGGAGGGAAATCCCCAGCGGGTTTATGGTGCAGATGTTATTTCCCGCATATCCTATGTAGATAATGAGGATCAGGGGCTCTATACATTACAGTCCAAGGTAATAACTGCTTTAAATGGGATAGTTACCAAGCTGTCAGAAGATGCAGGAATAAAAAAGGAAAGTATATATGAAATTACTATAGTAGGTAATACGACAATGACCCACTTACTGCTTGGGGTTAGTCCAGTTTATCTAGCTAGAGCTCCGTACGTACCTGCTTTTAAAACAGTGGCAGACATCAGGGCTCAGGAATTGGGCTTAAAGATCAACCCGGAAGGTTACTGTGTTATTGTTCCCAATATTGCGGGTTTTGTAGGTGCTGATACTGTAGGAGTTATACTGGCTACGGGTTTGGACAAAAGTAGGGAGCTGAGATTAGCGATAGATATCGGTACAAATGGGGAATTGGTATTGGGTTCCGAAAAAGGACTTTATGCTTGTTCAACCGCAGCGGGACCAGCCTTTGAAGGTGCCCAAATCAAATTCGGGATGCGTGCAGCGCCTGGTGCAATTGAGAGAGTTGACATTACCGGAGATGTAGTGCTGCAGACAATTAATTCATTACCTAGTGTAGGTATTTGTGGTTCGGGATTGATTGATGCAGTGGCGGAAATGCTCAAGGCAGGTATAATCGATTATACTGGTAGGATTACCGATCCGAAAGGGGATAATGATCTTCCGGTTCAAATTCGGAAGCGTATTATCCCAGGAGCCAGCGGGTTTGATTTTGTTCTGGACTATCGCGAAGGAAATGGATTGGATGAAGACCTGTTAATTACCCAAAAGGATATTCGGGAACTGCAGTTAGCAAAAGGCGCTATCCTGGCAGGAATTCAAGTGCTTCTGGAAGAGCTGGGTGTTCGAGAACAAGACATTACCGAGATTTTGCTAGCAGGTGCATTTGGCACATACATCAGGAAGGAAAGTGCATGGCGAATTGGACTTGTTCCTAATTTAGATCTAGAGAGAATTCGAGCTGTAGGTAATGCCGCAGGTGTTGGTTCTCAGCTTGTCCTCATCTCCGAAGAGGCAAGAGAGAGAGCCTGGGAGATAGCCAATGGCGTTAAATACATTGAACTTTCAGCACGGAAAGATTTTCAGGATAAATTTATGGAGGCTATCTATTTTCCGCAATTCGGGCAGGAGAGGAAATTTTAGCTTGCAGGGTAATGCCCAATAGCAAAAAGGAGGTGAGGCGAGGTTTGAGGTGCTGGAAGATAAGTTAGTGCATAATTCCAAGAGGAATATTTAGAAAATTTAAAAAATTAAGGAGGTTGAGATTATGAAAAATAGCTTCTTTGGAAAGATTGACAAGAGCATTTTCGGTATTTCCGCCATAATCGCTATGGTTTTTGTGCTGTGGGGTGCGTTAATTCCAGAACAAGCGGGTAAAGCCTTTGGAGCCGCTATGGCATTTTTTACCGACAATTTCGGTTGGTCTTATATGCTGATTGTTGCCCTATTTTTGGTTTTTTGCATTGTCGTGGCATGGAGCAAATATGGCAGAATAAAGTTGGGTAAAGACGACGATGTTCCAGAATACAGTACTTGGTCCTGGTTTGCGATGCTATTCAGCGCTGGGATGGGTATCGGATTGGTATTTTGGAGTGTTGCTGAACCCATGTATCATTATGCGAGCCCGCCCTTTGGCGAAGGCAATACTCTTGGATCGGCCGGGATGGCAATGCGTTACGTTTTCCTTCATTGGGGGTTACACCCCTGGGCTATTTATGGAGTAGTCGGTATGGCCCTTGCATATTTCCAGTTTCGCAAACGGCTTCCTGCTCTAATTAGCTCGACACTGCACCCATTGCTAGGTGATGAAGGAATTAAAGGACCCATTGGAAAAGCAGTGGATATTTTGGCGGTTTTTGCCACACTTTTCGGGGTAGCTACCTCCTTGGGTCTTGGTGCGATGCAGATAAACAGCGGTTTGAACTATGTCTACAATATTGTGGAATCAACTGGTGCAACTATTGTTATTATAGGAGTAATGACAGTTTTATTCATTATTTCGGCGGTAACGGGAATCAATAAAGGGATTAGACTCTTAAGTAATATTAACATGTATTTAGCAGGAATAATTATGCTCTTTGTTCTTTTTTTAGGACCAACCAGGGATATTCTTAATATCTTTACTGACACTATGGGTACTTACCTCCAAAACATTGTCCAGATGAGTTTCTGGACTGACCCCTTTGGTGCCAATCCTGGTTGGGTCGGTGGTTGGACAATTTTCTACTGGGCTTGGTGGATTGCCTGGGGACCTTTTGTGGGAGCGTTTATTGCCAGGATATCCAAAGGTAGGACCGTACGCGAGTTTATCCTGGGAGTTCTGATTGCTCCAACTCTTTTGAGCTTTATTTGGCTTTCTATTATGGGAGGAACAGCTGTTTCTTTGGAAGTATCCAGCGCGGCTGAAATAGCTAAAGCGGTTTCTGAAAACATGTCTACAGCGCTATTTGCCATGCTGCATAACTTACCGCTGGCAGGTCTGATTTCTACCATGGCAATGTTCCTGATTGCTACCTTCTTTATAACGTCTGCAGACTCTGCTACCTTTGTCATGGGTATGCTTACCTCAGGTGGGGACTTGGAACCAAAAACGGGTTTGAAGGTTTTCTGGGGTGTCACCGAAGGTGCAGTAGCTGCAGTATTACTGGCAGCAGGAGGGCTTGGGGCCCTGCAAACGGCTTCTATCGTCTCTGCATTCCCATTTATGATTGTTATGGTTTTAATGTGCTATTCCTTAGTGAAGGCATTTAATAATGAGCAGATTATTATAGTTAATGAAAAGGCAATAAAAACGGAATCACCTGGCGTTTCCATGTAAATAAAAGCATAAAACCTGCCGGGAAGAGGCGCTAGTTTACCTCCTCCCGGCCACCAATTGGTGATTTTTTTTACTTTAAAAGGTTTTTTCCAAGAAGTGGTGAATATGTATATTAATTCGAAATGAGCAAGCTTTTAAGGAATGAGAATCCTGCCAAGAGGTGTTTGATATGCAACAAGGGTTTATCAACAAGGTTAGTGTGCTTAAACTTCAGGAAATAACTGAAATAAATATTTTGAAACAAATTTTGTTCTCATTTACCAAAGCCACAGGGTTGCGGGCATTTATTGTAGATTCTCAGGGTGAATTACTTGTTAAACCTGACGACAAAGAGGAGTACTGTGAGTTTTGCCATCTTGTCAGGGCTACTCAGAACGGGGTTTTTAAATGTAAACGTTCTTATACCCGTGCTGGAATTGAAGCGAGTAAATATGGAAAGCCCTATATTTTCAGATGTCATGCAGGTTTGATTGTCTGGGCTGCCCCTTTACTTGTTGACGAAGATTTTTTAGGTGCAATAGTTTGTGGGCAGGTCTTAATGTGGGAGCCAGAGGATTTTTTCTGGGAAGAAATTGAAGATATGACCCGTGGATTGGGACTTGAGGTTAAATTGTTAATAGATTATGCTAAAAAACTGGAGGTGCTTTCGGCTCAAAGAGTCCAAGCAGCTGCAGATTTGCTGTTTCTCGTTGCTAATCATGTTACGAAAACGGGAATGATTACCCTCAAGCAACGCAGGGCTATCAGTGAGCAGCAGGCAAAGTTAGGTGAAGAGATACGTGCTAGAAAAATATTAGAAGAGGCTTTTAAGAAAATTGATAATCTCTCCGTCAGGGGTTATTCCCTGGAAAAAGAGCAGGAGCTAGTTTGCCAGGTAAGAAAAGGTGATAAATCAGCGGCATATAGGGTGCTAAACGAAATTTTAGCAGAGATTCTGCAGCGTTATTCCGGGGATACAAAAGAGGTAAAAGCTAGGATTTTGCAATTATTGGTGATAATTTCCAGGGCGCCGGTAGAGGGAGGTGTTGTTCTAAAAACCCTTTTACCGTTAAATTTGCAGTATGTAGAAGAATTTACACAGCTAGATACCATTGAGGACCTGTGTCATTGGATAGTTCATGTTACTCAAGGTTTCATTGACAGCATGGAGGAAGGAAAAGATGTACGTAATTCACAGGTAGTCCAAAAAGCAGGCTATTTTATACGCAGTAATTACCGAAAGAAGATTACAGTGGAGGATGTTGCCAAAGCTGTTTTTCTTAGCCCCTGCCATATCAGTAAGATTTTTAAACAGGAATTGGACTGCACGATTATTGAATTTTTGACTAAAGTCAGAATCGAAGAAGCTAAAAAGCTTTTGCATGATCCAAAGTATAGTGTAATTCAAGTGGCCGACGATTTGGGTTTTAAAGATCCCGGTTATTTTACCAAAGTTTTTAAAAAACACGAAGGGATTACTCCCAGCCAGTATCGGGAAAACGCATTGTAATTATTTTCATTCAAGACAACTGTGGTCCTTAAGGGGAGGGAAAAGTATGGGAGATTTAAAACAAATTGCTGTTGCAGTGGTAGAGGGTCAGGCGGCATTGGTCAAAATGCTAGTCGATGAAGCACTGGCTGATGGTACTACTCCATCTGATATACTATATCATGGGTTAATCGTAGGAATGGATATTGTTAGTGCACGCTTTAGTAATGAAGAATTTTATGTTCCAGACGTATTAATTTCTTCCCGAGCTGTTCATGCCGGGATGCGAGTAGTCAGGCCGTTATTATTAGAAAACTTTGCACAGATAGAAGGTAAAATTGCTATTGGTACGGTAGCCGGCGATTTACATGACATCGGCAAGAATCTGGTGATTATTTTTCTTAGATCAAGGGGCTATGAGGTTGTGGATTTGGGAATAGATGTTCATCCTGAGGAATTTGTGGAAGCTGTTTTGCTGCAAAAGCCTCAGGTTCTGGGGATGTCTGCACTATTGACCACTACTATGCCCATTATGGCAAGCACAGTTAAACTTCTAGAACAGGCAAATATTAGGAATCAGGTAAAAGTAATTGTTGGCGGCGGACCTGTTACCCATGATTATAGTAAGTCGATTAAAGCAGACGGGTATGCGGCTGATGCCAGGAGTGCAGTTAATTTGGTAAATAAATGTATGAGTCAGGAGGTAAAGTCATGGAGCCAACTGTATTAGATAGCATCTCTTTTGAGGTAAATTTGGAGCAGTTTTTGAAGCTCATTCGAGTAACTGATAAACCCGGCTATGCTGAAAGAGCCACAATATTGGTTGCTGAGGCACAAAGCATTGCCAGGCCTAAGGCAATGTATCGAGAGGCTTTTATTGATGAAAGAGGCAACGATTATGTAATTGTCGACGGCATCACCTTGACCAGCAGAGTACTCAGAGTTAATTTAAACGATGCCTATAGGATATTCCCCTATGTTGCTACTTCAGGTGTGGAAATAGAAGAATGGTCAAAGGGAATTGAGGATATGCTGGAAAAGTTTTGGGTTGACGCCATAAAGGAGATGGCTTTGCGTGTCGCAATACAGACCTTTCTTCAACACTTTAAAGAAAACTCTTACGGGGGAAATACCTCTTCAATGAATCCAGGCTCCCTTCAAGATTGGCCAATTCAAGAGCAGTCAAAGCTTTTTGCAATTTTAGGCAAACCTGAGTTAGTGGGGGTTAATCTTTCTCAGAGTTCCTTAATGTACCCGATTAAATCAGTTTCAGGCTTCCGGTTCCCTACGGAAGTGAATTTTGAAAACTGCCAGCTCTGCTCACGGGAAAAGTGCCCAGGGCGTAAGGCTCAATATGATAAGGATTTGTATAAAGAAAAATTTGCTTAGTCGACCCGTGTTCAATCATCAATTAGAGCAAAAAGATAAGTCTTGTGCTTCTTAGATTATTGATGCATTAATAAATAGTATCACTAACAGCATTTACTTTTGCTCACTCCCCATCTTCACCAATCATATTATAAAGAAAGATTATTTAGTTAGGTGATGATAATGAGTAAATTCAGAATATTAAGTTTTGACGGTGGGGGTATTAGGGGAGCTTTATCAATAAATTTATTAAAAAGAATAGCTAAAGATTATTCATTAATAGAAGAAACCAACCTATTTGCCGGCACCTCAACGGGGTCATTAATAGCACTAGGTTTAGCCTATGGTTTAACAATTGAAGATATTATTGATTTATATTCCATAGAAAATGGGAAATACATTTTTTCTCCCAAGGGTTTAGGGTTGTTAAGTCCCAAATACAGTAATACAAGGTTAAAGGAAGTACTTTTGAGGGTATTTCCCAAAGACCTTACACTGAAGGATTTAAAGAAATACGTTGTAATCCCAGCATTTAGGATAACTGGTTCACGGGATGAAAGCTGGAGTCCAATCTTTTTTAATAATTTCCCTGATTCCAATACAAAAAATGTTTCCCTAATTGATGCAGCAATGTCAAGTAGTGCAGCACCAATTTACTTTCCATCCTATAAGTATCATATTGATGGCGGACTAATAGCAAATAATCCTTGTACAGCGGCAATATCTATAGCTTCCGACCCATATTTTGCCGATGAAATTTGTGATAATATTTGCCTATTATCCATTGGTACCGGCTTTAACCCCCATAAATTAACAGGAGACACAACTAGATGGGGACTATTACAATGGTTTTTTAACTCAAACCCACCATTACCCCTAGAGACAATAATGTTTGAAGGATCGGTGGAGGCGGATTCATACTTTAGCTATCAAATTTTAAAAGATAGGTTTTATCGTTTAAACCCAGAACTATCAAAAACAATATCTCTAGATGAATATCAGCAAATACCTTATCTAGTTTCTCTAGCAGACGGTTATGATTTATCTGAAACAAAGGCATGGATAAAAAGATATTGGGTTGGAGATAATTTTACTGCTAAGGCTGATACTGATAAAACTAGGGCAAAATTCTGGCATGATTTATGCAATAAAATATAAAAACATTAAGAGAAATATATAAAAAAATAGACGAAATAAAAGAAAAGGTAAGGCTTGAGCCTACCTCTTGTTTTCGATTACCTTGATTTTAATATTGATAGGCATTAAAACCAAAGAGCCATCTTAATAACCAGTAAATAATGATAATCATTAATAGTGTTTCGAAGAATATGTTATTAAAAAACAACCCTCCACCACCATATTGATCAGTAACATTATCAGCCATTAATTATTTGCCTCCTTTCATACTGTATTTTGAAAAGTTACACTACATAATATGAAAAAAGGAAATTAGGGTGATGATAAATTTGCCTAATACTCAAATGTTAATATATCTTTATCATTGTACTGGATATAAGCTCCTGTTACATTGCCAATTAATCCTCCCGGCAATACAAATACCCCATCATTAAAGCTGAATTTAGAATCAAGATTATAAATTTCATTATTTATCTTTAAATAATCGTCGTTGTTTTTTGCTTCAAGCTTAAGTTCTAGTGGCTGAAGGGTTGCAAAGCCAGTCCCGTATTCCCTATCAGCACCCGGTATCCCTAGATCTTTAGTGTTGTATTTAATCAATTTCCACAATTGGTCTTCGCTGATTTGCTCTTTAAAGGTTATCTTATATTTTGCTGCCTGTAGAGCGGCAATGCCTGAAACAATAGGAGTAGACATCGAAGTTCCAGTCATAGAAGCATAAGAGTACCATTACCATCGGCATCTAGAACTTTAACAGGTAGAATTTGGGCTCCGGGAGCAGCCCCTACATTGGCACCGGCTATAGTACCGGCAACGTGGGTTCCATGACCATTATCATCAAAAGGTCTGCGGGTATAATCAACAAACGATCTACCTTGGAGTAATTTGCCCCTCAACTCTATGTGGGGAGAAACGCCGGTGTCAATAACTGCAATAGTAGTATTTTGTCCATTAATCCCTTGAGTATGGTAACATTTATACCCACTCAAATTTAAAAAGCTTATATCAGTAGGGTTTAATTCTCTTAAGGTTTGATTGACATTAAATTCATGAAGCTTAATCACATTATTCACCTCCCTTTTTGAATATTTTTAACCTTACATTTTAGAAAAACGGTAAAATGGTTGATTACCAAATTACCGCCTTTTAATCCACCAATAACCTCCGAAACCAAACCCACCATATCCATATTCGGCTGTTGTATTATCTGCCACTTTATATTTCCTCCTGAAGCCTAATTTTTATTCTTACATTATCATTTTATGAGTGGAAATTATTTAGGGTACGTTTTTTAAGAAACAAAGATTATTTGATTTTTTTCTTAGTTCCTCCTAAAAGCAAGGCACCTCCCCTTAGCAACATTTCAAGGTGTGGTGTGAATCTTTCGATAGAATCCAAAAACTCCTCAAGTCCATTGGCAAAAGTTCGAATATTATTAGTTTTATCTCTAAGAGTACTTACGGTCCGTACTAAACTCCTTGAATAAATGTTCTTAGTTGGAAAATTACCGCTTCCAATGTTCTCTATAATATTAAGATCACCTACTTTTTTTTGATTAGATATATCTTCAATATTTTGTTTATCAATATCTTCAGGCATGTTAAATCTCCTTTCAAAGACATGCACAAATGTAGTATTAGTTGAAAATATAAAAGGTCATGAGGATTTTGTTATTTGATTAAGGGTAAAGCATGGAGTCTCATACTTTACCCCATTAAGTGGTTCTAGCTTAGTAGATACAGCCAGCACCATATCCAAAACCAAATAGCCATCTCAAGAGCCATATGATGATGATTACCATTAGCAGTGTTTCGAAGAATATGTTATTAAAAAATAACCCTCCGCCACCTAGTCCACCACCGTATTCAGCAACTTTATCTGCCATTTTATATTCCTCCTTAATTTTTTATTTGGGTTATTACCCTTCACTAATATCCTATGTAAATAAAAAAGTATTTGCCTTTTCATTTAAAAAAATATTATTTTCTAATATACAAACTTACCTTAGGGGATACCTTCAACAACATAGAAAATAAGTTTAAACACTTAAATTCACAGCTATTTATAAACATGAATATACTGCTAGAGATAGATATCTTTTAGTAAATGAAGGTGATGGAATGGAAGAATTTATGAATGCGAAATATAAAGATGAACGCCCTTTAAATACAACAAGTAAGGTTGTCCATTGATGTAGGGCAAGAGGCCCATCAATACCATGGTTTTTACTATGATCCCAATGAAAAATACTCTAGTTTAAATGAAGTCTTAAATAGTAATGAGTTTAATAAATTGGATGGAAAAATAGAAAAGGGAGATTTATTGAAGAAATGGATGTTAATTTCCTATGAGGATATACCCCATGATTTTATTTCTGTTCCCTTTGTTAATGATGGGTATGACTCCATTTAGTTATCAACCTAATGCAGATTTAAGTCATGATAATTTTAATTGGTATACTTGTCAATAAAGATCGAACCTTGGGCAATAACTGGATAAAGTATGTGATTTTTTTAATTAAAATAGTTTTAATAACCCCATATAAGTAGAAATAAGCATAAAATGTATTAACCAAGAAAAGGGGGGAAATTAATGTATCGGAATGCAAATACACCAGTTGAAATAAGAAGACCGTTTTTCGGAGGACCATTCCATGGAGGACCATTTTTCGGTGGACCGTTTCATGGAGGTCCTTATTAAAGCTAACCATTACAAGATATAATAGTTTTCAATCACCAGTATATGTATCTAACTAAATCATAGTAGTCATTGTGATACAAATATATTCTAGGCGAGATAGTATAAGGAAATTAACAAAATAAAACTGGAGGGAGGCATTTTAATGACAGACCAAGTTACCGCTGAATATGGCTATGGTGGTGGTGGGATATTTTTCAATGAGCAATTCTTTGAAGCATTGCTAATGGTGATTGTTATAATGTGGTTGTTGAGATGGCTGTTTGGATTCGGCTACGGTTACGGCTGCTAAAACATGATTATCTTAAGGGGTAAGACTAAAAAGTCTTGCCCCTAATTATTTTAACAATACAAACATTTTTTTATATCCCTTCATATACTACTTATGGGGATAACCTCAAAATATATATTTGTGAAGGAGGAAAAAATTTTATGACAGAAAAATCAGCAGGTGGCGGTTTATTAGGGGGGTTATTTGGTGGTGGTACCGGAGTGTTTGCCAATGAAGCATTTTTTGAAACCCTTTTAATGATTATCATTATAATTTGGCTCTTAAGGTGGCTATTTGGCTTTAATCATGCATATTAAGAGAGTTTTAAAATAATTGGGTAAGGCTTTTCCGGTTTTACCCTAATTAGATACTAATCTAATAGATATTGACTAATCAAAACAGTTCGGAGAATATTAGAAAAAATCAAAATAAGGCTTGAAGTTATGACAATTGAAGATTTAAAAAATGTAATGGATATAAATCTAAACAATTTATATCCGTTATTTATAGTTAAAATAATATAAAAAAATACTTTGGAAATAATAGATTTGATTAATTCAAACAAGTATAGGAGTGGAAAAATGGATAGAACTTTTCGCGGCTTTACTGCAGGCTTTATAGGAGCTATTTTAATGAATATATGGAGTTACTTTTCTTTTTATATTTTAAATTTTACTGATATACGTTATGTTGATTGGTCATCTATAATGATTTTTGGGTACAAAGCAAATAGTTTGGCGCATTTATTTATTGCTCAGATGTCACAGTTAATTTGGACAGGCTTTTTAGGGGTTTTTGTTGCTTTTGCTTTTACACTAATGACTTCTAGAGGGTTTATATTTAAGGGTGCGCTATTTGGTTTTATGGCTAGCTTTATAATATATTGTGTTCCTGCTCTTTTTAAAATGAACGCGTTAAGAAATGTCACTTTAGGTACTGCAGTTACTGACATTGTGGGAGGGATTATTTGGGGTGTCACTACAGTTATAATATTAAAATATTTAGATAGTAGGGAAGTATTATACTAAGCTAGGGTAATTTTTAATTCTCCTAGCTTTTCGATTTTTGTTATTACCTCATCGCCAGGTTTTAACCAAATCTGCTTATCCTCAGGATACCCCATAATAACCCCCTGGGGGGTACCTGTAAAGATGATATCCCCGGGACGTAATGTTATGTATTGGGAGATATAACTTACTAACTGGGCACAATTAAAGACCATATCATTAGTATTTGAGGATTGTCTTATTTCGCCATTTACTTGGGTTTCCAGATATAAATTATTTGGATCACCCACTTCATCGGCTGTTACCAAATATTTCCCAATAGGAGCGAAGCTATCAAGAGCTTTTCCCAATAACCATTGGCTTGTTTTAAATTGAAGATCACGGGCAGATAAATCATTTCCTGTACAATAACCAAATACTTTTGACAAGGCTTCTTCTTCACTAACATTTTGAGCCTCTTGTCCCATAACAATAACTAGTTCAACTTCGTAATCCATCTTTTGAACAACCCTGGGGATTTTGATTGTTTCTCCATAAGCTGCTAGAGAGTTATTAAATTTATTGAATAGCAGGGGAGAAGTGGGTATGGCCATGTTAGACTCTTCTGCGTGTTGTCTATAATTAAGTCCCACACATAATATTTTTTCTGGGTTAGTTACGCATGGCCCATAGACTAAATTTTCCTCATCATAGAAAAGATCGGATGGCTCATTTAAGGCTAATTCAAGTATGGTCTGGACCGATTTATATTGTATATCCCAATTACTTATTAGGTCCATTATATTTGTATGTATTTGTGTATTGAATTTTTCACTAGCTTTTTTTAGATTAAGAATTCCTGATTCTGTTTGAATTCCTATGCTGTATTGGTTGTCTTGTAAAATGTTTAGTAATTTCATGAAAATCCTCCATTTGACAAAGTATTGCTATTTATTCTATATATATTGTGTGTTCCCTTTAATAATAATATTAAATTTATGAAAGAAATAAAAAAAATCCATCATATTTAGTAGAATGTGATAAATGTCATATTCAACCTATTTTGTTGTCCTTATAATTAAATTCTTTAAATGGTTTTTTTGATATAAAGAATGGCCTGGGGATTTTAACCAGACCATTCTTTTCAATTGCTATTTATTAATTTTCTTGGTTTAAGCTTAATAGGCTTGCTAAGGCTATTTTGATTCTTTATTCGAAAGCATGTTGGTTTACTGGCAGGTTTTGGTGCTAAAGGAAAATTCATTCTATATGATTTTATTTTATCTGTTAATTTGTCGCTTAAGGTCAAGTCTTTGGCTAATAGCTTAGTAAATACAGCTATAGATAACCCAAAAATAAAATGTGCAATCATAGTGACAATTATTCCTGATAGGGTTTGAGGTAATTTACCCTGGACCGATTGATCAAGTAATGTACCTAATATACCTACCCAGATAAACATACCATATCCAATTCCCTTAAAAAATAAGTACTTTCCTCCGAATAAAGATATAAATAATACAAATATTACTCCTAAAACAGCTGAAACTGTCAGATCTGCAACTGCTCCAACAAGCAATGCAGCTGGCTTATTTAGGTCGTTTTTTTCAAGAAAACGAGAAGCAACGATTTGCCAAAAAACTACATTAGTCCACCCTAGTTTATACATAGCATAGTTTGAGGTTAGTTTAACAGCATCAGATAATAAACCAATTATTGCACCTAGCATTAATTTATCTTTTAACAAGTTTAATTCACCTCTAAATATGGGCATTATTATTTTTATAATGCTCTGCACTTAGGGAATTTAAACCTACATAATTTTGGCTATAAAATTTATAAATATGAAGCTGACGACTTCCCGGGTTTTTCTTCATCAATCATAGCTGCTATTTTATTGTTTTCATCAACTAAGATTACTTTAGGTTTGTGCTGTCTTGCCTCTTTTTCATCAAGCCAGGTATAAGATATGATAATTACAATATCCCCTGGATGGACAAGTCTGGCGGCAGCACCGTTTAGACAGACCACGCCACTTCCTCTTTCACCAGGTATTGTATAAGTTTCTAGCCGGGCACCATTATTATTATTAACCACTTGTACTTTTTCATTTGGAAGTATTCCTGCTGCATCCAACAAATCCTGGTCAACCGTGATGCTTCCCACATAATTCAGGTTGGCTTCCGTAACTCTGGCTTTATGGATTTTCCCTTTAAACATGTTTACCAACACATTAATCAACCTCCATTACAATGTTATCAATAAGTCGGGTTTTCCCTATTTTTACTGCTAAAGCTATTAAAAACTTATTTTTTAAAATCTTTAAATCCTTTAAAGTATTAAAATCAACGATCTTGACGTATTCAATATTACAGTTGGAGTCTCTTTCAAGAGAAGCTATAATTGAATCTACAATTTTTTCAGCATTATTTTCTCCCATTTTAATTAATTCTTCAGCTTTACATAAGGATTGGGATAGAAGAAGGGCGGATTGCCTTTCGTTAGAATTAAGGTAGACATTTCTAGAACTGAGAGCTAAGCCGTCTTCCTCTCTGATAATGGGGCAGGGCACTATTTCGATATCAAAGTTTAAATCTTTTACCATCTGGGTTATGACAGCAACCTGTTGGGCATCTTTCAAACCAAAATAAGCCCGGTCGGCTGGGATAATATTAAAGAGTTTACTTACAACAGTTGTAACTCCTTGAAAATGCCCAGGTCTTGATAATCCACAAAGGTTATCGGTTAATTCCTGCACTACGACAAAACTTTTGGATTTTTCAGGATACATTTCTTCAACTGAAGGATTAAATATCAGATCCGCTCCTGCGTTTAAGGCGAGGTTATAGTCTCGCTTTAAATCCCGTGGATACTTTTCAAAATCATCATTAGGGCCAAACTGAATGGGGTTTACGAAAATAGTGACAACAACTATATTGTTTTCATCCTTAGCTTTTTTAATTAAGGAGAGATGTCCTTCGTGCAAGTACCCCATTGTAGGAACTAATCCGATACTTTTACCTAGTCTTTTTTGTTCCTTTAGATATAGCCTTGTTTCTTTAATATTTTGAAGCAACATTTTCTTGCCCCCCTAAAAATAATTATGCCTCTTTGAGACGAAAGACTCAAAGAGGCATTAAGGTAATAATTAAAACAAAACCTTTCATGTTTCAAAAAAAGGTAAGGATCTATAATTAACTATTCCTTTCGTCTCGGTCCTATTGGCTCAGAGCGAAATAACATATTAAATTGTTGGATAATCTTATAAAGGTTTAGCTCCATCTGGATACTATCCTTAGATTAAAGGCTGAAGTATTATATATAAATACTTTAATTAATATTAATATACAACAAAATAAATAAAATTTCTATTATTTTATTTAGATGATTAAACATAATACAGAAAAAGAGGGATTACATCGTGACCCCTCTTTGGTATTATTTAATTATTGTCGTCAGCTTCTTGAGTAGTTCCTGCATTTCTTAGTTCTTCTTCTTTTCTTCTTCTTTCCTCACTAGAAAGCATAAGATATTCAGGAGAATTTACAAAGTTACTTAGTTTATTTTTCATAATTGTCATCTCCTCATTAATATTTATTTCTATTATACAACAATTACCGTTAAATATCATCTGTTCTAGGAATGTATACAGTATACCTTTTTAAGACATATTTTATTTCTCTGGAAAAAACCAGGTAAAGAATAAAAATTAAGGAATAGCTGTCATATTGAAACCTTTTAGCTTTTAAAACGTCAATATTTACAAGGCTATTTCGAATATTATTAAAACAACTGAAGGGTGGGGCTAATTATGGAAAAAAGATTTATTAGTTTAACTTGGATGGTAGGTGCCATAATTTTTACGGCACTACTTTTTATTATGGCATTTCCTCTCCAAAGTATGGCGTCGGAAAATATTAAATTGATTATTGACCAAGAGCAGGTTGAAATAACTCCAGCTCCAATAATTGATAACGGTCGTACACTTGTCCCCATTCGTTTAATTTCGGAGAAACTAGGGGCTATAGTTAACTGGGATCAAGATAATAGGACTATACATATTCAAAAAGGAGAACGTTCAGTACTTTTAAGGTTAGATAACCGACTGATTGACTTTCGGGAGGTTACATCCATTTATAGCTTGGCTGATGTTGCGCCAAAGCTTATCGGTGATCGTACCTTTGTACCTTTAAGGCTTGTTAGTAATGCTTTAGGAGTATCCATTGATTGGGATGGAAATAGTAGAACAATTTATATAAATTCTAAAGAATCTGTGGATTTTTCGCCATTTTTTGATATAACTTTGCCATCAGTAAAGCCCGGTCAGAATATAACTGGCTTGACCCATCTACAGCTACATTCTGTAAGCGGCTTGCCCTCTAATACAGCACAAGTGAGTTTTCAATTATTAGATCCAAATACGGGACAAGGACCCGTTATTGCCAGGGGTATTAATGCAAACGGTGTCTATCCTTGGCTGCCTGACCCCGCTTATAGCGGATTACGGCTCTTAGCTGCAGGGCTTTATGACCAAGAAGGCCGTTTTCTGGCAGGGACTGTAACTCCTGTCCAAATAACAGTAAACCCTCAAGTGACATTAACGGGAATAGCTGAAGCTCAACAGGTCAGTGGAACACTTTCTATTGGTGTTAATGCAAACTTTCTGGCTGAGTATGTTAAGTATGAGATAACCCATCTTGATACGGGAAAAGTAATAGTATCAGAAGAGATGGACCCTCAGGGGGCATATTCTTGGACTCCTCAGTTAGCTGACAATGGTAATATGGCTTTTCGAGCATTGGCCTATGACCGTCTCGGTCAAGTTTATACTAGCTCCCAGATAAATATAAAGTCCTTGGTAGAGCGCAAATTAGAGCTTAGAGGCATAGCTGCCGGCACAGTGGTTGAAAAGCCGGTTACCCTTTGGCTTTCTCGAAATTTTCCTGTTACTCAGGTTGAATATCTAATGAAAAATGTTAGTACAGGTGAAGAAAGAATGTTAGCCCGATTTAATGGTTATTCGAGCTATGGGTGGTTTCCCGGACCTGAACAAGCAGGGACATGGGAGGTGTTGGCCAGGGTTTATGACACTGTAGGTAATAGTTACACCAGTAATCCTATCGTTATTCAGGTTACCGGAGCTCCCAAACTACTTCTTGAAGCAGTTGCTCCTAATCAGGTTGTGACTGAAACTCTGAAGCTAAAATCCAAGGCAAATGTACCTCTTAGCTCTATCGAATACCGAATGCTTACTACCGATAATAAGTTTAAAAGTAGGTTGGCAGGAGGAAGTGATGGAGGTGCGGAGTACACTTGGACACCAGAAAAGAAGGATGTAGGATTTGGTAAGATTCAAGCGGTAGGAGTTACTATTTCCGGTGAGCAGGTAATCAGTGATGCAGTACCAATTAGGGTGTATCTGGGTACTATTCATAAAGCTACACCGATTATAGTAAAAGATAAGTTTCTGGAGTTTGCTTCTAACCTGGCTCTTAACTCTCAAGGGACAACAGGGATGTCTGCTGCCCTCCAGACTGCTCAGGCAATACTAGAGACAGGCTGGGGCCAGCAAACACCGGTAGATAAATATACAGGGCAACGTTCTTACAATCTTTTTGGTATTAAAGGAAAGGGACCTGCGGGTTCTGTAACTTCTAATACCTGGGAAGAATATAATGGTAATGCCTTTCGGGTAGATGCCCAGTTTCGCGCTTATCAAAAACCGGAAGAAAGCTGGCTGGATCATAAGAGACTTCTGCTAACCTCCAACAGATATGAGCCATATCGTGCCGTCATGCATAATAGTACCCAGGGGGCCTGGGCATTAAAACGGACTGGTTATGCCACCGATTCTAAGTATCCATTGAAACTAATAGATATAATTAAACGGTACAACCTTCACCAGTTAGATGAAAAAGGTATTTAGCTCTTAGTAGTAGTTTTATAATTTGGTTATTTTAAGGCTCTGCCTCATTTTCAGGGGGTAGAGCCTTTGTAAATGTGTTAAGCTGAAATTATAAAAAATAACCCTTTATAAAAGTAGCTTTAGAGTTTACACTAGATTTATCAAATTATTTTGGGGCTTTTCAGATTTGGAGGGTGCAAAATTTGTTAATAGCTGGTTTATTAGTCTCGTTTTCCTTAATTATTATTTTGGCTAATCGTAAAATACCCATAGGTATTGCTGTAGTAAGCGGAGGAATAGTTCTATCTTTATTTGCAGGATTAAGTCCCCTAGAGATTTTAAGGATTATAGGTTTAGCATTGGTTGAAAAAAAGACTGTGGAATATATTCTGGCTGTTGCTATGATAGCTGCCCTAAGCAGTATGATGCAGAACGGCGGAATGATGGATAAAATGGTAGAATATCTGAGTAAGGTCTTTAAAAATACTAAAACTCTTATCTTTGTTATCCCCTCGATAATATCTGCTTTTAATGCCACAGGCAGTGCTATTGTTGCAGCACCTATGCTTGATGGCTTGGGGGATAAAATCGGGATGAGTAATGCCAGAAAGTCGGCAATAAACCTATATGTACGGCATACCTGGTATTTCATATTACCTATTTCCATTCACCTTATTAATGCTTCCTTTGTTTCCGAAATTCCCATTGCTAAATTAATAATAGTAAATATACCGATTACATTGGCCTGCTTTATCGCAGCATATCTGGTTTATCTCAAACCTCTAAAGGATGTCCCGATAGCAGAAAGTATTGAGAGGGAAGATAAAGGAGCTATCACTAAAGCATTTCTTTATACTTCGCCAATTTTAGTTTGTCTGGTCTTAGTCTTCTGGATACCTTTTTATGCAGCCTTATTTGTGGGATGTCTCTTGAGCTATTTATTGCGGGTAAAGAGCTTTGAGATAATTAAAACTGTAGTTACATATAAAACTCTGCCTATGGTATATGCGGCGGCCGGGGTTATGATCTTTAAAAGTATATTGGAAAATATCCCTGAATTAAACATCCTTGTGCAAGATATTATTGGTCTGGGGATACCCCTTGAACTTCTTGCTGTAGGAATTACATTAGTTATAGCCTATATCGCTGCTAATGTATCCTTGGTTGTCAGTTTGCTCTACCCCATAGTGTTACCGTTAGCACCTGTTGAAAATACGGTTGCTTTAGCTATGCTGATTTTTATTACGGCATACGGAGCATATTTGATTTCTCCTATCCATATGTGCCAGGCCTTAACTGTTGAATATTTTCGAGTACCCCTTAGAGAGCTTTATAAAGAATATAAAATTACTTTACCGGTAATGTTTATCTCGTCATGGGTTATGTACATAATCTTGATTAATATTTAAGAAGAATAAAATGACCGGATTACTGATATAATCCGGTCATTTTTATTACTCCACTTCATCTGGGGATATATAGAAGTGAAGACCCTGCATATTTTTTTCTACCCATCTTTGAGCAAATTCGCTTTCAAAAAGTACAACCAAACGATCCTCCTGGTCTTTCACACAAAGGGTAGTGCTGCTGTTGATACGATTTAAATCAAGGTCGCCTTCAACCTTAATCCATCTAGCAAATTGGTAGTGCAGGCGGTCTAGTAAAATATTGACTCCGTATTCGGCTCTGAGTCTATGCTCGAAAACTTCAAATTGCAGCTCACCAACTACACCGAGGATAATATCATCGGTGCGGTTTAAAAAGGTATGGTAGACTTGAATAGTTCCTTCCTCTACCAATTGATTAATACCTTTTTGAAATTGTTTATACTTCATAGGATCTCGGTTTGTTACTCGAGCAAAATGCTCTGGTGGAAATTGGGGAATTCTTTCGAATTCAAAGGAATCCTCTAAACATAAAGTATCCCCAATACGGAAAATCCCCGGGTCAAAAATACCAATGATATCTCCAGGGTATGCTTCATCAATAATATTTCGATCCTGGGCTAGAAATTGTTGAGGCTGAGCCAGCCTAATTTCTTTACCTGAACGTACATGTTTAACTGTCATTCCCCGTTCAAATTTTCCGGAGCAAATTCTTAGAAATGCAAAACGATCTCGATGGGTAGGATTCATATTAGCCTGTATTTTGAAAATAAATCCAGAAAAAGGTTTTTCGGTCGTTTCTATTAAGCCAATATTACTTTTTTGTGCTCTAGGCGAGGGAGCCATTTCTAAAAAACTATCTAAAAAAGTTTGAACACCAAAATTAGAAATAGCACTTCCAAAAAATACAGGTGTTAATGTTCCTTGTTGGATTTTTTCCTGATCAAAGGGGTCTCCGGCGATTTCCAGCAAAGTAATATCCTCAAAAAGCTTAGTATATTGGGCTTGGTTAAGTGACGCAGCAATTGTCGGGTCTTCAATTCCTCTAGGGTCAGCAGAGATTAATTCCTGTTTCTCTTTGTCCTGATAGAGCTCAAGGGTATCATTTTGTCTATTATAGATACCTGCAAAATCACTACCCATACCAATTGGCCAATTCATCGGGCAAGAACGGATACCTAATACATGCTCTAATTCCTCCAAAAGCTCAAGAGGATCTTTTCCATGTCGATCCATTTTATTTATAAAGGTGAAGATGGGAATACCCCGCATCCGGCAGACCTTAAAAAGCTTTATGGTTTGGACCTCTACTCCTTTGGCAGCGTCTATTAACATGACGGCACTATCAGCAGCTGCTAAGGTGCGGTAAGTATCTTCACTAAAATCCTGGTGTCCGGGGGTATCAAGGATATTAATATGGAATCCTTTATAGGAAAATTGAAGAGCACTTGATGTAACAGATATGCCTCTTTGCTTTTCGATTTCCATCCAGTCAGAGGTAGCAAATTTTTTTGATTTTCTTCCTTTGACTGTACCGGCTAACCTTATAGCTCCACCAAAGAGAAGCAGTTTTTCTGTTAATGTTGTTTTTCCTGCGTCAGGGTGAGATATAATAGCAAAAGTTTTTCTTTTGGCAACTTCGTTTTTTAATGTTTGGTTTATTTTCTCCATATTTAACCCTCTCTATTTAGCATATCAATTAATATAACATAAAAATAAGTGGGAAGGAAAGGGACAATGGTATTTTAAATTTATTTAAATATATATATAAAAGCATAATTATGGGATACTTTTCGAATTTATTGGCTTATAATTATATTAAATTCTAGATCCCATAAGGAGTAGGGAAATATGAAGAATATTTGGAAAGTCCTCAAAAGTAAAAAGGATAATAAGCTTTTTGATGCCATCCAAATAGAAGTAAGTGCCGCTTGTAACCTCAAGTGTAAATTCTGCCCAACAACCTATCTGAACAGTAAAGATGAACAAAAATTTCTGACCTTATCTACTTTTAAAAAGTTAGAGCCTTATTTTAAATTGACACAGTGGGTCTATTTGCAGGGGTGGGGTGAACCCCTTATCAACAGAGATATTTGGGATATGGTCAGTATTGTTAAAGAGGCAGGAAGTAAGGTTGGGTTTACAACAAATGGTACTTTGCTAAAAGAGGAGGTTATTGATAGGTTAATTCTCTTTAATGTGGATTTAGTTTCGACTTCAATTGCTGGGGCTAGTGCAGAAACCCATGAAAAGCTAAGGGTGAATTCGAACTTTTCAAATATTATCGATAGTGTAAAGCGCTTAGTTAAAGCTAAAGAGCGGTCTCAAAAGAAATTTCCATTAATAACCCTATCCTATATGCTTACAAAAGAAAGCATCCATGAACTTTTAAGAGCATTAGAATTGGCTCATTCTTTAGGGGTAGATGATTTTTATACAACTAATCTAGACTATGTTTTTAGTCAGGATGCTAATGACAGCAAGATATTCTCCTGGGAAAATGAAGATTCACTTGAGTATGAGCAGATCATCAAAAAAGCGGAAGAATATGCTTTAGCTAGGGACTTCCCCTTTAGGTCTTACCCTTTAAAGCCAGCTGAGGAAAAGGTATTCTGTGATATGAATCCAGCCAAAATGGTATTCATTAGCTCTAGTGGAGAAGTTGCACCTTGTACCTATTTAGGCAGGTTTATTAACCCAAGATATTATAAAAAACAAATACAAAATATATCCCGGAAAACCTTTGGTAATATTCATTGCGAGGATTTTTTGGATATCTGGAATAAGGAATCCTATCAAGATTTCAGACGACCTTTTATTAGAAGAGCCCAGGCCTACCAAAAGTTAATATCATCTTACACAGATTATGAACCCAACTTGACCAGAATTAAAAATGCTGAAAAACAGTATTCTGAGACTCTCCTACAAAACCCTCTTCCAGAGGAATGCAGAAATTGTCCTAAAAGATTTGGCATTTAGTTATATTTGTGGGGACATTCCTGACTACAGGAAGCAGGATGCAGGAGACAAGAAGCAGGATAAAACTATTCATGCTTCTTGCTTCTTACTTCTTGCCTCTTGAACGTGTGTCGCCTATCCTCTAAATGGGGATAAATGGCAGGATTAAAATATAAACTGCAGAAAGTATTAACGCATAGCGCCAGTTCCAGACCATGCCTACATTAAAAGGTGTCTCATTGGTTACGGCCGCTGTTACTAAAACGGTTCCTGAGAAGGGTGAAAGCAATATAGCTAATGTCCAGCCCGTTAATAAGGTCATAGCATACTGGATAGGCATTAAGGGTAACATTGAAACAGGTAAAGTAACGGCAATAGTAGAACCGCTTACTACCGGATGGATACCTATTAATGACGGGAAAACCATAATAGCAATGATTAAAAGTATGTATAAAAAGCTGTGTTCAATACCCGAATTGGATATTGCTTTGGGCAAAAGTTCCCCTATTCCGGCTATTGTTAAAGCCTGACCAAAGAAACCTGCAACGGTAAATAAGACAATTTCATTTTTCATTTTGGGTAAGGAGGTGTTGTAATAATTAAATAGAGCTTGAAAGTAAATAAATTGTTTTTTCCAAAGTATAGCAACAACAAAGGGGAAAATTACCGCAACCAGTGGGACAATAACAAGCACACTTTTACCTGTAAAGTATTCTAGGATAACGATTAGAAATAGAAGAAATGAACCTAACATTATCAGTTTGCGGAGGATCTTTGTATTTTCTTTATCCATAGAGACAAAGTTTAAATCAGAAATGTTATCATTGGCATTGGGTAAGGATGAGAATTTTTGTAGTACATATGCAACAAAGATACTAATACCTGCAAAAACAAATCCCCAGGGGGCAATACTAATCCAAGGCAAATCAAGATAGTGCAGAATGACCGCAACGGAGATAAAATTAGGGGACCAAAATACACAGCAGCCGTAGCCACGGGTAAGAGCAGTGATGAATAGGCTTCTGGGGTATTGTTCTGCGGATTTGTATAAGAGTTGATAAACTATAGAAATACCTGCTACGTTTATAAGCATACCCATAGAATAGGCTAAAATATTTGTAATTAAATAAAAGCTTTGTGAGTCATTTAAATACTTTTGGGTACTGCTACTAATAGCCTGCTGAAAATCCTCGAAGGCTAAAGGAATTGCTAAGAGAGGGACGGTGATCAAAAGGCATATTAAACCCGCATTTTTGGTAAAGGCACTTATCCAATGGGTTATATCACCTTTAAAATATATTAATAGAACTAAACCACCTAAAAACAGAATCAAGGAGACATATTTATTAACCCCTGTCAGAAAGGGCAGGTTGATAAGTAAAAGAAAAATCACTATCAAGGCGATACTAGTATTGATAGTAGATGATTCCATAAAAATATTTGCGAAATATAGGAAAATAAAAAGTAAAGTTAGGATGCTACGAAGCCTATTAAGGTAGATTTGCATAATGGTTCGCCTCTTTGTTTGAATGTCTAAGTAAAATAATACAATAAATACTTGGTAAACGGGAAGAATTCGAAATCAATTTTTTTTGTAATTGAAGGAATTCTTTAAAATTCTAGAGAATTAATAATTAACTACGGTTTGAGGAGGATGATTGTATGCTTAAGAAAGGCTCTGATTTAAAGAGAGAAGTTATTCAGTGTTTAAAAGGCGGAAAGGGTGAAGTTGAACTAATTCATTTATTGGAAGTAGATAAAAATGAGTTTAATGGTAAAGGGAGGCTTTTCGCTAGAAATACCTTAAAGCCTGGTGCTTCAATAGGTTTTCATAAGCATGAGGGAGATGCAGAAACTTACTATATTTTAAGTGGTGAAGGCACAGTTAATGATAATGGTACTATAAAAGTAGTTCAAGCAGGTGATTTGGTTTATACCCCTCATGGTGAGAGCCACTCTTTAGAGAATACTGGAACAACTGATTTAGAGTTTATCGCTTTAATTTTATTTAATTAAGAATGATAAAAATAGTGGAAAAGTGCTAGAGTGGAATAGTGAAAAGGTGAAAATATTAAAATGCCTTTCCCAGTATTTATTTGGGAAGGGCATTTTTTTTAATAGGAACGTAAAGATTAAGGTTTTTTCTGTAGCACTGTAGCACTGTAGCACTGTAGAACTGTAGAACTGTAGCCACAAAACGGCTTAGCCGTTTTCTAAAAAGATCCTTTTTAACTCACAGTGTATTTCATTTAACCGGACGAAATTATAAGGGTTTGTTGCTTTTACCATCTCTGCTTTTTCATCTAGATAGTTCAAAATAAGCTGTTCAATGTCTTTAGCATTGATAAAGTGAATGCTGTTTTTTTTATCACCCATAATATTATCGCTCCCTTGTTTGTCCACTTTATTAATGAAAATATGCATATGAAAGCTGAAATATTACTAACAAGAGCAAAAAATTAACGGAAGATAGTCGATAAACCATAGACCATAGACCATAGACTATCGACCATTGCCCATTGTCTCTGTACTTGAGCACTTGTCAGTGGGCAAGAAAAAGAATAATCTATAATTAAGGTTAAGGTTAAGATTAAGATTAAGGTTAAGGTTAAGGTTAAGATTAAGATTAAGATTAAGATTTCGCTTCGCTAGATTTAAAAAAACTTTTTTAAAAAAATCTAACGAAATGAAATGTAGTGAAATCTTAATCTAACGAAGTGGAATCTTTGTTTCTAATTATTTTTTCAAACTCAACCTTAACCTAGTGAAACGAAATCTTAGCCTTAGTAATGTTTAGCATTACTATTGAGGAGGAGACAAATGCGTAAACGAGTTTATATTGCATATACGGGTGGGACTATCGGTATGACTCTATCTAAAGAAGGGTATAGTCCGGCACCGGGTTATTTAAAAATGCAGATGGAAAATATATTGGAACTAAAAAGTGGTATGATGCCAGAATATACAATTAATGAATATAATCCTCTCTTGGATTCTGCTAACATGACTCCTGATAAATGGGCAGCTATTGCTCAGGATATTGCTGATAATTATCATGATTATGACGGGTTCGTAGTTTTACATGGAACTGATACTATGGCATATACTGCATCAGCCTTATCCTTTATGTTAGAAGGGTTAAATAAACCTGTAATCATAACAGGTTCGCAAATTCCTATCTGTGAAATACGTAATGATGCCCGGGGCAATTTAATTACAGCTATTCTTATTGCGGGCAATTATAATATTCCTGAAGTATGTCTATACTTTGGTGATCGGTTATTAAGAGGTAATAGAACTGTTAAGATAAGTGCCGACGAGCTTGATGCTTTTGATTCACCTAACTACTCTCCATTAGGTACTGTTGGAGTTGATATAAAAATAAATTGGGACTTAATGCATTGGGATAATAAAGAGAAGATAACTATCCATGAATTTGCTCAGCATTCTATTGGCACACTAAGACTTTTTCCGGGTATTAGAGCTGATGTAGTTGAGAATATCCTAAAGCCTCCTCTAGAAGGAATAGTGATTGAAACCTATGGTGTCGGAAATATCCCTGATCAAAATGAGGCTTTAATAGCGGTATTGCAAAAAGCTTGTGCACAGGGTCTGGTTATAGTAGCCTGCACCCAATGTTTACGGGGAACTGTAGATTTAGGTGCATATAAAGCGGGGTCAATTTTAGAAAAGGTTGGAGTTATTAGTGGTTTTGATATGACAACCGAGGCAGCTCTTACAAAAATGTACTATCTTTTCAGTCGGGGGTATAATGTCCACGAAATCAGAAGATTAATGCAGGTTAATATTGCAGGCGAGCTAACACCCCGTTTAAAGAAGAAAATTTAACAATTTAAAAGACGGTATATCCTCCTTAACTTTTTTTTCATATATTATATTAGGTATTTTAAAAAAAAGAGGAGGGTTAGGATGATAAAGCTGCATGACTTTAAGGTTACTAATAATCTTAGAACAATTAACGATTCTGATTTAAGGTTTTTAAATTTAAGCGGTCGCAAATCATATTATACCCAGGGTATTTATGGGCAGGATAGTATTGTAGCCGTTGTTGATACTGGTGTTAGTCAACATTCGGAATTAAGAGGAAGATTATTAAATGGTAAATCTTTTGTTAATTATACTCCCAGAACTTTTGATGACAATGGACATGGAACACATGTGGCAGGTACAATTGCTGGCGGGAATGTAGGCATAGCACCTAGAGCAAATATTCTGCCGGTAAAAGTTTTAGATGGTGATGGAAACGGTACTTTAGAAAATCTTATAGCTGGCTTAGAATGGATAAATCAGTATAATGCTACAAATAATTCAAAAGTGTCGGCAGTTAATATGAGTCTATCTGTTGATAGTGATTTAAGTGAAGAGGAAAAAACAAGTTTTCATATGGCTGTTAAAACATTGGTGGATAATAATGTAGCTGTAATTGTTAGCGCCGGTAATACCGGTGAAGATGAAATTAGATATCCAGCTGCTTTTGATGAGGTCATATGTGTTGGAGCAGTTGATATTACCCAAAAAAGAGCTATGTTTTCAACTATGGGTGACCATGTTGATGTTTGTCAGGTAGGTGTTGATGTTGTTAGTGCCTGGTATAAGGGGGGCTATGCCGTCATGAGTGGCACTTCAATGTCTACGCCCATAGTCAGTGGTGTTGGTGCCCTTTTAGCTAGTAAGTATAAAGCAGCCTTTAATGAATATATTTCAGAGGATTATTTATGGAAATCAATCAAACTTAATACCAAGGACCTTGGGATTAAGGGGGCAGACAGAGAATATGGTACCGGCTTTAGTACTTTACAGCCCTTAGAGTTGAAAATCCAGATGGCAAATAAAAGCTCCTATATCAGGATTAATGGTGAAGTATATCGGCTAGGAAAAGAAGTAAATATAGTTGATGGAGACTTTTGGCTTCCGGGTGCTGTTTTTGGTAATGCAACTGGTGCGTTTATTGAGTTTTCAGAGAAAGAATCTTTAGAATTTAGTTATTAACATAAATAGGGCAGGTTGCATAGTCAACTTGCCCTTTAGACTTTACAATATTTAAATATTAGGTAAAATTAACTATAAGAAAATTAAAAGTTTATTATTCTTTCGGGCATGGTTATAATATAATTCAAAAACAAGCTTGGCGTCAGTATTTAAGGAGGAAAAAATTTATGACTGAAAACCTTTCGGAAAATAAAAACAATCCTAGCTCTACAAACTTCATTGAAAATATTATTAATGAAGACCTAAAGTTAAACAAAAATAACAATAAAGTACATACCCGTTTCCCACCGGAACCAAATGGTTATTTACATATTGGACATGCTAAATCCATCTGCTTAAACTTTGGTATTGCAGAGAGTTATCAGGGTCTATGTAATTTGAGATTTGACGATACAAACCCCAGTAAAGAAGATGTTGAATATGTGGAGTCAATTCAAGAAGATGTAAAGTGGCTGGGCTTTAGCTGGGAAGACAGGCTATTTTATGCTTCAGATTATTTTGAAAAGCTTTATCTATATGCAGTACAGCTTATTAGGGATGATAAAGCATATGTGGATGATTTGAGTCCTGAAGAAATAAGACAATACAGGGGGACCTTAACAGAACCTGGTAAAAATAGCCCTTATCGTGATCGCTCCAGCGAAGAAAACTTGGATTTGTTTCAAAAAATGAGAAGTGGTGAATATCCTGATGGTGCAAAGGTACTAAGGGCAAAAATTGATATGACTTCTCCTAACATCAATATGCGGGACCCAATATTATACAGGATTATGCGGGCTCATCATCATAGAACTGGCGATGAATGGTGCATTTATCCTATGTATGATTATGCCCATCCTATTTCAGATGCCATAGAAGGAATTACCCATTCTATATGTACTCTTGAGTTCGAAGATCACAGACCTCTCTATAATTGGCTGATTGATTCTTTAATAGGAAAAATTAAGGATTTTAAATCCAGACCACTGCAAATAGAATTTGCCCGCTTAAATCTGACTAATACAGTAATGAGTAAACGGAAATTAAGAGAATTGGTAGAAGAAGGGCATGTGAAAGGGTGGGATGACCCTAGAATGCCAACAATTTCAGGTTTAAGAAGAAGAGGATATACTCCTGATGCTATAAAAGACTTCTGTGAGAGAATTGGAGTAGCTAAAAGCAACAGTACAGTCGATGTCGCTTTATTGGAGCATTGTATTAGAGAGGATTTAAATGCCAAAGCCCCTAGGGTTATGGCTGTATTACGTCCTTTAAAGGTAATAATTGAAAATTACCCAGAGGGAAAAGTTGAAGAACTAGAAGCTGAGAATAATCCGGAAAATCCCGGTATGGGTACAAGAAAAATGCCCTTTTCCCGAGTTATTTATATTGAGCAGGATGATTTTATGGAGGAGCCACCCAAAAAGTTTTTTCGTTTGGCACCTGGTAACGAGGTCAGGCTAAAACATGCATATATTATTAAATGCGAGCAGGTCATCAAAGATGAAAAAACCGGAGAGGTAATCGAGCTGCGCTGCAGCTATGACCCAACAACTAAAAGCGGCGAAGATACTAGCGGTAAAAAGGTTAAAGGAACATTGCACTGGGTTTCTGTTCAACATGCTCTAAAAGCAGAGGTAAGACTTTATGACTATTTGTTTATTGAGCAGCAGGAAACTATAGAAGATGAAGAAAAGACTATGGTTTTAAACCCTAAGTCCCTAGAAAAACTAACGTCCTATATTGAGCCAAGCTTAATAAATTCAAGATCTAGTCAACGGTTTCAGTTTATGAGAAATGGATATTTTTGTGTTGATAGAGATTCTGACCAAGACAAGCTTGTTTTCAATAGAATAGTTAGCTTGAGGGATACCTGGTCTAAAATAAAAAAAACTTAGGGAAAAAATAGTTAACCTAAAGAATTACTGCTTTTTTAAAGAATTGATAATGAACAGTAACAAACAACTTATGTATAATGGACTATATCTTACACAAAATACTTTTGACAAGTAATCAGCGGGAAGGAGTACATTATGGAGATAAAACCTATAAAAAAGTTAAAGCTTTATGGCTTTAATAATCTTACTAAAACTTTAAGTTTCAATTTATATGATATCTGTTATTCTAAAACCCCCGAAAGCAGAAATGATTATATTCAATATATTGATGAAGAATATAATGCTGAACGTTTATCAAATATTTTAACTGACGTAACCAAGATAATTGGTGCTAATATTTTAAACATAGCTAATCAGGACTATGAGCCTCAAGGGGCCAGTGTTACTATGCTGGTTTCGGAAAATGAATTTATTTCCAAAGAAATTGATGATAGCGAAAGCCCAGGACCTCATCCAGAGGCCATAGTTGGGCATCTAGATAAGAGTCATATTACTGTCCATACCTATCCGGAGAGCCATCCCGATCAGGGGATTAGTACCTTTCGAGCAGATATTGATGTGTCAACCTGTGGACACATTTCTCCTCTAAAAGCATTAAACTACTTGATTAACAGTTTTGAGCCTGATATTGCTATCATGGATTATCGTGTACGAGGTTTTACAAGAGATGTTAATGGAAAAAAGCTATATATTGACCATAAAATCAACTCTATTCAAAATTATATATCTGGAAAAACAAGAGAGCGATATCAAATGATTGATGTCAATGTCTTTCAAGATAATATATTTCACACCAAAATGATTCTTAAAGAATTTGACTTGGATACGTATCTTTTTGGGACTGCCAAAAAGGATTTGAAAGCCTGGGATAAAAGAAAGATAAAACAGCGGATTAAGAAAGAAATGCTAGAGATTTTCTATGGCAGAAATATTCCAAAAATGCAGTGAAATCATTATTATTTAACCACGGGCCCCTCGGGGCACACGGATAAACACGGTTAAAATATTCAATAGGTCAATAAAAGCGGCTGCTAAAAGCAGGCGCTTTTATTGACCTATTTTGACCTATTGACCTTTACTGATCAATGTAATATAATGCAATTAAAGCCCTGCCTGACCTTTGTTGACCAAAGAAATTTAGGTATGGTTAATAAGGTAATTCTATCCTTAGTTTTAAGTGTAGGATTAATCTTTAGGGAGGTGTTACCATGAGCGTAAAGTATCAGGACTATTATCAAATCTTAGGGGTATCCCGGGATGCATCAAATAAAGAAATCCAATCTTCTTTTCGGAAAGCTGCCCGCAAATACCACCCTGATGTGAATAAATCCCCGGAGGCAGAGGAAAAATTTAAGCTTCTAAATGAAGCTTATGAAGTTTTAAAGGATTCGGAAAAAAGAAAGCTTTATGACCAATTTGGTTCTAATTGGCAGTCAGGCCAGGATTCTCAAAAATATCCAGGTTGGGATGATGCTTTTCAAAGGAAAGAAGGATCCGGAAACTTCTATTATTCAACAAACTCTAATTTCGATGGTTTTGATTTTAGTGATCTCTTTAGAGGGACTCAAGGTTTTGGGGGTAACTCCTCCTTTAAAGGTGAGGATAGAGAGGCAGACTTAACTATTACCTTAGAAGAGGCCTATAATGGTACTTCAAAAAATATTGGTCTCCATGTTCTTGAAGAAGGGTCTAATGGTCGCTTAAAGCAGGCTCAAAAACAGTATGATATCAAAATTCCTAAAGGCTCATTAGACGGCAGTAAAATCCGATTAAAAGGCCAAGGAAGTCCGGGAATAGGCGGAGGACCAGCGGGTGACCTATACCTAAACCTTAATATTGCTCCTCATGAAAATTTTCAGATAGATGGTGCTGACCTAATAACTCAGATTAAAATAAGTCCATGGGAGGCTATCTTAGGTACTAAGGTTTATGTTCCGACAATAAATGGTAAGATAAAAATGAACATACCCCCTGGAACTCAAAGTGAACAAAGGCTTCGGCTACGGGGGAAAGGAATTCCCGCCAAATCAGGACCGGGAAACCTATATATAGTTACAAAGATTGTTATCCCTAAGGTTATTTCCAGTGAAGAAAAGAAGCTAGTGGAGCAATTAGCCGAGAAATCCTCTTTTACTCCTCGGACAGATAACCATGTATTTGTTTAAATATTTGTATGAAATTACCGTGTTTATCCGTGTGCCCCGGAGGGGCCCGTGGTTAGAT
Source organism: Clostridiaceae bacterium BRH_c20a (assembly GCA_000961765.1). Taxonomy (GTDB): domain Bacteria; phylum Bacillota; class Peptococcia; order Peptococcales; family BICA1-8; genus BICA1-8. Next base: position 13,107 of record LADT01000001.1, on the reverse strand, counting down.
TAAATATTTTCCTGGGCACTGGACACTGAGCACTGGTAATGTCACCAGTAACTAAATAAGGAGGTTTTTATGAACCTAAATCTTTTAACTCAAAAATCCCTTGAGGCTTTACAGCAAGCAGAGAATAAGGCCTTAAGTTATGGAAATCCGGAAATAGACTTAGAACATTTACTTTTAGCATTATTAGAACAAGAGGAAGGGTTGATCTCTCGTCTCTTAATAAAGATGGACATATCTGTAGCGAGGATTCATAAAGAAATAGAATTTATCTTAAATAGTAAACCAAAGGTAACAGGGACAGGTCGAGAGCCTGGAAAAATATATGTAAGCAAGAAAATTAGTAGTATTTTTATTAAAGCTGAAGGTGAGGCTAAAAGGTTAAAGGATGAATATGTTTCAGTAGAACATATTTTCTTGGCGATTATTGATGAAGTAGATAATACACCAATAAGCAAAGAATTTAAGAGTTTTGGGCTTACTCGAGACAGGTTTTTAAAGGTTTTAATTGATGTTCGTGGTAATCAAAGAGTAACAAGCAATAATCCGGAGGTTACCTATGAGGCTTTAGAAAAATACGGCCATGATTTAGTACGGGATGCTAGGACTAATAAACTTGATCCTGTAATCGGGAGAGATAGTGAAATTCGTCATGTTATTCGAATTCTTTCAAGGAAAACTAAGAATAACCCTGTATTGATAGGTGAGCCTGGGGTGGGTAAAACAGCCATTGTTGAAGGTTTAGCCCATAGAATTGTTAGAGGCGATGTTCCGGAGGGCTTAAAAGAAAAAACAATTATCTCTTTGGATATGGGTGCATTAGTAGCAGGTGCTAAATATAGAGGTGAATTTGAAGAAAGATTAAAGGCTGTATTGCAGGAAGTGAAAAATAGTGAAGGGCAAGTTATACTTTTTATCGATGAAATTCATACTATTGTCGGTGCTGGTAAGGCAGAAGGCTCAATGGATGCCGGAAATATGCTTAAACCAATGCTAGCTAGAGGTGAACTGCATTGTATTGGGGCTACTACTATTGATGAATATAGAAAGTATATTGAAAAGGATGCCGCTTTAGAAAGAAGATTTCAGCCGGTAATGGTTGGTGAACCAAGTGTTGAGGATACCATTTCCATTCTGAGAGGATTAAAAGAACGTTTTGCAGTTTTCCATGGTGTAAAAATCCATGATAAAGCTTTAGTTTCCGCTGCTATCTTATCCGATAGATATATAACTGATCGATTTTTGCCTGATAAGGCAATTGACCTAGTTGATGAAGCATGTGCTTTGATTAGAACTGAGATAGATTCTATGCCTTCAGAGTTGGATCAAGTATCCCGCAGGGTAATGCAGTTGGAAATTGAAGAGGCAGCATTAAAAGGTGAAAAGGATAAAGCCAGCCGGGAACGCTTAGAAAATTTGCAAAAGGAGCTGGCGGATCTAAAAGAACAACTTGCTAGCATGAGAGCCCAATGGGAGAATGAAAAAGCTGCTATTCAATCCGTAAGGAAGCTAAGGGAAGATTTAGAACTAATCCATCAGGAAATTGAAAAGGCTGAAAGGGAATATAACTTAAACAAAGCAGCAGAATTAAAATATGGAAACCTGCCAGTTATTCAAAAAAGGCTGCACGAAGAAGAAACAAAGCTTACAGAAAAACGCACTGAGAATTCTTTATTAAGGGAAGAGGTTACTGATGAAGAAATAACTCAGATAATTTCCCGCTGGACCGGAATACCCTTGGCTAAGCTTGTTGAAGGTGAGAGGGATAAATTATTAAAATTAGAGGAGATATTACATCAGCGAGTTATAGGCCAAGGAGAAGCAGTAGAGAGAGTAAGTGATGCTATTCTTAGAGCTAGGGCAGGGATAAAGGACCCTAGACGTCCTATTGGCTCCTTTATTTTCTTAGGTCCAACTGGTGTAGGCAAAACAGAATTAGCAAAGACCCTAGCTAGCTCCCTTTTCGATTCAGAAGAGAATATGATTCGTATTGATATGAGCGAATATATGGAGAGACATGCTGTTTCCCGATTAATTGGTGCTCCGCCCGGCTATGTTGGTTATGAGGAAGGCGGGCAGCTTACTGAAGCAGTAAGAAGAAAACCATACTCAGTTGTACTCCTCGATGAGATAGAAAAGGCCCATCATGATGTTTTCAATATTCTTTTACAGGTGCTAGATGATGGAAGAATCACTGATTCTCAAGGAAGGACTATTGACTTTAAAAACACTATCATAATTATGACCTCTAACATTGGCTCCAACCATTTATTAGAAGGCATCAGCGAGAAGGGTGAACTAAAAGAACCGGTTAGAGAACAGGTAATGAATGAACTAAGGCAGCATTTCCGTCCGGAGTTTTTGAACCGGGTAGATGACTTGGTGCTGTTTACTCCATTAACTAATAAAGAAATTGCAGAGATTGTTGAGCTATTAATAGAAGATCTGAGAAAAAGATTAGAAGACCGTCGTATTACTTTAGAGCTTACGCAAGAAGCTAAATTGTACATTGCCAAGGAGGGATATGACCCTATCTTTGGGGCTAGACCTTTAAAGCGCTTTTTACAGAGAAATGTAGAGACATTAATTGCAAGAGCTTTAATAGGGGGGCAAATTAGTGATGGTGCCAAATTAATTATAGAATATAATGATGAAGGATTAAAATTAAATTTGGAAAATTTAAATCCATAAGTATTGATTGTTGCTGTGTCATCCTGAGGGAGGAACGACCGAAGGATCTTAAGATTCTTCACTACGTAAGATCCTTCGCTATCGCTCAGGATGACAAATTTGGCTATTTGCCATATTAATTAATATTTGAATAAATTTCTATTGCAATAATCACTTGGATATATTAATATAGTTCAAGTGTGCTGCAATAAAAGTATCTGGCGGCTATTAGCCGCCTTTGGCTTTATATAGACAAATATATTTTATTAAAAAAGGAGCGATTATTATGAACAACAAAATATTTTATCTATATCCAGAGGTAGAAGGAAAACAATATTTTGTATGCTGGGGACTTTCCAAAGAAGAGTTAAACAAAAATGCAAAAAAAGAGATTAAAGATTTGATTTTGGTTGGGCTGAAAAATATCAAGGAAAATAGCAACCGTTGGATTGGTCAACGCAGTTTTAGTGTTTATTTAGGTGAAGACCAAAAATTCCTGTGGGTAGCTGTACCGAGACAAATTTCAGCAAAAGCAATGAATATGTTAAGTGCAAATTTTGCAGTATACAATCCAAAAATAGTTATTACATCGATGGAAAATTATTTTGGAGAAAAGCTTCCTTTTAGACCGGTTATTTCTTACGATAGAGGTTTTATCTTCGATTCTACAGCTATTGAAGAAAAATTATCGGAAAATAGTGAAGCAAAGATTGTCAATATATAATTGACTATGAAGTACTCTCAATTTTGGGAGTGCTTTTTTTCTTTTTGCAGGATTTTTGTATATATGGTGGAAAAATACATACTAGATAATAAAATGTTGGGGGTGTTTTTTTAAGTGGCTAAGATAGAAGTTAGATGCTTTTCCTTTTTAAAGAAAGTCTGTGATGAAAGACATTGGGAGTTCCCTTTTTATTACGAACTAAAGGATCAATGTACTGCCTTGGAGTTGGCCGAGAAACTAGACCTGCCCAAGGAAATGATAGAAGCGGTTTTTATTAATGGCCTGGCTTCGCCAGTGGAAGATGGAGTAATAAAACCTGGTGATAGGGTCGCTTTTATTCCGCCAGGCACTCCAGGGCCATACAGGGCTCTTTTGGGGATGGTTAAGCTGGAAGAAAAGTGAATATGTATTTTTAATTTGTTTGTAAGTCAATTTTTAATTAAAAAACCGCCTGATAAAGGCGGTTTTACTTTTATCTATATTTTCATATAGAATCATTATGAATTTACAACTTTGAGTTCCTTTTTAGATAAATTAGTGATTTCTCCCGTGCCTCGCATTAATCCTCTTTCGTAAGCCCTTTTGGGCTTAAGTAGACTAACTAGATGCTTATAGGCTTTTTCTGGGTTTACTTCAGTGCCACATGTATAGCAATCAATGGCACAAAAACCGTGTTCTGGATAGGTATGAATTGATAAATGGCTTTCCGCTAGAACTAAAACCCCCGTTACTCCTTGTGGTTCAAACTTGTTGAACTGTTCTCCTACTACAGTAGCACCACAAGCGATAGCGGCCTCATGTAGTGCACTCCTCAGAAAATCAAAATCATTTAAAACCTCTTCAGATACTCCGTGGAAATCAGCAATTACATGTCGACCAAATGTTGAAAAACCCATTATGGCCTCCCCCTTTCATAATATTATTTATTCTTATACACCCACGGGGGTTAAAGTCGGGTATTTTACCCAACCCTTTAAGGTGTATTAGCAGACCTAAGATCTACAATATTCAATTAAATTTCTGCACGATAGATATAAGTATAAAATCGTTTTTACTTTATGTCAATAATGTGGAGAAAAATTTATAAAAAATATTTTTTAAGGTACTAAAATTATATTTGGGGTTTATGTAAAAAGAAAAGTTTGCTAGAATATTAATTAAAGTATGAAATATTTATACAGTCTGATATATCCGCAAAAGTTCTTAGGAGATGACTTAATATGTTCGATTTTCCCTTTATTATTGCTGCAGTCATAGTTATTTTAGCAGCTTGTTTGCAGTCGGTTACCGGTTTTGGATTTGCACTTTTAGCAGTACCTTTGTTTTTATTGGTCTTTGATGCAAAGACAGCAGTTGGATTAAGCATGATAATTTCTTTTTTTACAGTTTCAGCTCTATCTTTTAAAGTTCGCAAATCAATAATGCGTTCAATAGTATTTAATTTATTGGCCGGAGCACTAGTTGGGATACCCTTTGGTATCTATATATTTTATAATTTTAACCAAAATAATTTAAAGATAATGATAAGTATCGTGGTTATTTTGCTAAGCATTATCCTTATTTCCGGCTACCATTTTGAATTTGCTCAAAATGACTGGGCTGACCGGATTGTGGGCAGTATATCGGGGGTAATGACTGCTAGCATTGGTATGCCCGGACCCCCAATAGTTCTGTGCTTAAATAATCGAGGAATACCAAAAGACCAATTTAGAGCAACTTTTGCCTGTTATAATGCTTTAGTATACGTTTTTAGTATACTATTTTTATTGTCTTTAGGTGCGATTAATAAATTAATAATTATTAGAGCATTGACGTTAGTACCCATGGGGTTTATAGGTAGTGCATTAGGTAATTATATTTTCCCACGAATATCCCAAAGGCATTTCCAAAAAGGGGTACCTATATTAGTGTTAGTTTCTGCAGTTTATTCCTTATATAAAATTTTTTAAATAATACTTATTTAAGAAATCATCTGTGCACAGGTGATTTTTTGATTAGAATATACGTAATACAAATGAAATACGCAGCCATTTGCAGATATTTGAAGCTATTTAAAAGTATTGGATAGTAAATCCCATATAACGACAAACTTTCTCATATTTTTAGCAGTATCCATAAATTCTATTGTAGCTAAGTAAATTTTAGAGGAGTATAATTTACTCATTGTTCAAAATTTTACTAAAAATATTAGAGGAGAAAATTTATATGGAGCTAAATGGAGAAACATGGCAGAAACTGAAAGGTGACGTGATTGGAGGCATCACGGTCTCCTTTGTAGCACTTCCCCTTGCTTTAAGCTTTGGTGTTCTGTCAGGAGCAGGTGCTGCAGCTGGTTTATATGGAGCAATCTTTACTGGTATTTTAGCCCCAATGTTTGGTGGTACAAAAGCTCAAATATCAGGCCCTACGGGAGCAATGACTGTAGTATTAGTTGAAATGTTTAATAAGTACGGTCTTGATGGACTTTTCGCCGCTATGATATTAGCTGGGCTAATCCAGATTCTCATGGGTATATTTAAGCTGGGAAAATATATACGGCTGATACCTCATCCCACAATAATTGGTTTTACCAATGGAATAGGGATACTTATTTTTTTGAAGCAAATTGTATATTTAAAGGATAGTCCTATTCTGGCTCTGTTAGTTATTGCACTGATGTTTGGACTACCTTTGATAAATAAGAAAATTCCTTATGCAATCGTAGCCTTAATAATAGGAACTATTGTTGCAAAGGGTTGGCTGCCTACAGAGCTTGTGGTAGGAGAGATTCCTTTGGTTTTTCCCCAGATTTATATTCCTAACTTCGGAGCTCTAAACATGGTTGATATCACCAAGGCTGCCGTTGTCCTAGCACTGTTAGGTTCAATTGAGTCTTTACTAGCTTCCTTGATAGTTGATGAAATGACCCATACTAAACATGATAGTGACCGTGAAATTATTGGACAGGGAATAGCTAATTTTGTGGCAGCTATTTTTGGTAATTTGATTGGTACAGGTGCGATAGTACGTTCGGTAGTAAATGTTAATGCAGGAGGAAGAGGAAGGCTCTCAGGTATAATACACGGTCTGGTGTTATTATTAATGATTTTAAAATTCGGTCCCTTGGCTAGCACTATTCCATTAGCAGTTCTAGGCGGGATTTTAATGGCCACCTCTGTTAAAATGATTGAATATAGAGAAACCTATCGACTTGCTTCTGCCTCGAAGGAAGCATTAGCGGTCATAACAGTTACTACTATACTAACGGTTATAACCGATCTGACAACGGCTGTTGCCATTGGTACATTATTATCAGCTGTTATATTGATGTTTAATCTTGGTAATAGTTATCTCAAGGAATATCCAGTAGATTGTAATGGTTTTGATAAAAGGATAAAATCCTTTACCATAGAGGGCTCGTTATTTTTCGGTGTATCTGATGCTATTGTTACTACCATTGAACTCAAAAGTAAGGGTGCAGATATTATAGTAATTAATTTAATGAATTCACCGGCTATTGATACTACTGGAATTATAGTTTTAGGTAGAATTAAGGAACAGCTGGAACAAATGGGTAAAAAATTAATAATTACTGGAATGAAAGAAGGCACCTATGAACAATTTATAAAGCTAAATATTTTGGATGGGTATGAAAAAACAATAAATTTAGGCAGGATAGCACAGGCCATTAGCTACGCCAAACAACTAGCAATCTCTCAGCTAAACGCCTAGGCTAGAAATTATAGGGAACATATACCATACACATTTAATCACAGTATTGCATATATTTGTAATACACTTTTTAGTACTGGAGAGTGATTTAAGTGGGTATTCAATTAACAGCCTTGCATTGGGTATATGTTCTTTTTATTATCTTGGTCATGGGTTTTATGATAAAACGCCGGGATACATCTTTTATCTGTGTTGTCGGTATTTTTATTCTAGGTCTCTTAGCTACCAGCTCAATTTTTCAATCGGTTATGGGTGTTTTCAATAGTTTTATTTACGCAATTTCTGAACTCTTAGGAACTATCTTGATTATTTCTATTATTGTTGCCATGAGTAAGGTTTTAGCAGCAACCGGTGTAAATGAAAAAATGGTAGCGCCTTTTACTGGCCTTATTAGAACACCTGCATTAGCCTACTGGGTTATCGGTATCTTAATGATGGTTATTTCCTGGTTTTTCTGGCCTTCTCCCGCAGTTGCCCTGATGGGAGCGGTCTTACTACCCGTTGCAGTACGGGTAGGGCTCCCGGCCTTAGGTGTAGCTATGGCGATGAATTTATTTGGTCACGGAATTGCTTTATCTGGTGATTTCATAATTCAAGGTGCACCAAAATTAACTGCTGATGCGGCGGGTATACCTGTTCATGATGTAATAGCTGCTAGTGTACCGCTAGTTTTTGTTATGGGTATAGTTACCACTGTGGTTGCTTTTTGGTTATTAAGACGGGATATGCAAAGAGGAACTTTACAGGTCGAGGGGGAAGAATATTTTAATCGACTTGAAAATAAAGGAGAAGAAACTATTTTTAATGTTCTGTCCTCCAGAATGAAAACAGGCTTAGCTGTCTTAATACCTGTACTACTTTTTACAGATGTACTTATTATGTTTAAAGCAAATCTCCAAGGTGGAGATGCAACTGCCCTTATCGGGGGAACTTGTGTATTTATTTTAATATTGATTGCCTTATTAGCTCACAGAAATGAGGGACTCGAAAAGATAACAGCTTATTTAATAGAGGGATTCCAATTTGGTTTTAGAGTATTTGGCCCTGTTATCCCTATCGCAGCCTTCTTTTATTTAGGTGATGCTGGCTTTCTTTCCATATTTGGTGACCTGCTTCCAAAAGGGTCACAAGGATTAGTAAATGATCTGGGCGTTGCTTTAGCCCAGTCAGTACCTCTTAATGCGGCTGTAGGAGCAGTAACTCTAACTACAGTTGGAGCTATAACAGGTTTGGATGGTTCTGGCTTTTCCGGTATCTCCTTAGCCGGCTCTGTAGCCCATCTATTTTCCGTAGCTATTGGCTCAGGAATAGCAACTTTGACCGCCTTAGGTCAAATAGCAGCCATTTGGGTCGGTGGAGGTACCTTGGTACCCTGGGCTTTAATACCTGCAGCTGCAATATGTGGAGTAGATCCCTTTGAATTGGCCCGCCGTAATTTAGTACCTGTAGTAACTGGTTTGATTGTGACAACTATAGTAGCAATGTTCCTAATATAATAGTATAATTTCAAGAGTCCACAGCAGGTGTGTCCCCTTTCCATAAGTTGGGGACATTCCTCAATCTAGAAGTTCGAAGTTAGAAATTAGAAGTTAGATTAATGCAATGCTTCGAAGTATAACATGAGTCCAAACTCTAATATCGAACATCTAATATCTAAAACGAGGTGTGTCCCCTTTCCATATATTCTGCATCACCTATAAATAACATATAGAATTATTATATCTTTTGATATTTATATTTACTAAATATAATACTAAGATAGTATAAGGGAAACTTACATCAGGTGACTTCCGTTGGGGATATTCCACGGCCCCAATGAGTTTCGGGATGAGGTGTGGCCCTTTTTCATAATAAAGTTTTCCAGGAGTGGATTTTTTGAACAGACATCATTTAGAGTTATTTAAAGTAGTTGCGGAGAAGAAGAGCTTTTCCCATGCTTCGGAGATTTTGCATATCAGCCAACCGGCGATTTCCCAACAAATTCAGCTTCTTGAGGATGAACTAGGTGTTAAGCTATTTAACCGTACAACCCGTAAAGTTTCTTTAACAGAAGAAGGAAAATTATTATATAATTATGCAATTCAAATATGTAGTCTTTTTGTAGACGCTGAGAAAAGCCTAAGTGATTTTAGCGGAGTAGTTAGAGGCAACTTAGCTATAGGGGCCAGCCAAACTATCGGGGAATATTTTCTTCCTAAATTCATTGGAAGTTTTAAAGAGCTCTACCCCCTTGTGCATATTACTATCGCTATTTTTAATACTCAGCATATTATCAAGTCTGTTTACGATCAGACTTTAGATTTGGGCTTGGTGGAAGGATCTATTGGTCATGAAGGTCTTACTGTAAAACCATTTCTCGATGATGAATTATTGGTAATTGTTAATCCTACTCACCCACTGGCTATCCAAAAATCAGTTACATTTGACCAACTATCTCTTTTTCCTTTTGTACTTAGGGAAAAAGGCTCGGGAACTCGACAGATAATGGAGGATGCTTTAACCAAGGCAGGTTGGGATATGGACAGCCTATCAGTTATTATGGAGCTAGGGAGTACTGAGGCCGTTAAATCAGCAGTAGAGGCCAATCTTGGTATTTCTATTTTATCAGAAAAAACTGTTCAAAAAGAGCTGCAGTTTAAAACCTTAAAAGCTTTAACAATAGAGGGGTTAAAGATTATGCGTAAATTTTATGTTATTACAACCTCAAAAAAATATTCAACACCTGCTATGGAGCAGTTTTTAAACTTTATTTCTGGGGAAAAAAGAGGTTAACATCAAATTTATTTAGTGATAACATATAGACGAGGAAATTTTTATACTATTATTGAGGAGTTTTCTACATGACAAAAAACATTTCGTTCTTTTTAATACCAAAGCAGGATGTAGTTTATTTATCAACTAATGCTACGATGAGGCAGGCCATGGAAAAGATGGAGTATCACAGATATACTGCTGTTCCGCTAATAGATAATGGCGGTAAATATGTGGGGACACTTACAGAAGGGGATTTTTTATGGAAGATGAAAAATACTCCGGGCCAAAGCTTTGAGAATACTAGTAAAATAGCTATTACAGATATTCCCCAAAGGGTACAAAATGTACCTGTGAAAATCAGCGCTAAGATGGAGGATTTGATTGAATTAGCAATAACTCAGAATTTTGTACCTGTTGTAGATGATAATGATGTATTTATTGGCATTGTTCGGAGAAGAGAGATAATTGAATACTTTTTAAGCTGCTACCTTTAAAAAATCACCGTGAGGTGATTTTTTACGTCTTTACGTGAGCGCGTGAGCACGTGGGCGCGGAAATAAATATAATGAAAAAGAATAACGTCTACCGGGATAATTCATGATGTTTTCGCGCCCACTCGCCCACGCGCCCACTGAAGAGAAAAACCTGTCGTTACGCACGACAGGTTTTTCTCTTCAGCACTTTTTTAGATGCTTCTATTATATGTCTAGAAGTAAGCCCATACTTTTCTGCTAGCTCCTCCGGTGTGCCGGATTCACCAAAGGTATCTTGAATACCTATCATTTCTACTGGGACGGGAGAATTCTGTACTAATATTTCTGCTACTGCTCCCCCTAAGCCACCCATAACTTGATGTTCTTCTACAGTAACAATGGCCCCTGTTTCCAAGGCAGCCTTGATGATTGTTTCTTTATCCAAGGGCTTTATTGTATGCATATTAATTACCCTGGTTGAGATACCTAATTTATTTAATTCTTCGGCAGCCATTAGTGCCTCATATACAATTGGTCCACAGCCAATAAGAGTTAAATCTGTTCCTTTTTTTAAAGTTATAGATTTACCTATTTCAAAAATATCTGATTCACTAGTGAATACAGGGCTTGCCTCCCGGGTAAACCGGAGATAAGCTGGGCCTTGTAAAGAGGCTAATGCAAGAGTTGCTTTTTTTGTTTCTATTGCATCACAGGGCACAACTAAAATCATATTAGGCAGCACCCGCATCAAGGTAATTTCTTCTAATGCTTGATGGGTAGCTCCGTCTGGCCCTACTGAAATACCACCATGAGCTCCGGCAATTTTAACATTGAGCTCGGCATAAGCAATAGTTGTACGGATTTGGTCCCAAGCCCTTCCGGCAACAAATACACCATAAGTTGTAACAAAAGGTATCTTACCGGCTAGAGCCAGTCCTGCTGCTGTACCTAGCATATCCTGTTCAGCAATACCAATATCAAAAAAACGCTCAGGAAATTCCTTCATAAACCAGTCTGTACGGGTAGATTTTGATAGGTCTGCATCCAGCACTAGTACTAGGGGATTAGTTTTACCCAACTCCAGCAAGCCTTCACCATAACCATCACGGGTTGGCTTCATCTTCATTTTAACTATCATTCCTTTCCCTATGTTCAGTAAAAAATTTTAACTCTCAATTCTCAATTTATCAACTTTCAATTCTTTAAAGTTGATCCCTCCTGAACGTATATCTCCTTTAATGCTTGCTCTAGTTCTTCGGAGTTAGGAGCTTTCCCGTGCCAACCTGCTACATCCTCCATAAATGAGACACCTTTACCTTTTATAGTTTTTGCAATTATAATACTTGGCTTTCCTTTAATTTGTTTAGCTTCTGCATAAGCCTTTTCCACTTGTTCTAGATCATGACCATCAATTTCAATAACATGCCAGTTAAAGGATAACCATTTCTCTTTGAGAGGAGCAATACCTTTAACATCTTCTACTTTTCCGTCAATTTGTAAATTATTATAATCAACTAGGGCACAGACATTATCCAGTTTATAATGGGCAGCTGTCATTGCAGCTTCCCATATTTGACCTTCCTGTAATTCACCGTCACCCATGAGACAGTAAACCCGATAGTCCCTTTTATCAATTTTTGCCGCTAAAGCCAGGCCATTAGCTACTGAAAGGCCCTGTCCTAAAGAACCACTGGAAGATTCCAGACCCGGTAAGGATTTCATATTAGGATGTCCCTGTAGTCTACTACCTAACTTTCTAAGTGTAAGCAGTTCTTCTACGGGGAAATATCCGCTGCGAGCCATAACAGCATAAACTACCGGGCAGGCGTGACCCTTAGAGAGTATAAAACGGTCCCGCTCAGACCACTCAAGTTCCTGGGGGCGGTGATTAAGGACATTGAAATATAATACAGTCATTAATTCAACAGCCGATAAGCTACCCCCAGGATGACCGGAGCCTGCCGCTTCCGTCATGCGTAAAATATCTGCTCTAATGTCCTTGCATATTGGTTCAAGTTTATCTACACTAAAAAAAACCAAATTATCAACTCCTTTTCGCCAAAGCGATATTTAGGTATATTATAACAGTTGTTAGTTGTTAGTGGCTAGTCTTGGGACAATTATTGGGTTTGTGCCCGGTTGCCCAGTGACCGGTGCCCAGAAAAAAAGATATTATCAACAATCTTAATCTTAATCTTAGTTGTTAGTGGCTAGTGGCTAGTTGTTAGTAACTGGTGACTGGTGGTTAGTCTTAACCTTAACCTAGCGAAGCGGAATCTTAATCTAGCGAAGCGAAATCTCAATCTTAATTTTTAAAGTTTTACCATGTTTAAGTATAAGTCTATAGTCCATAGTCTATAGTCCATAGTCAATAGTCTATCGACAATTTTAATTATTAGGTTTGATAAATTATAGAAATCAAATTATAATTATCATCAGAGAATTACAATAAACTACAAAGGAGTACAGGATAATGTATGTAAGTACTAGGGGTAATTATAAGAAGGCGAGAGCTTCTGAAGCGATAAAATTAGGTATGGTCCCTAAAGGGGGACTTTTTGTTCCCGACAGCATACCAATGATAAGTATGGAAGAATTGTATAAAATAGATGGGGATATATATCAAGAATTGGCAGAAATAATATTAAACCTCTATCTTGGTGATTATTCCGAAGAAGAAGTAAAGGACTGTGTAATTAGTGCCTATAATATGGATAATTTTGAGTACTTATCTATGGCGCCTTTAGTAGGGCTAAAGGACGAGGCCTATATTTTAGA